>NZ_LR026983.1:1211063-1816594 GCF_900604345.1 Maliibacterium massiliense
CTTATACGAGGGGATACGGCACAGCGCGCACGTCAAATCCACCAGCTGCTGGCGGTGCTGCGCAATATATTGATCCAAGGATTCCAACATGGTTTTCTGCCTCCCTGTCTTTACGTTTGCAGCCCGATTTGCTACAGTTACAGTACAGACGCTTCTTTGCGTTGAAGGGGGATGTCGCTGATGCCCACACACGCGCACGACGGCCATCGGGATCGGATGCGCAACCGCTACCGCGCCGAGGGCCTTGACGGCTTTGCCGCCCACGAGGTCATCGAAATGCTGCTCTATAAATACGTGCCCCAGCGCAACACCAACGAGCTTGCCCACCAGATTCTGGCGCAGTTCGGTTCCTTTGCCGCCGTGGTGGAGGCCGATGAAAAGGAACTGGCCCGCATCAAGGGCGTGCCGCCGCTGGCAGCCTTTGAGCTATCCATGCTGCCGGCGCTGATGCGCTATTACAACCGCGACCGCTTTGGCGAAAAACCGGTGCTGGATTCTTACCACAAGGCGGGGCAGTACGCCGCCACCCTCTTTGACGGGGTGACCTCGGAGGAATTCTACTGCATGGCGCTGGACGCGCGCTGCCGGCTGACGGCCTGCAAGCGTCTGAGCCGCGGCAGCACCCGCGCGGCGGTGGTCTCGCCCCGGCAGGTGGTGGAGCTTGCGCTGCTGCACAAGGCCAGCGCCGTGATACTGGCGCACAACCACCCGGGCGGGGTGGGCGCCCCATCGCCCAGCGATCTGGAGATGACGCGCGCGCTGGAGCTGACGCTGCGCGCCATTGAGGTGGATCTGGCTGACCACGTGGTGGTTTCCGACCAGGAGCTCTTCAGCTACGCCAATAAAAGGCTGATGGCTGTGGAGCACAACCGCACCGACGTCTCCATTGCGCAGGAAGGGATTGCCTACCGGGCGCAGGATTGATCCTGTACCTATATTATACGCGTATAAGCAACATAAGAGCAATGGACCTGCACGCGGTATTTTCCCATCCGCATACAAAAGGAGGGCCGCTTATGCCACAGCAGCTGCACGATTTACCCAACATCGGTCCCACGCTGGAAAAGGCACTGCGCCAGGCGGGCATCGACAGCCCCGAGGCGCTGCGCAAGCTGGGTAGCCGCGAGGCGTTCCTGCGCATCTACGCGCTGGACCCCACCGCCTGTCAAAGCAAGCTGTGCGCGCTGGAGGGCGCGATCCGCGCCGTGCGCTGGCACGATTTGCCCGCAGACGTGCACGCACAGCTTGCGGATTTCTACAAGTCCGTCAAGCGGAAACCGGCATCCTAAAGCATCTTCTCAACCGCGGGCGGGGGCATGCCCCCGCCCGCGGTTTTTATGCCTGCCACGGCGCGTGCATAGGCCGCGCCGCGCGCGGGGTAAGCGCTTGCTTTTTGTGCCTGCCGCGCGCGCCACTGCGCGTCGCTCCAGCCATCCAGCTCCGCGGCGGAGCGGCCCCTGCCGTCAAACCAGCCGGAAAGCTCGGGCGCCTGGGCGGTGCTGCCCACGTATTTCCACCCGTCAAAGTAGAGCGTCAGCGCCGTCACCTGCTTATGGCCGGTCTGCGCGTGGGCCAGACGATCCACGGGGTGTCCCTTGACGTAAAACTGAAACGTGGTCAGCTTCTTGCCCGCATCCTGGTCTGTATAGCCCAAAATGCGCCAGCGCGCCGCGTCCTGCGCGCTGGCCACATCCGCAGGCACCTGCACGCTGCCAAAGGCGGGCAGGCGCGAGGACAGCTGCACCGGCACCACCAGGATAAACGTCAGGATGATCGCGGCGATCACCAGCAGTTTTTTGCGCATAAAAAACACCATCTTTCCACCAAAAGCGATCCGATGGTGTTAGTATATCCATGTGGCGTGCATTTATACGTTATGTACCCCTTCATGCGCCAGCATCGCGCGCTTGCAGGCCAGCGCGCCCTGCGCGCCGCCAAAGCCCCCGATGCCGTGCGCGGCCAGTACCCGATGGCAGGGCACTAGGATGGGCAGGGGATTTTTGCCCATTGCTCCGCCCACCGCGCGCGCCGCGCCCGGATGGCCGCTCGCCAGGGCAAGCTCGCCATAGGCGCACGTTCTGCCATAGGGGATGCGCATCGCCGCGCGCCACACGTCCAGCTGAAAGGGGGTGCCCCGCAAATCCACCGGCACGTCAAAGGCTCTGCGCGCGTGGGCAAAGTACTGCCCCAGCTGCGCCAGGATATCCGTGCGCAGCGCGTCGGATACCACGCGCACGCGTCCCTGCACGATCATGGCGCGCGCCCCGTGCGACCAGGGCAGATCGATGCGCAGCACGCCGCGCGCGCTCTCCATCACCACCAGCTCGCCCCAGGGCGACGCCAGTGTGGCTACATACACCTGTTCGATGGCACGCATGCCGCGCCCCCTTTCCGTTGCCGCGCCCGCTTGAAAACAAATGTGCGTAACGAGCGCGCATATTGTAAACTTATCGTATAATTTAGTTGACATTATCCGCACATCCCGTATAATGAAGGCAGCAATGCTACTTGTTTATGAAAGGTGTGCGATGTTGATGCGGACGTTTTCCACGCGCAGCCTGGCGCGCATGAGTCTCTTTGCCGTGCTGACGGCAATCTTTGCCCAGATCGTCTTTCCCGTGCCCTTTACGCCGGTGCACTTCTCCCTGTCGATCATGGGGGTGTTCCTCTGCGGAGCGCTGCTGCCCAAGGGGCAGGCGGCGCTCTCCCAGATCGTCTATGTGCTGATGGGCGTGGTAGGCCTGCCGGTATTCGGTAAATTTACGGGCGGTTTGGGCGTGCTGATCGGCCCCACGGGCGGCTACATCCTCGCCTATCCCCTGATGGCCCTTGTGGTGGCGCTGTGCGTGGAAAAGTACAAGGGACGCGCCTCTTTTGCCCACGCGCTGGGCATGGGGCTGGCACTCATCATCCTGCACCTACTTGGCAGCGGCTATCTGGCCATCGTGGGCAGGATGACCTTTGTGCAGGCGCTGGCCGCGGGCACGCTCCCTTTTATCGCGCTGGATTGCGTCAAGGTGTTGGCCACAGCCGCCATTGCGCCCACGCTGGCGCGCGCGCTGCAGCGCGCGCACATCGCCGCCTGATCTCTTCTCATTATAGCGCATTCTGCACACACCGCCTACCGGCGAACAAAATGGGGAAGCGCCCTTTACAAAGGGCGCGCCCCCATTCGCGTCGCGTTGGCATTTACAGATCCCACGCCTCAAAGCTGCGGGCGGCGCGCCGGTAGGCGTGCAGGCTCAGCAGCGCAAAGCCCGCCGCGCCAACGAGCAGTGCCAACCCCTTCTCCAGCATAAAGCGCGGATCGGGCGTGTCGAGCACATCCCGCACAAAGGGCACGGCGTGGGCGGAGACCTCCACCAGCACCATCGCGACAAACAGCGCCACGGTGCCCAGCAGGAAGGGGAGGCCCACCTTATCGGGATTTTTATAGTAGCGCACAAAAAATACGTCGTTGAACAGGCCCAGTTCCAGCAAGCCCACGCCCAACAGGGCGGTGTTTGCGTCCATGCCCACCAGGTTGACTGTATCGGGCTGGATGACCCCTTTGAGCAGCACGCACAGCCCCACCAGCAGCACCTGCGCGCATTCGATCAGCACGACGTTCAGCAGCCGCGCTTTGACAATATCCCGCTTGCGGATGGGCAGCAGCATGCTATAGTAGATATCCTGGTTCTCCCGTCCGTTTAAACACAGGAAGAAGACGCCCAGGCAGGTGTAGAAAAACACCACGCTGTAGGGGTAATTGGGAATCAGCACCATGGCTGAAAGGGCCAGAAACAGCGGTGCGGTGGGATGCATGGCCAGGCGCCATTCCTTGGCAAAGAGATGTTTCATCGCGCGTCACGCCCTTTCCATATGGATCATGATGGTCTCCAGATCCGCCGCGGACACCTGCTCGCCGGGCAAATGCAAGCAGGGCAGATCCTGTGCCCTTGCAAGCGCGCTGTAACCCGCGCGCGTGCGCTTGCAGCCGACCAGCTGCGCAGCCAGCGCGCCTGTGGGGGGCGCGTCTAAGCGCACCGCCCGGTAGCGCGCCAGAAAGTCCTCCATCCGCCCCTGGCCCACGATCGCACCGTTTTTGATGTAGATGATGTCATCGGCGCACTTTTCCAAATCCGAGGTGATGTGGGTGGAAAAGAGAATGCTCACCTTTTCTTCCGCCGCAAGCGTAAGAAAGATATCCAACAGCTCGTCACGCGAGACGGGGTCCAGCCCGCTTGTGGGCTCGTCGAGCAGCAGCAGCGTGGCGTGGTGGGAGAGTGCCAGCGCCAGCGCGTACTTGACCTTCATGCCCTCTGAGAGCATTTTGGGTGTCTTGCCCTCGTCCAGACCAAACCGCTGCATGTAGCTGCGGTAGGCCGCGTCATCCCACTGCCGGTAGAAGCCGCGCGTCACCGCCGTGATCGCGCCGAGCTTTTTGGTGGGATAATAGTTGATGCCGCCCGTGACGAACCCGATGCGCTGCTTGATCTCCAGCTCATGGCCGGCAAAATCCATGCCGAAGAATCGGATGGTCCCGCCATCGGGGTGCACCAGGTGCATCAGCGACTTGAGCGTGGTGGTCTTGCCCGCGCCGTTGCGCCCGATAAAGCCGGTGATCGCGCCCGGACGCAGGTCAAAGGACACGTCTTTGAGGGCAAACTGCGCGTAGCGTTTGCGCAGGTTGGATACGGATAGAACGTTCATCATGCCTTCCCTTTTCCGCCGGCCGCATTCACGTGCGGCCTGCTGGTGTCAAGCCTTCGGCGCCCGAAGCAGCCCGCCGCCGATGCGCACAGCGCCGCCACGGCTCCCCTTGCCTGGCGCAGCGCGTCACCTGCTGCAATGCGTCAACAGGCCATGCACGACCTTGGCAAGGTTTTTTCCCATCGCGCGCTTCCTAGATCAGGCCTAGGAAACGCTTTTTTGGTGACCAGCCATGGATTCTCCCCCCTTTGATGGTATGTCTAAACCCACTTGTTATACTAATTATATATTTCCCGCTTGATCTGTCAATCTCCGGAGGCGCAAATGTCGCGCCATGCGCCCCGGATATGCATACAGGCGTTCCAGCGTTTTGGTAAGGGACCACGTGCAGCAGACGGTACGCACGCGCTTCCCGTCCTGACGGGCAGCTGGGCGCGGCGCATTGCGCAGGTGCTGGAAACGCGCACACGACGAAAGCGATGCGCACAGCCTCCGTCCCGCCTTCGTGGCTCGCCGCTATGCCTACCAATGCAGCCTCATTCGGCCGAAAGGGGCAGTCGCCCCTGTAGCGCAGGCGATACGCACAGCCTCCGCCCCGCCTTCGTGGCTCGCCGCTATGCCTACCAATGCAGCCTCATTCGGCCGAAAGGGGCAGTCGCCCCTGTAGCGCAGGCGATACGCACAGCCTCCGCCCCGCCTTCGTGGCTCGCCGCTATGCCTACCAATGCAGCCTCATTCGGCCGAAAGGGGCAGTCGCCCCTGTAGCGCAGGCGATACGCACAGCCTCCGCCCCGCCTTCGTGGCTCGCCGCTATGCCTACCAATGCAGCCTCATTCGGCCGAAAGGGGCAGTCGCCCCCGTTGACATGGGACAGGCGCAGGGGCTATTATAAAGTAGGTTTTTCTATGCTTTTACGCGGGTGTTTTCCCGCTTGCACCCACTGTACTTATAAAGGAGGACGCTTTACGTTGATTACCGCCAATGAACTGCGTGAGAAATTTTTAGCTTTTTTCCGTGAGAAGGGCCACGCTGTAATTCCCAGCGCGTCGGTCATACCGGAAAACGACCCCACGGTGCTCTTTACTACGGCGGGCATGCACCCGCTGGTGCCCTATCTGTTGGGCGCGCACCACCCCGAGGGCACGCGTCTGACGGATGTGCAAAAGTGCATCCGCACCGGCGACATCGACGAGGTGGGTGACGCATCGCACCTGACGTTCTTTGAGATGCTGGGCAACTGGTCGCTGGGAGACTACTTTAAAAAAGAGGCAATCAGCTGGAGCTGGGAATTCCTGACGGATAAAAAATGGCTGGGCCTGGATCCGGACCGGCTGGCGTTCAGCGTGTTTGCGGGGGATGCGGACGCGCCGCGCGACGAAGAATCCTACAACCTGTGGCGCAGCATGGGCGTTCAGGAGGACCATCTCTTTTACCTGCCCAAGAAAAACAACTGGTGGGGCCCCGCGGGCCAGACCGGCCCCTGCGGGCCGGACACGGAGATGTTCATCATCACGGACAAGGAACCCTGCGGGCCGGACTGCTCGCCGGCGTGCGACTGCGGCCGTTACCTGGAGATCTGGAACGACGTGTTCATGCAGTACAACAAAAAGGCGGACGGCACCTTTGAGCCGCTCGCCCAGCAGAACGTGGACACGGGTATGGGCCTGGAGCGCACCATCGGGGTGCTGCAGGGGGTCTCGTCCGTGTACGAGACGGATTTGTTCGCGCCCATCATCGGGCACATCGAGGAGCTCTCCGGCAAAAAGTACGGCGCGAGCGAGGAAATCACCCACGCCATGCGCATTGTGGCTGACCACGTGCGCTCGGCGACGTTTATCCTGGGTGACGAGCGGGGCGTGACGCCCTCCAATGTGGATCAGGGCTACGTGCTGCGCCGCCTGATCCGCCGCGCGGTGCGCTTCGGCCGCCAGCTGGAGATGCCCGAGGGCCTGACGGCCAAGCTGGCCGAAACCATTGTGGGCATGTACGCGCACGTGTACCCTGAACTTAGCGCGCGTAGGGATGTGATCACCGGCGAGCTGCTGCGGGAGGAACAGCGCTTTGCCCGCACGCTCAAGCAGGGCCTGCGCGAGTTTGAAAAGACGGCAAACCGCTTAGGCGGCGCGGATATGATCGACGGGGTGAGCGCGTTCCACCTCTACGATACCTTCGGCTTCCCCATTGAGATGACGCAGGAGATGGCGCGCGAGCGCAACCTCACCGTGGACATGGACGGCTTTGAAAAGGCCTTTCAGGAGCACCAGCAGAAGTCCCACGCGGGCGCGGAGCAGCGCTTCAAGGGCGGCCTTGCGGATTCCTCGGAGCAGACCGCGCGCCTGCACACCGCCACGCACCTGCTGCTGGCGGGCCTCAAGCACGTGCTATCGGACGACATCATGCAAAAAGGCTCCAACATCACGGCCGAGCGCCTGCGCTTTGACTTTAACTTCCCCCGCAAGGTCACCCGCGAGGAGCTAGACCAGGTGGAGGCTTACGTCAACGACGCCATTGCCCAGGCCATCCCCGTGCAGATGCAGGAGATGACGCTGGACGAGGCCAAGGCAAGCGGGGCCACGGGCGTGTTTGCGTCCAAGTACGGTGAACGCGTCAAGGTATACAGCGTGGAAGGCTTCTCCAAGGAAATCTGCGGCGGGCCGCACGCGGGCAACACCGCGGAGCTGGTCAGCTTTAAGATCAAAAAGGAGGAGAGTTCCTCGGCAGGTGTGCGCCGCATCAAGGCGGTCATTGGCGTCAACAAATAAGCAACCGAATCAAAAGCAGCACCGCAGAGGGCTATCCCCCTTGGAAGCGGTGCTGTTTGCGCATACGGACCCCTATTTTTTTCATAAGGAGGCATGATTTTCATGGAACAGACCTACGCACTCTCCTGCGGCAAAGCGCGCGCCACGGCCACCACGCTGGGCGGGGAGCTGACCAGCTACGTCGCCGCAAACGGCGTACACTACCTGTGGGACGGCGATCCCGCGGTGCGCGCTACCCACGCCCAGATGATGTTCCCTATCGTGGGCTTTGCCATCGAGGACACGGTGCGCATCGCGGGCGTGCCCTATCAGATTCCCAAGCACGGCTTTGCGCGCACCACCCCCTTTGTGCTGAAGGACAGGCAGGAGGACAGCATCACCTTCACCCTGCGCGCGGACGAGGACACGCAGCGCATGTACCCTTTTGCCTTTACGCTGGATACCACGCACCGCATCTTTGCGGATGGCTTCAGCACCACCTATCGCATTGCCAACAACAGCAGCGCGCCCATGCCCATGTGTTTGGGCGGACACCCGGGCTTTCATTGCCCGCTGTTTGAGCGTGACGCGTTTGACGACTATGAGCTGGTCTTTGAGATGCAGGAAAGCGGTGTACTCGCCCAGGCCCCCACGGGCTACGTGGAGGGGTATGGCGTGTACGCGCCGCTTGCGGGCAAGGACCGCTTCACCCTGACGCACAGTGCATTTGACCACGACGCGCTGATCTTCAGCGACCTTGCCTCGCGCAGCGTGCGCATGCTGCGCAAAAAGGACGGGCGGGGCCTGCAGCTGGACTTTCCGGATTTTGACATCCTTGCGGTGTGGCAGGAGGCGTACAAGGACGCGCCCTACATCTGCATCGAGCCCATGAGTGGGCACTGCGCCTGCCTGGACGAGACGGGCAATTTTGAGGATAAGCCCTTTGTCAAGATCGTGCCGCCGGGAGGCGTGTACGAGGCCAGCTACCGCATGTGCGTGGTGGACTAGGGGCGCGCCATGCTTGGGCATTTGGGGTTTTCCTACGTGGGGCTCGCATACCTTGTGATGCTCTTTACCCCCAACATCCTGTGGGCAAGGCCCCTGCCCGCGGGCTACGACAGCGCGGGGGAGCGCCGCGCGCTGGTGGCGCTGGAGCGCATCGGCCAGGTGGGCTGCACCGCGTGCGCGCTGTGCTTTGCCGATTTTAACCTGAAGCCGCTATCGCCCTGGAGCGCGTGGCTGGGCGTCTCCTTTGCGCTGATGCTGCTCTACGAGGCGGCGTGGATACGTTATTTTCGCGGGCCGCGCACGGTGGCGCGCTTCTACGCGCCGCTTTGGGGCATCCCGCTGCCCCTGGCCACGCTGCCGGTGGCCGCGTTTCTGCTGCTGGGCATCTACGGGCGGGTGATCTGGATGATCATCGCAAGCGTTGTGCTGGGCGTGGGGCATATCGGCATCCACGCGGGGCATGCGCGGGCACTGAAAAAAGATACATAACAGAACGCCCGCCTTTGCGCATGGCAAAGGCGGGCGTTGTTATCTATATTGTCGTCCGTCCTACCCCCACAAATTTCAGCATATAAAAAACCGCAGCAGGTTTGCTGAATAAGCAAATAGCAAACAGACGGTATCTCTCTATTTTGGGGGCTCATCCTCTTCCATGTTGTCAAGCGCATATTTACAGCACTGCAATACGAGCAGGTTTAATGATATGTCATGCGCGCGCGCTTTTTCAACAAGCTGATCAAATAGTTTTTCCGGAAAACGAATCGTTCTTGAAATATTCGCATTGCGGAAATCACTCTCAATTTTGAACATGGCACCTCTCCTTATGCATCCTTGCACCCTTAATTATCACCATTTTCAAAACAATTAATATAACCGTTTTAGGTTTCATTATTAGTTATATTTGTGATATCATTCAAGGGAGGTGATGGAAATGCCGCTCTATCTATCGTTATTAGAACACTTGCTCGCGCACTATGAGATGCAGATTACATTTCCACAGTTACATCTGGATGCTTCACAGATCGTGGAGCAAACCTCCTATAAACTGCTGACGAAAATTCAGCAAATTATTGCAAACAAATGCTTCTCTGACGAAGAGTGCTTTGCGCGAATTGAGCAAATCGTCTCCGTACTGGAGGATGCGGGCTGTGACTGCGGCGGGCGGCATGATTTTTAAACAACGTAAAAGCGCCGGCTGCGTATTTTTCCCTTTACATTTGCCAGTATTTCTGCCAAATACACATATGCACCACTTTGCGTTATATCATTATCCTGATCCAGCGTGGATACGATAGCACAGCCGCGATTCGTTGCGGCGCATGGAAAATACGCTTTGCATAAAGAAAAGGAGTAATGATATGCTTATCCCGAAACGCAAGAACAAAGCGCCCAGCGTGGCGCGCACCATTCGTTTTCCCGAGGCGCAATTTCAACAGCTTATGCAAACGGCGCAGGCGCACCATGTGTCGTTCAGCTATTTGGTGCGCTTATGCTGCACATTTGCCATGGAAAACCTGGATGAATCGGACGATGACAAACGTGTTTAATGGCTGGAAACAAACATGCGCGCGCAGGATTTGCTTCCAGCCTCACTTGAATGTGGCTTGAAATGAACGCCCTCAAAAATAACACTGCGGCGGGCATCATGATTTTTAAACAACGTAAAAGCGCCGGCGCAGTGATCTGCGCCGGCGCTTTATTCCCTGCCTATTTTTTGACGCCCGAGAGCATATAGCACGCCCCCGTATCCACCAACGTATCGATGGCAAAGGCGTCCCGCCACACTTCCGCCTCCTCGCACGCGGGCTTGAGCGGCACGGAGACCATAGCCACCTGTTTACCCTTGTGGCGGCCGTTGATCACATCGCGGCCCTGGCTGTGGGCGATCATAAACCGCCCGCCCGTGCGCAGCAGCGCCGCCACCTGCGCGGCCAGACGCGCCTTCTCCAAAAAATGCGGGTAGGCTGAGTAGATGACCGCCACATCAAAATCGCGCGCGGCCACGTCCATCACATCGCATGCCTCATAGGCAACGCGCGCGCTTTGGTACTTGGCGCGGGCGTGGGCGATCATGCGCGGGGATAAATCCACCCCCAGCACTGCGGACGGCTCCCACTTCAGCAGGTAGGGCGTCAGCACCCCCGTGCCGCAGCCGATGTCCAGCACGCGCGCGCCCTGCCGGATATCGCACAGCGTCACGATGGCCGCCACCTTGGCGGGGTCGTGCTGCGCGTAGGTATCCCATGCATCCGCCATCTGGTCAAAAAACGCCCGGGTCTGTTCGTTCTGCTCCATGTCTTGCTACCTTCAACTTACGCTTTATTTACCTGCGGCGACAGGCTCGCCATAAACGGCATCTTTTCTAAGAGTAGCACAAGCAGCGGCAGCAGCACAAGCTGAATCACAATGCCGGGCAGCGCCTTGACAAACGCCGCGGTGACAAAAACCTGCATGGAGTACGACCCTGCCGAGAAAATCAGCGCGTTGAGCACGCCGTTGACCGCGCGGCCGCAGAGCATGGCCAATATCAGCTGCACGTACAAACCCGCCATGCGGGGCTTGATCTTGATATAGCGCGCAAACAGGCCCGCCGTCAGGCCGTAGGTGGCCAGCTCGCAGAGCATGCCGGGCAGCACGCCCGCCGGCGGCATGCCGGTAAGCAGGCTGGAGAGCAGCGGCGCGAGCGCCCCGCACACCAGGCCGTAGGGCCATCCGCAGACCAGGCCGCAGAGCAGCACCGGAATATGCATGGGCAGAAAGATGCTGCCCGCGCCCGGGATGGCGTGCAGCGCGATGGGCAGCACCACGCCCAGCGCGATGCACAGCGCCGTAAAGGTCAGGCGGCGCACAGAGTTGTTCTTCATGGTAGGACATCCCCCTTTTAAATTGTAGTGACAAGAAAAAAGCGCATAAAAAAACCACAAAGGCAGCTCTTTTTCTAAAGAGCCACGCCTTCATGGACGTCATTACGGTCATTATTGTAACGGATGGATGCGGGCTTGTCAATGGGGTGTGCACGCGCAAATGGCCTATGCGCGTGACAGCGCCGGCGAAAAGCGTGTACAATGAGGGCAAAGACATTTTGCGCGCAGGCGCGCTCTAATTTAAGGAGGGATGAACCCCATGCAAACTACGCAAACACCCTGCACGCTCCGGCCCTGGGAGATGGCGGACGCGCCCGCGCTTGCGCGGGCGCTGGGCAACAGGCGCGTGCAGGACAACCTGCGCGACGGCATCCCCTACCCCTACGGCGAGCAGGATGCCCGCGCCTTCATCGCGCAGATGCGCGCCGCTGATCCCAACGCCATCTTTTCCTTTGCCATCAGTGCAGGCGGGCGCCTGGCGGGCAGCATCGCCGCGTTCCGGCAGGAGAACATCCACTTTCGCACCGCGGAGCTGGGGTACTTTGTCGCCGAGCCCTTCTGGGGCAGAGGCATCGCCACGTGCGCCGTGGGGCAGCTCTGCGCGCACGTCTTTGCGCACAGCGATATCCTGCGCATCTTTGCCGAGCCCTTTGCCTGCAACGCGGCCTCCTGCCGCGTGCTGGAAAAGTGCGGCTTCACGCGCGAGGGGACGCTGCGCGCAAACGCGGTGAAAAACGGCCGCGTGCTGGATATGCACCTGTACGCGCGCGTGCGAACGGACGCGCGCGCGTAAAAACACGGCTGTTTTGCGTCCCTGTACCCCGATAGGGTATAATAGAGGCATCTGTGCGTAACGAAAGGAACCGATCAGCCATGCAGCAGGAGATATTCATCGTGGACGACGAGCAGGAGATCGCGGACTTGATCTGCGTGTACCTGCAGAACGAGGGGTACGCCACATACACCTTTTACGATGGCGCAAGCGCGCTTGCGGCGCTGGACGCCCAGCACATCGACCTTGCGATCCTGGATGTGATGATGCCGGGCATGGACGGCTTTGCGCTGTGCCGCGCCATCCGCAAGCGCCACACCTTTCCCATCATCATGCTGACGGCGCGCGGGGAGGATATGGACAAGATCACCGGCCTTACCATCGGCGCGGATGATTACATCACCAAGCCCTTCAACCCGCTGGAGCTGGTGGCGCGCGTCAAGGCGCAGCTGCGCCGCTACACCCGTTACAACGAGAGCGGCAAGCCCGAGGAGCAGATCATCGACTTCGGCGGCCTTGTGATCAACAAAAGCACCCACATCTGCACCCTCTACGACGAGCCGCTGCAGCTGACGCCCACGGAGTTTTCCATCCTGTGGCTGCTGTGCGAGAACCGTGGCCGGGTGCTCAGCGCCGAGGAGCTCTTTGAGGCGGTGTGGCAGGATAAGTACCTGGATTCCAACAACACCGTGATGGTGCACATCCGCCGCCTGCGCGAGAAAATGCACGAGCCGGCGCGCCATCCCAAATTCATCAAGACCGTATGGGGGGTTGGCTATAAAATTGAATGAGCGTTTTCGCAAACTGCGCTTCAAAATGCTGTGGCGGATGGTGTGGATCGTGCTTGCGACCGCCATCGGCAGCTTTCTTTTGCTCTATACGCTGGCAGAGAGCGCGCGGCACGGCGCGCTTAAACCCGTGGTGCAGGCGATGTGCCGCCTGTTTGGCATCGATACGGGCGAGCTTGTCATGTTTTACTACGGCTACCGCGAGTGGCTCTTTCTGGGCATCGGCGCACTGATGGTGCTGCTGGCCGTGTACCTGACGCTCTCGCAGTTCGCCCGCTACCTCAACAGCATCTCCCGCGCCATGGACCAGGTATTTGATGAGAGCTCCCAGCCCATTGTGCTGGCGCCCGAGCTTTACCCCGTGCAGAAGCGGCTCAACACCATCAAGGGGGACCTGGCCCGCCGCCAGATGGAGGCGCGCCAGAGCGAGCAGCGCAAAAACGACCTGGTGGTGTACCTGGCGCACGATATTAGGACGCCGCTGACCTCCATCACGGGCTACCTCTCGCTGCTGCGCGAGACGCCCGACCTGCCCGCAGGGCCCCGCGCCCACTACATCGACGTGGCCTACGATAAATCCCTCAAGCTGGCCGATCTGGTGGACGAGCTCTTTGACGTGACCCGCTTCAACGCCCAGGATTTGACGCTGACGCTGCGCCAGGTCAACCTCAACCGGATGCTCGCGCAGCTGCAGGACGAGTTCTACCCGCAGCTGACGCAAAAAAAGCTGCAGTGCCAGGTGCGCGCAGAGGGGCGCTTTGAGCTGGTATGCGACGCGGACCTGCTTGCCCGCGCGCTGGATAACCTGCTGCGCAACGCCATCTCCTACAGCCCCGAGGGCGCGCGCATCATCGTTGACGTGGCGCGCGATGCCTTTGCCCCCGACGCGGTGCGCATCACCTTTACCAACGAGGGCATCACCATTCCGCCGGAGAAGCTTGCCCGGGTGTTTGAAAAATTCTACCGCGCCGACGAGGCCCGCGCCAGCGCAAGCGGCGGCGCGGGCGTGGGGCTTGCCATCGTCAAGCGCATCGTGGAGGCGCACGCAGGCGCCATCACTGCCGAGAGCGCCAACATGCGCACCGCCTTCTCGGTGGTATTGCCTTTGAGCGGCCCGCCTGAAGGCGCCACGCAGCCCCCCTCGCCACTACTCGCCCCGCCCATCACCCAGGGCGCGCCCGCATCGGACATCCCCAGCGAGGCCGCGCAGGGAGATGCGCCAGCCCCCCACACCACGCATGAGGCGTTGCCGCAGGCGCCCCAGGCCGGGCAAACGGACGCGCCCGACGTGATGGGCGGCGGGGAACCGCCGAAGGGATAGGCAAAGCGCCTTCCACAGCAAAAATGGACCGCCGCGCATTTCACTGGATGCGCGGCGGCCCTTTTATCTTTTATGTACTTGCGTGTTTTGCCCCGTGGCAGCGGACGCTGCCGCGCGCGTTCGCGCAGCATAAATTCGCCCACCATGGGGCCGTTACGCCGCGTCCTTTGGATGCGTGTAATCCGTAGGCACCGGCTCAGGCGCCTTTTTGCGCTCCCAGCTGCCCTCCCAGGCGCGCAGGTAGGGGTAGGGATCAAACGCCTCGCCCAGGGGGTTGTACAGGCCAAAGTGCAGGTGCGGCACAAACTGGCCCGTGGTGCCCTCCGGCCCGTAGCCGGAACTGCCCACATAGCCGATCAGCTGGCCCTTTTCCACGTGCGCGCCCTGCGTGATGCCCTCGGCGTAGGACGACAGGTGCGCATAGTAGTAGTACACCTCATGCTCGTCCGTGACGCCCAGCCGCCAGCCGCCCAGCTCCAGCCAGCCCTGCTTGGTCACCTCTCCCGATGCGCAGGCGTACACGGGCGTGCCCTCCGGCGCGAACAGATCCACGCCCTCGTGCTTGCGCGTGCCCCCATAGGTGCGCGCATCGCCCCAGGAGTCGCTGTAATCGTAGGCGCTACCCCGATCAAGCGGGAATCCCCTGTCCACAAGCAGCGCGTCCACATCCGCCAGGGTGTCCATGCGGCGCTGGGCCTCCTTGCGGTCGTTCTCATCGGTGATGAGCGCCATCAGCCCCCCTGCATCCTGCAGCTTTTTTGCCGTATCCACCGCGCGCTGCGTCTCCACCGCATCGGCAAGGGCGGTGTTGTCGTAGGACAGCGCCACCGCGATCTCCCGCCAGGGCACCCCCGTCTGGTGCGACGCGTAAAAGATCGCCTCCAGCGCCCCGGGATGAATCTTGGTGTAGAGCGTATCCGCCTTCTTCTGGCAGGACTGCATGAACATCATGCTGGCCAGCATCGCGCACGCGATGAGCAGCATTACGATCACAAACGGTATATAAATGCGTTTTCTGATCCCCTGGTTCACAGATTCACTTCCTTCAGACAGTGGTGCCAGCCTACAGCTGCAGCAGCATGCACTCAATGGAATCGGTCAGCGCGATAAAGCTGGCCTCGATGATGTTGGGCGATACCCCCATGGTGCGCCAGGTACGCTGCCCGTCGCTGGATTCGATGTGCACGCGCACGCGCGATTCGGTGCCCGTGTCCGTATCGATCACCCGCACGCGAAAGTCCATCAGCCGCATGTGCGCAAGCTGCGGGAAGAAAACCGAGAGCGCCTTGCGCAGCGCTGTATCCAGCGCGTTGACCGGGCCGTTGCCCTGGCCCGCGGTGAGCTCCTGCTCGCCCCCCACCGCCACCTTGACGATGGCGGTGGCGCTCTCCCCCTCCAGCCACGGCTGGTCGCACTGCACGCGGAAGTCCACCACGTCAAAGAGCGGCTTGTGCTTGCCCAGCATTTTGTAGACCATCAGCTCAAAGGAGCTCTCCGCCCCCTCGAACTGGTAGCCCTCCATCTCCAGCTGCTTGAACGCCTCGAGGATATCCGCAAGCTTGGGGTCGTCGCGCGAAAGCTCGGGCGCGATGCGGCTGATGCGGGGCAGCAGCGAGGAGCGCCCCGCCACCTCGCTTAGCAGCGTGCGGCGCTCGTTGCCCACCGTCTCGGGCGGCACGTGCTCAAAGGATACCGGCGTCTTCATGATGGCGTCGATGTGCATGCCCCCCTTGTGGGCAAAGGCGCTGGCCCCCACGTAGGGGGCGCGCCCGGGCAGGGGCAGGTTGGCCTGCTGCGCCACAAAGCGCGAGATGCTCGTCAGCTGGGCCAGCGCCCCCTCGCCCAGCGCGTCCATGCCCATCTTGAGCACCAGGTTGGGGATCACCGTGCACAAATTGGCGTTGCCGCAGCGCTCCCCGTAGCCGTTGATGGTACCCTGCACCATGGACGCGCCCTGCGCCACAGCGGCCAGGCTGCCCGCCACGGCAAGGCCCGCGTCGTTGTGGCAGTGGATGGCCACCGGCACGCCGCACGCGCGCACCACCTGCGCGGTGATGCGGGCGATATCCTCGGTGAGGGTGCCCCCGTTGGTATCGCACAGGGTGACAACGTCCGCCCCCGAGGCGATTGCGCACGCGATGCACGCCATGGCGTAGGCCGCATCCTCCAGGTAGCCGTCAAAGAAGTGCTCCGCGTCAAAGATCACCTCTTTGCCACAGTCCTTTAAAAAGCGTACCGAATCCCCGATCATGCGCAGGTTCTCCTCGCACGTGGTGCGCAGCACCTGCTGCGCGTGCAGGCGGCTGCATTTGCCAAAGACCGCCACCGCGTCCGTGCCCGCCTCCGCCAGCGCGCGCAGGGCGGCATCGCAAGATGCGCGCGTTTCCGGCCGGCAGGTGGCCCCAAAGGCCGCCAGGCGCGCGTGCGCCAGCGCTTCTTTGCGCATGCGCTGGAAAAACGCCGCGTCCTTGGGGTTGGAGAAGGGGTTGCCCCCCTCGATATAATCCACGCCCAGATCGTCCAATCGGCGGGCAATGCGCACCTTATCCTCCAATGTGAAGGTCATACCCTCGCCCTGCACCCCGTCGCGCAGCGTCGTATCATATATGAGAATGCGGCGTTTCATGCCCTCCTCGCCCCCTTCAGCTGCGCGCGGACGCCTGCGCCAGCATGGCGCGCTCGTAGATGAGTTTGTTAAAGGCGTTGACCAGGGCGCGTGCGCTGGCCTCAATGATATCTGTGGAGATGCCCTTGCCCACCACGTTGTGCCCCCGCTCGTCGGTCACCTTGACGGTGACCTCGCCCAGCGCGTCCTTGCCGCCTGTGACCGCACGCAGGAAGTAGTCGTTGAGCTCCACCTCCATGCCCGCGGCGCGCTCCAGCGCGCGGAATACCGCATCCACCGGGCCGTCGCCCGTGGCGGCCTCCTGCAGCGATTCGCCCTCGCGCTCAAGCTGCACCGTTGCGGTGGCCAGCAGCGCGTTGCCCGATACGATATGGAAATACGCCAGCTTGTACACATCCGGAATGGTGGAGGCGTCCCCGCTTGCCAGCGCCTCCAGATCCTGGTCGGTGATGTGGCGCTTTTTATCCGCCAACGTCTTGAATTTTTCAAACAGCTCGTCCAGCTTCTCCGGCGTCAGCACGTAGCCCAGATCGCGCAGGCGCTCTTCCACCGCGTGGCGGCCAGAGTGCTTGCCAAGCACCATGCCGGAGTGGCCCGCGCCCACCGATTCGGGCGAGATGATCTCGTAGGTGCTGCGGTTGTGCAGCATGGCGTGCTGGTGGATGCCTGATTCGTGCAAAAAGACGTTCTTGCCCACCACCGGCTTATTGTGGGGGATGCGCAGGCCGCACACGCTCGCCACCAGTTTGGCGGTGCGGTAGAGCTGCTGCGTGACAATGCCCGTGGCGCAGCCGTAATACTGCGCGCGGGTGTAGAGCGCCATGACCACCTGCTCCAGCGGCGCGTTGCCCGCCCGCTCGCCCATGCCGCCCACCGTCACCTCCGCGTGCGTGGCGCCCGCCTCAATGCCCGCCAGGGTGTTGGCCACCGCAAGGCCCAAATCGTTGTGGCAGTGCACGCCAAAGGGCACGTCCTTTGCGCCGGGCACCTGCTCGCGCAGCGTGCTGACAAGGTTGTACATCTCCCCAGGCGTGATGTAGCCCACGGTATCGGCGATGTTGAGCACCGTCGCCCCCGCGCGCCGGGCGCAGGTGAGCGCCTCGATCAAAAACGCCTCCTCGCTGCGGGTGGCATCCTCACAGGAGAACTCCACGTCATCGCACAGCGTGCGCGCGTAGGCGATCGATGCGTCGATGGCAGAAAGCACTTCCTGCGGCGTCATGTTGAGCTTTTGCTGCATATGCAGCGCGCTTGTGGCGATAAAGATATGCAGGCGCGGCTTGGCCGCCTCGCGCAGCGCATCCCAGGCGCGGTCAATGTCCGCGCGCGTGGCCCGGCACAGGCCCGCCACCGTGCAGGTGCGCACCGCGCGCGCGATGGCGCGCACCGCCTCGAAATCCCCCGGGGAGGCGATGGGAAAGCCCGCCTCAATCGCATCCACGCCCAGCCGCTCCAGCTGCCGGGCGATCTGCAGCTTTTCCTCCGGGTTGAGGTTCATGCCCGGGGCCTGCTCCCCGTCGCGCAGCGTGGTATCGGCAATGGCAATCATCCGTTTCATCAAAACGTTCCTCCCCTTTTTACAGCCAGGCGTTGGCGTGCGCGCCCGCCGCCTGCGGCTGCGCGGCATATGTCACGCGCGGTATCCACACAAGGCGGTTCAGCGGCCAAACCACGGCAAAGGCGCGTCCCAGCACGGCGCTTTTCGCGATGGGCCCCACGCTGGAAGCGCGCGAGTCCATGGACTGGGAGCGGTGGTCGCCCATCACGAGGTAACTGTCCTCGGGCACCAGCGTCTCGGGCATGGAGAGGGTATCGGGCAGCTTGACGTAGGGTTCCTCCAGCGCCACGCCATTGATGTAGACCGTGCCCTGCACAATTTGCACCCGCTCGCCCCCAAGGCCGATCACCCGCTTGATGTAATGGTCGCTGGAATTGGGGAACCTGCACACCACCACGTCGCCGCGGCGGGCGCCGCCAAACCAGTAGGCCATTTTATTGACCGCCACCCGCTCGCCCGTGTAGAGCGTGGGCTCCATGGAGGGTCCCTGCACGCGGTTGAAGTCGATGATATAGGTGCGCAGCACCACCGCGCAGATCATGGCCACCACCACCACCGCAACCCACTCGATGAAGTTGCGCAGCGGGCTGAGGGCCTTTTTCTCCTCCTGCGCCTCCTCGCGCTCGTCCTCCTTGATGCGCTCGATGAGCACCTGGGTGTTTTCCATCTCCACCGATTCGGCTGCCTGGCGGCGCTCCAAGATGTGTTCGCCCGCAGAGGCCGCCCTGCGCGCGGCCGCCTCTTCCTTTTCCTGGGCGGCCTGCGCCGCTTTGGCGCGGCGCAGCGCCTCGTCCAGCAGCAGGTCCGGCGCAGGCTTTTGCGCGGCGCCCTTGGCGGCGCGCACCGGCCTGGGCGCGCGCGCCTTTTCACCGGAGCGCTCCGGATGGGAGGCGTCCTTTTCCTCTGCCCCCTCGCGCACCAGGCGCGAACGCACAATGTGCATCCGGTAGCCCGGGCGGGAAGCGTATTGATAGCGCGGACGTGCGTCCGCCTCTTCCTTATGCATGGGTTTCACCTTCCGATGTGGCGTGCGCGACCACCTGTTTGACGCGCTTGAGAAAATCCGCGCGGGCAAGCATCACGATGCGGCCGCAGCCCTGGCAGCGGATTTTGATATCCGCGCCGGTGCGGATCACCCGCCACACATCGCTTCCGCAGGGATGCGCTTTTTTTGTGCGCACGATGTCGCCTACCGCCACGCCCCAGTCATTTGCAAGCATGTTATTTTACTCCTTCGGCGCCTCGCTGTAGAGGTGCACGTGCGCTCTGGGCGGCGCGAGCGCCACATTATGGGCCTGCAGCGCCTTAAGCACCAGGCGGCGCAGCTCGCGCTCCCCCGCCCACTGGGTGTTCTGCTGCATGGCGCACACCACGCGCAGCCGCAGCACGCCCTGCTCCAGCGCGGTGATGCCCATTACCTCGGGGGGCGAGACGATCTGCCCGGCCTGGGCGCGGGCAAATTCCTCCGCAGCCTCGCCAAGCGCCTGGTTGACCGTGGCCATATCCGCCTCGGGGCTGATGCTGATATCCACCAGCGCCTTCATGGGCCCGCGGCAGTAGTTGGTCACCTTGTCGATCTTGCCATTGGGGATGATGTGCAGTTCCCCGCCAAAGGCCCGCACCGAGCAGCAGCGCAGCGAGATGCTCTCCACCGTGCCCGACACGCCCGCGATCTCCACCCAGTCGCCCACCTGGATTTGGTCCTCAAAGAGCATGAAAAAACCCGTAATCACGTCATTGAGCAGGCTCTGGGCGCCCAGGCCCACCGCAATGCCACCGATGCCCGCCGTGGCAAGGAGACTCCCCGCCGTGATGCCCAGCCCGAAGATATCCAGCGCCGCGGCAATGGCAAAAAAATACACCGTGTAGCTGATGATGCTCGAACCCAGCGTCAGCAGCGTGTCCGCCTTGTGGGGATCCACCTGCAGGCGGCTGCCCGCCTTGCCCTCACTGCGCTTGAGGATCCGCTTGAGCAGCCGTTTGCCCGCCGCGATCAGGATTTTTGCCAGCACAAACACCAGCACAAGCTGCGCCAGCTTGATGCCAAAGGCAAGCGCCGCGCCCGGCACGTCCGTGCTGAGCCATGTGATGAATTTTGTCCAAGCATTTTCCGGCATGGTATCCCCTTGATGGCAAGCGCCAAACGACGTATTCATGTTATTATAACGCATTTGCGCTGCGATCTCAACGCAAGGGTGCATTGCCCCTTTGGGCCGGAGGCATTGCCTCATTTGGCCGCATCGGCCGCTGCTGGTTCCATTGCTTCCGTTCCCGTAGTCTGGCCGCGCTGGGTACTGTCCCCCTGAATGCCGGAGGCATTGCCTCTCTTGGCCGCATCGGCCGCTGCTGGTTCCATTGCTTCCGTTCCCGTAGTCTGGCCGCGCTGGGTACTGTCCCCCTGAATGCCGAAGGCATTGCCTCTCTTGGCCGCATCGGCCGCTGCTGGTTCCATTGCTTCCGTTCCCGTAGTCTGGCCGCGCTGGGTACTATCCCCCTGAATGCCGGAGGCATTGCCTCATTTGGCCGCATCGGCCGCTGCTGGTTCCATTGCTTCCGTTCCCGTAGTCTGGCCGCGCTGGGTACTATCCCCCTGAATGCCGGAGGCATTGCCTCTCTTGGCCGCATCGGCCTCTGCTCGTTCCGCTGCGCTTGCACAGGCGGCAAACAGGCGTTGTCAATGCAGCTTCATGTACAAAAGCGGATAGGGATTGCCCTGTTCATCATGATCCGTCCTTTTATAGACCTGAAAGCCCATGTGCGCGTAAAACCCTTTTGCAAGGAGGTTCTGTTCATTGACAGCCACTTCCTGGATCGCGTAATGCGCTATGCCATAACGTATCAGCCGCCTCCCCAGACCGTTTCCTCTCGCCTCCGGTGTGATAAACAGCATGGCAAGCGTCCGCCTCTCTATCCCCATAAAAGCGACAGGATGTTTATCCTCGTTCTCTGCGACAACCAGGTGCGCAACCTCGTCGATGGCCTGCGGGATATACTTTTTAATCTCTTTTATTGCATGATCCGATAGAAACAGATGCGTCGCTCTCACTGATTTTTCCCATATTTCTAGTAGCTGTTCATGCAGCAACGGCGTTCTTTCTTTCACTGCAAAAATGCGCATACACAACCCGCCTCACATTTTGATTCTCCACACGGATGATACCGGTTCAGCCACACCACAGCTCGTCCCCTGTGCGCGCGAAGGCGTAAAGCCGCCCGCGGGCGCGCCCTAGCGCCCCGCCGCGCGGCGCAGCTGCACGAAAAACAGCCTGCCAAAGTCGTCGTTCATGCGCTCGGGATGCCACTGCACGCCGTAGAGGCGCGCATCGGGCCGCGCCACCGCCTCCACCAGGCGCGTCTCATCCCACGCGCACGCGACCAGCCCCGCGCCCAGCCGCCGCAGGCCCTGATGGTGGGTGCTGGTGACCGCGTGCCACGCGTCGCACGCGCCGCTGTTTAAAAAGCTGTTCGGCGCCACGCGCACCATGTGATCCACCGCGTTTGGGTGCGCAATGCCGCGCTGCGCGGCAAGGTCCTGGTAGATATCCCCGCCCAGCGCAATGTTGAGCACCTGCACGCCCCGGCAGATGCCAAAGACCGGCTTTTTGCGCTGCATAAAGGCCTCCACTAGCGCCAGCTCGTCGCGGTCCCTGCGCGTGTCCACGTCCGTACTGCCCGCATCTGCTTCGCCGAAACGGCTGGGCGCCACGTCTCCCCCGCCCGTCAGCAGCAGCGCATCCAGGCGCTTGGCCAGCGCCCGCGCGTCCAGCGCGCCGTCACAGGCCAGCACGTCGTAGGCGATGCCCGCTGCTGCAAGCGCGCGCCGGTAGGTATCCGGCAAAAACGGGCCAGCTGCCGCAAGCGCGCATGTCACGCCAATGTGCACCGGCATAGGCACCTTCCTTTCTTGCTTGTATTTGTACAAAACCGCCGTAAAAAGCTTCTATCTATAAGCTGAATATAGCCCATCCCTGTATCTTATGTGCATCATAGCATAACGATGCGCGTTTGTGTTATGCTAGGGATGATCCTTTACAAAGCCGTAACAAACAGGAATTTTTCAGGAGGCCGCAACCCATCATGGCAGACGCGCAGCTGCAACTGCATATCCCCGCCTATTTGGCGGATGTGTGCGCGCGCCTGCGCGCGTGCGGCGCGCCCGTGTACCTGGTGGGGGGCGTGGTGCGCGACGCGCTGCTGGGCATGGACGCCTCTTTGGTGACGGACGTGGACGTCTGCGGGCCACTGCCGCCTGACGCGCTCGCATGCGCGGCCGCACCGCTTGCAGGCGTCACGCTCAAGCCGCGAAACAGCGCCCTGGGCACGGTGGAGCTGCACGTGCAGGACGCGCGCGGCGCGCGCCACATGCTGGAGTACACCACCTACCGCACCGATTCCTACCGCGGCGGGGCGCATCGCCCCGATGCGGTGGCGTTTGTCGATACGCCCGAGGCGGACGCGCTGCGGCGGGATTTCACCTGCAACGCGCTATACTACGCGCCTGATACCGGCGAGCTGCGCGATCCGCTGGGCGGGCTTTCAGATATCCGGCAGCGCGTGCTGCGCACCACGCGCGCGCCCGACGCGGTGTTTGGCGAGGATGGCCTGCGCACGCTACGCTTGGCCCGCTTTGCCGCGCGGCTGCGCTTTTCCATTGACCAGGCCTCCTGGCGCGGCGCCTGCGCGCACGTGCATCTGCTTGCGGATATCGCGCCCGAGCGCATTCAATCTGAGCTCAACGCCATGCTGCTGTGCGACGCGCGATACCCCCAGTTTGCCCAGGCAGGGGAGGCGTCCTGCGTGCTTGTGGCGCTGCGCCTGCTGCACGATATGGGGGCGCTCGCCTACATCATCCCCGAGCTATTGGAGGGCGACAACCTGGACCAAAACTGCGTGTGGCACGCCTATCCCGTGATGGAACACCTGTTTCACACCTGTACGTGCGCCGATCCCACGCTGGTGATGCGCCTGGCGGGCCTGCTGCACGATATCGGCAAGCCGCGCGCGCTGCGGGAGCACGGCCGCATGCTGGGCCACGACGCGATCGGCGCCGAGATGGCGCGCGCGATTCTGACGCGCCTGCGCTATCCCAAGGACGTGATCGCGCGCGTGTGCGCCATTGTGGCCAACCATATGTACGATCTGGACGGCAAGGCCAAGCCCAAAACGATGCGGCGGCGGTTCCTCGCGCTGGGGCCGCAGCAGGTGGAGGACCTCATCGCCATCCGGCGGGCGGACGTGCTGGGCTCGGGTATCGAAACGCAGGAGCCTGCGGTGTGCGGCAAATGGCGGCGCACCCTCCATGAAATGCAGGCGCGCCGCACCCCCTTTGCGCCGTCCGATCTTGCCCTTAGCGGGCAGGACGTGATGCGCCTTGCGCATCTGGCGCCCGGTCCGGCGGTGGGCGAGGCGATGCAGTACCTGCTGCGCAGCGTGGTGCACTGCCCGGAGAAAAACACGCCCGCGCACCTGGCGCGCCTGCTGGCCGCCTGGCCCGGGCCGAAAAACGGATAAGCGGCCGACGCCGCGGGCAGGCGCGCCGTTGCCCATCCGTTTGCGCGCGGCAGGGTTTGTATGCGGGGTGTGCCCATCGCCGCCGTTTAGGGGCGGCCACAGGGAGCACCACGTCTATCTCTTTTGTTAAGGAGGGAACGCTCGGTGACGCACATGCGCCGCATCCTCTCGATCAATCCGCCCCACCGGCGAGCGCTGCTGCCCCTATTGCTGCTGGCCGATCCCGAGGAGGCGGTGGTCGCCGCCTATCTAAAACAGGGCACGCTCTTTTGCTGCCGCTGGCAGGGACGCATCTGCGGGGTGCTGCTGTTGGTACCCCACAGCGCGCGCGTCTGCGAGCTGAAGAACCTGGCGGTCGCGCCCGCGCTGCAGCGGCAGGGCATCGGCACGCTGCTGGTGCGCGCGGCCTGCGCCGCCGCGCGCCGGCGCTATGACGCGATGATTGTGGGAACGGCGCTTGCGGACGGCAGCACCGTGGCCTTCTACACCCGCCTGGGGTTCGTCTACGACCACACGGACGAGGGCTTTTTTGTACGCAACTACAGCCAGCCCGTCATAGACAACGGCTATCTGTGCCAGGATATGCTGTTTTTCCGCCGAACCCTGTAGGGATTTGTAAGAACGCGCGCATTTATGGTAAAATGAGCAAAGCATACCTGGTTACAGCCAGCATCGCGCGGCGCTGCCGTAAAACCGCCCTGCAAGGGACGACCCGGCGCGCGCGATGTAAAACGTAAGGAGCATACGCCATGCCGGGCAAGCGCCGCATCCGCCGGATTCATCACCGGACATATCGCTGGATCATCGCCGCCGCAATCGTGGGGGTGCTGCTTGCCGGCGCGCTTATTTGGTATTTGATCGATGCGCCCTACCGGCGTGGCCCCGTCCTGATGCCCTGCAGCGCCGACGCCACCTACGCGCCCTTCGGCAAGGGCCTTGTGTATCTGGACGCATCCGGCGAGGCGGTGTTTTGCAAGCTGACGGGCCGCGAGCAGTGGCGCGTGCCCGCAGGCGGCGCTACCCGCATCAGCGCGGGCAGGCAGGTGGCGGCCCTCTACGGCGAGCGCGGCGTGACCCTGCTGGACGCAAACGGCAAGGTTCTTGTGGAGAAGGCCTACGAGCAGGCGCCCCAAGAGGTGCGCTGCGGCAACACCTGCACCGCGGTGCTCTACGGCATGCCGGACGGCTCCGCGCGCATCGACGTGCTGGACGGCACCGGCGCGCAGATCGACCAAATCACGGAAAAATACCTGCCTGCAGGCATTACCGTGGTGGATCTCGGCTTCAACGGTAACAACTTGTGGCTGCTGACGCTGGATACCTCCGGCATCACGCCGGTATCCACCATCACCACGTTCAACCCGCTTGCGCAGCTGACCACCAGCAGCGTGCGCATCACCGGGCAGGTGATCTACGATGTGGCGTTTGACGACGAGGTGTTTTTCGCCATAGGAACCAACCACATTGTATGCTATAATTACGTAGGCGAAGAGCAGCGCCGCCAGATGATCTACGGCTGGCAGGTATGCGACACGGGAAAGGCGGAGAAGCAGAACGTGTTTCTGCTCACCCCGCTCACCGATACCGAAACGCCCCACGCGCCGCGCAACACCGCCAAAATGGTGCTGGGAGATCAGGTATACACCCTGACGCTGGCGGGCGAGGGGTACGACAGCCTGCTCATCGGGCAGAAAAAGGTCTACGCACTGTGCCAGGGCACGCTGACCACCTACCGCATCCGCGACCGCAAGCGCGCGGATATCTCCCTTGCCTTCAGCGCGGAGCGCGCGTCCTTTGCCGCCGACGGCAAGACGCTGCTGCTTGCAAGCGAGGGAAAGCTCTACGCCTATCTCGTCCGCTGAGCAAGGGCGCGTGCGTTTGCACTGGATAACTTTGCCGCCCCATGCGCGGCCATTGCCGCACTTGGATGGTAGCGCGCGCAGCCCTGCGCAAGGCAAGGTCCGCCCTACAGGCCAGGAAAGGAGAATCCTCAAGCCTTGAATATTATCGACGTAGCCATACTGGCGGCAATCGCCGTGTTCGTCATATTGGGATGGTACCGCGGGTTTCTCAACTCCGCGATGCACATCGCCTCCTTTTTCCTTTCGTGGGGCATTGCAGCGGCGTTTTACCGCCCCCTTGCCCACGGCCTGGACGCCAAACACAACATCGTCTCTTACCTGCTGCAGTTTGGCGAGGGCGCCGACCGCATTGCGGATGTGGAGCTTGCACGCACCCCCATCACCCAGCTCTCCGCCGAGACGGTGGCGGACGCGGTGCAGAAGGCCAACTACCCCAGCTTTATCGAAAAGCTGCTGCAAAAGAACATCACCGGCGAGGTGTTTGCCGATAAAGGCATCGCCACGCTTGCGGAGTATTTCAACCAGACCGTGATGTGCGTCATCCTCAACATCCTCTGCTTTGTGGGCCTGTTTGTCATCGCCATGATCGTGCTTTCAGTGATCATCGCCATGGCCAACGCCGTGCTGCGCCTGCCCGTGCTACACCGCTTTGACGGCCTGATGGGCGCGGGGATGGGGCTGATCATGGGCCTTTTGATCGTGCAGGTGCTCTTTATGCTGGTGCCCGCGGTCATGCCGCTGCTGCCCTACGAGCAGATCGAGAACCTGTTCTCGCAGGGCATGTTATCCTCCCTCTTTTACAAGGGGAATTTCTTTTTGCAGATCATACGGGGCACCGTATAGCGGTGCAGCATGGCAAACCATCAGCCAGCCGGCGTACGCCGGCTGGTTTTTTTCCATCCCTTTTCCACAAAAAAGAAGTTCCTTTTGCGTAAGCAAGCTCTTATCAGCGCCGCGGGCATTGTGTATAATGGTATTAATCGTGACAGTTTTTGTCGATAATCGCCCGATGATCCGTTTTTTACCGCATTGCGCCACACGCCATTTTTACAAAAAGGAGCGTTCTTTCATGGCAGATATTGCACAGGTCCTTAAATATGAAGGGGACAACGATACCTTTATCTGGAAGCATCCCGCGGAGGATTTCAACGCCCTCACCCAGCTGATCGTCCACGAATCACAGGAGGCGCTCTTTTTCATGAACGGGCAGGCGCTGGACCTGTTCGGCCCGGGGCGCTACACCCTCAAGACGCAGAACCTGCCGCTGGTGGGCGGCCTGCTCAACCGCGCGACGGGCGGGGAAAGCCCCTTCCACTGCGAGGTCTATTTTATCAACAAGGCGGAGCAGATGGCCATCAAGTGGGGCACGGACAGCAAGGTGGAGTTTATGGAACCTACCTACCAGTTCCCCATCCAGATCGGCGCAAGCGGCCAGATGTCTTTGCGCGCGGAAAATTCCCGCAAGCTGCTACTCAAGGTGGTGGGCACGGAAAACCTGCTCACGCGGGATATGCTCATCCAGTCCTTCCGCGCCTTTTTGATGACAAAGGTCAAGACGTATCTGGCGCAGGTTATTAAAGAGGAACGCATCAGCATCTTTGAAATTGACGCGCACCTGGAGGCGCTTTCAGACATGCTCAAGGCGCGGCTCTACGATGATTTTATGGACTACGGCGTGGCGCTGGAGCGCTTTTTCGTCACCACCGTGGCCAAGCCCGACGGCGAGGCATCCTATGAAAAATTCAAGCAGCTGCACTTCCGCCAGTACGCGGATATCGCCGAGGCCAAGCTGCGCCAGCAGGTGGACGTCATCGCGGCGCAGACCGAGGCGCAAAAGACGGTGATCGAATCCCAGGCCATGGCCGCCAAGCGCGCCCAAGAGGGCTACACCTACGGCCAGGAGCGCGGCTTTGACGTCGCCGCGCGCGTGGCGGAAAACGAGGCGGTCGGCCAGTTTACCAACATGGGCGTGGGCCTGGGGACCATGGCGGGCGTCGGCGGCGCGGTGGGCGGGCTGGTGGGCGGGGCCGTGGGCAACGCCATGCACAGCGCCACAGCAGGGGCTGCCCCCAGCGCCACGTGCGCCCAGTGCAGCGCGGGCCTGCCCGCGGGTGCAAAATTCTGCCCCGCGTGTGGCACGGCGGCTGCGGCGGACAATACCATTACCTGCCCGCAGTGCGGCGCGCGCGTGTCGCGCGCCAGGTTCTGCGCTGCATGCGGGTACGCCTTCCCCGCTGCCTGCCCGCAGTGCGGCGCTGAACTGACCGATGGCGCAAAATTCTGCCCGCAGTGCGGCGCAAAGCTTTGATTTGGAGGGTCAAGCCATGATAAAAAAGATGCGCAACCAGGCAATTTACGGCATCGCGCTGCTATGCCTGCTTGCGGTGTTCAACGTCCTTGCCTTTTCCGTGCCCCACGCCTACACCGGCGCGTTCTGGAGCGGCTATCTCTTTATCACCATTGCGCTGTTGCTACAGGCGGCGCTCACCCTGCCCCTGTTGCGCGCAGATGCGCGCCTGCAGAAGACGTTCTACGGCATGCCCGCCGCCACGCTGGGCTACGCTTACCTGGGCGCGCAGTTGATCATCGGCCTTGTGTGCATGTTTGTGCCCATCGTGCCCACGTGGCTCGCGTACGTGGTCAACGCGCTGCTGCTGGGCCTCTACCTGTACACCATCCTCATGGCGCTGTTTGGACGCAATATCGTGGCGGATGCCGACCGGCAGACCGCGCAGCAGACACAGTTTATCTGCACCCTCGCCGCAGAGGTCGATACGCTGCGCGCGCAGGCGCCCACAGGCGCGGTCAAAGAGGCACTGGAGGCGCTCTATGCGGCCGTGCGCTACAGCGATCCTGTCTCCGCCCCCGCGCTGGCGCAGACCGAGGCCCAGATGCAGGCGCAGCTCGACGCGCTCAAGCGCGCGCTTGCCCAGCAGGATGCACAGGCCACGCAGGCCTGCTGCCAGACGCTGCGCGATCTGACAGACGCGCGCAGCAAGCAGTGCAAGCTGCTGAAATAACCCCCGGGGAGCTATCATCATGCTATTTAAATGCAAAATCTGCGGCGGTGAGCTGGAGATCAAGTCAGGCGCCAACATCGCGCAATGCCCGTACTGCGGCACCAAGCAGACATTGCCCCGCCTCGATTCCGAGCGCAGGGCCAACCTCTATGACCGCGCCAACCATTTCCGCAGAAACAACGACTTTGACCGCGCGCTGGGCCTTTACGAAGCCATCCTCAGCGAGGATAACACCGACGCCGAGGCCCACTGGTCCTGCGTGCTGTGCCGCTTTGGCATCGCATACGTGGAGGACCCCGCCACACACAGGCGCGTGCCCACCTGTAACCGCACGCTACATACCTCCATTTACATGGACGCGGACTACCAGGCCGCCCTCGCCCACGCGCAGGATAGCGCGCAGCGTCAGATGTACGAGGAGGAAGCCCGGCAGATCGACGCACTGCAAAAGCACATTTTGGCCGTCTCCAGCCAGGAGGCCCCCTTTGACGTATTCATCTGCTACAAGGAGACGGACGCGGCAGGGCAGCGCACGCCGGACAGCGTGCTTGCGGGGGAACTCTACCAGGAGCTGACCGATGCGGGCTACAAGGTGTTCTTCTCCCGCATCACGTTGGAGGATAAGCTGGGCGCGGCCTACGAGCCCTATATCTTCGCGGCGCTGAGCACCGCGCGCGTGATGGTGGTGATCGGCACCAGGCCGGAATACTTTACCGCCGTGTGGGTGCGCAACGAGTGGAGCCGCTACCTGGCCCTGATCGCGCAGGGGGAAAAGAAGGTGCTCATCCCCGCCTATCGGGATATGGACCCCTACGACCTGCCCGAGGCCTTCTCCCACCTGCAGGCGCAGGATATGAGCAAGCTGGGCTTTATGCAGGACCTGCTGCGCGGCATTGAAAAGATCGCCCCCCTGCCAAAGGCCGCGGCAGACATGCCGGACGTGGTGGCGCGCTCCGCGCAGCCCGATACGGACGCGCTGATCCGGCGCCTCTATCTCTTTTTGGAGGATGGGGAGTGGCAGCAGGCCGCGCGCTACTGCGAAAAGGTGCTCGACCGCGATCCGGAGAGCGCTCTGGCCTACGTGGGGCGCCTGATGGTGGCCCTGCGCGTGCGCTTTCAGGACGAGCTTGCGGACTGCGCGCTGCCCTTTGACGACAGCAGCGACTATGAAAAGGCGCTGCGCTTTGGCGATGCGGCGCTGAAAAGCCAGCTGCAGGGGTATAACCAGGCCATCCGCAACCGCATTATGGATAACCGCTACACCCAGGCCGTGCAAAGAATGCGGAAGGCGCAGCATGCCAAGGACTACCTTGACGCCGCAGAGCAGCTGCGCGCGCTGGAAGGGTACAGGGACGCGGACGCGCTTGCCGCGCAGTGCGCGCAGGCGGCGGAGGAAGCGCGGCGGGAGACGACGTACCAGCACGCGCTTCAGGCGCAGGAAACCGATACGCTGCTCTCCCAAGAGGAGGCGCTGCGCCAGTTTGAAAGCATCACGGATTACCGGGACAGCGCCGCGCGCGCCGCTGACTGCCGCCGCCGCATCGACCTTTTGCGCGATGAGAAGGCGCGGCAGGAATATGCTGCGCAGCAGGAGGAAATACGCAGTGCAAAAATGCGTGTACGCAAGCGTATCATCGCGGGTATTGCCATCATTGTTTTTGCGTTGGCCGCGGCGGGGCTTTTTACGCTATTTACCGAGATCTTGCCCGCGCGCCGCTTAGAGGAAACGTATACGCACGCGGTGGAGGCGTTCGACGCCGCCGATTACTCAACAGCAAACCGGCTGTTTTCTGAGCTGGGCGATTATCGTGAAAGCGAGGCCTACCGTGCCCAGATCCCATGGTCCTCGCTGCAGCCCGGCGATCTCGTTTTGTTTGGCGAATGGGTGCAGGGTAAGTACAATTTTAGTCCCGCGCAAGCTATCTCCTGGCGTATCCTCGCCCAAGAAGATAATAAAGTCCTATTGCTTTCTGAGCATGTGCTCGCCGTGAAGCCTTTCTTAGATGATGATCCAAAGTACGCCTCCGAATGGGGGAACGCCTCCATTAGGACCTGGTTAAATGAAGATTTTTACATGAATGCTTTTACCCAGGATGAGCAGCTTTCCATAGTGCCATTCATTCCTGCCGTTGAAGACAGTGGCGGCTCTCCTGATCGTGTGTTTCTTCTTAGTGTGGAGGAAGCTAAAACCTATCTCCAGGTACCGTCGAAGGCTGCGATTGCTACGGCAACGCAGCAAGCCGCACAGTTTTTATTCGGGAACAAAGAAACACCCCCTACAAGATGGTGGCTACGTTCACGGAGCGATCGAGCTTTAACCAGCAGAATCATGCTGGTAAATGAAGATGGCAACCTCTCCGACGGCTACCCAACGTTTGAAGAGGGCATTCGACCCGCAATATGGGTGGAGCTTGAATATTAGCGAAAAAGGTAAATACTGACGCCTGTGCGAACGGCGTGACGATGATGCTGATTTGTAATATTATTATTTGCATTTTGTTCTATTTACATTTATATTAATCTGTTTCTATTACTATTTGGCTCTTTTCATTATTAAGGCGCGCCCAGGGTCGTGTGGGCGCGCCTTGCTAATTTTTCAATATACGTCCTGTTTTTCCCAGCTGCAAAAACCCTGAATTGAAGCGGGTTTGCGGGGCATGGGCGCGCTGAGCGCCGTTTTTTATTGCTCGGACGGGTTGATGTTCGTTGCAACCTCGAAAATCCGCTCTAGATCGCTGCGGGAATAATAGGAAACGGTGATGGTTCCCTTCTCCAAATCGCCCTTGACCTGCACGCGCGCGCCCAGCGCGCCGCGCAGCGTCTCCTCCAGCATGGCAAGCTCGGGCAGCGCCGCTTTGGCGCGGCGCGGTTTTTCAGGCTGCGCCTGCTGCTGCATCGCCTGCACCAGCGCCTCAACCTGCCGGGCGGAGAGCCCCTCGCGCGTAATGCGCTCGGCCAGCGCACGCTGATCCGGCGCGGAGAGCACCGCCAGCGGGCGGGCCTGCCCCTCGGTAAGCGCACCATCGCGCAGCATGCCCTGCACACGCTCATCCAGCGTGAGCAACCGCAGCACATTGGCCACGGCGGAGCGGCTGCGGCCCACGCGGCGGGCCACCTGTTCCTGCGTTAGCTGGTATTCCTGCATGAGCGCTGCGATCGCCTGTGCCTCCTCCACGGGATTCAGGTCCTGGCGCTGCAAGTTTTCCACCAGCGCCATCTCCATCATGGCGCGGTCGTCGATATCGTCCTTGACGAGAATGGGTACCCGCGCAAGGCCCGCGATGCGCGCCGCGCGCCAGCGCCGCTCTCCCGCGATGATGGTGTAGCGCGCGCCGTCCCGGCGCACAATGATGGGCTGCACCAGCCCGTGCTGCTTGATGGAATCCGCCAGCGTCTCCAGGGCCTGCGTGTCAAAGTGCTTGCGCGGCTGGTCTGCGTTGGGGTCGATGGCGCTGATAGGCACCTCCTGCGCGCCGCGGGGCGCCTCCTCCGCCACGTGCAGCGCTGCCTGGGATACCTCGCGCTGCTCCAGCGGCGCGCCCCCGATGAGCGCGCCCAGGCCCTTGCCAAGCCCTCGTTTCTGCGCCATTACACACCCTCCCCGCTGTTGGCCTGAATGAACTCCCGGGCCAGATCCATGTACGCCTCCGCGCCGCTGCACTTGGGATCGTACATCACCACCGGAAGGCCGAAGCTGGGCGCCTCCGCCAGGCGGATGTTGCGCGGAATAAAGGCGCCGTACACCCGATCCGGAAAGAACTTTTTGACCTCCTGCACCACCTGCTGGGAGAGATTGGTGCGCGCGTCAAACATGGTCATCACCACGCCCTCCACCTGCAGGTCTGCATTGAGGTGGCGGCGCACCAGCGCCACAGTGTTCATCAGCTGGGTGAGGCCCTCCAGCGCAAAGAACTCGCACTGGATGGGCACCAGCAGTTTATCCGCCGCGGTGAGCGCGTTGAGGGTGAGCAGCCCCAGCGAGGGCGGGCAATCGATGAACACATAATCGTAGGCGCCGCCCAGCTGCGCCAGCGCTTTTTTTAAAATATACTCCCGCGCCATCACGCTCACCAGCTCAATCTCCGCGCCGGCCAGCGAGATGTTGGCGGGCACGAGATGCAGGTGCTCCATGGGCGTGGGCACGATGGTCTCCGCCATGGGCGTATCGTTGACCAGCACATCGTACACGGCGGGCGCGTCGCTGTTTTTGTTGACGCCCAGGCCGCTTGTCATGTTGCCCTGGGGGTCGATATCCACCGCAAGGGTGCGCTTGCCACACTTGGCGACGCACGCGGCAAGGTTGATGGCGGTGGTCGTCTTGCCCACGCCGCCCTTCTGATTGGCAATGGCCACAATTTTCACGGAATTCATCCGCCTCCTTTGGCGCACGCAGGCGCGCAACTCTACGCCGCACAAACCGGCGGTCTTTTACAGAAAAACGCGCTGGGGCCTTCCCCGCATGCGCGGCATCTGTCTTTTATTATACATGCAATGCGGCGCAAAAAAAAGCGGCAATTGTTTCACATGAAACATTGCCGCAAAACGACACAGGCGCTGTTTCACGTGAAACAGCGCCTGTGCACCAGGAAAGTAAGGGGGAACATTCCACGCGGGCATGCGCCGGGCATGTTTCACGTGAAACGGGAACGGAGGCAGTGTTACCCCAGGCGGGGAATGCGTATCTCCAGCACGATGTCGGCGCCCTCCTCGCGGCGGGTCATGCGCGCGTCGATGCCCACGGACTGAATCTCATCCACCGTGCGCTTGACGGCATTGACAAAGATGCGGCTGTCGCGCATCAGGCGCACCACTTTCTGCATGGGGCTTGTCCGGCTGGGCAGGCGGTTCTCCAGCTGCCGCTCCACCTCCTGCTCCAGGCGGCGCACCGTCCATCCCTGCTCGGATGCGCGGCGCAGCAACAGCGTCTGGCTCTCCTCATCACCCAGCCGCAGCACAGCGCGAGCATGGCGCTCCGTCAGCTGGGAGGCCACCACCATGGCGCGCAGCGCAGGGGGTAGGCGCAGCAGGCGAAGCTTGTTGGCGATGGTCGATTGCCGTTTGCCTACGCGGCGGGCCACCTGCTCCTGCGTCAGGCCATGGTCGCGGATCAGGCAGAGGTACCCCTCCGCCTCCTCAAAAAAGTGCAGGTTTTCCCGCTGGAGGTTTTCAATGACCGTCAGCAGCGCCGCGTCCTGGTCACTCACGTCCAGCACCAGGGCGTCGATATGCGTCCAGCCCAGCCGCTGCGCCGCGCGCAGGCGGCGCTCGCCCGCGATGAGCTCAAAGCGGCGCGGCGCGCTGCAGCGCACAGTGATGGGTTGCAGCAAGCCCACCTGGTCCAATGAGGCGGCCAGCTCGTCCAGCGATTCACTGCGGAAGGTACGCCTGGGCTGGTATGGGCTGGGGGCAATATTCTCTATGGGGATGGCGCGCACCGTGGCGGCCGGCGCGTCCTGACGTTGCTGCAGCTGGTTGACGGGGTAGAGTTGCATGCTATATCACTCCTTCTGGAAGGTACGCAAGGCTATGCAATGTTCGTGCTTTATATGCCTCTATGTTTGCACACTTTTTGCTGCAAATCAATGGATATTGACCAAAAAAGCGCAAATGCGCGCAAAGAATCGTTCGGCATTCTTCGCACGCATGATTTCTCCTGATTACGCTTGTTTTCGGCACAATACTGCGTAATTATGATGCAATTCCCGTCCATCTGTCACGCAAGCGGCGCGCTTTTGGGTTTGCCGCCCGCGCGCGGATACGCGTGGGGTGTCGGTTTTTGCTTAGCGATGGTGACCAACACGTGGCGCTGCGCCGCGCCCGGCAGGACCACCGGCGTGATGTGGGGATTGCCCCCGCCCAACAGCTGGCTGGCGGCGCGCCCCTGCGCCATCTCCGCCGCAACGCCCGGTCCCTTGTAGGCCACCACAAGCCCGCCCACCCGGGCAAAGGGCAGCAGGTATTCCATCAGCGTGGGCAGCGACGCCACCGCGCGGGCGCACACAACATCGAATTGTTCACGCAGATCCGCCTTGCGGGCCGCCTCCTCGGCGCGCGCGTGCACGCACGCAATGTTGCCGATGCCAAGCGCCTGCGCACGCTCCGCGATAAAGCGCAGCTTTTTGCCCGTGGCGTCCAGCGCCGTGACGGCAAGGTCCGGCCGCGCGATGGCCAGCGGCACCGCGGGGAAGCCCCCGCCCGTGCCCACATCGATCAGGCGCGCGCCCTGCGGGATGTCATGGTACGCAAGCAGGCTCAGCGCGTCGAGAAAGTGCAGCGTCACCGCCTCCTGCGCGTCCCTGACCGCGGTCAGGTTGATGCCGCAGCGCGCCATCGCCTCCCAGTAAGCGGCCATGGCCCGTGCCTGTGCATCCGTCAGCGGCACACCCAGCGCAGACGCGCCCTGTAAAATCGCCTTTTTCATGCGGGATACCCCTCCTATCGCGTCCTCCAGTTCATGGAAGCGCTATCAGCGCTCCGACAATCGCTTGAGATACACCAGCAGCACGTTGATATCCGCCGGCGACACGCCCGATATGCGGGACGCCTGCCCCACCGAGGCGGGGCGCACGCTGGTGAGCTTCTGGCGCGCCTCCAGCCGCAGCGCGGTGATGGCGTTGTAATCGATGTCCTGCGGGATGCGCCGCTGCTCCATCTTTTTAAACAGCGCGATCTGCGCCATCTGCCGCTGGATGTACCCCTGGTAGCGCACGCTGATGTCCACCTGCTCGCATACATCGGGCGCAAAGGCGGGCGCGTCGGGCAGCAGGGGCAGGATATCCGCAAGGGTGAGCGGTGGCCGGCGCAGCGCGTCCAGCGCGCCCAGGCCCCCTTCGGGCGGTTCGCCCATCTCTTTTGCGGCAAACAGGCTCGCCAGCAGCGCGCGCGGCAGGTGCTGTCCCGCAAGGAACGCAAGCGCCTTCTCCAGCCCCTCCCGCTTGGCGCACATCCGCGCGTAGCGTGCCGCAGATGCAAGGCCGATCTCGTAGCCCTTGGGCGTCAGACGCAAATCCGCGTTGTCTTGGCGCAGCAGCAGCCGGTACTCCGCCCGGGAGGTCATCATGCGGTAGGGCTCGCGGCTCTGCTTGGTGACGATATCGTCGATCAGCACGCCGATATACCCATCGGCGCGGTCCAGCGTGAAGGCCTCCTTGCCCTGCACCTGGCGCGCGGCGTTGATGCCCGCGATGATGCCCTGCGCGGCGGCTTCCTCATAACCGGAGGTGCCGTTGACCTGGCCGGCAAAGTACAGGCCCGGGATGTCCTTGTAGCGCAGGGCGTGGTTCAGGCGGGTGGCCTCGATGCAGTCGTACTCAATGGCATAGCCGGTGCGCATCATCCTGACCTGCTGCAGGCCCGCGATGGAATGCAGCACCTGCATCTGCACCTCCTCTGGCATGGAGGAGGAGAGCCCCTGGGCATAGACCTCGCAACTGTCGTCCCCCTCCGGCTCCAGAAAGACCGGATGCCGGTCGCGGTCGGGGAACTTCATCACCTTATCCTCAATGGAGGGGCAGTAGCGGGTGCCCGTGCCCTCGATAACGCCAGAATACAGGGGGGAGCGGTGCATGTTGTCGCGCAGTATCTGGTGGCTGGTCTCGTTGGTATAGGTCAGATAGCAGGGAATCTGCGCGATATCGATGCCCTCCGTCATAAAGGAAAAGGGCACGATATGCGCATCCCCAGGCTGTACCACGGTCTGGCTGTAATCGATGGAGCGTCCGTCCAAACGGGAGGGGGTGCCCGTCTTAAAGCGCATGATGGGCACGCCCAGCGCGCGCAGCGACGCGGTCAAATGTGTGGCGGGGAACAGGCCGCTGGGGCCTGATGCGCGGATCACCTCGCCCACGATGGTGCGGCTGTCCAGATAGACGCCGGTGGCCACCACCACGGCGTGGCAGGCAAAGCGGGCGCCCTCCACGCTCTGCACGGCGCACACCGCGCCCGCCGCGTCAACGTGGATGTGCGCCGCCTCGGCCTGTCGGATGTCGCACAGCGGCTCTGCCTCCAGTGCGCGGCGCATGTAGCGCTGGTAGCGGCGCTTGTCCGCCTGGCCGCGCAACGAGTGCACCGCCGGCCCCTTGCCCGTGTTGAGCATGCGAAATTGGATGCAGGTGGCGTCCGCCGCCCTGCCCATCTCCCCGCCCAGCGCGTCGATCTCGCGCACCAGATGGCCCTTGGCCGTGCCGCCGATGGCGGGGTTGCAGGCCATCAGGGCGATGGAATCCAGCTGGATGCACAGCCCCAGCGTGCGCGCGCCCAACCGGGAGGCGGCAAGCGCCGCCTCCACGCCCGCGTGGCCCAGGCCGATCACCACCACGTCGTATGTTCCGGCATCGTATGCCATTGCACGTTCCCCTCTCTATTTCCCCAGGCAAAACTGGGAAAAGATCGCGTCGAGAATATCCTCATCGCAGGTGCTGCCCGTGACGCGGCCCAGGTGCGTCCATGCGTCGCGCACGTCGATGGCCACCACGTCAGGCGGCATCTGGGCGCGGCAGCCCGCAAGCGCCAGCTCCATGGCGGCAAGCGCGTCCTGCAGCGCCGCGATGTGGCGGGGGTTGGCGAGCAGCCCATCGCCCGCGCCGCTCTGGGAGAGTGCCACATCCGCGATCGCGCGGCGCAGCGCGTCAATCCCCTCGCCCGTGCGCGCGGAGAGCCGCAGAAGCACCCCTTGCGGGAAGGCGGCGCGCACTTCCTGCTCGGTGACGCACGCGGCCAGATCGTCCTTGTTGAGGGCCACGATCAGTGGCTTTCCGGCAAGGGGCGCGGCGCGGGCCTCGTCCGCGGGGTCAATGCCCAGCGAGGCGTCGATCACAAGCACGCTTGCGTCCGCCTCCCGCAGCGCCCGCTCGGCGCGCGCCACGCCCATGGCCTCCACCTGTCCGGCGGCCTCGCGCAGGCCCGCCGTATCGATGAGCCGCACGCACAGCCCGTCGATGACGAGCGTCTCCTCCAGCGTATCGCGCGTGGTGCCCGGGATATCCGTCACAATCGCGCGCGGCGCGCCCAGCAGCGCGTTGAGCAGCGAGCTTTTGCCCGCGTTGGGCCGGCCCCACAGCGCCACGCGCAGCCCCTCGCGCAGGTAGCGCGCCCCCTTGGCGCCCGCAAGCAGCGCGCGCACGCGCGCAAGGGCAGCGCATACGCCCTGCTCAATCGCAAGCAGCGTCTCGCGCTCCAGATCCTCCTCGGGGTAGTCCACCGTCACCTCGATGTGCGCAAGCAGGTTGGTCAGCACCGCCTGCATGTCCTCGATATCCCGCCGCAGCGCGCCGGTAAGCTGGCGCATCGCCTGTGCGGCGGCGCGTTCCCCCTGCGCGGCAATGGCGTCCATCACCGCCTCGGCCTGGGAAAGGTCGATGCGCCCGTGCTCAAAGGCGCGGCGTGTGAACTCCCCCGGCGCGGCCATGCGCGCCCCCAGCGCCAGCACGCGCGCCACCGTGCGCTCCACGCTCATCCGGCCCCCATGCACGTGCAGCTCCGCCACATCCTCGCAGGTGTAGGAGCGCGGCGCGCGCATCAGCACCGCCATGGCCTCGTCAATGGGCGCGCCCGAATCCTCGCGCACATAGCCGTAGCGCATCAGATGGTCAGGGATATCCGCTGCATCCGTCTGCACCGCGCCTGCGCCCGGCGTGAAGCACGCCGAGAGCATCTGCGCGGCCCGGGGTCCGCTGATGCGCACAATGGCCACGCCGCCCACCCCGGGCGGGGTGGCGACGCCCACAATCGTCTCGTTCTCTTGCATATATGGCGCTTTATCCACGATTTCACTGTCCTTTATTTCCATTTTGTGGATAACTTTCCGCAGCCCGCCCTGTCTGATACACAAAGCGCGCACAGCGCGGCGGCGCTTTCCACACATATGGCCCGCAGCTGCGGCGCAAGCGCCTGGCACGCCTGGGTTTACACGCATCGCAGCAAAGGGCGCCGCACCAGATCACGTTTTGTGGATAATGTGCATAACTTTGGGTACAACTTGTACAAATGTTCGTATGTGTACGTACACAGGGGCCGTTTATCCACAGTGCGGCGCCCCGCTCCCCCATGAGCATACCACAGGCGCGCGAACGCGCAAAGGGTAAAGACGCGCGCCCTTGGGCGAGCCTGCTGCAGGCATGCGAGCGGCTGTGGCGCTGCGCACGGTCGCGCGCACCTGGGGATGATACACCATGCCGACGCGCACGATGTCTCCACGCGTTGACAGCAAACATGCTGGACCTTGGAACCGCCTGCCGCGCGCGCAAAGGGAACACCCGCCTTTGCGCGGCATCCAACCTTCTGATCAAACCGCGCGGGCAAACCGCACGGGCGCGCTCATACAAAGAGGCCGCCTGAAACGCGATGCGCTCGCATTTGAGACGGCCCGTCTTGCTGTACGGTTATTTGCGCACGATGATCACGCGGCGGTAGGGCTCCTCCCCCTCGGAATGGGTGGTCACCTGCGCGTTGCCCTGCAGCGCGGTGTGCAGGATGCGCCGCTCGTAGGGGTTCATAGGCTCCAGCGCCACGCGGCCCACGCGCACCGCCTTAGCGGCCATGCGCTCGGCCAGGCGCTGCAGGGTCTCTGCGCGCTTGGCGCGGTAGTTCTCGGTATCCAGCGTCACGCGGCAGTACTGCTCGCTGTGGTGGTTGACCACCAGGCTGGTCAGGTACTGCAGCGCATCGAGGGTATCGCCGTGGTGGCCGATGAGCGCGCCCATGCCCTCGCCCGCCACGTCCACGCGCAGCGCGTCCTCCTGCTGGTCCGCCTGCACGGTTGCGCGCAGCCCCATGCGGCTGGTGACGCCCTCCAAAAAGGCGCAGGCGCGCAGCGCGCCCGTCTCCTTTTGCGTGACGCGCACCTGCGCGGGGCGCCCGCCCATAAAGCCCAACAGCGCCGGCTTGCCCTCGTCGAGCACCTCAATCTGCACGTCGTCGCGGGAAAGGGCCAGCTCCTCCAGCGCCAGGGCGATGGCGTCGTTTACCGTCTTGGCGCTCTTTTCCACGGATTTTAAGGTCATCACTTATCCCCCTCTTTCGCCTGCTTCTTTTTCTTACGATCGGGGAACGCGTCAAGCGGCACATCGCTCTTGGCGCGCTTTCTGGCTTTGCGCTCCGGATCGTAGACCCAGTTGAGCAGCGCCTGCAGGCCCATGGCCATCAGGCTGGTCGTCAACCAGTAAATACCAAACGCCGCGTTGTATATCACGCACATGAACACCGAGAAGATGGTCATCACAATGCCCATGGTCTTGCCCGTATTGGGCGCGCCCTCGGCCACAGGGGCCACGGGCAGCAGCTTGTTCTGCAAATAGTTGACCACGCCGGCGAGAATCGCCAGGATAAACAGGCCGTTGGTCTGGGTGTTGTACTGGGCCATGACGCCCGCCATCACCTGCTCGTAGTTTGCCAGGTTCAGATGGGCGACCGCGGCCGCGTCGGGAATGACGGGCACGGCCTGCAGCGTGCCCTGGCCAAAGAGCATGCCCAAATTGAGGTTGAACGCCGCGTCAGGCTGCCACACGTTGCCGATCCACAGGAAATGGGAGCTGCGCATCACCTCGGCAAGCTGTTCCATCTGGCCGGACTGCACCAGCTCGTACATCAGGCGCACGTGGTTATCCGCCACCACGCGCATGGCGGTGAAGAACGCCGCGATGATGGGCAGCTGGATGAGCAGCGGCAGGCAGCCGGAGAGCATGCCGACCTTGTTGCGCTTGTAGAGGTCCTGCGTCATCTGCGCGCGGCGGTTGGGATCGTTGGCATAGCGCTTGTTGATCTCATTGATCTCCGGCTGCAGCTGGCGCATCTTGATGGACGATTTGCGCTGCTTGATATCCAGCGGCAGCAACAGCAGGCGCATCATGATGGTGGCTAGGATGATGGACACACCGTAGTTGCCGATAAAGCTGTTGAGCCACTCCAGCGCGGGCGTCACCAGGTTTGACAGACCCAAATCCATAATGGAGGTTCCTCCTTAAAAACATATACGTCACGCACCTGTAAAAGGCGCGGAACAAAGGGGGCGCCCCGACGCGTCAGGGCAGCGGATCGTATCCGCCGGGGTGAAACGGATGGCATTTGAGGATGCGGCGCAGGGCAAGGTAGCTTCCCTTCCCCGCGCCGTATTTTTCCAGCGCCTGCATGGCGTACTCGCTGCAGGTGGGCGTAAAGCGGCAGTGCGGCCCCATCGCGGGTGAAATGCGCCTGCGGTAAAACCGCAGCATCCCCAGCAGCGCGCGCTTGATCATGAGGGCCTCGTCTCCTTTGCGCCGGGGGCACCGGTCGCACCGGCCGCGCCGCACGGCAGTTCCCGATAGAGCTTGCAGCGGCGCAGCAGGTAGCGCACCGCCTTGTCGATCTTATGATACGGCGCGTCCGCCGCGGGCTTGCGCGCGATAAAGATCATATGCACGCCTGTGCGCATGGCCGGTATCTGCAGGCGCACCGCTTCGCGGATGCGGCGCCTGGTACGGTTGCGCACCACGGCGTTGCCGATCTTTTTGGACACGGAAAACCCGCATTTGAGCTCACGCCCCCCGCGGGGCATCCATACCAGGGCGAGCAGGGGCGTCGCGGCTGATTTGCCGCGCCGGTAGACGCGCTGATAATCACAATTCTTGCGCAGACGGTATGCCTTGTTCACGCGCTTTCTGCTCTCTTTCACAACATCGCATCGGATGCCCGGTCCGTCACCCGGCGCGCAAAAAGCGTGTGCGGGCACGCCGGTTTTTCGTTAAAGAAAGGCCACGAAACTGCGGCCTTGCTTCCCTTTTATCGTTCTTTTACACTGTCAAGGCTTTGCGGCCACGGCGGCGGCGGCGGGCAAGCACGTTGCGGCCGTTTTTGGTACGCATGCGCTTGCGGAAGCCATGCACCTTATTGCGCTGGCGCTTTTTGGGCTGATAGGTCTGTAACATTGCACAAAACACCCTTTCCGATGATTTTTCACGTTTTTCCCATGCGCCGGGAACGCGCCCTCGCCCGATTGCCAAGGCATACTTGTCCCGACCAAAAGATACTACCATATTATAGAGGATGGCAAACCCCCTGTCAAGAAAAATGCCTTCAAATAAGGCGTTTGCGCGTGGCGCGGCCCTGCGGGCATCGATCTGTGCGCGCTGGCGGATGCCGCGCGCCTGCGCTGGGCGGAGAGAACCCTCTACGGTTGCGCATGCATGCGCAGAAGCGACTGCTGCGCGCAGGTATACTTTTAAGGTGAACCACGATGGGTATACATGTGCGCGCAACGGAGCCTGATTCGGCTATTGATCCAAGCTAGCTACCCCCTACGGGCATCGATACCTGCGCAAACGCAGCTGCTGGGCGGCGCACGCACAGCAGTCGATGAAAACCGCATCTGTACGCACCATGCATACGCAGACGCGGGCCAGGATGGTGTGCATAATCTCCTCGCCGTCAAAGCACCTGTACGCGCATACGCGCGCCCGCCGCTACCGCATGCCGGTACATACCAGGCAACCCCCTTGCGGGCAACTATCTATATGTGCGCGCAGACGCGGGGCCAAACAAAACCTCTTGCGGGCATACATGTGTGGCAACGGGAACGCTGCCCTGCCGGCCACGGGAAAGGGTGCGATCGTAGGCCGTTATGCGCAGCGTGCAGCCACGCGCCGAACCCCCGCCCACGTACAGCCATTTGGCGGCGCGTCCTGACAAAATGCCGCGGTCTTGCAGGCCTGCTATTGCGCACGGTGGATTGTTTTGTGCATAACTTTTCCTGCGGACGTACGCCGCGGCGAAGCTGTGGATATCCTGCACTGCCCCGCTTGCAGAGCGCGCTCCTTTTTGGTATCATGAAAATGCTTTATGTAGCCCCGCGCGCCGGTGGGCAGCCTGTCCACAGCACGGTTTGTGGATAACACTGTGTATAACTTGGGATTTGGACAATAAAACCAGCGCAAACCATACGCGCCGTAGCGTTTACGCAGTGTGGATAATTGTGCACATATGTCCACACTGCGGGTGGATAGCCGTGCGTACCGCCCGCGCGAAACGCCCGCAAATGCCCTTTTTACCAGGGGTTTCGCGCTTTTCTGCATGCTGTGGATAAGAAATTGCAGGCAGAGCGCGCCCTGCCCATCTCCCTGCACGAACATCGGTGCGTAAAGCTGTGCATAACTTTCTGGAAATACCTGGGGGATCCCTGCTCCCTTTCGATGCGTGGCCCCTCATTCTATCAAGCGAAAGGCGCTGTTTATTTCTTATGAACGAAGAGCTCGAGAGCCTGTGGGCACAGCTGCAGCAGTGGCTGCAGCAGAATATGACGCTTACCAGCTACAACACCTGGATCAAGCCGCTGATCCCTCAATCAGTGACGGGCGAGGAGTTTGTGATGCAGGTGCCCAGCGCGTTTACGCGGGACATGCTGGAGCGCCGCTACACCGATCTGTTCTGCACGGGGTTGGCAACCGTTGCCCCGGGGCGTTCTTTGCGTCCCGTCTTTCTGCTGCACGCCCCCGCACAGGAGGCGCAGAGCCCGCAGGGCGCCCCCTCCCAGGCAGCGAGCGATCTCAATCCCAAGTACACGTTTGACACCTTTGTGGTGGGCAGCGGCAACCGCTTTGCCCACGCGGCGGCCCTGGCCGTGGCGGAGGATCCCGCAAACGCGTACAATCCCTTCTTTATATATGGAGGCTCGGGTCTGGGCAAGACCCATCTGATGCACGCCATCGGCCACAGCATCGCGCAGAACAACCCCTCGGCCAAGATCGTCTACGTCACCAGCGAAAAATTCACCAACGAGCTGATCACCTCCATCCAGACCAAGAAAAATGAGGCCTTCCGCAGCCGCTACCGGAGCGCGGATGTGCTTTTGATCGACGATATCCAGTTTATCGCGGGCAAGGAATCCGCGCAGGAGGAGTTCTTCCACACCTTCAACGCCCTGCACGACGCCAACCGGCAGATCGTGCTAACCAGCGACAAGCACCCGCACAACATCCCCACGCTGGAGGAGCGGCTGCGCTCCCGCTTTGAGGGGGGGCTGATCTACGACATCCAGCCGCCGGATATCGAGACGCGCGTGGCCATCCTGCGCACCAAGGCGGAGGCCGAGCACGTGGAGATCGACGACGACTCCATGTTTTTCATCGCCAATCTGGGGGACGCCAACGTGCGCGTGCTGGAGGGGTACCTCTCGCGGGTGCTGGCCTACTCCCGCCTGGCGGGCAGCATCATCACGCCCGAGCTGTGTGAAAAGGCGCTGCACGATATCCTGCCCGCGCACGCGCGCCGCGAGATCACGCCCGCCTATATCCAGGAGGTGGTGGCACGCTACTACGGCCTGCGGGTGGACGATTTTTCCGCCAAGCGCCGCAGCCAGAACATCGCGCTGCCGCGGCAGGTGGCCATGTACCTGTGCCGTCAGCTCACCGAGATGCCCTTGACCCGCATCGGCGACAGCTTCGGCGGGCGGGATCACACCACGGTGCTGCATGCCTGCGACAAGATATCCGATATGCTGGATCACGACCTGTCCATGCGCACGGTGATCGAGGAGATCACCCGCCAGCTGCAGGGGGAATAACTTTTTCGCGTACTATATATAATGCGGCGGCGCGTGCGGACATGCCGGTTTTTTGCAAGGGGAACGATTTTCCCTGCAAAGGCGCACAGGAGCGGCAAATACGCGCGTCGAATAGAAGCAGGGAGCGCACCGTTGTGCACACCATCCACAGGGATAACCGGTGCATAGCCCTGTGTACAACGCATATACGCGCACAGCGTGCGCGCATGTTTGGGGATGGCTGTGCATATCTATGCTCTGTAACAGGGGATGTCCACGAAAGGACGCACAGCCGCCTTCCTTAGGGCCGCAGGGTGCACGCGGGGTTATCCACCCTTTCAACACCCCCTACTACGACGACTACGTTTTCATAAAAGAAATCATACACACCCAAAAGATTGCCCAGGTGGGGCAACCCCTCTTTTTCGGGGCCATGCTTTGGGATAAAAGAAGGGAAGCGATCTGATGAAATTTTCCTGCCAGAGAAACGATCTGCAGGCGGCCATTGCGGTGGTCACCCGCGCGCTTGCGACCAAGTCCACCATATCGGTGCTGGAGGGCATCTGTATCAAGGGGAAGGGCGATTACATCGAACTGACCTGCACGGATTTGGAGATGGGCATCCAGACCACCATCCCCGCCAGCATCCAGAATGACGCGGCGGTGGTGGTGCCCGGCCGGCTCTTTGCCGAGGTGGTGCGCAAGCTGCCGGACGGCGAGGTGGATATCGAGGTAGCGGACGATTATACCCTCACCATGAAGTGCATGGGTTCGCGCACCACGCTGCAGGCGCTCAGCGACCAGGAGTATCCCGCCCTGCCCGCGCTGCTGGACGAGCACGCCATCGAGGTGCCGGAGCGGGACTTCCGCGACATGGTGCGCCAGGCGCTCTTTGCAGTGGCGCAGGACGACGCGCGCCCCATTTTGACAGGCGCGCTTATCGAGGTGGACGGCCACAGCGCGGGCTGCGTGACGCTGGACGGCTACCGGCTGGCGCTGCGCACGCTGCATCTGGAAAAACCCGCCATGGAGCGCAGCTTTGTGGTGCCGGGCAAGTCGCTGGGCGAGATCGCCCGCATTCTGGGGGACGGCGCGGAGGCGATCGCGCTGCACGTGCAGGACAACCATTTTATGGTAGAGATGGGGGACACCCGCATCATCACCCGCCTGATGGATGGGGAGTTTATCAAGTACCGCCAGATTCTGCCAAAGGAGTACGCCACGCGCGTGCACGTGCAGGTGCAGGCGCTGGGCCAGGCCATTGAGCGCGCATCGCTGATGGCGCGCGAGGGCAAGAACAACCTCATCAAGATCAACATCAGCCAGGATAAGATGGTCATCACCTCCAATTCCGAGGTGGGGCAGGCCTATGAGGAGGTGCCTGTCTACACCGAGGGCAAGGAGCTGGAAATTGCTTTCAACGCCCGCTACATCAGCGATGTGCTCAAGGCGCTGGATGTGGAGGAGGTCTACATGGAGCTCAACACCAACATCTCGCCCTGCGTGTTCCGCCCGGCGGAGGGGGACAGTTTTATCTACCTGGTGCTGCCGGTGCGCCTGTACGGCGCGTAAGCGGCAGCGAAACCCTGAGGAACCGCGCGGTTGCTGTAAGGCAGCCGCTTTTTTTGTCTTATTTCATATTGTTTTAGGATTGATTTGTGAAATTTTTCATCAAGTATTGGATGTGTTCAAAAGAAAAACCCATGTAAGAAGCAAAGAAAACGAGGAAATACCATGATAAATTCATATAGTGATGTAATTTTGCGTGATTTTAAGCATATATATGATATTTACCCCTTTGTGGCGTGTTTTTTTATGTGATATATTTGATGTAACAAAATGAAATGAATGAAATATTACATATGGGACAGGCGAGATGGTCCTATCCAATGAACTGTATACACTTACCGCACAACACAAAAAGGGCATCAACGGGCCAAAAGCCCGTGAAAGTAATGGAGGAGGAAATCTAGATGCGTAAATCAATCAAATGGCTCACATGTGTGCTTGCACTGGTGCTTATCTGCGGCGCCATGCTCACCGGCTGCAGCAATAAGCCTGCAGAAACCAGCCCCTCGGCCAGCACGTCCGCTTCGGCGTCCGCCGGCACGGACGGCGAGAAGGGCAAACTGCCCGACCGCGACCTGACCTTTGCCATCTACCTGAGGCGCCTGTCCCAGGCTTATTACAAATATGAGCATGACGGCGCCGTGCAGGCCATGGAGGACCACAACAAGGAGACCGGCCGCAACGATAAGCTGGTGGTCTATGATCACAACGGCGACCTGCAGCGCGAGATCGCCAACGTGGAAGACTCCATCGTCACCAAGGTGGACGTGGGCATCATCAACCCCATCGACATCGTAGGTTCCAACGGCTGCATTGACGCGCTGGTGCGCGCCGGCATCCCCGTTGTCAACATCGACGGCGAGTCCACCAACTCCGATAAGTGCGACCTGGTCATCGTCTCCAACAACCGCGAGGCGGGCCGCCTGCAGATGGAGAAGCTCTGCGAAAAGCTCGGAGGCAAGGGCAACATCATCATGTTCTGCGACTCCACCAACGCCAACTCTAAGATCCGCTATGACGGCGCGATGGAGGAGCTGAAGAAGTATCCTGACATCAAGGTTCTGGAAGTGTACGACGGCGAGACCTCCGTGGAGAAGACGCTGGACGTCATGCAGAACTTCATGCAGTCCTACCAGGAAGAGGGCATTGACGGCGTGTGGACGTTCTCTGACACCGCTTCCAACGGCGCGGTCTCCGCGACGGTCGGCACTCCGCTGGAGGGCAAAATCGTCATCACCGGCGTCAACGGCGACGCCATCAACCTGGGCCTGATCCGCGACGGCAAACAGTATGGCACCTCCGCGCAGTTCCCGTTCCAGCTGGGTTACCAGGGCGTCATGAACGCATTCAAACTCATGGAAGGCGAGACCTTTGATGAGAAGATCTACATCGATGTCGAGTGGGTAGACAAGGACAACGTGCAGAAGTTCATCGATGTGGCAGAAGCGCAGGGCCAGAAGGTCGGCTAAGCTTCGTATCTCGAAAAAAGGGCGGTGTGTTTACACCGTTCTTTTTTCATAGGGGACACATCTTCCGCGGGCAGCCGCATAGCCTGGTAACAGAGCGATGAAAGCGCGGATGAAAACATTGCCTCCACGCAGCGGGCGTGGTACACTGATCACAATCAAATTCGTATCGAAAATGAAATATTATATTTGAAATATTTCATGTTTGTGGTCGCCCTCTTTTCTGTCATCGCCGAAGATGCAACGGACGAATCGCTGCGGCACATTTTCCAGACGCAAAGCAAACGTGGCAGGATCCACGTATGGATGCGTCCAACGCAGCGTCGTATAGCAGGATAGGCACACAGGTTGACCGGCATTTGTTTTCGCAAGAACAAAGAGGAGGCAGAAAAAAATGTGTACCAACAAAAAACGGTGGATGCTCGTGCTGGTGCTCGCGCTTTGCATGTGCATCGCACTGACCGGCTGCAACAACAACACGCCCGCACCCAGCAGTTCCGCTTCGGCATCTTCCGGCACCTCTCCCAGCAGCTCCCCTGACGCCTCGGGCGAGACGGGCAAGCTGCCTGACCGCGACCTGACCTTTGCCATCTACCTGCGCGCACTGTCGCAGCCCTACTACAAATACGAGCATGACGGCGCCGTGCAGGCCATGAAGGACCACAACGAGAAGACAGGCCGCAACGATAAGCTGATCGTCTACGACCACAACGGCGATCTGCAGCGCGAGATCAACAACGTGGAGGACTCCATCAACACCAAGGTGGACCTGGGCATCATCAACCCCATCGACATCGTGGGCTCTACCGGCTGCATCGAGGCGCTGGTGCGCGCAGGCATTCCGGTCATCGATATCGACGGCGAGGCCCAGAACTCCGACAAGGCCAGCCTGGTCATCGTCTCCAACAACGCCGAGGCGGGCCGCCTGCAGATGGAGAAGCTCTGCGAGAAGATGGGCGGCAAGGGCAACATCATCATGTTTACAGACTCCACCAACGCCAACTCCAAGATCCGCTACGACGGCGCGATGGAGGAACTGAAAAAGTATCCGGACGTCAAGGTGTTGGAGACCTACGATGGCGAGACCTCCGTGGAGAAGTGCCTGGACGTTATGCAGAACTTCATGCAGTCCTACCAGTCCGAGGGCATCGACGGCGTGTGGACGTTCTCTGATACCGCTGCAAACGGCGCGGTCTCCGCAACCGTGGGCACCCCGCTGGAGGGCAAAATCATCATCACCGGCATTGACGGCAACGTCATCAACCTGGGCCTAATCCGGGATGGCAAACAGTACGGCAGCGCCGCACAGTTCCCGTTCCAGCTGGGCTACCAGGGGGTTGAATACGGCTTCCGCATCATGGCGGGCGAGAAATTCGATGAAAAGATTTTCGTCGACGTCGAGTGGGTCGATAAAAACAACGTTAAGGAGTTTATCGACGTGGCGGAGGCACAGGGACAACAGGTAGGATAATGACCACATACGAAAGGGGATCAACACAGCAATGAAAGTCATTTTAGGCGCAGACCGGGGCGGCTTTGCCCTGAAGGAAGCAGTGAAGCAGGCGCTGATTGAAAAGGGGTACGACGTCACCGACGCCACGCCGCAGGAGGTCCTGTTCCAGGACGCGGCCAGGGCGGTCGCAGGGCCGGTCTCGCGCGGGGAGTATGACCGTGGCATCGCCATGTGCGGCACGGGCATGGGCGTGAGCATCGTCTGCAACAAACACCGCGGGGTGTACGCGGCGCTGTGCGAGAGCGTCTTTCAGGCGCGGCGCGCCAAAGTCGTCAACAACACCAATGTGCTGTGCATGGGCGGCATGATCGTGGGCCCGGGCATGGGCATCGAGATGGCGCTGCAATGGCTGGAGGCCGAGCACATGCAGGGCATCCCCGAGGAACGCTGGGACCGCCTGAGCAAGGAATTCCAGGCCCTGGTGGACTTTGAGGCGGAGGCCTACGGCGATAAAAAGTAACGCCTGCGCGGCAGGTACATACCAAAACACGTCAAGCGGCAGATTTTCTGCCGCTTTTGTTTTGCAGCAAAATCCTGCGTGCAGCGTCTAATATGCAAGAAAGAAAGGCACATTTTGCATATTATTGGTAATATAACGAATTAATCCGGCATAAAACGAAATTTAATTTGCTTATCTGTCACAAAAACGGTATGCTATTATGCAAAGACCATTTGTGCGGAAAGGTGTATACAATGGAAAAGGAACGGTTTGACGTGGGAGAAAAACTGCGTGTATTGATGCAGCAGCGCGGCCTGTCCGGCAACGCGCTGGCCTATCGCAGCGGCGTGTCGCAATCGGCCATCAGCGCCATATTGCGCAACAAGCGCAGCCCCACCATTGAGACGCTTTCACTGATGCTGGCGCCTATGGGCGTGACGCTGGGGGAATTCTTCGGCCACATCGCCCAAGAGGCGGTGCAGTGCGCAAGCCCCATTGCCCAGCGCATCCATCAGCTGCGCGTGCAGCGTGCCCTGAGCGTGCACCAGCTCTCCGAGCTCTCTGGCTTGTCCGCCAGCCGGATTGCGGACTATGAGCAGGGCGCCTACACGCCTGGCGCGGACGTGCTGATGCAGCTGTGCGCAGGGCTGGGCGTGACGCTCTCTGCATTTTTCAACGCCGCGCCCTTTGCATAAGGGTGCGCGCGGTAGGCAGCTGCATCAAAAATTCGGCGGGTGGCTTGCAGCCGCTGGCCTTTCAGCGCGCGGGTGGGGACGTCCGCGCCACAGCATGGGCGCCATCGCACAACATAAGGCGGGAAAGATGGGAAAAAAGAGGAGGGCAAGCACCCTCTTTTTTTGTGCGGTTAAACCGCAAAGGGATGGATGTCCACAAGCAGCATCACGCAGGGCGTTTCAGATGGGAGGCAGCCTTTTTGCCGCGCAATGTTTGCACCGCGCCCCGTTTTATGGGAGAATGGATGCAGGGAATACGACTTTTATCCGGGGGCGCGCTCTTGCGCACGCCCATCTCACATAAAGGAGACGGATGCCATGTGGGCCTATGACGCCATGTTCTATCAGATCTATCCGCTGGGGTTCTGTGGCGCGCCGCCGCATAACAACGATGTGACGGTGCCGCGCATCGCCAAGGTGTGCGAGTGGATCAGCCATATCAAGATGCTGGGGTGCGATGCGGTGTACTTCTCGCCCCTGTTTTCCTCAGACGCGCATGGCTACGATACGCGCGATTACCGCAAGCTGGACTGCCGGCTGGGCACCAATGCGGATTTCCGTCAGGTGTGCCGCGCGCTGCACGACGCCGGCCTGAAGGTGGTGCTTGACGGCGTCTTCAATCACGTGGGGCGCGGCTTCTGGGCGTTTGCGGATGTGCTCGCCCATCGGGAGCAGTCCCCCTATAAGGATTGGTTCCACATTGACTTTGGGGGCAACAACGCTTACAATGACGGCCTGTGGTACGAGGGATGGGAGGGGCATTTTGAGCTGGTCAAGCTCAATCTGCGCAACCCGGCGGTGGTGGCGCACCTGTTTGAGAGCGTGCGGCTGTGGGTGGAACAGTTTGATATCGACGGCCTGCGGCTGGACGTGGCCTACTGCCTGGACCATGACTTTCTGCGCCAGCTGCGCGCCTTTTGCGACGGCCTGAAGCCTGATTTCTTCCTGGTGGGGGAGATACTGGGCGGGGACTACAACCGCATCATGAACGATGCGATGCTCCACAGCGCCACCAATTACGAGTGCTACAAGGGGCTGCACTCCAGCTTCAACAGCATGAACATGTTTGAGATCGGTCATTCGCTGCTGCGGCAGTACGGGCCGGAGAGCTGGACGCTCTACAAGGGCAGGCACCTGCTTAACTTTGTGGATAACCACGACGTATCGCGCATTGCGAGCGTGCTTAAGAACCCCCAGCATCTTCCGCTGATCTACGCGCTGATGATCGGCATGCCGGGCATCCCCTGCATCTACTACGGCAGCGAGTGGGGGGTTAAGGGGGAGAAGCGGCCGGGGAGCGACGAAAACCTGCGCCCCAGCTTTGACGCCCCCATGCAGAACGAGCTGACCGACTTTATCGCCAAGTGCGCCCGCGCCCGCGCGGGCAGCGCGGCGCTGCGCTACGGGGATTATGAAAGCCTGGTGCTGACAAACAAACAGCTTGTCTTTGCGCGCAACACGCAGGGCGCGCGGGTGATCGTGGCCATCAACGCGGACGCAGAGCCCTACCAGGCGCACTTTGACGCGCGGGCGGGGCGGGCGCGCAATTTGCTCAACCTGGGCGAAATGCACGATTTCGGCGGGGGAAGCACGCTTGCGCCCTACAGCGCCACCTACTGGGAGGTCTGCGAATAAAAAACGCCCACATGGCGCCTGTACCCTGGGATGCTTTGTGACGCGGCCGATGCGCTTGGGCCGCCTCGCAGCGGTACCACGCATCAAAACGCCTTCTGTCAAGGCCTCGAAGGCGCCGCTGCCCCTGCCGAAATGCCATAAAAGAGCGCCCCCGCGCAAAGTTTTGCGTGGGGGCGCTCTTGTTGTTCCCCTTATCTCTGCACCACGCTGATGCGCTGGCCGACGTGGCCTGCGCGCAGCGCCTCGTCCACCAGGGCGATGGCGTAATCCGCGTAGCTGATGACGCTCTGGCCCGCTGTGCTGCACACCAGCTGCTCGCCGCCCACAAGATATGCGCCGGTGCGGGGCCCGTCAGCCTGAAAGTCCGCCGCGGGGCTGATGTAGGTCCAGCGCACGTCCTTGCGCGCGCGCAGCGCCGCAAGCGCCGCTGCCATGGCTGCGGCCAGGGGCTTGAAGGCGTCGGGGAAATCGGGCGTGTCGCTTAAAGTCACGCTGTGGGCATCGTCCACGTACAGGCTGCCCGCGCCCCCCACCACCAGCAGGCGCGCGGCGCTGCCGCTGAGGATGTCGCACAGGTGCGCAAGGGAGGCGCTGTGCTGGGGCAGCGTCTCCGGCGTCCAGGCGCCAAAGGCGTCCACCACCACATCGAATGCCGCCAGATCTCTTTGCGTCAGATCAAACAGGTCCTTTGAAAGGGCTTTCTTTGCGTTGCTCTTGTTTGTGCCACGCGCAATCGCGGTCACGTCCACGCCTCTTGCCAGCGCCTCATCTACGATGCATCTGCCCGCCTTGCCGTTTGCACATACCACTGCCATGTTCATGTATTCATACCTCCTGGGATCATTTGGGGCGCATGGGTCTCCCGCACCCCGCTGTATCCATTGTAGGCACAAGCGGAATGTCCTGAAAAGTACGCACAATATTGTGGCATGGTTACCCGCGGGTACGCGTGCGCCTGCGCGCGGTGCGCAAGCCACAACCAAAGCGGCCTAACCCCTTGCGTTGAAGAAAGAACTTTGAAAAGGGGCTCCCTTTTCATGTGTTCCACTTTACTGTGTAATTGCGCCAGCATCTGCAGGGGCTGTTTTTTGCAGGCAACCGCTGGAAAGAAAAAGCTGCGCATACACGGCTTTGAACGTGTGTTTGCGCGGGTTGCGCTGTGTTCTGTTAAGGCGGATGTTATGGTACAATATGCTTATTGTGTAAACAAGAGGTAGCGTATGAACAAGTCTTTTTATACGTATTTGTCTGCATTATTGCTTTTCGGCGCCAATGGAATCATCGCAAGCCTGATCGATCTTAACAGTTTGCAGATCGTGCTGCTTCGCACGCTGCTTGGCAGCCTGCTGCTCGTTGCACTGTTTTTCATAAGCGGTGGAAAGCCCACCTTTTACAAAAAGAAAAAGCAGTTTGCCTACCTGTGCATATCGGGGGTTGCCATGGGGGCGAGCTGGATGCTTTTATATGAAGCGTATGCCCGCATCGGCGTTGGCATCGCGTCTTTGTCATATTACTGCGGCCCGGTTATTGTCATGGCCTTATCGCCGCTGCTGTTTAAGGAACCGCTGCGCGCAAATAAGGTGGTCGGCTTTGCTGCGGTCCTTGCAGGCGTAGTTTTAATCAACGGAAACGCCTTTGACGGCAGCGGCGATGGCTTCGGCATCGTATGCGGCCTGCTCTCAGCAGTCATGTATGCCTGTATGGTCATCTGTAACAAAAAGGCAGCGGACATCGCAGGGTTGGAAAATGCCACGTTGCAGCTGCTGATTGCCTTCTTGACGACGGCTGTGTTTGTTGGCGTAAAGCAGGGATACGCGATGCAGATTACGCCCCAAAGCATACTGCCGGTTTTGCTCCTCGGGCTGCTGCATACGGGCATCGGCTGTTACCTGTACTTTTCCTCCATCGGCAAGCTCAAGGTGCAGACGGTTGCCCTGTGCGGCTATGTAGAGCCATTGTCAGCGGTCCTCTTTTCCATGCTGTTTTTAAAGGAAACGATGCTGCCGCTGCAGATGATCGGGGCGGTGCTCATCATTGGCGGCGCGATGTACGGGGAACTTGCAAAAAAGCGTCAACCGCAATAACGGCGGGGACCCGCCCTGACGGGCGGCGTTTTGGGCGCAGGGGGCCTTCAGAACGATTCCGGCAGCGGACAGAAAGACCGTTTGCACAGGTGGATACAGAGGGCTTGAACCGCGCGCGGCGCATGTTTGTAAAGGGCGCGTGCACGCAGCGGATTTTCCGCCCGCATCTGTGCCCTGCGGTGTGTGCGCATGGCATTTTTCGGCTTTCATGCTTTCCTCATTTAAAAACAGCATAAAAACGCACGTGGGGTTGCAGGCATGGAAAAGAGCTTTGACCTGATGGTCAAAGCCCCGTTTTCTGTGCAAATGCTGCATATTATGGGATACTACTGCCCTGTGCGGGCAGACCCTTGGATGTGGCGCGCCTACACGCCCTCTGCCACGGGCAGGTCCTCTTCGTCTGTCAGTTCCAGGTCGCGTACGCGCTTTCTGTACACCCGGCGGAAGAACAACACGCTCAGCAGCAGCGAGACGCACTCGGCCATGGGGAAGGCGTACCACACCGCAGACAGGCCGAACAGCTCCGCCAGGATATAGGCGGCCGGCAGGATAAACACCAGCTGGCGCACCACCGAGACGATCATGCTGTAGAGGCCGTTGCCCACCGCCTGGAACACGGAGGAGAAGGTGATGCACACGCCTGCAAAGGTAAACGACAGGCTGATGATGCGCAGCGCGGGTACGCCGATGGCGAGCATGTTTGCATCCGCGTTAAACATCATTAAAAGCTCCTTGGCAAAGAGCTGGAACACCGCCATGCCCAGCAGCATGATGCTCACCGCCAGGATGCAGCCCCAGCGGATGGCCACGTTGATGCGCTCCTTGCGTTTGGCGCCGTAGTTGAAGCCCACGATGGGGATCAGCGCGTTGCTCATGCCCAGCACGGGCATAAAGACGAAGCTCTGCAGCTTGAAGTACACGCCCAGCACGGATACGGCCACCTCGGAGAACATGATCAGAATCTTGTTGAGGCCCACGGTCATCACCGAGCCGATGGACTGCATGATGATGGAGGGCACCCCCACGCGGTAGATTTCCTTGATGATGCGCCCGTAGGGGCGGAAGCCCTTAAAGGAGAGGGACACCTCGCGGTTCTTCTTTAAATTGACAAACAGGCCGATCACCGCGCCGGCGATCTGGCCCACCACCGTGGCGATGGCGGCGCCCGCCACGCCCAGCGAGGGGATGAAGCCCCAGCCGAAGATGAGGATGGGGTCCAGGATGATGTTGATCACCGCGCCTGAGCCCTGCATGACCAGGTTATAGATGGTTACGCCCGTGGCCTGCATCAGGCGCTCAAAGGCTACCTGCAGAAAGATGCCAAAGGAGAACACGCTGCAGATGAACAGGTACTGCGTGCCGTACGCCACGATCTGCGGGTTGTCGCTGAACATCTCAAAGAAGGCACGGGAGAAGAACCCGCCCAGCAGCGCGAACGCGGCGGTGCTCATCACCATCAGAAACAGGCCGTTGGTGGCCACGTGGTTGGCGTCCTCATAGTTGCGCTCGCCCAGGCGGCGCGAGAGCAGCGAGTTGATGCCCACGCCCGTGCCCACCGCCACGGAGATCATCAGCATCTGGATGGGGAAGGCCAGCGACACCGCGGTGAGGGCAAGATCGCTGTACTGGGCGACGAAGATCGAATCGACGATGTTGTAGAGGGCCTGCACCAGCATGGAGATCATGATGGGCAGGGACATGGTAATCAGCAGCTTCGGCACCGGCATGGTGCCCATTTTGTTTTCTCTGCGCGTTTCCAACGGTTGCTTCACTCCTAAAATGACGTTATATGCGTATAAAATATAGATTCCCGTGTAAAAAGGCGGCCTCTAGCCGGCACGCTGGCGGCGCGCGGCGGGGGCGCATCGGCTTGGGCGGGGCGTGCAGCGGGCGCCTGCCAATGCAGCGCATGGAAAAAAGCAGCGCCCTGCGACATGCGTGGCGCACATGCGCAAGAAAAAGTCGTCGCTTCATAGGGTCAGAGGCTCCTTTCGGCGGGTCGGGCGGCGCCGCGGCGCGCATCATGGCGTTTTACGGCGTTTGAAGGTGCCATACAAGCACGATTGCCAGCGCAACCTGTACCAGTGCCATCAGAGGCACCCCCAGCGCAAAGGCGCGTTTCTGCGTCTTGTGATGAAAGAGGCGCATCCCCAGGTATCCGCCCGGCGCCCCGAAGAGCGCGCAGGCCCAAAGCAGCGTGCGCTCCCTAACGCGCCAGGCCCCCTTGCGGGCGCAGCGCTTGTCCCACCCCATCAACGCAAAGGCGGCCAGGTTGACCAGCGCCAGCGTGCCGGCAAGCAGCGGATAAAGCGTATGGGCGCTCATGCGGGCGTCACCGTGCCGTCTGCCACCACAAAGTGCGCCGCAATGCGCGCCCTGGGCAGGGGCAGGGCCTCCGCTTCGGTGCAGGTGATGATGGTCTGCCCCCCCTGCACCACGTCCAGCAGCTTGGCGCGCCGCGCCGCGTCCAGCTCGCTGAACACGTCGTCCAGCAGCAGCACGGGGCGCTCCCCCGTCTCGGCCTGCATCCAGTCCAGCTCCGCCATCTTCAGCGCAAGCGCCGCGGTGCGCTGCTGCCCCTGGGAGGCGAAGGCGCGGGCGTCCACCCCGTCGATCACCAGGCGGATGTCGTCGCGGTGGGGGCCCACGCTGGTGCTGCACCGGCGCCTGTCCAGCACGTGGGCGCGCGCAAGGGCGGCCAGCAGCGCCGCGCGCGCGCCGCCCGCGCCCGCTACGCTGGGCTCGTAGGTGAGCTGCAGATGCTCCCTGCCCCCCGATACGGCCGCGTGGATGCGGGCCGCCACCGGCGCGATGGCGCTGCAGAAGGCGTCCCTGTGCGCCATGACCTGCGCGCCTGCCTCGGCCAGCTGGGCGTCCCACACCGGGAGCGTCTCAGCCAAAGCGGGCTGGGAGGCCAGGCTTTTGAGCAGGTTGTTGCGCTGCAAAAGGGCGCGGTTGTACTGCTGCAGCGCGGCAAGGTAGCCGCGGTATACCTGCGAGAGGGCCACGTCCATATACTGCCTGCGCAGGCGGGGCCCCTCCTTGATGAGGCGCACGTTCTCCGGCGAGAAGAGCACGCCGGAGAGCTGCCCCACAAAGGCGGACATGCTGCCCACGGGCGCGCCGTCAAAGCGGATGCGCTTGCGCCCCGAATCAAGCAGCGCCATGTCGATGGCATGCTGCCCGTCGCGCCGGGTGATGCTGGCGCGCACAAGCGCCTGGGGACAGTCCCACATCACCAGATCGCGCTCCACAGCCGCGCGGTGGGATTTGCCCGCACAGCACAAAAAAACGCCTTCCAACAGGTTGGTCTTGCCCTGGGCGTTGGCGCCGGAAAGCACCGTGATCCCATCGGGCAGCTGCAGGAACGCATCGCGGTAGGAACGGAACTGATGCAGTTGCAGTTTATCGATGCGCATGCGCCTGTTTTGTGCCACGCTCCTTTACAGAAAGCCCGCTTATGGGCAGAATTACACATCGTATGCATTATAGCATACTCCATGACGATTTGCAGCGCTAAGCGCCATGTTTCTCCGGTTGGTGCGCCGGGCCCGCCCGCCCGCGGGCGTGGGGCGCAAAAAGATGCCCCCAAACCCTTTTTAATAGGTGCAATTTGGTGTATACTATATATTAGTAGAGAATGGCTTGAAGAAAGGGTGTGAGAGGCGTGATACTGCATCTGGGCGATGACGTGATTGTGCAGGTCAAGGATATTGTTTCCATCATCGATATGCAGGAGTCGCTGCCCGGCGATACGCGTGCCTTCCTCAAAAAGGCAAAGGAGGACGGCCTGGTGGTGCAGGTGGGCGCGGAGGAAAAAAAGAGCGCTGTGCTCTGCCAGAAGGGCACGCGCACGCGGGTGTACTTCTCGCCCATCTCCTCGGCCACGCTGCTCAAACGCAGCAACTACGTGGGCAGGATCAGCCGGCTGTAGGCGCGCGGGGTAAACGGGCGCCCGGCAGGCGGATATATACGCACAGAGCGAGCCGGCTTTCGGTGCGCTTTTTTCAAGCGGGGGAAAGATCGCCCGCGGCAGGGAGGAATGAGGAACGCTTATGATGGAAGACATGGACACAAATACCGTCACCCAGGTGACGGACGCCTACGATGAATCGCAGATACAGGTGCTCGAGGGGCTGGAGGCGGTGCGCCGCCGCCCGGGCATGTACATCGGCTCAACCGATATCCACGGCCTGCACCATCTGGTATACGAGCTTGTGGACAACGCCATCGACGAGGCGATGGCGGGCTACTGCACGCGCGTCAAGGTGAAGATCAACGCTGACGGTTCGGTCACCGTCACGGACAACGGGCGCGGCATTCCGGTGGGCGTCCACCCCAAAATGGGCAGGCCCGCCGTGGAGGTGTGCCTGACCATCCTGCACGCCGGCGGCAAGTTCGACGGCAAGGGCTACAAGGTATCCGGCGGCCTGCACGGTGTGGGCATGTCGGTGGTCAACGCCCTGAGCACCAAGCTGCACGTGGCCGTCCGGCAGGCGGGCCACGTGCACGAGCAGCACTATGAGCGCGGGGTGCCCACGGACGAGCTGACCGTCACGGGCCAGACCGAGGAGACGGGCACCACCATCACCTTCTACCCCGATGCCGCCATCTTTGACAGCATCGTCTTTGACTATGATATCCTCAAAAAGCGGCTGCGCGAGCTGTCCTTTTTGAATGCCGGCCTGCTCATCGAGCTGGAGGACGCGCGCGAGGATCGGCAGCAGCACCACACGTTCCACTTTGAGGGGGGCATCGTCTCCTTTGTGGCGCATATCAACAAGAACAAGGAGACCCTTTTCCCCGACCCCATTTATTTTCGGGGCGCGCGCGACGACTCCATTGTGGAGATCGCCATGCAGTACAACGATACTTACAACGAAACCATCCTCACCTACGCAAACAACATCGCCACCATCGAGGGCGGCGCGCATCTGGTGGGTTTTAAAAACGCGCTGACCCGCGTGCTCAACGACTACGCGCGCAAAAACAACCTCATCAAGGCCAACGACCCCTCCCTTACGGGCGAGGATTTCCGCGAGGGGCTCTGCGCGGTGATCTCGGTCAAACTGACCGAGCCTCAGTTTGAGGGCCAGACCAAGACCAAGCTGGGCAACAGCGAGATCCGCTCGCTGGTGGAATCGGTGATGAGCCAGGAGCTGTCCGCCTTTCTGGAGGAGAACCCCTCGGTCAGCCGCGCGATCTTTGACCGCTGTGTTAACGCCGCGCGCGCGAGAGAGGCCGCGCGCCGCGCCCGCGAGATGACGCGCAGAAAGACGGTGCTGGAATCCACCTCCCTGCCCGGCAAGCTGGCTGACTGCAGCGAGCGCGACGCCTCCAAATGCGAGCTGTTCATCGTGGAGGGGGACTCCGCCGGCGGCTCCGCCAAGCAGGGACGGGACCGCAACTTCCAGGCCATCCTGCCTTTGCGCGGCAAGATCCTCAACGTGGAGAAGACCCGCCTGGACCGCATCCTTGCCAACGCGGAGATCCGCGCCATGATCACCGCGCTGGGCGCGGGCGTGGGCGATGAGTTCAACCCCGAAAAGCTGCGCTACCACAAGATCATCTGCATGACGGACGCCGACGTGGACGGCAGTCATATCCGCATATTGCTGCTGACGTTCTTCTACCGCTACATGCGTCCCCTCATCGAGCACGGCTACGTGTACGCTGCCCGCCCGCCGCTCTACAAAGTTAGCCGCGGCTCCTTTGAGCGCTACGTGTACGATGATGATGAGCTGCAGGTGCTGCTCAAGGACCTGGGCGGCGCCGAGGGCCTGACCATGCAGCGCTACAAGGGCCTGGGCGAGATGAACGCAGAGCAGCTGTGGGATACCACCATGAACCCCGAGGTGCGTATCATGAACCGCATCTCGCTAGAGGACGCCATCGCCGCCGACGAGATTTTTGACGTGCTGATGGGCGAGCGGGTGGGTCCGCGGCGCGAGTTTATCGAGCAGAACGCCAAACTGGTCACCGATCTAGACGTGTAAACGAAAAAAACGCCGTCCCCTATGCGCGACAGGGAACCTGGCCGCGGCCTGGCGCGTCCAACAGACAGAATGTGGCATTCACGCTGTCAACATTTGGACGAGGCGCGCACGCGCGCAAAGCAAACGCGGGGAGGAACGATTCTATGAAGAAACACACCTTGAAGAAACTGGCGCTGCTTGCGGCCATCGCGCTGGTAATGGCGCTGTGGGTGGGCTGCGCGGCGCAGAACAAGTCGGCCACCGATGCCGCCATGCCCCAGGCATCCAGCGCGGCCAGCAGCGAGGCCTCCATGGGCGGAGCGTCCGCGATGGAGAAGGGCGAGGCGGCAAATGCGGACATGGCAGCGGGCGCGGGCGCCCAGGCGCGCGCAAACGCGCAGGAAAAGATCATCCGCACCTACTATTACGAGCTGCGCGCGCAGGATGTCAAGGGCGCCTCGGCGCGCATTGAAAGCCTGGTCACCCAGTCGGGCGGCTACGTGCTCTCCAGCAACATGGAGGCCATCGGCGAGGAGGCGCAGGGCCGCTTCTACGCCAACCTCACCGTGCGGGTGCCCCAGAACCAGGCTACCGCATTTAAAGAGCAGCTGGGCAAGCTGGGCGAGGTGCTCTCCTCGAGCAACGCCGCCGAGGACGTCACCGACCAGTACTACGACCTGGAGGCGCGCCTCAAGGCCGCCCAGGCCGAGGAGGCCCAGCTGATGGAGCTGCTCAAGAACTGCACCAGCGTGGAGGATACCCTCAAGGTGCGCGAGCAGCTCTCCCAGGTGCGCGGCGAGATTGAGTCCATGCAGGGCCAGCTCAAGCGGCTGGGCGAGCTGACCCAATACGACACCTACAACATCAGCCTGTCGCCCCCCAATATAATGGTGCGCACCGACGACAACGGCCGCATCATCTCGGCGGAGGAGTTTTCGAACGGCCTGTCCAAGGGCTTTCAAAACTCCATCAACGTCATTGTCAACGGCGGGGCGTACCTGCTCATCGGCCTTGCCAACATCGCGCTTCCGCTGCTGCTTGTGGCCGCCATCGTGCTTGCGATCATATGGATCGTGCGCCGCGCCGCGCGCCGCAGCAGGGCAAAAAAGCTTGCCGCGAGCCAGGCGGTTCAAGGGCAGGATGACGTGGGGCCGCAGCAGTAAGCAGGCCGGCAACAGATAGATACGAAAGCACACCCAGCGCCCCTTACTTGGCGCGCCCAAAAGGGGGCGCGGGTGATCTTTAGGAGAGTGACAGCGTGAACGAGCAAGAAAACACCAAGCAGCGCATTATCCCGGTCAACATTGAGCGGGAGATGAAGACGTCCTTTATCGCCTACGCGATGGCGGTGATCATCAACCGCGCGCTGCCCGACGTGCGCGACGGTTTGAAACCCGTGCACCGGCGCATTCTGTATTCCATGAGCGAGCTGGGCCTGTCGCCGGATAAGCCCTTTCGTAAAAGCGCGCGCATTGTAGGCGACGTGCTTGGCAAATACCATCCCCACGGCGATACCGCAGTCTACGACAGCATGGTGCGCATGGCGCAGGATTTCTCTATGCGCTACCCGCTGGTGCAGGGCCACGGCAACTTCGGCTCGGTGGACGGGGACGGCGCGGCGGCCATGCGCTACACAGAGGCGCGCATGAGCAAGCTTGCCATGCAGATGATCGCGGATATCGACAAGGACACCGTGGCATTCGGCCCTAACTTTGACGGCACCGCCATGCAGCCCATGGTGCTGCCCAGCCGCTACCCCAACCTGCTGGTCAACGGCTCGGGCGGCATTGCCGTGGGCATGGCCACCAACATCCCGCCGCACAACATCGGCGAGGTGATCGACGGCGCGGTGGCGCTGATCGACGACCCGGAAATTTCCGTCGACGAGCTGATGCGCTATATTCCCGGCCCGGACTTCCCCACCGGCGGCATCGTGATGGGTACCATGGGCATCCGCGAGGCGTATCGCACTGGCCGCGGGCGCATCGTGGTGCGCGCAAAGACCGAGATCGAGCAGATGACGCCCACGCGCGCGCGCATCATCGTTACCGAGATTCCCTACCAGGTCAACAAGGCCCGCCTTGTGGAAAAGATCGCGGAGCTGGTGCACGAAAAGCGCGTGGAAGGCATTTCCGATCTGCGCGACGAGTCCGACCGCAACGGCATGCGCATCGTCATTGAGCTCAAGCAGAACGTCAACGCCTCGGTGGTGCTCAACCTGCTCTACAAGCACACCCAGCTGCAGGATACCTTCGGCGCGATCATGATCGCGCTGGTGGACGGCGAGCCCCGCCTGCTGGACCTCAAGAGCATTCTCTACCACTACGTGGAGCATCAAAAGGACGTCATCACCCGCCGCACCCGCTACGAGCTGGAGCGCGCCGAGGCGCGCGCCCACATCCTGGAAGGCCTGCTCATCGCGCTGGATTACATCGACGCGGTGATCGCGCTGATCCGCGGCTCCAAAACGCAGGCCGAGGCAAAAGCGGGACTGATCGAGAAGTTCAACCTCTCCGAGCGGCAGGCCCAGGCCATCCTGGAGATGCGCCTGCAGCGCCTGGTCGGGCTGGAACGCGCGCGCCTGCAGGAGGAGTACGCCAAGCTCACCGAGCGCATCAGCTACTACCGCGCGGTGCTGGCGGACGAGAAAATGGTGCTGGGCATTGTGCGCGAGGAGCTGCTTGCGGTGCGCGACCAGTTTGACGACGAACGCCGCACCGAGATCACCGCGCTTGCCGACGAGATCGACCTGGCGGACCTCATCGAGGAAAAGGACGTGGTCATCACACTGACCCATTTCGGCTACGTCAAGCGCCTGGCGTCGGATACCTACCGCACCCAGCGGCGCGGCGGGCGGGGCATATCCGCCCTCTCCAAGCGGGAGGAGGACTTTGTGGAGAACGTGTTTACCACCTCCACGCACCAGGACATCATGTTCTTTACCAACATGGGCAAGATGTTCCTGCTCAAGGGCTACGAAATCCCCGAGGCCAGCCGCACCGCGCGGGGCACGGCCATCGTGAACCTGCTGCCGCTGGAGGGCGCGGAGAAGATCACCGCCTGCTTCCCGGTGCCGGAGCTGGAGAGCGAGCAGGCCATGCTTGTGATGGCCACCAAGCGGGGCATCATCAAAAAGACCCCGCTTGGCGAATTCCGCAACATGCGCCGCAGCGGCCTGCGCGCCATCGTGCTGCGCGAGGACGACGAGCTGATGGGCGTGCAGCTGACCGATGGCGCCCAGGAGATTTTGGTGGGCACGCGCGGCGGCATGAGCATCCGCTTCTGCGAGACGGACATCCGGCCCATGGGCCGCAGCGCCATGGGTGTGCGCGCCGTGCGCCTGCGCTCGGGCGACGAGGTGGTGGGCATGGAGAAGATCGCCGAGGACGCGCAGGTGCTGGTGGTCTCTGCCAACGGCTTTGGCAAGCGCACGCTCATCGAGGAGTACCGCGCCCAGGCCCGCGGGGGCAAGGGGGTGCGCACGCTGGCCATCACCGATAAGACCGGCCCCATGGTGGGCCTGCGCATGGTCACGGAGCAGGACGATATCATGCTCATCTCCGACGATGGCACCATCATCCGCATGGAGGCGGATTCCATCCGCCTGCAGGGCCGTGCCACCCAGGGCGTCACGCTGATGCGCCTGGCGGGGGATGCGCACGTGGTGGCCGTGGCGGTCGCCGCAAAGAGCGAGGAGGACGAAGGCGAGGACGGCGATATGGAGACGGACGCGCCGGACGACGCCGAGGTGTAAGGAACCCACGAAGATAAAGCAAGCAAAAACCCCCGCTGCACGTCGTGCGGCGGGGGTTTTTGCTTCCAAGTTCGTTTGTTCATTTTTGCACGCGCTTTTCGTCCGTCTGCTGCATGCGGCGCTGGTACGCCTGCACCCCCAGCCGGATAAAGTGCACCCCTTGCGCGCTTGCCGAACGTGCCTCGGCATCCGCAATTTTCTGCGGCGTTCCGTAGAGCGCGGGCGGCATATACAGGCGCACGCATACGCGTTTTTCCATAGCGGCCCCCCCCCTTATGCCCAGTATGGCAGCTGCGCCACAGCAAAGCTATGTTAACGTTTCTAACATAAGACATGCCGGCGGACGTTTTTGCCGCGCAAGCGGGTGTGGGTTGGGAACGGTCCATATAGGCGCGCCTGCGCGGCGAAGCTGGCCAGTCGTGCCTTAATGCGCAGCCCGCGGGCTGCGGCTGTTTTTCGGCCACGAAACCCGCCTACGGATGGGTGCGCGTTTGCGGAAAGATACATCCACGGCTGCGTGCTTGAGGGGCGCGGCATAGCGCACCGCATGCGCCCCCTGCGTGGGAGCGTGCCGCGATCCTACAGATGCCCGCCACTGTGCACATGCCCGCTACGCGTCCGGAAGCGTTTCCAACACCGGCAGCACGAGTGCGCGCAGTGCGTCGCGCCGGGCGGCGTGGTCGGGCATCACGCTTGCCAGCACCCGGTAGAATGCGGGGGCGTGGTTGCATTCCACCAGATGGGCGCATTCGTGGGCGAGGATAAAGTCAATCAGCGACACCGGCGCGTGGACCAGCGTGCGGCTGAGGGTGATGACGCCCTTGTGCGCGTTACAGCTGCCGTAGCGCGCGGTCATCTGCCGCACCACCAGCGTGGGGTAGGGGATGCGGTAGGCGGCAAAGCTTGCGTACACCGTCTCCAGCCTGCGGGCAAAGACACGCTGCGCGAAGCGCGTAAGATGGCTGGCCAGCGCCCGCCTGCGGCAGGCGGCGTCCTCGGGGTCGCGCACATGCAGCGTCCACACCCCGCCGGCAGGCGGCGCGTCCGTGCGCCGGCCCGCCGCAAAGCGCAGCGTCACCGGCGCGCCCAGCAGCGGGAACGTCTCCCCCTCTTCGCCGCACAGCGTGCGCCGCGCCGCGCTGCGCTGGCCTGCACGCGCCTGCGCGCGCAAAATCCAATCGTATTTCTGCAGCAAAAAAGCGTCGATCCGCCGGCGGTCCACCCCGCGCGGCGCGGATACATGCACCGATCCATCGGAGCGCACGCGCAGGTTGATGTTGCGCAGGCGCGCCTTGATGGTCAGTTCATAGGAAAGCTCGCCGATCTGTCCCCGCATAACACCGCCTCATCTGCGTCGATCAAATCCGCGCAAGGGGGCCTCGCCGCCGCTTGCGCGCTGTGCCGTCACGCTCATTATACGGCAGTAAAACGTTCTGCAGCAACAAAAAAGCGGGCGCACAGCCCGCTTTTTTTGTTGCAAGATAGCTTCCCGCCGGCACTATTTGCGTATGACGCCCTTGGTTGTGGAGAACTGGGTGACGGTGCAGATGACGAACAGCACCACCGCCAGAGCCATAAGCCACGAGATATGCGCGGTGACATTGCCCAGGTGGAAATAGGTCGCAATGCCCCCCGCGATTGCGGCCGCGCCCGCGCCGGATGTGACCAGCACGATGATGGGCTTCATCAGGCATAGGCCCAATATGCCGCAGGAGAGCGCCAGCACAATGATCCACAGCGTGTTGGACAGCCACATGGCGCCGATCATCCCCCCTGCCGCGCCGCAGAGCACAAACACGCCGAACTTGAAGAGTTTAAACGCCAGGAAGGCGCCCAGCAGGCCCAGCGCGATGGTCACGATGATGTAGAGGAACGCGGGCATGTCCACCCAATCGCGCACATAGGTGTTGAGCGAGGCAAAGCTGATAAAGGCGGAAACAGACATGGAAATCCGCAGGAACCGGTACCCAAAGAACCCAAAGAGCGCGCCGCAAAGCAGCGTGATGATCAAGGAAAAGAGCGTGAGTTCCGTCTGTGGTGCAAATGTTAGATCCGGCATCGTAAAACCGCCTTCCTGAGAGAGGAGGAGGCCCGCGCGCGCGGGGAACTCCCGTAGGATATCAATGCATGCGTCTTTTGTGCAGACATGTTTTTTTGCGGCGCCTGCTATGCGCGTGGGATGTTGCTGCGCGCGCCTGCCGCCCATTCGGCCCAAATTGGCCTCGTCCGTAAAGGTAACTGTGCCGTGCCGCGCAATAACCCCCGCTGCGGGAACGGCCGCTGAAATAAACACCAGCGTCCATGCGGCAAAAACGGGCCTCGCCCGCGCGGCTTAGACGTTAAAGCGGAACAGCACGATGTCGCCGTCTTGCATGACGTACTCCTTGCCCTCGGAGCGCACCAGCCCCTTCTCGCGCGCGGCGGCGTAGGTGCCGCACGCCATCAGATCGTCGTAGGCCACCACCTCGGCACGGATAAATCCGCGCTCAAAGTCGGTATGAATCTTGCCGGCAGCCTGCGGGGCGCGGGTGCCGCGCGTGATGGTCCAGGCGCGCACCTCGTCGGCGCCCGCGGTCAAAAAGCTGATCAGCCCCAGCAGTGCGTAGCACTTGACCACCAGGCGCTCCAGGCCGGACTGCGCAAGGCCCAGATCATCCAGAAACATCCGGCGCTCGTCCTCGTCCATCTGGGCGATCTCTTCTTCAATCTGGGCGGAGATCACCAGCACCTCGGCACCCTGGCTCTGGGCGCGGGCGCGTACCTGCTGCACCATGGGCAGGCTGTCGGCATCCGCAAGATCGCTCTCCGCAATGTTGGCTGCGTAGATCACGGGCTTTGCGGTGAGCAGAAAGAAGCCCTGGGCGATCAGCCGCTCCTCCTCATCCAGCTGCACGCTGCGCGCGCCCTTGCCCGCCAGCAGCGCCTGCTCGATTTTTTGCAGCACAGCGTACTCCTTGGCTGCGGCGGGCACGTTGCGCATGCTCTTTTTCACGCGTTCCATGCGCTTTTGCACGGTCTCCAGGTCGGCAAAGATCAGCTCCAGCTCAATGGTCTCCATGTCGCGCACCGGATCGATGCTGCCGTCGACGTGAGTGATGTTCTCATCCTCAAAGCAGCGCACCACGTGCACGATGGCGTCCACCTCGCGGATGTGGCCCAGGAACTGGTTGCCCAGCCCCTCGCCCCGGCTGGCGCCGCGCACCAGGCCCGCAATATCCACAAACTCGATGATCGCCGGCGTGGTCTTCTTCGGCTGATACATCTCGCTGAGCCTGTCCAGCCGCGCGTCGGGCACCGGCACCACGCCCACATTGGGCTCAATGGTGCAGAATGGATAGTTGGCCGCCTCCGCCCCGGCGTGGGTAATGGCGTTAAAAAGGGTGGACTTGCCCACGTTGGGCAAACCGACGACACCTAATTTCATGGCAAATCTTCCTTTTATAATAAAATCCATTGGTATAAACGCAGCGTGCGCTCATGTACGATTATATATCGGGCCGCGCCACAAGCGCAAGTGCGCAAGGCGGTTGCGCGTGCGCGTGTGCAGGCGGTATAATAGAACACGACGTAAGCAAGGAGGACGCATGTATGAATATGCTGCAAGCCGCGATCCTGGGTCTGGTGCAGGGGCTCGCGGAGTTTTTACCCATCAGCTCGTCCGGCCATCTGGTGCTGGTGCAGAAGCTGATGGGCATCCAGGCCACCCAGGATCTGATGTTTTTCAACATCATGCTGCATGTAGGCACGCTTTTTGCGGTGGTTGCGGTGTTTTACAGGGATATCTGGGAGATGATCAAGCACCCCTTCAGCAAGCTGCCCATGCTGCTTGTGCTGGCCACCGTGCCCACGGTGGTGATCGCGCTTTTGACCCGCAACCTGATCGACGAGGCGTTTGAGGGGCAGTTTCTGGGCGTGTGCTTCATCATCACGGCCATCATCCTCTACTGGGTGGAATGCGTGCGGCACCGCCACCCCCGCTCGATTGAAAAGATGGGCCCCTTTGACGCGCTGGTAATTGGCACTGCGCAGGGGCTGGCCATCCTGCCGGGCATCTCGCGCAGCGGCGCCACCATCGCGGCGGGCCTGAGCCAGGGTGTGCAGCGCGCGGCGGTGGGCAAGTTTTCCATGCTCATGAGCATGATCGCCATCGTGGGCGCGGCCGTGCTGGAGGCGCCCGATGCGCTGGCCGGCGGCATGGGTGGCCTGTCTTGGGGCAGCATGCTGATAGGCATCGTCACCGCGGCGCTCTCGGGCTATGTGGCCATCCGCTGGCTGCTGCGCATTCTGCAGCAGGGCAGCCTCAAGCCGTTTGCCATCTACCTGGTCATATTGGGCCTGGTGGTGCTGGGCGACCAGTACCTGTGGCACGGCGTGCTGGGCTAATATCCATAGGCATCTTGGAAGGGGCGGCATGCCGGCACAGGCGCGGCGGCCCCTTTCCTACTATATATAAAGAAGAAAGGATGAGGCTTCATGTTATACCGCAAACTGGGCAGAACAGGCATGCAGGTAAGCGAGGTGGGGCTGGGCTGTGAACATCTGGAGGGCAAGCCGTACGAGCAGGTGGCCGCGGTGATTGACGCGGCGCTGGCCGGCGGTATCAACGCGCTGGACGTGTTCATGTCCGAGCCCCAGGTGCGCACCGATATCGGCCGGGCGCTGGGCGCGCGCCGCAGGGACGTGGTGCTGCAGGGGCACATCGGCGCGGCGTGGGTGGACGGGCAGTACCTGCGCACCCGGGATATTGACCTGTGCAAAACCTACTTTGAGGATCTGCTTACCCGCCTGGGCACGGATTATATCGATGTGGGCATGATCCATTACGTGGACACGCGCAGGGATTTTGAGACGGTTTTCGGCGGGCCGGTGATCGCGTACGCCCAGCAGCTTAAGGCGCAGGGTGTGATCAAGTGCATCGGCATGAGCTCACACGACCCCGTGGCGGCGCTGGAGGCGGCCAAAACGGGCCTGATCGACGTGCTGATGTTCAGCGTCAACCCCGCCTACGACCTGATGCCAGGCGAGACGCCGCTGGACGACATGTTCGCCGCGCAAAAGTACGCCAACGCGGCGCTGCAGGGCATCCATCCGGCGCGCGCGGAGCTGTACCGCTACTGCGCCGCGCACGATATCGCCATTACGGTGATGAAGGGGCTGGCGGCGGGCACGCTGCTGGACGCGGCGCGCTCTCCCTTCGGCGTGGCGATGCGTCTGGAGCAGTGCATGGCCTACTGCCTGCAGCGGCCCGCGGTGGCCAGCATGATGCTGGGTGCGGCGGATGTTGCGCAGGTGCGCGCAGCGCTGGCTTATGAAGAGGCGGACGACGCTGCCAAAGACTACGCCGAGGTGCTGGCCAGCACCCCCAAGTACGCGGTCAAGGGGCGCTGCATGTACTGCAACCACTGTCTGCCTTGCCCCGCGCACATCGATATCGCGCAGGTCAACAAGCTCTACGATATGGCGCTTGCCTCTGAAGGCGTGCCCGCCGCCAGCGTGGTAGGCCATTATGAGGGACTGGAGCACACGGCCTCGGACTGCATTGCCTGCCGGCGCTGCGAGCGCAATTGCCCGTTTGGCGTGCACGTCATCGAGCGCATGCACCAGGCGGCGGTGTTGTTTGGCAAGTGAGGGGTAGGGGGCGCGGGTCGGATGCCGGGCGCCGCGCTCGTGCCCCTGAAACTGGAAGCGCTCGGGCAAAAAACGCGGTATATTGCGCGCTGCGGGCGGGCATACTAGGCTTGCGGGCGAAAGCCGTCCGTGCGTGTGGCGGTTGCGCGGCAAAAAAATGTTATAAAATTGCTTTTTTGCCTTGACAGGCCGCACAGTGTTTGGTATTCTATAAAAGCTGTCGCATATAGTGCGGCAGCGAAGAGACCCTTGAAAACTGTACAGAGCAAAGGAAGAAAAGACGAGGTTCTAACCTGGATAAGAAGCGTGCAGGGATGTGCGCGGGAGACCAGGCAAAGAGAGAAGAACAGCAGTCAATTCCGGGAAAAGAGAAAAATCAACGCAAGCGGATCCGAATCGCAAGAGGAGGATTTGTCAGATAGAGTAAAAGGATTTAAACAGAAGAGTTTGATCCTGGCTCAGGACGAACGCTGGCGGCGCGCTTAACACATGCAAGTCGAACGGGGTACGGAAGTAGCTTGCTACGGAAGATACCTAGTGGCGAACGGGTGAGTAACGCGTGAGCAACCGGTCCTTAAGAGGGGGACAACCTTGAGAAATCAAGGCTAATACCGCGTAAGACCACGGTTAGACATCTAACAGGGGTCAAAGGAGAAATCCGCTTAAGGGAGGGCTCGCGTCCCATTAGGTAGTTGGTAGGGTAACGGCCTACCAAGCCGACGATGGGTAGCCGTGCTGAGAGGCAGGCCGGCCACACTGGAACTGAGACACGGTCCAGACTCCTACGGGAGGCAGCAGTGGGGAATCTTGGGCAATGGGGGAAACCCTGACCCAGCGACGCCGCGTGAAGGAAGAAGGCTTTCGGGTTGTAAACTTCTGTGACAGGGGACGAAAGAAATGACGGTACCCTGAGAGGAAGCCCCGGCTAACTACGTGCCAGCAGCCGCGGTAATACGTAGGGGGCGAGCGTTGTCCGGAATTACTGGGCGTAAAGGGCGCGTAGGCGGCATAATAAGTCTGTTGTGAAAATCCAGCGCTTAACGTTGGACGTGCAATGGAAACTATTAAGCTCGAGTGTGGTAGAGGCAAGTGGAATTCCCAGTGTAGCGGTGAAATGCACAGAGATTGGGAGGAACACCAGTGGCGAAGGCGACTTGCTGGGCCAAGACTGACGCTGAAGCGCGAAAGCGTGGGGAGCAAACAGGATTAGATACCCTGGTAGTCCACGCCGTAAACGATGGATACTAGGTGTAGGGGGTTTCGACGCCTTCTGTGCCGGAGTGAACGCAATAAGTATCCCGCCTGGGGAGTACGGCCGCAAGGTTGAAACTCAAAGGAATTGACGGGGGCCCGCACAAGCAGCGGAGCATGTGGTTTAATTCGAAGCAACGCGAAGAACCTTACCAGGTCTTGACATCCATCTAAAGCCATAGAGATATGGTGTCTCTTCGGAGGAGATGAGACAGGTGGTGCATGGTTGTCGTCAGCTCGTGTCGTGAGATGTTGGGTTAAGTCCCGCAACGAGCGCAACCCTTACGGATAGTTGCCAGTGAGTAAAGTCAGGCACTCTATCGGGACTGCCGTGGAGAACACGGAGGAAGGTGGGGACGACGTCAAATCATCATGCCCCTTATGACCTGGGCTACACACGTGCTACAATGGCTGTGACAAAGAGAAGCGAGACCGTAAGGTGGAGCGGATCTCAAAAAAACAGTCCCAGTTCGGATTGTGGGCTGCAACCCGCCCACATGAAGTCGGAGTTGCTAGTAATCGCGAATCAGCATGTCGCGGTGAATGCGTTCCCGGGCCTTGTACACACCGCCCGTCACACCATGGGAGTTGGGGGCGCCCGAAGCCAGTGAGGTAACCCGCAAGGGAGCCAGCTGTCGAAGGCGAAACCGATGACTGGGGTGAAGTCGTAACAAGGTAGCCGTATCGGAAGGTGCGGCTGGATCACCTCCTTTCTAGGGAGACGACTGGCTAAAGAGGCCAGAGACTCTCGTCGAACCGGAAAGAAACTGCGGTTCGGATGTCTTTCCCCTTTGCACTGTACGGTTTTGAAGGATCTCATTCCTTCAGGAGGAAGCGCGAGGCGCTTTTCCCCCGATGAGAACCCTGGCAACTGCATAATGTTCTAGAAAGAAAACGAGAGAAAAGCAAGGTAGAATCAAGCTAGCAATAGCATGATCAAACGAAGCGTGAACTACAATGGACGTCGAGAGACGCAGGTACAAACGATTCGTCTTAGAAAACAGAGCAAAGATCAAGCTACAAAGAGCACAGGGAGGATGCCTTGGCACCAAGCGCCGAAGAAGGACGTGGTAAGCTGCGAAAAGCTGCGGGGAGCTGCAAGCGAGCGTTGATCCGCAGATGTCCGAATGGGGAAACCCGGCAGAGTGGAGCTCTGTCATCGTGCAATGAATCCATAGTTGTACGAAGGGAACCCGGTGAAGTGAAACATCTAAGTAACCGGAGGAAAAGAAAGTAAGAACGATTCCTTCAGTAGCGGCGAGCGAACGAGGAAGAGCCCAAACCGCGTGGCTTCGGCCAGGCGGGGTTGTGGACCGGCAGGAGTCATTGCCAGAAGTGAGCCGAATGGTTTTGGGAAAGCCAACCATAGGGGGTGAAAGTCCCGTAGGCGAAGCGGAAGGCAGGCGGCCGAGATCCAGAGTACCACAGGACACGAGGAATCCGGTGGGAAGCAGGGGGGACCACCCTCCAAGGCTAAATACGACTTGGTGACCGATAGCGAATAGTACCGTGAGGGAAAGGTGAAAAGCACCCCGGGAGGGGAGTGAAAGAGAACCTGAAACCCTGTGTTTACAAGCGGAGGGAGCACTTCAAATGTGCGACCTCGTACTTTTTGTAGAACGGACCGGCGAGTTACGGTATGCGGCGAGGTTAAGGGCTTTAGAGGTCTGGAGCCGGAGGGAAACCGAGTCTGAACAGGGCGGAAAGTCGTATGCTGTAGACCCGAAACCAGGTGACCTATCCATGGACAGGTTGAAGTGGGCGTAAAAGCCCATGGAGGACCGAACCACACTGCTGTTGAAAAAGTAGGGGATGAGCTGTGGATAGCGGAGAAATTCCAATCGAACTTGGAGATAGCTGGTTCTCCTCGAAATAGCTTTAGGGCTAGCCTCGCGGGAAAGAATCATGGAGGTAGAGCACTGAATGGGCTAGGGGGCCACAAAGCTTACCGAACCTTATCAAACTTCGAATGCCATAGATTTGTTACGCGGGAGTCAGACAGCGGGAGATAAGTTTCGTTGTCAAAAGGGAAACAGCCCAGACCAACCGCTAAGGCCCCCAAGTGTGTGTTAAGTGGGGAAGGATGTGCGATTGCAGAGACAACCAGGATGTTGGCTTAGAAGCAGCCACGCATTGAAAGAGTGCGTAATAGCTCACTGGTCGAGTGATGGTGCGCCGAAGATACACGGGGCTGAAACACGCCGCCGAAGCGTTGGGATGCATAGAGATATGCATCGGTAGAGGAGCAATGTACATGGGAAGAAGCTGTAGCGGAAGCGGCAGTGGACTGTGTAGATGAGAGAATGCCGGTATGAGTAGCGAGAGCATAGTGAGAATCTATGCCGTCGAAAGCCTAAGGATTCCTGAGGAAGGCTCGTCCACTCAGGGTAAGTCGGGGCCTAAGTCGAGGGCGAATGCCGTAGACGATGGACAACAGGTAGAGATTCCTGTACCACTTTTGAGCGCATGACTGAAGCAGTGACACAGGAGGTTCAGCGGAGCAGGGGGATGGACGCCTCTGTCTAAGCAGCGAGGCTGCGGCGTAGTGAAGTACGCGCCGTATAAGGCGGAGCTGCGATGGGGACCGAAAAATAGTAGGGAAGCCGCGAGGATCACACTGGCGAGAAAAGCTGCTAGGGAGCGAGAGAGTGCCCGTACCGCAAACCGACACAGGTAGGCGAGGAGAGAATCCTAAGACGAACGGGAGAACCCTTGTTAAGGAACTCGGCAAAATGGCCCCGTAACTTCGGGAGAAGGGGCGCCTATGAAAGTAGGCCACAGTAAAAAGGCCCAAGCGACTGTTTAGCAAAAACACAGGTCTGTGCCAAATTGAGAGATGAGGTATACGGGCTGACGCCTGCCCAGTGCTGGAAGGTTAAGGGGAGAAGTTAGCAGCAATGCGAAGCTTTGAGCCGAAGCCCCAGTGAACGGCGGCCGTAACTATAACGGTCCTAAGGTAGCGAAATTCCTTGTCGGGTAAGTTCCGACCCGCACGAATGGCGTAACGACTTGGGCGCTGTCTCAACAAGGGACCCGGCGAAATTGTAGTATGTGTGAAGATACACATTACCCGCGATAGGACGGAAAGACCCCGTAGAGCTTTACTGCAACCTGACATTGGGTTTTGGTATATGATGTACAGGATAGGTGGGAGGCTAAGAAGCCAGGGCGCCAGCCTTGGTGGAGCCAACGTTGGGATACCACTCTTCAGGTACTGAAATTCTAACCTGCGGCCGTGAACCGGAGCAGGGAGAGTGTCAGGCGGGCAGTTTGACTGGGGCGGTCGCCTCCCAAAGAGTAACGGAGGCGTGCAAAGGTTTCCTCAGAATGGTTGGGAACCATTCGCAGAGTGCAAAGGCAGAAGGGAGCCTGACAGCGAGAGAGACATCTCGAGCTGAGACGAAAGTCGGTCTTAGTGATCCGGCGGTATTGAGTGGAAAAGCCGTCGCTCAACGGATAAAAGCTACCTCGGGGATAACAGGCTGATCTCCCCCAAGAGTCCACATCGACGGGGAGGTTTGGCACCTCGATGTCGGCTCGTCACATCCTGGGGCTGAAGCAGGTCCCAAGGGTTCGGCTGTTCGCCGATTAAAGTGGCACGCGAGCTGGGTTCAGAACGTCGCGAGACAGTTCGGTCCCTATCCATCGTGGGCGAAGGATATTTGAGAGGATCTGTACCTAGTACGAGAGGACCGGTATGGACGTACCGATGGTGCACCAGTTGTCCCGCCCGGGGCACGGCTGGGTAGCCAAGTACGGGAAGGAGAAACGCTGAAGGCATCTAAGCGTGAAACCAGCCTCAAGATAAGATATCCCACTGTGAAAGCAGGTAAGGCACGTTCGAGACGAGGACGTAGATAGGTCAGGTGTGGAAGTCCAGCAATGGATGGAGCTAACTGATACTAATAAGCCGAGGGCTTGATCAAGCGAAGAAAGAGAAGGATTGTTTGAGGAAGAAGTAGTTGACGGGGAATAAAGCGAAGCTCTTGTGGAGAGGCTAGGACATTATGCGGTTGCGGGTGTTTTCGTGGGAAGGGAAGAAGCGAAGATACGCGAAGAAGAATTGCATAGAAATTTCCGGTGGCGATAGCGAAGGGGATCCACCTGTTCCCATACCGAACACAGCAGTTAAGCCCTTTAGCGCCGAAAGTACTTGGCTGGTAACGGCCCGGGAGGATAGGACGTCGCCGGATTCTAATTTTAAGCGCCTGCTACAATAGCAGGCGCTTTTTATGCGTTGCTTTTGCTGGGCGACATACCCTGCCTTTAAACAAAGATGTATGATGTGCTTTGCGCAGAACCGAATCAGAAGGTAATGAGGATGCCTCGGGCCCGCTATGTATGGCGTGGCGATAAGCGCACGCCTCCAGCGGAAGCGGCTGCCTTTCCCGGCCGATGTCTGCCAATCGGGTTTTTAGAGGTGTACGGCAGGCGGCGCGGTGCTGCGGGCGTCCCCCTGAGAGGCAGCCTGGCCTCCATATCCGTATCATATTGCACGCTTGGCCTGCAGGGCGCAGAATGAGGGCACCGTCTCTCTCTAAACGAGCGGTTCTTTTCCCTGTCAATGGGGCCTTTTAGAGAAGACAGGCACCGCGGCGTCCTTGTTGTCCGAGCGAAACGGTGTACTTGGGAAATGGCGGGCGTGCCTCAAAAAAAGGGGTCTTAGGCTTTTTGCATGGGCGTCTGGCTGGAGAGGGGGATCAGCTTGGCGGCGCGGGTGATGTCATACCATTCCTCGCGCGTGAGGGTGATATCCGCCGCCTGCAGGCTGTCGCGCAGGTGGGCGGGGGAGAGCGTGCCGGTGATTACCTGCATCCTGGAGGGCAGGCGCAGAATCCATGCCAGCGCGATGGTGGATTTGGCCACGCCATAGTGCGCGGCGATGTCCGCAAGCGCCTCATTGATCTCGGGAAAATCCGGATTATCCAAAAAGACGCCGCTGAAATACCCGTACTGCAGCGGAGACCACGCCTGGATGGTGATGTCGTGCAGGCGGCAGTAATCCAGCACGCCGCCGTCGCGGTCCACGGCGTTGTCGTCCAGGGTGTTGGCAAAGGTGCCGCTGGTGAGCATGGTGGCGCGCGCCAGGCTGAACTGCATCTGGTCAGCCACGATGGGCTGGCAGATGTACTTTTGCAGCAGCGCGATCTGCATGGCGTTGTGGTTGCATAGGCCGAAGTAGCGCACCTTGCCGCTTTGGTGCAGGATATCAAAGGCCTCGGCGATCTGCTCGGGCTCCATCAGCGGATCGGGGCGGTGCAGCGAGAGGATGTCCAGGTAATCGGTCTTGAGGCGGGCGAGGATGCCGTCCACAGCCTCCAGAATGTGCGCCTTGGAAAAGTCAAACATCCGCTTGGGCGCGTTGATGTTACCGCACTTGCTCTGCAAAAGGATTTTCTCGCGCGGGACGCTGCCAATGCATTCGGCAAAGAGGGACTCGCACGCGCCCAGCCCATAGCAATCGGCATGATCAAAAAAGTTAGCGCCGTGCGCAAGCGCGGTGTGCAGCAGCGTCTTGACCGTCTCTTTGTCCGTCTTGTGGATGCGCATACAGCCCACCGCCACGGCGGGCACGCGCAGGCCGGTGGATCCCAGCGTGATAGTTCGCATACAATCGCTCCCTTTATAGAACATCATACATATTCACCATAGCACAGGTGGCGCGCCGTGTGCAAGATGCGGGAGGCGCTGGGGCAACGAGCGCCAGCAAGGGCCTGTGTGGGGAGGGGTATCCTGCCTGCGCGTTAGGTTTCGCGGCGCTGGCAGGTCTGTGCGTACGGGATAACCACCCATCCGCAGGCGCGCTGATGCCGTGTAGGCGGGTGCGCGGCGCATTGGGTTTCGCACGGCTGGGCGCGGATAGCAGGCTTGCGCAATGGAGGCATCCGCCTGCTTGACGGCGCGGGCGATGCTGCCGCGTGCGGGTACACGCCCTCTGATTGTATATGCCAACGCGTGACCGGCGCCGAGTGCCCGCGCACGCGTCTATGCCGTTGCGCCGCCTGTATGATGCATGCAGGATATATTCTGCCTAAAACGCAATAACGTTGTACAAAAGGCTTGACTTTAATAAAATGTATGATATATTTAATTTAGTTAAAGTAAAAACGAAAGAAATATACAATAAAAAGAAAGAGGCGTTTGCATGGATATCATTCCGGCATGGCTGGCCAACCTGGAGGAGGAGGATCTGAACTTTATCAAAAAGTTCTTGCTCTCTTCAGGCAGCCTCAAAGAGGTCGCCTCGCTCTACGGCGTGACCTATCCCACGGTGCGGCTTCGGCTGGACCGGTTGATTGAAAAAATCAAGCTGTACGACCAGGTGCAGCGCGAGCCTTATATCACCCTCATCAAACGCCTGGCGCTGGAGGGGAAAATAGATGTGGACACGGCCAAGCAGCTGGTGGCTGCGTACCGCCGTGAAAAAAAGGAGGAAGAACTATGATCAATGCGTCTGTCAGTATGCTTTTTTGGTGGCTGCTGGTGCTGGCTATCGGCGCGGGGCTGAGTGTGGGGGAGTATTTTCTCGCCAAAAGGGACCCGTTTTACATCGGGCTGATTCTGCCCATTCTGGGCGCGGTATCCGTCATCATCGGCGGCCTGGTCACTTTTCTGTTCTGGCTGGTGCCCACGGCGGTGGTGTTCATCGTGGTGCGTTTGCGCCAAAGCGACCGTCACAATCAGCAAGACGAACTCAAAAAAATGGACATTGACGACATCGGATAAAGAAGGAAGAAGGACGGCGTGCCGTCCTTTTTTTGTAGCGTTTTTCCAGCGCGCGCCGCGCGGGGGCCTGTCGCGGATACAGACGCCCAAACCAGTTTTGCAGCATCAGGTGGCCGTATTTCCATTGAGGGAGAGTTGTTGCAGCATTGCTTTGCGCTGCGGCGCACGCCGCGCATCTGCGGACATGCGCACACGGTGCAAGGAACATAACAGGCGCGTGGCAGCGCGGCGCCCTTTGTGTTTGTTGCGGTGTGACAAAGGGGTAAAAGAGCGCCTATGCTTACCCTGGCCCTGGCGCGGGGGCCGCGCGCAGCGCATCTGCAGGCATGCGGATATGGCGCAGGTGGCGATCCCGCGCCACGCGCCTGCGCTGGTTCAGCCATGTGTGGCCTTTTGCAACAGCGACGCCTTTCGCGTGGACAAATGGAAATGGGCAGCATCGTGTTGAACAATGTGTGCCGTCAGCGCCGGCATGTTGTCCTGGCGCGTGAAAGCGGTGGCTTGCTCTGGATGGTGCAAAGGGAGAGGCGCGTGCGAAACGGGAGCTACGGTTAGCACCACACGATGGGACGGCCCAGCAACAGTTCAAAGAAGGTGATGTAGCAGAACATCAGGCCAAAACCGCCCAGCGTGCCGGTGACCAGCCGGCGCGGATTGGTGGAGGCAAGCGCCCCCACGCGCAGCAGCGACCAGTCCACGAGCATGGGCAGCATCAGCAGCAGCGCGTAGCGCGCCGGAAGCGTGTACCAAATCCAGCACAGCAGCGCGGCCGCATAGCCCAGCACCACGCCGCAGCAGCGGGCGCACAGCGGCAGCTGGTAGCCAAGTACGAAAAAACTGCGCGCAGGCAGCTGGTGGCAGCCCACGCGCGCGCCCCAGTTCATGGCACGCACCCAGCGCGCGTCGTGCGGGGTCACGCGCGGAACCTGTGCCCGCAGTGGGGGCACACCCAGTAGTGGCGGGTGACGCTGCGGGTGTTGCCCATGCCGCACAGCCCGCACAACAGGCCGATGGGGCCCCACAGCAGGTAACCGCAGCAGCCCTTGATGCCGCCGTAGCCCTTGGTTTTCATATCGGTCACGGTGAGTATTTGGCAGTCTGCCGTGCCGCATTTGGGACATTGCATGAAGATACAAGCCTCCTTGTCGATCGATGGCGTCCGTACCATTATACACGATGTATCCGCGCGCGTGCAGGGGAAGGGCGCATCGAAACGCAAACAGGCGCGCGGATTGCCGCCGCGCGAAAATGCGCATAGCCGCTGTTTGGGTCATTCGATGCGTAGATTGCGGCCGCGATGTCGTACGGGGGCGTGCGCTGCGCCGCCTAAGGTGGCCGGGGTATGCGCGCGGGGCTTCAAAAGGCACTCATACGATACGCGGGGTTACGCCGCTACACTTGCCGATATGCTGGCCCAAAGCGCGCCGCCGTGCTTTGCATGTGGCGCGTGGATGGGCGCGCTGGTAAGAGCACGGCGCGCCGATGGCGATGCCATACAGAAGAGGATCGCGCAGGCAGCCCCTTCGCTTATGCGCTGCGCGGTTGGCGCACAGGATGCATCGGCGCATCCCGCTTCGGTGTCCAGGTATTGTCAAGTGGTGCAAAGACGCGCGGCGCATATCAAATGCGCGGCTGCAAGCTGCGGGCGTTGCGGAGCCCCAGATGTGCAGAGGATATCCTGCTGCTTGTGCGCAGCCCCCAAAATGCCTGCGCCGCCCGCCTGAGGCGCCTGCGGGATTGGACAAGCGCGGGAGCGGCACCTATAATGGAGGGGAAAGTACGGATCGAAACAAGGGGGAGCGCGGCATGCTCCCCTTTGAGGAGGGGGCGGCGCATGGAGCAGTTTGTTGTGGATGCGTTTACGAAGGACGTCTTTGGGGGGAACCCCGCGGCGGTCTGCGTGGTGGATGCCTGGCCGCACGAGGGGCTGATGCAGCGCATCGCCATGGAAAACCGCCTGCCCGAGACCGCCTTTGTGGTGCCTGGCGCGGCGCCTGCGCGGGATGCGGGCTGTGCGGGTACGGGCGGCGGAGAGGTGCCCGCGCGCATCCATGCCATCCGCTGGTTTACCCCCTGCGGCGAGATCGACCTGTGCGGGCACGCCACGCTTGCAAGCGCCTTTGTGCTGCACCGGTTTTTTGATACGCAGGCGCGCAGCTTCCATTTTGCGTCGCCGCGCAGCGGGGCGCTTGCCGCGTACGTGGACGAGGGGCGCTACACGCTGGACTTTCCCGCGCGGCCGGCCGCGCCCATGCCCGTGCTACCCACCCTGGAAGAGGCGCTGGGCGTGCGCGTGGAGCAGTTGTATCGCGCGCGCGATTACATGGCTGTGGTGGCGGACGAGCGGGCGGTGCGCGCGCTTGCGCCGGATTTTCTGCGCCTGCGCGCGCTGCCGGATGCGGACGGGGTGATCGTCACCGCCCCGGGCGCGGCGTGCGATTTTGTCTCGCGCTGCTTTTACCCTGCCTGCGGCGTGGACGAGGATCCGGTGACGGGGTCGGCGCACTGCAACCTGATCCCCTATTGGGCGCGGCGCCTGGGCAAACGCACGCTGCTGGCGCGGCAGCTCTCCGCGCGCGGGGGCACGCTCTACTGCGCGGATTGCGGCGCGCGCGTGCGCATCGGCGGCTACGCGGCGCTCTATGCCCGCGCGCAATTAACCGTGTAAGATACCAAAGAAGGAGGATTTTTTGATGCACCCTGTCCTTGAAACCATCCGCGCGCGGCGCAGCGTCCGCGCGTACCAGATGCGCCAGATCCAGGAGACGCAGCTGCAGGCGCTGCTGGAGGCGGCGCGCTACGCGCCCAGCGGCGGCAACAGCCAGAGCTGGCAGTTTACCGTGGTGCAGAACCCTCAGGCGCTTGCGGAGCTGCACGATGCGCTGGTGCAGGGCTTTTTGCACATGCCGGTGGACGTAAGCACCTACCGCTCCAAGCGCGCGGCCGTGGCCGCGGCCAAAGCGGGCAAGGCAAATTACTTCTACGGCGCGCCCACGCTCATTATCGCCTCCAACGCGCGTGACTACTGCAACAGCATGTTTGACTGCGCCGCGGCGCTGGAGAACATCTTTCTGGCGGCGTGCGCGCTGGGCCTGGGCAGCTGCTGGATCAACCAGATGACCTGGCTGTGCGACGAGGCGGGCGTGCGCGGCTGCCTGCGCGCGCTGGGCGTGCCCGATGGGCACATTGTCTGCGGCGCGGCGGCGGTGGGCTATCCGGACGGCCCCGCGCCCCAGGCGCCCGCGCGCAGGAAGGGCACGGTGCGCTTTGTGCGCTGAAGCCCTTGGGGAATTGCGCAGTTTTTGCCTTGTGTTTTGACGTGGGGCATACTATAATTTTACCATGTCATACAAGGCGCGCCTGTGCAAGGGCGCGCGCGAACAGGGAGGTTACGTGATGCGGGGAGCGCATAGAAGAAGGAGAAGACGGATCCGCTACGGCCGTTTTTGTATATTCCTTGTGGTGCTATTGGCGCTGGTGGCGGGCGCGGTCATTGGCTGCAGCGCGTTAAACCGCGCCCCCAAGGAGCCGGATAAGCCGGTCAGCGGCGATGTGCTGCCGCCCGACGAGCCGGACGCCTCCCCTGTCGCCACGCCCACGCCGGATCGGACGATCAAGCCCGTGGCCACGGCCACCATCGGCAACACGGGCGATATCCTGGTGCACAGCCCCATCCTGCGCGAGAGCCAGCAGGCGGACGGTACCTACAGCTTTGACCCCATCTTTACCCATATCGCGCCCTACGCCAAGGGTGTGGACTACGCCACCATCAACCTGGAGCTGACGCTGCCCGGCAGCAAATTTTCAGGCTACCCCGCCTTCCGCGTGCCCGATAGCATGATCGACAGCATCATGGGCGCGGGTTTTTCCATGGTGACCACGGCCAACAACCACACCAACGATTCGGGCGCATCGGGCATGCTGCGTACCAGCCAGGTGCTGCAGGAAAAGGGTTTGGCCTACACGGGCACCCGCGCCGAGCGCGCGCAGAAGAATTATCTGGTGCAGGACATCAACGGCATCAAGGTGGGCATGCTCAACTATACCTACGGCACTTACCTGGCAGACGGCACCAAGTCGGTCAACGCCATTGCCTGCAACGCGGAGACCAGCGCGCTGCTCAACATGTTTGATTACGACCATCTGGACCGCTTCTACGAGGCGCTGGCGACGGATATCAAGAACATGCGCGCAGAGGGCGCGGAGGCCCTTGTGATGTACATCCACTGGGGCACGGAGTACAAGCTTGCGCCCAACAGCTACCAGACGCAGATCGCCCAGAAGCTCAGCGATCTGGGAGTTGACGTGATCGTAGGCTGTCACCCGCACGTGGTGCAGCCCGCCGCGCTGATCACCTCCGAGGTGTCGGGCAAGTCCACACTGTGCGTCTACTCCATGGGCAACGCGGTGTCCAACCAGCGGCGCGAGCGTATGGACGATATCAAGAGCGGGCATACCGAGGACGGCATGTTCTTTACCTTTACCTTCACCAAGTACAGCGACGGCTCGGTGGCGGTGACGGACGCGGACATCCTGCCCACCTGGGTAAACCTCTACAAGGAGGGGGGCAAACAGGTCTACCAGATCGTGCCGCTGGATAAGAGCGTGCCGTGGGAGGGGACCTTTAACCTGGAAAAGACCGCAAACGGCCTTGCGCTGGCGCAGCAGTCGTACGAGCGCACCATGGCGCTGGTGCAGGAGGGCCTGCACCAGTTTGACGCGTACTTTGCCCAGGCGCAGCAGGCGCTGCAGCAGAAGAACGAGCAGCTGCAAAACGCCGCCTGAAAAAAAGCGTGGCGGATGGATAAAAAATGGCGCCGGCGCCCCATGGGGGGCGCTGCGGCGCTGTTTTTTTGCGCCTTTTACCGGCGCCTGTTTTTGCGGCTGTTTGCGTGGATCAGTGCAATGCACGCGCCCAGCAGCAGGGCAAAGAGGGCAACCCAGATCGAGTCCATATCGCGTGGCTCCTTTCGTTGGGCGTGGGGTGCGGCGGATCAGTAGACCATCATGCCCTGGCAGTACATGCACATCAGCGCGCACATCAGCGCACATGAGCCGGCGGCCAGCGCCCAGCGGGCGCGCGGCCTGCACTGCGCAAAGGCGATGTACAGCGGGTAGAGCACCATCAGGTAGCGCATGGCGGAGAGCAGGTTGGTGGCGGAGATCACTACCATGTAATAGCACAGCGCAAAGGCCGCGTCGCTGGGGCGCATGCTGCGCGCCTGCCAGCAGAGCAGGCTCAGCGCAATCACGCTGCTGAAAAACTCCGGCCCCCACAGGATCCAGCGCAGCGGGACGTCCCGGTAGGCGAGCATGGCCTCAAAGAGGGTGCGCAGTGTGGTGGCAAAAAACCCGAAGCGCTGCCCCCAGTGGGTGGACTGGTAAAACATGAAGCGAAAAGGATCGCCCAGCACCGCGTAGTTGAGCGCGCAGTAGGCTGCAAGGCCCAGCGGGATCAGGAAAAGGCACCACACGCCCCGCTTGGCGCGGGGGCTTGTGCGCATCTGGTGGAAGGCCTCCATGGCGCAGGGCAATATAAGCAGCACCCCCACATTGCGCGTGCAGGCGGCCAGCATGCCGCACAGGCCGCACAGCAGCCACGCGCCCCGCCGCGCGCAGTACAGGCAGGCGAATGTCAGCAGCAAAAACAGCGCCTCGGTGTAGGGGGCGGCGGTGAAAAAGGCCGCGGGGCTGATAAACAGGAATGCCACGGCCCAGCAGGCAACCCTGTGCGCGTGCTTGAGGCGCACGTACTGGTAGAAAAACCAGGCCGCGCCCACGCTGCACGCGTAGGAGAGAACCAGCGCGCTTGCAAAATAATCGGGAATGACCGCGTGCAAGAGGCGCACCAGCAGCGGGTACAGGGGGAAAAACACGATCAAGTTCATGTCCTCGCCCACGCGCTGGTAGCCGTGCTCGGCAATGTGCAGGTAGTGCATGGCGTCCCACTGGGTCCAGGCGCGCGCAAAGCGCGCCCAGCCCTCGTATCCAGGGTAGGCGCCCGCCAGCTGCACCGCGCCATAGCTCAGCGCGTACTGCGCAAGGCGCAGCGCCAGCAGCGCCAGCGCAAGATAGAGCAGCATGTGCCGGGGCGCCGCGCTGCGGGGGGCGGGGCCGGCCTGCCCCGCAAAGCAGAAGCGCAGCGCGGGCTTGACCAGGCGGATGACCGTGACGGCAAAGGCCAGCGTGGCGGCCACGCCGAGTATGATGGAGATGATGCGCGCAAGAAGACTGACCTGCATGATCATGACGCCCTTTCCCGCCTCCTTTCCATGGGACCGGCCCGCCTGGACGGGCCAAACGCTCTCTATTATACCGCATCTACGCGCGCCCTGTCACCTGCGCCGGCCCCCGGGCGTAAAAAGCGCCCCGCACCTGCTGGCCTTGCAGCAGATGCGGGGCGCGTCCGTATTCCTTTTTTTCGTGCATCAGCGCTTGCGCAGCATGGGCAGTACGCTCAGCACGATGCCCGCGATCAGCGCCGCGCCCGCCGCCAGGTAGCGCCACGGGGGCAGGGTCTTGATAAAGAACAGCACGATGCCCGCCACAGCCAGCACAATGCCCGCGATAAGCATCATGCTGATGCCGCCCGGGCGCGTTTCGGGCACCTGGCCCGTGGCACGCAGGTAGGCCTGCTGGATATTTGCCCAGGCTTCCTCCGCGTCGGCAAAGTCGTCGTCAAAATTATCCTCCAGGATGCGCAGCATCTTCTCGGGGGCGAGCTCCCGCACGCGCTCCATGGCGCGCTGGGCGGCCAGTACCTGGCGCTTGTAGACCATCTGCACCGGGGAGAGGTTGTAGGGCACGTCCTGCGAGCGCATGTAGGCGCTCAGGTGCTGCAGCGTGGCCGTGGCCACGCCCCACCACGCGCGGTAATCCTCCGGCGAGGCGTTGGCAGCGGTTTTAAAGACGAACAGCGCCTGGTTGTACTGCTGCTCCTGCAGCATGGCGTCGCCCTGCAGCAGCGCGTCCTCGCCCTGCAGCACGTCGGATACATCCATGTTGTGCTGCTCCTCGGGCGCCTCGTCCGCAGCCTGATCCACCGCCTCCTCATCGCGGCGGGCAAAGCGGCGGCGCGGGATATCCGCCTCCAGCTCCTCCTCGGTCGGGGCGAACGCGTCCTCCTGCTCTGCGGGCGCAAGGCGGGCAAAGCGGCCGCGGCGCGGGGCCTCCCGCTCGGGCGCATCCTCCTGCGCGTCTGCGTCCAGTTCGTCCAGCGAAAGGGGGTCTGCCTTGGGCACCATCGTCTCCTGCTGGCCGGGGATGGGGTCGAGCACCGGACGGCGGCGCGGCGGCGCATCCTGCGCATCAAGGGCGGGCGGGATGTAACGGGCGGGAGGCTTTTCGCCGCCCTGCGCATTGTCCGCGGCGGGGCCCTCGTGCAACGTCACGCTGGAGGGAACGCTATTGAAGGGCGCGTCCGGCGCAGGGCCGTCCGCCGAATCGCCATTCTGCTCCTGCTCGCGCGCAATCACTGCCGCGCGGTGCGCTGCCAGCCGGCGCGCATTCTCCGCGCGGAACGCCTCTTGGCGCGCCTCTTCCTCGCGCATGCGGCGCGCGTACGCGTCGTCCTGCTGCTCGGCCGCCTTGCGCGCGGCGCTCGCCTGCGCGCCCAGGTCAGGCGTCTGCGTGCGGCTGCGCTTCTGCAGCCGCAGGCGGCAGTCGCAGTTCGGGCACTGCGCCGTGGCAGCGTCGCGGTCCACTTCCAGCTCCTGTTTGCAACGGGGACACTTTATTTTAACTGTGGCCATATGTTCAACCTCACTGTTCCTTTCGCATTCTCCGCCGGCGCGCACGCGCGCCTGTTGCTGCTTATTTCTACAATAACATAAATGCCCCACGGTGTGAACATTTGCGTCGGTTTTTGTCCGATCCGCCCCATATGTGACAGCATTTGCCGCCAGATGCTATAATGAGGCAAGGCATCCAACCCCGCGCATTCGCAAAGGTTTCGTAAGCCAGGGGTTGCCAAGGAAAGGAGCGTGCCCGCACATGAAAAGACGCGCCATTGCCTGCCTTCTCTGCGCGCTTGCGCTGCTGTGCGCCGGCTGCAGCGCGCCGCAGGACACGCAGGAGCCCGACGCCCTGTCGGGCGATGTGTTCAACCTCACGCGCGATGCGTTTCTCCGCGCTCTGGGGGAGGACCTGGGACGGGAAGTCCCCCCGCCCAGCGAGGAATTTGAGCTGGAGGGCGAACGCTTTTACGCCTATGCGCTGGGCGAAGCACTGCAGCTGACGCTCACCTGCGGCGGGGAGACGGGCATGGTGCGCATGGCGCGCCTGGAGGTAAGCGACCCCGCAGCCATGGACGACTTTGGCGCGTGCATGGCCTCCGTCGCCCACGTGCTGGACCCCGCGCTGGATGACGTGGCCGCAAGCGAACTTGCCGCGCAGCTGGACATCGACAACACCGCCGAGGCGCGCCAGGCCTACTGGCCCCACGCGGATGTGCTCTACACCTACCGCGTGGCGGAAGGCGCCATCTCCTTTAGCGTCCTGCCCGCAGACGGGCAGAGCGCGGCGCGCGAAGACTGATCAGGCCTCCTGCCAGCTCTTGCACACGTCCACCCACCCTTGCGCGCCCGCGCATGTGTACAGGGTTTCGCAGTCCATCTCGATGGCGGAGTTGGCGCTGCCGCAGGCGGGGAATACGGTTGCAAAGCGCTTGAGCGATACATCCAGGTATACTGCCACGTGCGCGGGCTGCGCGATGCCGAAGGGGCACACGCCGCCCACCGCATGGCCTGTCCAGGCGAGCACCGCCTCGGGGGACAGCATGGAGGCCTTGCAGCCGAAGCGGGCCTTGAACGCCCTGTTGTCCACGCGCGCGTCGCCCGCCGCGACAATCAGAAAACAGCCGTCCTTTTCCTTATTATAAAAGGAGAGCGTTTTGGCGATGCGCGCGCCCGTGACGCCCAGCGCCGAGGCTGCCAGCGCCACCGTTGCGCTGGATACGGCAAACTCCCTGACGGCGCCCTCCAGCCCGAAGCGGGCCAGGTGCGCGCGCGCCTGTGCGATGGACATGGTGCATCATCCTTTCCGTAGGGGATTCCTGACCTCTATTGTACGGGCATGCGCTATAAAAGCCAACAGGCCTGGTGTGAAGTTTTTGTAAAAAATATTGACAGAAAAGGTCATGCTACGTATAGTAACGCTAGGAAAAGGGCCCGAAGATTGCACCATTTTGCAGTATGTGCAGCCGGACAAGGCCGCATCATGCTGGTTTATTTAGAAGGGAAGAGGAGAACCCATGCAGGTGGAGATGACATACCAGCGCGCAAGGCAGCTGCTTGCGCAGTACGACAGCCCCCTCTACGTCTACGACGAGGCGGTCTTGCGGGACCGCTGCCGCCAGATGACGCAGCTGCTGCCCAACCACAACTTCCGCGTGCTCTACAGCGCCAAGGCCAACACCAATTTGACGCTGCTTCGCATCATCCGGGAGGAAGGCCTGCGCGTCGACGCGATGAGCCCGGGCGAGATGTGCATCGAGCGCGCGTCCGGCTTTGACATCAGCGATATCTTCTACGTGTGCAACAACATCTCTCGCCAGGAGATGCAGCGCGCCATCCGCGAGGGAGTGCTTATCAGCGTCGATTCGCTCTCCCAGCTGGAGACGTACGGCCAGCTCAACCCGGGCGGCCGCGTCGCCATCCGCTTTAATCCCGAGGTGGGCGCGGGCCACAGTGAAAAGGTGGTCACGGGCGGCAAGCACACCAAGTTCGGCGTGCAGATCGCCCAGATCGACCAGGTGCGCGCGCTGCTCGACCGCTACAACCTGCGCCTGGTGGGCATCAACCAGCACATCGGCTCCCTGTTTATGGACGGCAAGCCCTTTGTGGAGGGGGTGCGGCACCTGCTGGAGGTGGCCAGGCAGTTCCCCGGCCTGGAGGTGATCGACATGGGCGGGGGCTTCGGCGTGCCGTACCGCGAAGGGGAGGGACGGCTGGACCTTGCCGCCCTATCGGCCGCGCTGGCCGAGACGCTGGACGCCTTCCTCGCCGGTTACGACAACAAGGACGTGACGTTCCAGATCGAGCCCGGCCGCTACATCGTGGCCGAGTGCGGCGTGCTGCTGGGCGGCGTGCATGCGGTCAAGGAGAGCTACGACGTCACGTACGTGGGCACGGATATCGGCTTCAACGTGCTGGCCCGCCCCATGCTCTACGATGCCTACCACGCCATGGAGGTACTGCACGAGGGTGCGCGCGGTCGTCAGCGCGCCACGGTGGTGGGCAACATCTGCGAGAGCGGCGACATCCTCGCGCGCGACAGGGAGCTGGACGAGGCCAGGGTGGGGGACATCCTGCTGGTGCGCAATGCGGGCGCGTACGGCTACGCGATGGCTTCGCAGTACAACTGCCGGCTGCGCCCCGCCGAGGTGCTGCTGGACATGCTGGGCAAGGACCGCCTGATCCGCCGGCGGGACGATTACGCGGGGCTGCTTGCGCAGTTCGTCTGATCCGGCAAAATAAGGTGCGCCTGCGGCCAGAGCGCGCAAATAGAGGGAGATAGAACGCGCGGCGCTGTAATCAACGGATTGCAGCGCCGCTTTTTAATGATAAAAAAGGATCGGTTAGAGGGCTGTTCCGCTGCGTTGCCCCGCCGCTGCGAATGGCTTTTTGACAGGAGCAGGGGGCCGCCGTGCCGCAGCACCGCTCACGCAGGGCCCTGCGGCACGCGCCCCTTTTTTGTATGAGATAGCTTTTTGCGCAGGTGCGCAAGCACGCCGGACGCCGCGAGCGCCAGGTAGCTAAACAGCGCGGAAAAGACGATGTTCAGCAGCAGTGCGCCCACCGAAGGCTGGAGGATATCCGTGCACGCTTCGGGGCGCTGGGGATCGTATTTGATCTGAATCGTACCGCCCACGGGGATGTACTGCCGCCTGCCCCGCGTCTCGCCCTCGTAGCGCACGCCGTCCGCATCGTACGCGTAGCGCATGTCATAGACGGTTCTGCTGCGGCTGTGTCTGCGCCCGCCCGAGGAGGTGCGCCGTTCCTGCGTCTGGGTGATGGTGGCGGTGGCCAAGGTCCAATCCCGCTGGCCGACCTGCTGGACAAAGGTACCGATGCTGCGCAGCGCAAGCAGGATGCCGATGCACGCAAAGACAAGGCCCAAAGTGCGGAAAACGATGCGTCTAATCCTCATAATAGTACCCGTTTTTCATCAGTATTTCGCGGATGATGTAGCTGTCATCGCGCCTGGCGTGGGCACGCACAACGGTGTTTTCCACCTGCACGAGGGCCGCGTACGTCTCGCTGTCCTGCAGCGTGAGGATGCGGTAATTGCCGGTATGCTCCAGCCTGCTGGTCATGCCGGCCTTCTCCAGATGCTGCCGGTACTGTGTCCACAGCGCGCTTGCGGAATCCTCATTTTTAAAGACGGCGTATTCAAAGAAAAAGGCGCCCGATTGCGCCACCAGCGCGGTCTCTAGAACGTCCTGCGCCTGCCAGGCGGCCGCGCACGTGGCGGTGCTGTCCGTCGCCGCATAGCCGTAGGACGCCAGCGCCGCCTGCATGTCGTCCGCGCGCGCCACCTCTTTTTTGTAGCCGCCCGAGCAGCCGCGCGCAACCAGAAAAAACAGGCCCGCCATCACCGCCAGCGCAAGGACCAGTTTCACGGTGCCACAGAGGTACATCTTAGCCTTGCTGCCGCCGTAGTGCGCCAGCTGCGCCTCGTACTGCGGGTCGTACACGTCCCGCTTGAGCGCCCTGAAGTCCTGCGCGAGCGTGGGCCGGGGCGCATCATCCGCGCCCGCTTCGCGCTGGTTGCGCCTGTAGAGCAGTCCGCACACGCCCGCAAGCAGAATGATCGCGGGCATGATGAAGACGGCCCACTGCAAAAGGGTGTCAAACCGCGCATCGTATAGGCCGAAGAAAGAAAAACTGACGCACAGAAAAATCGGGAAGAGACCCAGGCTGTAGAGGCCAAGCAGCCGCCTTGTCTTGTGCGGCTGGGGGGATTCTGCCACCATCCGGCGCGTAAAGCGCCTTGCCGAATGGGGCCGATGGTTGGCACGCGCCCGCTTTTTCCAGGCATCGGCGCGCGACAGGCCCGCTGAATCGATGGCCGCGATCCACAGCCAGTGGAACGCAAGCCCGTCCAACGGCACAAGCGCCAGGAAATAGAGCAACCGCAAAACGCCGGTATCCATGCAAGCAAGTCCTCTCTGCATCAATATGTGCATTCACTGTACCATAAAAGCAGCCTTTATTCCATGAGGCTGCATGAAAGCAAACGGGCGGCAGGGGATCTTTCCCTGCCGCCCGTGGCCTGTTGGTTTTTTACAAAGCGTGCGCTGGCACGCGGGGGGTCTTCTGCGCCGCGGCACAGGACCGCGCCCTTACGCGGCGCGGGATAGGGCGTGAAGGATTTGCCCGCGGCCGCCAGGCGGGCGGTTCTGTCGACGAGGCGGCCCGCGCAGCCGCGATGCTTTTGATGCGCGCAATAGGACCGGCCTGCCCTGGTTTTCGGCGCGTCAGTGCTCCCGGTAGTAGTTGATCAGGCAGCCGTCGGCCAGGATCTGGCGTTCGTCGCGCGTCAGCGCGCCCAGCACCACGGCAAATGCGTTCACCGTGCCGTCCGGCTTTACGGCGTAGGCCGCGATTTCCGGGGCCTCGTCCAGCAGCGCCTGCCGCACGCCGGGAACAAACACGTAGTCCCCCAGCGCCAGCACCGATGCGTCCTCCACCAAAAAGGGCAGCATACCCCAGTTGATGCAGTTGGAGCGGTAGCGCTTGGTGGCGTACTCGCAGGCAAAGTTTGCCGCGCCGCCCAGCACGCGCTGGCAGCTTGCGGCCTGCTCGCGCGCAGAGCCGTCGCCCGGCTTGTTGGCAAAGATGGCCGAGCCGATGTTGGTTTGCGCCGCGTCCACCGGTAGCCCTGACTTGGCAAGCGCGGCGTAGACGTCCTGCACCTCTTGGGGCAGCGCGCCCGCCAGGCGCGCCTGCTCCTGGGCCTGCACCGCCTTGGCGCGGCCCACGTAGGCGGGATCCTTGCGCGAGAGGGTAAACTCCGCCAATCGCAGCGGGTTGGAGCGGAAGGAGGATGTCTCGCCCGAGGGGATTAGCTCATCGGTGGTGGTGACAGGGTCGGTGATGTAGCTGACCACGCGCAGCAGCAGGTCCTCCGAAAGGGCGGGCATGTCGGGCCAGTTTTTGATGTTGGGCCCAAAACGCAGGGGATGCTCCGGCTCGGGCCGGCCCCAGCCGTTGTAGACGCGTTTGTCGTAGACGCCCTGGTCGAAGTGATAGGCGGGGATCTCGATATCCGCGTCCATCACGTCGGTGGCAGCGGTGAGCACGCCGCCCGCGGCGGCGCTGGCCGCGATGCTGCGCGCGTCCATCAGCGCCACGCCGCTGATCTGCCCCTCGCCGGGCTTGGAGCCCTCGCGGTTGGGGAAGTTGCGCGTGGTGTGGCGGATGGACAGGTCCCCGTTTGCGGGGGTATCGCCCGCGCCGAAGCAGGGGCCGCAGAAGCACTCGCGGAAGATGCCGCCCGCAGAGACGATATCCGCCACCGCGCCGCTGTTGACCAGCGCCAGGTAGGTGGGCATGCTATCAGGATACACGCTGAAGGAAAATTCCCCCGCGCCGCAGCTCTTGCCGCGCAGCAGCGCCGCCACCGCGCAGATGTTCTCGTAGGTGCCACCGCTGCAGCCCGCCACAATGCCCTGGTCGACGTGGATTTTGCCGTCCGCGCCCACCTTGCTGACCAAATCCATCTGCACCTTGCCGCCCAGCTGCGCGTTTGCGCGCTGCTGCGCCTCGCGCAGGATATCCCTGGGGTTGGCCTGCAGCTGGCGGATGGGCAGCGCGTAGCTGGGGTGCATGGGCAGGGCGATCATGCACTCGATCTGGGAAAGGTCGATCTCAATGCAGCCGTCGTAATAGGCAACGGACGCGGGCGCGAGCGCTTTGTACGCCTCGGGCCGTCCACGCTCGGCAAAGTAGCGCGCCGTCACCTCGTCGGTCTGCCAGATGCTCGACCAGCAGGTGGTCTCGGTGGTCATCACGTCGATGCCGTTGCGGTAGTCGGCCGAGAGATTGGCCACGCCCGGCCCGATGAACTCCATCACCTTGTTTTTGACGTAGCCGCTCTGGTACGTGGCGCCCACGATGGCCAGCGCCACGTCCTGCGGGCCCACGCCGGGGCGGGGTTTGCCCGTCAAATGCACGGCCACCACCTCGGGCAGGGCCATATCGTAGGTGCGGCCCACCAGCTGCTTGGCAAGCTCCCCGCCGCCCTCGCCCACGCCCATGGTGCCCAGCGCGCCGTAGCGGGTGTGGGAGTCCGAGCCCAGGATCATGCGGCCGCAGCCGCTCATCATCTCGCGGTTGTAGCTGTGGATGACCGCCATGTTGGGGGGCACGTAGATGCCGCCGAACTTGTGGGCGGCCGAGAGCGCAAACTGGTGGTCGTCCTCATTGATGGTGCCCCCCACCGCGCAGAGGGAGTTGTGGCAGTTGGTCATCACGTAGGGCAGCGGAAAGCGCTCCATGCCCGATGCGCAGGCCGTCAGGATGATGCCCACGTAGGTGATATCGTGGCTGGTCATGGAATCGAACTTCAGGCGCAGGTGCTGCATATCCGCCGCGGTGTTGTGCGCCTGCAGGATGCCGTAGGCGATGGTGCCCTTGCGCGCCTCCTCTTTGGCGACGGGCGCGGCATCGCAAAGCTTGCCCTCCACCAGGTAGACGCCGTTTTTGTGCAGTTTCATCTAGCGTATGTCCTCCCTTGTATCGAAAAATAGCCGGGCCCAAAGCCCTCTATTCATCCATGGTATGCGTATGGTATGAGCATACCGATTTTCCCCTGCGTTGTCAACGAAAGGGCGGAGCAGGGCGAGAGTCTCCTGCGTTTGTCGCATGACGCATCGTTTGGCATCGGCGTCCGCGGCACCGTATGCGCGGGACGGGTTTCCCTCCGCGGGAATAAGAACGCGCGCATGCTGGCCTATGCGGCGCATGCGCGCGGGGAAGGATTCCCACATAAAATCCATGCAATCGCGCTAATCGCGCAGACTGGCGTTCCGCGCCAAGGATGAGCCGAGGGCGAGAAAGCGGCCCGCGTCCCCCGCGAAAAATACGCCAGGCGGTACCGCAACGGCGGCGCGGCCATCCCCGCTCGGGGATGCATACCAGAGCGGGACACCCTCTGCCGGCGCATGCGCTCCATCACGGCGCCGATACAAAGCCGCGCGGACGGTTCTTCCTGCGTGTGCCGGTGGCCGTCGCTACATAGGGACGGAGCCGTGGCAGTGCGGCCCTCAGCCTGCGAGGGCTTCCAGGCGCGCCAGCACCGCCTGGTAGCGCGGGTGGCTGTGCAGGGGGGCCAGCTGCTCGTCCATGCGCACCAGCTGCCCGGCGTTTTTCTGCAGGTACTTGGCGGATACCACGTGGCATATCTCTACGTGCGCAAACAGGGGCGCCGCGGCGGGGCGCACGTGCGCTTCGATCTCTTCGGCGGCTCGGGCAAACGCCTCCAGCGCCTCCAGCGCCGCATCCGCATCGCCGGATCGCAGGTACAGCTCCGCGCGGGCAAGCAGCGGGTTGAGCAGCAGCGCGCCCCCCAGTGCATAGCGGCGCAGCGTCTCCAGCGCGCAGGTGTTGCAGTGCAGCGCCAAATCCAGTTCGCCCGCGCGCAGCAGCTCGCCCTGCAGCGCGCCCAGACTGGTGGTGAGGGACGTCAAATGGTTGTAGACCACTTGCTCGTGCAGCACGCGGGCCTCCTGGCGCCTATGCTGGGCGCTGTAGATGCAGGCGCGCATGCCGCGCGTGTCAATTGCGTTTTCCGGCAGGTGTGCGAGCGCGGCGAGCGCCTCGTCGTACTGCGCGCGGGCCATATGCAGGCCGCACAGCCCCACGTAGGCCGCCTGCTGCACCTCGATGCGCGCATCCGTGCTGGCGCGCTGCAGCAGGGAGATGGCGCTTCCCAGCGCCTGCTGCGCCGCCTCCTCCTCCCCGATGAGCGGCAGGTACTGCTGCAGCAGTGAGGCGACGCGCAGGGCAAGGTAGGTGTCGCTGGGGTGATCGTGCAGCGCTCCCTGGCACATCGCCCAGCCCGCGTCCCAGCCCCGCGTCTCAAAGGCCTCCGCGCACCTACGGCTGATCTTTAGCGCCTGCTCGGGCGCGAGCGCGGCCTCAAAGGCGAGCAGCTGGTCGCAGCTGACGTCAAAATAGCGTGCCAGCGCGGGCAGCAGGGTGATGTCCGGATAGGAGGCGCCAGTTTCCCTTAGTTAAAGATATTGTTGGGTATCTCAAGATGTGTCATTCGATTTTGCCGATAAAGCGGTAGAAGATTTCTACCTCCTGTTCCCGGCTTCCGTCCTCACCTTTGACCGCTTCATGGACAACGATTTTTTCAATCAGCGTATTCAAAAGTTCGGCGGTCAGTTCTGTTGGATTGACGCACTCTTTCATCAAGGCAATCCATTTTTCTGCGTCTGCGGCGTTCTGGCTTTCAGTGGCGATAGCGGATTGAAGCCGCTCAATCTTTTCGTCCAGTTCAGCCTGTTCGCTTTGGTACTTCCCGGACAGCATAGAGAAGTTGTATTCCGTGATACGCCCCGCCGCCCAGTCCTCATACATCCGGGCAAACAGGGTATCGACTTCGGCTTTCCGCTTCTCCGCTTTGTTCAACTCTGCGGCTTGCTTCTTTCTTGCGGCGGCCTGTCCCTTGTCATTGGCGTTTAACAGCCGCTTCAAGAGCCGTTCTTCATCATGCTGTACCAGGCCCGACCAGTATTGCAGACGGGAGAGGACATAGGCGTAAAGCACATCATAGCGGATATAGTGCATGGAGCATTGGCGTGTGCCCTGTCCGTACTTGCTACAATGATAATGGCCGTAAGGCTTGCTGTTCTGCCTGTTCTCCCCATAGGACAACGACCAGCCACAATCTGCACATTTTACCAATCCGGAAAAAATCTGTGTTGTACCGTCCTTGCATTTTCTGCGGCGGTTTGCTATCTGCTCCTGTACCTGCCGGAAAACCTGCTCGCTGATAATTGGCTCCTGCGTGTCCTCCACCCGCACCCATTCACTTTGGGGCTTGCGTATCCTCCGCTTGTTCTTAAAGGAAATGTTTGTTTCCCGGTAGTGGATGGTATGACCGATATAGGTTTCGTCTTTCATAATGCTCTTGACCTGCGCTATCGTCCATGCGTAGCTTTTTTCCTCCGGCGCACCCGCATAGATGTTTGCGAAAGTCCCGTCACGCTGGAAGTTGATAAATCCCGGCGTAGGAACCTTTTCCGCAATCAATATTCTTGTGATACTGGCCGCCCCTCTGCCATGAATGGCAAGGTCAAAAATCTTCTCCACTATCCAGCGGGTTTCCTCGTCGATTATCAGCTTGTTTTTGATTTCCGGGTGTTTCCTGTACCCGATGGGAGCATAGGCGCCGATACGCTGTCCTGTGGCAAACTTTGCTTTGAAAGCGGCCTTTACCTTGCGGCTTGTATCTTTCGCAAACCATTCATTGAACAGGTTTTTGAACGGGACAAAATCGGAAAGCCCTTTCTCTGTGTCCTCATTCTCCGCAACGGCGATGTAGCGCACCCGTTTTTCCGGGAACAGAAATTCCAGATAGTAGTCCATCATCACATGTTCCCGCCCGAAACGGGAAAGGTCTTTCGTGACAATGCAGTTTACTTTTCCAGCTTCCACATCGTCCATCATGCGCTGAAAATCCGGGCGTTCAAAGTTCGTCCCCGACCAGCCATCGTCCACATACTCACCGACTACATGAAGCCCCTGTTCCTTTGCGTACTGTTGCAGGATTGTCCGCTGTGTTTCAATGCTTACGCTGTCACCATAGTTTTCATCGTCCCGGCTCAATCTCATATAAAGCGCCGTGTTGTAAATCGTAGTATTGTAAGGTTGTTTCACCGTTAAAAATCCTCCTTCTAAAGAAACAACCCACGCTTACAATACTTTTGCTCTATGGCAATTATATCATAAGCGTGGGCGTGTTATCAATGATGGGCTATCAGGTTGAAGCGGCTTTTTCTGCGGTATGCCGCACCACATCTACAATCAGATCACCGAGGGGCTTCCCGCCTGCGGCGAAGTGTTCGGAGATTTTTATACGGTTGTTCCCACATACAAAATACTGCGTGCCGTTCTCTGCTTGTATGACCTGCCCTGTCCGGGGTGTAAAAATATCGCTTTCGCTTTTTGCCATCCAGTGTCCTCCATATTCAGTTTTCAAGGTACAATGCCGCACAGAAGCGGCGAAAATTTCTGCTTATACTATCACCTTTCCTTTACCGTGTGCCGCTGCTGCCGTTTCAGTTCCGCCAGTATATCCGGCGGGATACGGTCAACCAGCCGCTGTAAATTGTCCAGTTCGCTTTTCAGCTTTGCCCGTTCCATCGTATCTTTCATCTTGCCTTTTTCACTGGCCTTTGCCCTTGCTTCCAACTTCTCATTCTCCGCCAACAGGTCATTGATTGTGACCTTGTACTTTTTCAACTGCCCGGAGAAGTTCTCCATCTGCGGGAACCACTTTTTCAGCATGGAGAGGGCTTCCTCTTTTTTCTTTCCGGCGTTCAGTGGGTTAATGCCGTCAAGGGCGGCTTCAATGGCTCTGGCCTGTTTGGAGAGGGAAACCGCCTGTTTGAAAATCCGGGTGGGGATATGCTTCCGGCCTGTCTTGCTGGCACTTTCCCCACGCTCCAAGTCAGGATATTTCTCCACCATATAGGCGTGAAAATCGTCCTGCCACTTCGTCAGGTTTGCCCGGTTGCCGATAATCTCCTTTGCACACAGGCGGTTGTCCTTTGTCAGCGGAACAAAGGTCAAATGCAGGTGGGGTGTTTTCTCGTCCATGTGTACCACCGCCGACACGATATTTTCCCGTCCCACCCGGCCAATGAGGAAGTCCGCCGCCCTCTGGAAAAACGCCTGTATCTCCTTTGGGGATTTCCCCTTGAAAAACTCCGGGCTGGCGGTTATCAGCGTATCGACAAACCGTGTGCTGTCCTTGCGGGTTCGGCACCCAGCCTGCTCGATACGGCTCTGAATGAAGTGGTAATAGCGTCCCTCCGGCTTGACGATATGGAAGTTGTATTTGCTCCGGCTTGTGTCAATGTCGGGGTTGCTGGCGTATTGTTCTTTCTGTCTTTCGTGATGGGCTTCCAGCGGCCTTGCCGGGTTGCCCTTGTGCTTCTCAAACCGTAAAATTGCGTGTTGTGCCATTCTGCTCCTTTCCCCATTCCTTTCCTATCCGGGGTTTTCCACAGGGAAAATCCCGCAGAAAATAGCTCGGATAGGATTGGAATGGATAGAATATAAATCAATCTTTTTATCTTTGTATTTCTATATACCGTCCGGTTTTCGTACGTCTCAGGAGTGATTTCCGTACTTCATGGGTACGGTTTTCAGTCCTCCGGTGTACCAGAACGGGATTTCTTAAAATCGGTGTTTGGAACCGCTTCATAGGATTTTGGGAAAATGCGGTTGGGTTTTCCACAGCCCTGCTTCTGGATCTCCACCAGTCCGGCGTATTGCAGTTCCCGCAGGGTATTTACCGCTTTCTGCCGCCCACAATGGAGTAGGTCAACCACTTCACAGATAGGGTAATACAGGAAAATCCGTCCGCAGTCATCCGCCCACCCATTCTTGCGGGACAACTCTGTCCGGCGCAGGATAAAGGCGTACAACACCTTTGCCTCGTTGGACAGGGGCTTGAATGTAGGGGCTTCAAAGAGAAAATTCGGGAGCCGGGTGAAGCTGAACGCCTGTTCCGGCTGGTGAATGTAAATCGTGTTTGTCATATCGTGTTTTGTGGACGGTTAGAAGCCCGTTTTCCGGGGCGGGCGATACTTTATACCACCTGCCCCGGTTTGGGGCCTGCGAAGCCTTATAAATCAAGGCTTTTCCGCTCCTAACTGTCCACAGCAGACCTCCTTTTCCGTTCACTTTCTGTTTTCTGCCGCCTGTGAACTCTGGCGGCGCAGTCCGGGCAGTATTTAGCCCGGTTGGATTTGGGGACGAACACGCCGCCGCAAACCGCACAGCGTTTCATGTCCTTATCCCGGAAAATCTCCGCTTTCAGCGTCCCGTCCAGCGGCAAGACCGCCCAGCGGAACCACTTACAGCAGACCGAGAAAGAAACCGTCTGCGGGCAGGTGCAGGCGTCCCCATCGTCAAGGACAATGCAGTTGCCGTCCTCACAGCAACAGCACTCCCGGCGTATCAGGCTGGCCGCCTGTTTCTTCTGCGCCGGTGTCATGCGGTAAAGGGAACCGTCCGGCCTGCGTTCCAGCGGCGGCAAGTCTTTATAGGGGTTATCTCTCATGCGTTCCCTCCATTTTGCTTTCCATTGCCGTTCTCCCCGAAAAGGTTTCCTGCCTCGTCGTCGCAAGCTGCGTATCGCTCGTTTCGCCGCAAGCGGCAAAACTCACTCGCTCCGCTGCTCCTCCTCTCCCCACAAAGCCATGCGGCTTTGCGGGGGCCCCGACAATAGCGGCGTATTCCGGCGTTGGCACGCTCCCCGCAGCTTCGGGACGTTTTGTCCCGAAGTGACCTCTGGACAAAGTGTCCAAAAGTCCGGCTCCTGGCGGTGCTTCCCCAGCCGTGGTATTCTCTTTTCGGACGGTCATTCTGTTTTCAAGGTGCTGTCCATCGATGAACTACCCTAAGTCTACACGAAAAAAATGCAAATCCCGGCTTTTTGCGAGAATTGCATTTTGATGAAGTTTACACTTTGGAAATTGCATTTTTGCAATTATCTTGTATAATGGAAGTATGCGGAGGAGGTGCGTGTCTATGGCTTTACCCGGAACACCCGGACAGCGGATTTCCGATTTATGCAACGGGAACCACATCACACAAAAGGAACTTGCGGAGAAGATAGGCGTTTCCGCTTCCCAATTGAGCCGCATTGTCAGCGGCGAAACAAGAACGGTAAGCAGTGATATTCTCATAGGTGTGGCAAAGGAATTTAAGGTATCGACAGACTACATACTGGGCTTGTCTACCGTGAGCGTCCGTAAAAGTTACGATATTTCTGAATTAGGCTTGTCAGAGGGGGCCGTGAGGGGGCTTGTGACGGGTGCTGTTGATGTGCAAATCCTCAACCGTCTGTTGGAACACAGGAATTTTCCCAAGCTGATAGATTTGATACGGATTTATTTTCAGGATACGGCGGCAAAGGGCATAACAGCAAGAAACCAGCTTATCGAGATGGCAACGGCTTCCCTGTCCGACCTGATGAAAGAACACCCGGAACACCGGGCAGAAGCGAAGCAGGATTTACAGCTTTTGAACGCCCAAAAGATGGGGGAACATGAAGCGGAGATTGAAAAAATCAAAAATGTGTTCCTGGCTATCCTGCGGGACATTAAGAAAGACATAGACAACGGGGAACAGCCGGGAGAAGCTGTGACCGCCGCTATGTTCCAAGCCATGCGGGACGCACTGGCGGAACAGAAACAAAAACCGCTTTCCATTGACGATGTAACGGCGATGATAGCCGGACAGATTGGACAGCTTGCGCCGATGGACGAGGAAACCGCCGACCTGTTTCAGCGGTTAGTAAAGAAAATGATTGAACAGGCAGAGAAATAAATGTAGGAGAATATTAGAAAATGGGAAAAAGCAACTCGTACTATATGCAGCTTCATGTAGAAGCACTGTTTACAATGAATGAAAAGAACGAACTTATGACTATAAGGGAACCATGGGACTCCACTTCACAGCCGGCTCCCCGCTTCTATTTGACAAGACCACTTTACGAAAAACCACATACTTATTTTCGTGCTGACGTACCGAAAGAATTATGATATAATGAGTTATCAACAAATCAAAATTTGAATATCAGTAAATTATGACCTCTCAACAGAGGTTACAGTGTTTTAATAAAATCCTCCAAAAGCCTTGAAAATAAAGGATTTATCGCAATGTGTTCGCCTTATCTCTTTATACGATTACACACAAGTTTATTCTTTCCCTCTTTGCTCATAAGGGCAAATACAAGGGCAAGAAAATCTCACAACAAGATATAACAGAGTGTGGCAATCGGAGAACTGTGATGTATGTGCGAATATATTATAACGGAGGATTTTTCAATGGACAAGTACATTTACGATGATAAAAATGGTATGTGGTATGAACTGCAAGGAGATTATTATATTCCTTGTTTTATCTTACCAGCCGAAAAAGAACAACCTATCGGTTTGTGGGGACAGCGGCACTTGCGGTATCTGAAAGAATACCACAGAAATACATACACAACGCTATTGACAAGCGGCAGGCTGAACACTTACCTTGCCGACATTGACAGGCAGGCACAAGAACGCTTTGAAATACTCACAGAGCAGATGAAACAGGCACAGGGTATCACGGAGCAGTTAAAGGTTGAAAACACCTTAGAGTGGGTTGGTCGAATGAATAACATACGGGCGTGTGCTATGGAGGTTGTGAATGAGGAAAACATCTACAATTAAAGCATTGTAACGAATTTGACTGTAAAATCGTGGCGAGTAGGGATAACTTACCCGCCCTATTTTATGCTCTATGAGCCGCTTAAACAAGGCTTTTGACACCGAAAAGCGTTATATTACTTAACATTTGTTATAGACGGCGGGTAGGGTATACTCCGTTTGCTCAGTTAATGGCATTTTAATGCCAGATTTTGTACCTCTTACAACAAACCCGTTGAGAAAAAAATATGAATGATTATATTATAATAATTGAAGGAGGTGCGGTATGGATATTCAGATTATTGAGCACATAAAAGAAACATTAAGCGTAGTTATTCAGTGCAATAAAATTGATGATGAAGTAATGAGATTAAAATCGCATATCGAATCATTTGACAATAAATTGTATGCCCAAAAAGACGGTAGGGACATTTATTCAGTGGTTAGTTTTTATCGGAATTATATGTGTTCTTTATTTCATTTGTATTGCAATATACCAGAGGTATAGCAATAAGCAAGGAGAAATTTATACGCAAGCTTTGATAAAATATCAACAACAAAGGAGAAATGTAAATGGGAAATAGAAAAGAGTTAGTATCATCATTGCAAGGCTTTCAAATGCGCGGTCGCTGCCGGATGTAAAATACATGGCGTCGCCTCCTTTCTGTTTTTTGGCATAAGAAAAGCCGCAGACTTTTTCAAAATCTGCGGCTTGGCCTATGAGAAAAGGACACCACTTGCACGATGCCCTTTCTCGTCAACTATTTAATTTTTTGTGTTCCCACACTCCATATCAATGACTACCGAAACGGTGATATAGTCCTCAATACGCTTATTACGGAATTTATCACCCTCTGCGTCAAACACCACATGACGGGAAAAGTGCCTAAATCTAAGGATTTCTACAAGGTTTCTCTTTGTAGCAACACTATTGTCTCCACATGGCTTGAGAGGACAGAATGAATGTCATTTGAGTACGTCCGTTCTCGGAAACATATCCACTTCGCTTTTGGCACTATCGGTATACGGGAACATATCCAATCTCTCTCTGGAATGTATACCATACTTTTAAAAGGCAGAATAGCATTTTAACTTATGCTACCCTACCTATAACTAAACATTTACAGTTGCATGTGGCCTATTGTTTTTAGCCGTTAAATATTTTATAACTATTAAATAGCGATACAAATTGTTCGAAACTAATATTGTTTATATCATATATTCTCGCATGTTTTAAAGCTTTATTAAATTGATTTTTTGTAAACAGTTTTTCATACTCTTTGTTAACCCATTTCATTACAAAAGTTTCATATTTTTTTCTCTCTTTAAATGCCATTTTTGCTGGCTTTCTTTTTAATACAATTAATGCGCTATCCACTTTAGGTTTTGGATGGAAATAATACCTAGGAATTTTTGCTAATATAGAAATATCTACCTCTGCCATTAACAGCAATGCTAGTGATCTGTTTGTATCTAATAACCTTTTAGCAAAACCATATTCCACTATTAAATAACTTATTGTGGCTGAACTTTCAAAAACAATTTTTCGAATTATATTTGTGCTTATGTTGTAAGGTATGCTGCCAAATATTTTATATGGATTGTGGCTAGGAAATGTAAATTTCAGTATATCATCATTTACTATTTGATAGTTAGGATAATTTAAGAGCTTATTACGAGTTACCTCACATAATTTAGAATCAATTTCTATCGCCGTAACAAAATTACATCTCTTTACCAATTCAGCAGTAAAATGACCTTTCCCTGCACCTATTTCAAAGATGTTATCTTTTTCATCTAAACTTATGCAATTCATTATTTTTTCTATGTGATATTTTGAAGTAATAAAATTTTGACTATCTTTTATATTTACTTTGTTCATTATAACCTCTCCTTAACAATAGCAAGCACTGCACCAGCTGCTGCGATAATTAAATCAGCACCAATCATTATCTTCTTCCTATCATGACGATCCACTAGCACACCAATTGCAGGTCCAAAGACCGCATAGGGTAAAAAACCTACTAGTGAAGCCATAGACAAGACCATCGCAGATCCAGTTTTTTCTGTAAGGTAAAAAATAATCGCCATTTGCAGGATGGCACTAGTGATTAATGATACTGCTTGCCCTGCCCATATTGTATAAAACTTAAGTTTCCAATTGTTGTATTTTTCCATTTATATTATCTCCTGCATATTATTTTGCTTGAATTTCTATTTTGAATAGCATTCTAGGCAATAAAAAATGCAGGCCTAAATCCACAATGTGGCTTTTGGTCTGCATACATACAATTTGGAAACATTCATATTAAAGACATAGTTAAATAAAGGTATAGTTTAATAACCTATATCCTCACCGTAACTAATGAATGCTCAATATCGTATAAATAAGCACAACAAAAAAGCCTATCATCGGGGATAGATTCTGCTTTTTTTATTGCCAGCTTATCTTAAACGCATTGAGGCTGTCATAGTTTCGGTTCCTCCTAAATTCTTATTTGGATCATCATATATTTTAACACAATAAGTCATTTTAAGCAACTTTTAAATTAAAAAATCCATTAAAAACCGCCAAATGGTGTTAGCCCTTAATTGGCGGTTAATATTCTATATCTCTTCGTCAATCTCAATCCCAGACTTGAATTCAACGGTGAGCTTAGCTTCATATATCGTTACTTTTTCAATAAGCCGCCTTACCAACTGCTCATCATATTCCTCCAGTTCACGTGACTGTTTATTCAAGAAATCAGTCATTTCAGCGATTCGTTGCCTTTTCCCTTCTCGATCTGCATTCTCTACAAGTGCATTTTGCTTTAACTCCCGAAGTCGATAAATTTCATCAGCCACATCTTCATAGTCATTTTTTGATTTTGCTTGTATAAGGAGCTGTTGTTGTAACTCTTCCAATCTTCTATCAATATCATCGGTGGTATTATCATTTTCTTCATTGAGGACGGTAGCTATGTTTTTCTGTAACGTTGAGAGGAAGGGCTCTTTGTTAGTCAAAAGTTCGTTAATAGCCTTAACCACTGCTGCCTGTAATGTTTCCTCATTTATGGTAGGTGCCGTACATTCAGAGCCTTTTTCCTCTAAACGACTAACACATCTCCAAACAATAGACTTGTAAGATAAGCTTTCCATCTACACGCTGGCTCGCAAGGAAACCAACCTGCCCTGTGGTTGCAAAAAGCTCGTTTAAACGTTTGAAAGAACGTCCCTGTCTATCGGCAATCCAATAATATCCGAAATCACCGAAGGCAATAGTTTTAGCTCCAGCTTCAATAATAGGAGCATAAGCAGAAGTGTAAACCGGACGATTCAGCAACGTATCTGGAGTACCTGCTGTTAAAGAAGGCTGCCACAGATATTGACCTTGACCGTCTTTCAGTTTACGGATTGCTTTTACTGTTGGCATATACAGACGTGTTTGATGCAATGGATAACCTCATCACTTACCGGATAGATTCAGTTCGTAAGCAAGCACCATTAAAATTATTAATCCAGATTTGAATATCAGTAAATTATGACCTCTCAACAGAGGTTACAGTGTTTTAATAAAATCCTCCAAAAGCCCTGAAAATAAAGGATTTATCGCAATGTATTCTCCTTATCTCTTTATACGGTTACACACAAGTTTACTCTTTCTCTCCTTGCTCATAAGGGCAAATACAAGGGCAAGAAAATCTCATAACAAGATATAACAGAGTGTGGCAATCGGGAAACTGTGATGTATGTGCGAATATATAATTTTGGAGGATTACAAAATGAAACAGTACATCTACAACGAGCAAAACGGTCTTTGGTATGAGCTATGGGGCGATTATTATATCCCCTGCTTGGAACTACCAACCGAAAAAGAAGAACGGCACATCGGCGTATGGGGGCAGCGGCATTTGCGGTATATCCGTGAGCATAAAAAGGCGCTTTATACCAGCCTTTTGACAAGCGGCAGGCTGCATTCCTACCTTGCCGATGTTGAGGAACAGGCGCAGGAGCTGTTTGACCGTCTTATGAAGCAGCGGGCAGAGCGTGAGGGCATTACCGAAACGCTGAAAACCGACAATCAAATGGAGTGGGTGCAGAGAATGAACGCCCTCCGGTTGGCGGTTACGGAAACCGTCAATGCCGAGGTGATCTTCGTATGAGAAAGAAGAAATACCACCTTTATTTGACGGCAGAAGAAAGACGGTATGTTTTTAACGCCCTGCTTGCGTACCGCAATAAGCTGCTGGCGCAGGGCAGATATACAGACCTTATAGACGAGGTAATGATAAAGCTGCAAAAATGAGCCTGTAACGCTTTCAGACGCAAAAACGAGGGGTAAGGGTACAAACACTTTGCCCCTCAAAGTTTAGGCTCTGGAAACGGCTTAAAATCACGCCTTTTTGACCTCTAAATGTCTACACGGCGGAATAGATGATTCGACCTGAATTGTTGATAGCGCACCCCATTTTTTCTCGAATAGAGGTTGAAAATCAGCGGGATTTGTGATAAAATTTATATGTATATTTATGTTCAGAAAGGGGCTTGACAAAAATGGCGGCAGGAAGCACACTGGTAGCAAGCAAGCACAGCATAACTGCGCCCTTTTTCCTTGTCAAGAGTACAATCGCATATTTTTCAAAGGCGTATTCCGCCCGTTTTTATACGGATGGGGTACGCCTTTTTGTGTTGCCTGATAAACAGTACAATTTTTTTCTCATAGAATTTACCGCTTAGTCAATCAAAAAAAGCAGGAGGTGAATTATATTGCAAGAAAAAGGGATCCCGGAAAGGCGTACAGCATTTCTGGAAACCTGCTTTGATACTTTTTGTGAAAACGGATTGGAAAACACGAGTTTGAAAATGCTTGCAGATGCTTGTGGGGTTACCAATGGGAGCTTACTTTATTATTTTGAAAGTAAGGATAATCTTGTAATCGAAGCCACTGCCCACTGTATGGCAAAGGTGGAAGACGACTTTATGGCACAGGCCCCCACCAGTTTTGCTGACATCGAACGATTTTTGCGGGAAATGCCTTATCTCACTGCAAAACTCCACGGAGCAAAATACCGCTTTATGTATCAGGTGTATGCAAGCCCAAAGTACCGGGAATACGGCAAGGAATTTTTCAAAGGTGTTAATATCAGGTATCACAATTATGCCGAACTGCTTTCCGGCAAACTGGGGATGCCCACAGATTTTATCCAGGGCATGACCTATCTGTTTGTCCGTGCCTGTGTTCATTATGCGCTGTTTGAGGACGAGGACTATCTACAGTTACAGTTAAATGCAATTCGTACTTCCCTGCGGGCATTTATTGCCATGAAAACAGGGAGTGAAAATTGGAAAGCAGGTGGTGCCCATGAGTAAAATCAATCGCTATGAATATGAGGGGAAGGTGATAGAGATTCCTTTGCGATGGGACGAACACTCTAAAAAAGAAATCGAGGATTACAGTTTGTTTATAGAACAATCCCCGATCTACACCCCAGAGGGACGTCCTATTCTTCTGACCATTGAGGATGCCTGTCCTCACGCCGTCATGGTAGATGATGATCCCGCAAGTATTGACTGCGGTTCCTGTATCTACTTCCGGCAGCCAGCCGAATCCATTTTGGGCGTCTGCCATAATGAAAAAATGCGCTCCGGTTCGGGAAATGAACATGAGTGCAAGTACGAGGAGGAAACATTATGAAAAAACGATTATTTGCGGCTTTTGTCAGTCTGTGCATAATCATGTCCATGTTGCCAACGATGGTGTTCGCCGAAGGCGTACAGGATAGCGGCATTGTCACAAGCGAAAGCGGTCTGTGTGAACACCACACCCAGCATGACGAAAGCTGCGGTTATACCGAGGGGACGGCGGAAATTCCCTGTTCCCATGAACACAACGAGAATTGTGGCGGGCTGACCGACCCGGAAGCCTGCAATCACACCCACGACAAAGCCTGCGACTTTGTTCCCGCCACAGAGGGAACGCCCTGCACCTTTGTTTGTGAAGTCTGCAACGCACAGGACAGCGGGAACCCGGCAACTCCGTCCGACGCACAGCCGGAAGAATGTACCTGTGAAACCCTCTGCACCGGGGAAGAAATCAATGGGGATTGCCCTGTCTGCTCTGCGGAGGGTGCCGAGCTGGATAAGGTTTGCGTCGGTGCAGCTCCTATGCTGCCCGTCACGGTGCTGGCGGCAGGAGAGCACGACAGTCACAGCAACAACTGGATGGAGTTTACGGCTGGCACCACCACCCTATCCGGCGGCAGCTACTACCTGTCCGGCGATGTAGAGTACTCCGGCACCGAGTCCATCACCGTCAGCGGCGAGGTGATCCTCTGCCTCAACGACCATAAGCTGGATCTGAAGGGGCGGCGCATTTCCGTGGGCAGCGGCGCAAGTTTTACCCTGTGCGACTGCTCCACCGGCGGCGTCCTCACCGGCGGTTCTGATTCTGCCAGAAATGGCGGCGGGGTGTATGTGGCCGGCGGCGGCACCTTTACAATGACCGGCGGCAGCATTGCCGGCAATACCGCCGCTGCCGGCGGCGGGGTGTATGTGGACGAAGGCGGCACCTTCACTATGGCGGGCGGCAGCATCAACAACAACAAGGCCACCTCAGGTGGAGGTGGAGGGGTGATGGTTAACTTAGGCACCTTTACCCTGTCCGGCGGCTCCATTACCGGCAATGCCACTAACGACGAAACTTACGGTTCCGGCGGCGGGGTGTGTCTATACGGCACCTTTTATCTGTCCGGTGATTCCATTATTCAAAACAATACGAAGGCTGGTAGCACTGATAACCTGTATTTAGGATGGCAAACAATCAACATCACCGGACCGCTGGGCGAAAACGCGCACATTGGCGTAACCGCAGAAAATGTCCCCCGCAGTTTCATCAGCGGGTGGAGCAACAATATGGTGGGCGAAAACCCGGCGGACTACTTCTCCTCCGACGGTGACGCCTGTGGCATTGGTCTGAACGCCAACGGGGATGTGGTGCTGGGCAGCCTGTGCACCACCATAACCCTGAACCCGAACGGCGGTGCCCTCCCGGAATATTCTCTCGTGGCGGGGGCAGCCCTGCCCATTCCCACCAAAACCGGCTATACCTTCGCCGGATGGTATGAGAACCAAGAGTTCAGCGGTGACCCGGTGACGGACGTTCCCACTGACAGTACCAAGAATCTGAACTTCTATGCCAAGTGGACGGCCAACACCTACACCGTAATCTTTGATGCCAACGGCGGCAGCGTAAACCCAACCAGCGCCGTGACTGTGGCTGGAAAACTGACAAGCCTGCCTACTCCGACCTACGATGGCTATGACTTCATCGGCTGGTACACGCAGAAAGACGGCGGAGAAAAAGTTACTACCGACACGGTCTTTGCCATGGACAGTACCATTTATGCCCATTGGTCGAACATTCCTGTTACCAGTTTGGAGCTGAACAAGGGCACCCTGACTATACAGGAAAAAGACAGCGATACCCTGACCGTTACCGTAAAGCCTGCGGATGCCACCAATCAAGATGTAACTTGGGAAAGCAGCAACACCAGCATTGCCACGGTAAGTGAAGATGGAACAGTGACTGCCATAAGCGCAGGCAACGCCACGATTACCGCCACAGCTGCGGACGGCAGTGGAATTAGCGCCTCTTGCACATTGACAGTGACGCATGGCAAGATGGTACAGACGCCAAAGAAAGATGCCACCTGCACAGTGGATGGAACCGAGGAATACTGGATGTGCGAAATCTGCGGGAAGCATTTCGAAGATGAAAGCGGTACAATTCCAACGACCCCTGAAGAAAATAAAATTCAGGCCACCGGTCACAGCTATGGCGAACCGGTCTGGAACTGGTCGGAGGATGGGAAAACCTGCACCGTGACATTTACTTGTGAAAAGGATGAAACCCATAAGGAAACTCCGAAAGTAATTGTAACATCGGCAGAAAAGACCCCTGGCACCTGCACGGAAACAGGTGTAACCACTTATACAGCAACCGTTGAATTTAACGGCCAGACCTACACAGATACGAAGGATCTGACAGACATTCCTGCCACCGGCCACAGCTATGACAATGGCAAATGTACTGTCTGCGGTGCGATTGCTTCCGATTTCAAGGTCATCATCACAGCCGGGGCAAACGGTAGCTGGCAAAAAGGCACAAAGGACGGTCTTACCTTTACTTCCAATGCAGCTTATAAACACTTCCAGAAGGTACAGGTAGACGGCAAAGACCTGGATGCTTCCAACTACACAGTAAAGGAAGGCAGCACCATTGTCAATTTGAAAACTGAATATCTGGAAACTCTGTCTGTCGGCAAGCACACGCTGGCGATTGTTTCCGAAACCGGTACGGCTACAACGGAGTTTACCGTTAAGGCGGCGGCTGTTACTGACGATACCCAATCGCCGCAGACCGGCGATGACAGCAATATCGCCCTTTGGATTGCGGTACTGCTTGCAGCGGGCACTGCCCTGACCGGCACAGCCGTTTACAGCCGCAAGAGAAAATATAGCAAATAAATCCATATATAACATGCGCTCTGTGGAAGAAAGCCACGGGGCGCATTCTTTATGTATGCACCGCAGGAAGCCTGCGGTGTTGTTTTCGATGTGAAAGCTATCGTTCCCTGTCGTGGGTTTTGGGCTTTGGCTTTTGCCTTCTGCCCTCCGCCTGAAGCTGGCGCAGGCGCTTCAGCACGCTCTCCCGCCGGGGCGGCTTTGCCTGCTCTTTTTGGGCGGGTTTCTGTTTTTCCCTGACCTGCCGCTCCCATGCGGCAAGGTCACGGTTGTACTGCTCCACAACAGCCTCCGCCTTGCGGTAGGTTGTCATGAACGCCTGCACATCGGGATAACCGTCCTCTTTCAGAACATCGGGCAGTTTATCCAGATTTTCAGCGATTTCCTTTTCTGTCCGCTGTATCTGCTCTGTGAGCGCCTTGCGCTCCTTACCTTTGAAAATCCCTTTTGTTTCGGCAAGCTGCTGTTTCAGTTTCGGAAGTACCGTGTCCTGCAAATGCCGGATTTCTTTTGCCTTATCCTGCGCCTTTATCATCAGCTTTTGCATGGTGCGGAACTCTGCCATATCTATCTCAAGGACAGGCTTCGGCGGCATATCGTGTTCACGGATTAGGTTTTGCAGGAAGTCCTTTGCCTTGTTTACGATACTGCGGAACAGATTGGGAAGCCAGCCCTTGCTTTTGATAGACTGGCTCGTTTTTTCGTGTATCTCTGTCCGCTTGACTTCTAAAATCTTTGCTTCGGAGATACCCGATAATAACGCCATATCCGCTGTCCTGTTCCATTCCTGCCTTGCGGCATTGTCGGCTTTGATTTCGTCCTCTTTGGGATTGTTCTTGCCGATTTTCTTGGTCGGCAGATAGACGCTGTTTTTATCAAATACCTTTAAGTGCTGCTCAGGATCAGAGATATGGCGGTTGATAAGTTCCGTATACACTTCCTTTATCTCCCGGAGAAAAGGCTCTCCCTTAAAGCGTGTATCTTTGGTAGTAAACAGATGGCTTTCGTATACCTCGCCCTTTTTGATAACGGTACAGCCTTTCCGTATCTGCCCGTCCTCCCCCGTGATTTCCTTTTTGGTGCGGACACGCTTTCCAGTCTCGTCAAAGAACACGCTGCGGGAAGCAATTTTCACATCAGGTTCGGGGAGCAGTTTCCTCTCGCTGAAAATCAGATGGATATGATAATTCGTCTTGCGCTTGTTGTGGTGGAGGGCGGACACGCACTCCACACCGTACCGCCTGCGGAACTCCTCTGTAAAGTCCGTGAGTACCTGCTGCGGCTCGTATTGCGTATAGATTTCGGGCAAGGCGATAATCAGTTCCCTTGCTTCGATACATTTACCCTCTGTGCCGCTGCGCTGAAACTCCTGCTGGCTTTCCCTTGCAAGATTGCTCCAAAAGGTGCTGTCGGCGGTGCGGTAGGTGGCATAGAGATTTTCCTGCCTTGCTTGGCTCGTGATATACGATATTCGCCCTTTGACATTGGGCAGTTTTGACATCTGGATAAAACTGTGTCTCGGCATACATCATCTCCGTTTTCTGTTGTCAAGGTGCGTCCTTTTTTGCAACCGTTTACGGTTGCGGCTGTCGCTGCGGCAGCGGTGACAGCCCCGTATCATACGCCGCAGGCGATTGATGCGGAAGCCCCCTGCAAGGGCGAAATACCCGGAGTACAAACCGCAGGTTTGTGCAAGGGGTGTATTTCGCTCTCAAACGCCGAGGGCTTAGGGTTACTTTCCGAAAAGAGAGTGGATGGTCATTCCACTCTGCGGACATCATCGGGCTTCAGAAGATTTCTTCCCTGATTGACCGTCAGAAACCGTTCCAGCGTGTCCCTGCGGATAATGGTCTTGCGCCCCACTTTGAGGACGGGCAGCTTTCCCCATTCCACCAGCTTCCGCATGGTGTTCCTGCCGATACCCGTACATTCTGCGGCTTCCTCTATGGTAAGTCCCATTTTGACTGCGCTCATTCTATCAACCTCCTTTTTGAATACTTATTTTGCAACTACTGTTTTATCATTATACTTATTCTGCCATCTCTTGTCAACCCATTTTGCAACCATACACAGTTTATTTACAACTTTTATTGAGATAAGGGTTGCAAAATAAGTATCAGCGTGTTATACTGATACCAGTCAGGAGGTGAACACCTTGAAAAAAGAAACCACATTCACCGCAAAACAGGTCGGTGGACGGATTAAGGAACGCCGCACAGAGTTAAACATTACCATGCCGGAACTCGGCAGGCGTGTGGGCGTGAACAAATCCACCATTCAGCGGTACGAAGCGGACGGAGTTGATCCGAAGCGCACAATGGTTATCAACGGTCTTGCGGAAGCGTTGCTCACAACTCCCGAATGGCTGACAGGTCTTTCCGATGATAAGGAATATGACACCTATACTCTCTGCCAGCGGGATATTGAGGAACACATCAAGAAGTATCTGGACACAGTTTCCCATACGGTAAAGGGCGAGCCGCGCCAGCAGCTTCTCACGACATTTCTCGGCAAGATGGTTGACCTGTATACGGTTATGACCTACTACTTTGCTGACGCTATGGAGGAAGTTGACCGTGTGGCGGAGGACAAGGGGCTGAAAGAGTCTCTTGGACGGTACGCCATAGAGTCCGGGGCAATCATGGAGCAGGTATACCGCAAGAAGATGGAAGTACCGATTGAGAATATGAAACGGTTTTTAGACGGGATTTTACATATCCACGATGAGGGGCGCACAAAAATGTCGATGGGCGCACTTTTCGGGATAGTGGAGGAAGCCGAAGAAAGGCTATCCGAAAAAGAAAATTCCGTGGCACCTTGACAAGTAAAGACGCCAGTTGACTTCCACTGGCGGAAGTGACACAATTACTTTACGCACACCATATGTCATAAGTCCCGATTGCCACGGATAGAAAGGAGTTTTTTATCTATGGCAAAAGGTTCTGTAAGAAAGAAAGGCAAAAAGTGGTACGGACGCTTTTACATTGAAGATGAAAGCGGCAGAAAAGTGCAGAAAGAGTTTGCAGGCACAGATAGCAAGGCGGAGACAGAAGCCATGCTCCGCAAAGCGATAGCGGACTACGAGGAAAAGCAGTTTGTCGGGAAAGCGGAAAACATCACGGTAGGCGATATGCTGGATATGTGGGTAGAGGAAGAACTGAAACCCGGCAACTTAAGCAACGGGACGGTCATGTCCTATCAGGGAACGGTAAACCGTATCAAGCAATATCCCATTGGCAAACGCAAGCTGAAAACCGTGACCGCCGACCATTTGCAGGCGTTCATTGATTTTCTGAGCTATGGTGGGACAAACCCGGACGGGACAACTTCAAAGCCCATGAGCAAAGGATATATGCTCCTGTTCTCGGCGGTGCTGCAAAATTCCTTCCGCTTTGCGGTATTCCCGAAAAAACTGATTACCTTTAACCCTATGCAGTATGTGAAGCTGAGAGGCAGGAAGCAGGAAACGGATATTTTCTCGGATAGTGAGGAAGATTCTTCCAGTATTCCTACTATCACCCATGAGCAGTTCCAAAAGCTGGAGGAATTTCTCAAGGCAAAAGACAATCCCGCTTTGCTGCCTGTGCAGATAGCGTACTACACGGGGCTTCGTATCGGGGAAGTATGCGGCTTGACTTGGCAGGATATTAACCTTGAGGAACAATATCTTACGGTACGCCGCAGTATGCGCTATAACGGAACAAGGCACACAACCGAAGTGGGAACGACAAAGCGGAGCAAAGTCCGCACCGTTGATTTCTGTGATACGCTGGCGGCAATCCTGCGGGCGGCGAGAACAGAACAGCGCAAAAACCGTTTCCGCTACGGGGAGCTTTATCACCTGAACTACTATAAAGAAGTAAAGGAAAAAGGGCGCACCTATTATGAGGTTTACAGCCTGCAAAGGACAGAGGAAGTCCCGGAGGACTACAAGGAAATCTCCTTTGTCTGCCTGAGAGCAGACGGGGCGTATGAAGCGCCGAGTACGGTAGGGATTATGTGCAGGGCGGCGAAGAAGAAAGTGAAAGGGCTTGAAGATTTCCATTTCCACACGCTCCGCCACACCTACACAAGCAATCTGCTTTCCGGCGGTGCAAAACCGAAAGATGTGCAGGAACTTCTCGGACACTCTGATGTCAGTACCACAATGAACATCTACGCTCACTCTACAAGAGAAGCGAAGCGCACTTCCGCAAGGCTGCTGGATAAGGTGGTCGGCGGAGAATAAAATGTTGCCCTTGTTGCGGCTCGTAAGGGCAAAAACAAGGGCAAACAGATAAGGTTTGAACGGAAAACAGGTGTGAAGCCTTGAAAAATCAATGGTTTTTGAGGATTAGATAGTTAAATTCTAATTTGTGGAGGTAAAATATAGATGAATCAAGGAAGAATTATTGTGATTACAGGCTCACCGGGGACAGGAAAAACAACAACTGCGTCAATTGTCGCAAAGGAATCAGATATGGATAAATCAGTGCATATGCACACCGATGACTTTTTTCATTACTTAAGCAAAGGCGCAATACCACCACATTTGCCAGAATCCAACGAGCAAAATCTGGTTGTCATTGAAGCCTTTTTAGAAGCTGCAAAGCGATATGCTCGTGGCGGATATGATGTAATTGTAGATGGGATTGTCGGGCCATGGTTTTTGGAGCCATGGAAAGCTCTTGTTCGGGAACATTATGAGGTGCATTATATTATTTTAAGGGCAAGTAAGGAAGAAACCTTAAAGCGGGCTGTTGAACGCTCAAAGTTAGACCGAAAAACAAATATCGAATTGGTAGAAACAATGTGGGAGCAATTTTGCAATCTGGGAATATATGAATCGAATGTTGTAGATACGACCAATTATTCCATTCAAGAAACTGTTTCCGCAGTACAAGAAAAAATCGCAAGTAGGGCAGCATTGTTGTCTTAGATTGTTTTGGTGCAATTCCCATTTATCGAGCAGATGAAGTTGGGGAGCCGCCTGGAGGCGGCGGTGCCGAAGGATAAAATAGGAGATGTTAAGGTTATGAATAATGAATACGATAATGAGAAGTTTTTTGAAGAATATGCAAAGATGTCCCGCAGTAAAGAGGGGTTAAAAGCTGCTGGTGAATGGCATCAATTAAAACCTTTGTTTCCTTCGTTAGAAGGAAAATCTGTTCTTGACTTGGGGTGCGGATATGGCTGGCACTGCAAGTTCGCAGAAGAACAAGGAGCTACAAAAATATTAGGGATCGATTTAAGTAAGAAAATGATTGAGGAAGCCCAAAAGCGCAATTCAGGAAATCAAATTGAATATCGTATTAGCGGATTAGAGGAATATGACTATCCAGAAAATGAATGGGATTGTGTTATATCTAATTTAGCTCTGCACTATATAGAGGACATAGTGGAAATATTTCAAAAAGTGTATAGGACATTAAAACCAGGTGGAATTTTTCTTTTTAATATCGAACACCCTGTTTTTACCGCAGGAGTTGGGCAGGATTGGATTTATACAGATGATGGGAAACCGCAATATTGGGCGATTGATAATTACTTTATAACAGGAGAACGAAATACACATTTTTTAGGATGTGATGTAGTAAAACAACATCACACACTTACACAGATTATAATGGGATTGCTGAACAATGGGTTTGAGCTTAAAGTTGTAGAGGAAGCAGAACCGCCTAAAGAGATGATGGATATTCCGGGTATGGAAGATGAACTTCGCCGCCCGATGATGTTACTTGTAAAGGCGATAGCGAAAAAATAATATCTCTATTAGGAAAACTGATATACCCCAATTTAGAGAATGGCATAGTAATTCCTAGTGATAAAGAGAAAATGATTGCACTGGCAAATAAATACATTGAAAAAGAAAATGTAGATGCACTCATTCTCGCCTGTACGGAGCTGCCACTTGCCATAAAGCCCGAAGATGTTAATGTGCCAATCGTGAATACAACCCAAGTACATATCAATGCAATTTACCAATATGCAATTCGATAAAAATAGCAAAGCCAGCCGAGCCAGTCAACGGTCAAGATGAACGGCGCATTTCATGCGCCGCCGTTGACAGCCCCGCCCGTCTTTGCTAAAGGGTAATCAAGGCGGGAAAGCCCTAAAATGGCTTCACACCTATTTCAATAATTGGAGGAGATAAAAATGAGATCAGAAAAGGAAGTTTATGATATTGTTTTGAATTTTGCAAAAACAGACAAACGCATTCGCATGGTTACTTTGGAAGGATCTAGAACAAATACAAATATTCCGCCTGATGATTTTCAGGATTTTGATATTACTTTTTTTGTTACGGATATGGACAGCTTCACAAGTGATGATAAATGGCTAGATATATTTGGTGAAAGGTTGATTCTGCAAAAGCCGGAAGATATGGAATTATTTCCAGCTGTAGAAAAGGGATTTTCATATTTAATGCTGTTTACTGATGATGTTAAGATAGATTTAACTTTGCTGCCGCTGGAACTGATAGACGAGTATTTTACATGGGATAAACTGGTAAAGTTACTGTTGGATAAAGACAACCGTATCGTAAAGCCGCCAATACCAACGGATATAGACTACCACTTGCAGAAGCCTACTCAAAGAATGTTTGACGATTGCTGTAATGAATTTTGGAATACTACAACATATGTAGTAAAGGGCTTATGCCGCAAAGAAATTCTTTTTGCTATTGACCATATGAATGATATAGTACGAAAAGAATTGCTTCGCATGATTTCCTGGCTGATTGGTATCAAACAGGGATTTCATTTCAGTTTGGGAAAAAACTATAAATTTATGAAGCAATATGTCCCAGAGGAATTGTGGGAACGACTTATGTCCACTTATAATATGGATTCCTATCCCCATATGTGGGAATCCTTTGAACAATGTATGGCATTGTTCCGGGAGGTTTCGTCAGAAGTGGCATGCCAGTTGGATTACCAGTATCCACTATATGATGAAAAAATCAGTAATTATGTGATTCGGCAAAAGAAAAAATATGGCATTGAAGATGATAACAAATAAAATTTTTTCAATCGAAAAAATTTATTTTGATTATTCAATTTTGAAAAACTGAATACCTCAAAATCAGAAAGAGCGCGGACAAGCACTTTGAGGGATTGGCCGCCTTGTCCACCCATCCAGCGGGGCGGCGGGCGGCGGTCAAGGCCGGGTGTAACCCCGTTCATTTCAGCCTTGACGGTTGCCCGCTGTCCTGCTACTTTTCCGGGAGTGTGGCCACAACTTCGGGACACTTTGTCCACAAGTCAGAGCGTAGGACGAAGAACGGGGGCGTTCATATACGCCCTGTCTGCTGGCGAAAACAGACCTGCGCTTGCGGCTCCACGCCACACAAGCACAGCCCTGTTTTCCTGCCGCTTCAAATGCCCTTGCCCTCCCCGGCGGCAACGGCATTTTCACGGCAACGCCGACAGAGCGTATAACACACTACACTTTGCTTCGCAAAGTCGTGTGCCAAACGGGGGCGTTGCCCCCTTTGGAAACCCCCACAAGAAAAGGCGGTACGCTACCCCTCCACGGGGCGCATACCGCCTTTTCTTGTTATCCAGCCCTCCGGCTGTATCGGTTGAGCAAAAGTCAGCGTGGGATTGATGTGGTATCTTTAACTAAGTGAAACCCCCGTCTCCCATTTGGAGACCGCCGCCACCGAGACGCCCACCGCCTCGGCGAGCTGTGCCTGGGTGACGCCCCGCGCCTTGCGCAGGCGGGCGATCGCGCTGCCGATAGCAAGTTCCATGGTAAAAATCCTCCTTGTACAAGGTGCTTACGCCGATGCGTGTTGTCTATATCATACGCGTGCGCGCGCGCTGCTGGCAATGGCGGCGCATTCAAAGCGCGGCGCGAAAAATCAACCGTGGGTTAAATTCCGTGCATCGTCGCATAGGCGGCGCGCGCCGGTTGCATACTATGGAAATATGTTACAGGCATAGGAGCGGGCGCCTCCCGCGCCGTCATCACGGCGTTGTATTCCCCACATTATATTAGGAAAGCATCCTAGGAGAGGACGTGTTTGCATGGATTTTCTGCAGGACCTGCTGGCCGCCGTCGGCGTGGTGCTCAACGGCATTCCGCAGGGGCTGCTGGCCCTTTCGATGGGCTTTGCCTCAGTGCCCACGGCGCTGGGTTTTCTGGTGGGCGGCATCGCATGCATCCTTTTCGGGTCGGTCGCGCCCATCTCCTTCCAGGCCGAGACCATCGTGCTTGCAGGCAGCATGGGCAGAGACATGCGCGAACGGCTGAGCATGGTGTTTTACGCCGGCTTGCTCATGGCCGCACTGGGCGCATGCGGGCTGCTGGGCGGCATTGTGGATTTTGCCGGCGATGTGGTCATCAACGCGATGATGGCGGGCGTAGGGCTGGTGCTGGTCAGGCTGGCGCTGGACATGGTCAGGCAAAACAAGGTGGTGGGCATCACCTCGGTGGTCACCGCGGCAATCGTGTACTTCTTTCTGGGGCGCAACCTGGTCTATACCATCATCGTATCGCTGGTAGTGTCCAGCATCGCGGCCAGGGTGGCCAAACAGGCGGTGGGCAGGGACGCCGTGCTGGAAAAGATGGGCCGCCTGAAGCTGCAGAGGCCTACCTTGAACCTGCGCGTGGCGCGTGGCGCGCTGGCGCTGTGCTGCCTGACCGTCGGGGGTAACATCGCCTTCGGATCCATCACCGGCGCCATGGCGGGCGCTGCGGCAAACGTGGACCATCTGACCATTTACTCTGGCCTTGCCGACGCGGCCAGCAGCCTCTTTGGCGGCGCGCCGGTGGAGACCATCATCTCAGCCACGGGCAGCGCGCCCCACCCCGTGGCTGCGGGCGTGCTGATGATGCTGATCATGGCGGCGATCCTGTTCTTCGGCCTGTTGCCCAGGGTGGGCAGGCACGTGCCCAGCCAGTCCATCGCGGGGTTTTTGCTGATCCTGGGCGCGGCGGTCACCGTGCCCACCAACGCGGCCGCCGCCTTTGCGGGCACGGGCGCGGGCGATCCCATCCTGGCGGGCGTGACCATGGCCGTCACCGCCTTTACCGATCCGTTTTTCGGCATCCTGGCGGGCATCGCGCTGCAGGCGCTACTGCGCCTCGGCCTGGGCCTGTAGAGAGAGGAGCGTAGAGGCGTATGGAAGCATCGTATTACGAGCTACACGTGGCGGGCATCACCCGCCAGCTGCCCATCCTGCAGGTGGCGCCCAACCTTGCGATTGCAAGCTTTGTAATCCTGGGCGACTGCCAGATGGTCAGCGCCGCTGCGCCGCTGCTGGCAGAGCGGCTGCCCCAGGTGGATTACATCGTCACCGCCGAGGCCAAGGGCATTCCCCTGGCCTATGAGATCAGCCGCATCAAGCAGCTGCCCTACTACATTGTGGCGCGCAAGAGCATCAAGCCCTACATGGCCCAGCCCCTCACCGATGCGGTGGTTTCTATCACCACGCAAAAAATGCAGTCCCTGTGCCTGGATGGCAGGGACGCCCGCGCCATTGCGGGCAGGCGCGTGGCCATTGTGGACGACGTGATTTCCACCGGCGAGAGCCTCGCTGCCGTGGAGCGTCTGGTGGAAAAGGCGGGGGCGCAGGTGGTGGCGCGCGCTGCCATCCTGGCAGAGGGGGCGGCCGCCAAGCGCAAGGATATTTTCTTTTTGGCGACCCTGCCCCTCTTCCCGCGCTGAATCAATCCGTATATGCCCGCCCCATGCGTGAAAAAGCGCGTAGGCGGGCGTTTTTGCGGCATAATCCTGACTAAATTGATAGAAATTGTTCAGTATAAATGAAAAAGGAGCGCGCGCCGCATTGACGATTGGGTATGGGGGCGGTATCATCAAATAAGAACAGGGTTATACTGGCGGTAAAAGGCGAAGGGGTGCGCTTGCGCGCAACGTTTTAAGGAGGAGTTTGTCGTGATGGAAAGCCTGCATCCGGCGCTGCTGGCGCTGCTGGGCACGGGGTTCACGTTTCTGATGACGGCGGCGGGCGCGGCGGTGGTGTTTTTTTTCCGCGGCGAGATCAAGCCCAGCATCCAGCGCGTCTTTCTGGGGTTTGCCGCGGGCGTGATGATCGCCGCCTCGGTGTGGTCGCTGCTCATCCCCGCCATCGAGATGGCGGAGGAACAGCAGCTCATCGGCTGGATACCCGCGGCGCTGGGTTTTGTCATTGGCGGGGTGTTTATGCTGGTGCTGGATCGCGTGATGCCGCACCTGCACCCGGGCAGCCGCAACCCCGAGGGCACGCAAAGCAACCTCAAGCGCACCAGCATGCTGGTGCTGGCCGTCACGCTGCACAACATCCCCGAGGGCATGGCGGTGGGCCTGTCCTTTGCGTTGAGCGTGCAGGCGGGGGCCAACGTGACGCTGGCCGCGGCCATGGCGCTTGCGCTGGGCATCGGCCTGCAGAACTTTCCCGAGGGCGCGGCGATCTCCCTGCCGCTGAAAAAGGAGGGGCTCTCGCGCACCCGCTCGTTCGTCTACGGGGCGCTCTCGGGCATCGTGGAGCCCATCTTCGGCGTGCTGACCGTGTTTATCGCGGGCGCGGCGTCGGTGGCGATGCCCTACCTGCTCTCCTTTGCCGCCGGAGCCATGATTTACGTGGTGGTGGAGGAGCTGATACCCGAGGCCCATCTGGGCGAGCACTCCCACGCGGGCACGCTGGGCGTGATGCTGGGCTTCCTCGTGATGATGATACTGGATGTGGCGCTGGGCTAGGCCGCCCCAAAGGGCCACGTTACGAAAGGGGAGATCCATCCGATGGATTTACTGACATTGCAAAACGTATCGATGCAGGTGGAGGATCAAAAGGAAATCCTCAAAAACATTGATCTTTCCATTGCGCCGGGCAAGCTGGTGGCGGTCACCGGCCCCAACGGCGGGGGCAAGTCCACGCTGGCCAAGGTGGTGGCGGGCATCCTGCAGCCCACGGCGGGGCGCATCCTCTACGAGGGGAAGGACATCACCCAGGCGTCCATCACCCAGCGCGCGCAGATGGGCATCGGCTTTGCGTTCCAGCAGCCGGTGCGCTTTAAGGGCATCACCGTGCGCGATATCGTCAACCTGGCGGCGGGCGCGACGCTTACGGACATGCAGCTGTGCGATTACCTGAGCGACGTGGGCCTGTGCGCGCGCGATTATATCGACCGCGAGATCAACGCAAGCCTATCAGGCGGGGAGATCAAGCGCATTGAGATCGCGGGCGTGATGGCCCGCAAGAGCCGCTTGACCATCTTTGACGAGCCGGAGGCGGGCATCGATTTGTGGAGCTTCAATAACCTCATCGGCGTCTTTAAAAACCTGCGCCGCACGCTGCAGGGTTCGGTAATCATCATCTCCCACCAGGAGCGCATACTGGACATTGCCGACGAGATTGTGGTGCTATCGGGCGGCCAGATCACTGCGCGCGGCGCGCGCGAGCAGATTCTGCCCGAGCTGCTGGCAAGCGAGGGGCAGTGCCTGTTCTGCCCTGGCAAGGAGGTGCAATAAACCCATGCATGATATTTTAAAAAAGCTGCTCAACCTGGTGACGGACGACGGAATCGTGGATCCCAAGTGGGCGTATAATATCCGCGAGGACGGCGCCTGCGCGGGCAGGCAGAACAGCCAAAACGTGACCATTACCTCCAAAGAGGGCGTATCGGGCATTGACATTACCGTCAAGCCGGGCACCAAGGGCGAGCGCGTCTACATACCGGCCTGCATTACCCACAGCAACGTGGACGACCTGGTGTACAACGACTTTCACATCGGCGCGGGCGCGGACGTCACCATCGTGGCGGGCTGCGGCGTGCACACCGAGGGGGAGGAAGACAGCCAGCACAACGGCATACACCGGTTTTTTATCGCAGAAGGCGCGCGTGTGGTGTACCTGGAAAAACACATCGGCATCGGGGAGGGCACGGGCAAGCGCATCATCAACCCCGAGACCTATGTGGAGCTGGCTAGGGACGCCACCATGCAGATGGACACCACCCAGATCAAGGGGGTGGACTCCACGGTGCGCACCTCGCGCGCCGTGCTGGAGGCGGGATCGCGCCTGATCATCCGCGAGAAGATCATGACCCACGGCCAGCAGCGCGCCGAGACAGTCTTTCATGTGGACTTAAACGGCGAGGACGCGGGGTGCGACTTAGTCTCCCGATCGGTTGCCAGGGGGGAATCCTTCCAGCTGTTCCGCAGCGTTATCAACGGCAATACCCGCTGCACCGGGCATTCCGAGTGCGACGCGATCATTATGGATGGCGCGCGCGTCAGCGCGGTGCCGGAGCTGACCGCCGCGCACATCGACGCATCGCTGGTGCACGAGGCGGCGATCGGCAAGATCGCGGGCGAGCAGATCATCAAGCTGGAGACGCTGGGCCTGAGCGAGCAGGAGGCGGAGCGCAAGATCATCGAGGGCTTCCTCAAATAGGTGTTTGGCGCCACAGTAAAAAAGCGAACGAAAAGGGGCGGCCGCATATGCGGCCGCCCCTTGTTGCTTGCCTTGTGCGATGTTCCAGAGAGCGCGTGCCATAGAGGAGTATGCGCGCGGGGACGTCCGTCCGCCTGCCCCGCCTGTGCAAGGGGCGCGTTACCTTCGGGCCAACGCCGCGATGCGCGCTGCCACCTGCCGGGGAGAGATGCCCGTCACGTCGATCTTTGTGGTGTCCAGCGTATTGTAGAGGGGTAGGCGCGCGGCGGCGTCCGTCTGCTGGCCCCGCCTGTGCAAGGGGCGCGTCACCTTCGGGCCAACGCCGCGATGCGCGCTGCCGCCTGCTGGGGGAGATGTCCGTCACGTCAATCTTTGTGGTGTCCAGCGTATTGTAGAGGGGCAGGCGCGAGGCGGCGTCCGTCTGCTGGCCCCGCCTGTGCAAGGGGCGCGTCACTTTCGGGCCAACGCCGCGATGCGCGCTGCCGCCTGCTGAGGGAGATGTCCGTCACGTCGATCTTTGTGGTGTCCAGCGTATTGTAGAGGGGTAGGCGCGAGGCGGCGTCCGTCTGCTGGCCCCGCCTGTGCAAGGGGCGCGTCACCTTCGGGCCAACGCCGCGATGCGCGCTGCCACCTGCCGGGGAGAGATGCCCGTCACGTCGATCTTTGTGGTGTCCAGCGTATTGTAGAGGGGTAGGCGCGCGGCGGCGTCCGCGAGCCTATCCGGCTGGCGCTGGCCGCGCGCAACATCCTGTCGCCAGTGCGCTTCGAGCGCCACAGGCGTGCATACCAGCGAGAGGGACAGCACATCGTAGCCCTCCTGTGGCAGGCGCGATAGGATGTCGTCGATGATCTGCTGCTGGTGCATCACCCAGCTGAGGATCACGTACTGAAAGTGGCTGTTGCCGAGCGCGCCGCGCAATAGATGGGTGATGTTGTCCAGCACCATGGCCTTGTTTTCCGCATCCACAACGAACGGGTGCATGTCCCAGCACCAGTCGCCGTCCAGATAAAAGCTGGGCACAAGCATGCCAGCCAGCGCGCGGCCCACCGCGCTCTTGCCCACACCCATCGTGCCGCCCAGCAGGATCAGTTTCTTCATGCGCTACCGACTCCCCCATCACAAATAGACGCTGCGCCCATTATACGCCTGGCGCGCGTATGCGTCTACAGGCGCTTTACCGGCAGGCGCAGCACGGTGCGCAGCCGCGCGGGATCCGCGCGCCGGGGGTCGGAGAGGTAGATCTCGTGGTGCCGGCGGGCGGCGTCGGGCGCCAGCTGCTGCGCCTGCATAAAGGCGTGCAGCTGCGCCAGGCTCACCGGCTCGTCCGCATAGGGACCGCGGTGCAGCATCTGCACGCAGCGTCCCTCAGTCCAGGTGACAAAGCGTGCCCGCGCGATGGGGAGATCGGGCTTTTTGCGCTGGCACGCCAGCAGCGCGTCTGCAAAGACATCCTCGGTGACAAAATCGGGCTGGCGGATCATGCTCGTCCAACACCAATCGCCCCGCGCCTGCACGTCAAAGGGGCCATCCTTGCAGGACCACAGCCCCTCCAGCGGGGGTACCACGTACTCGTAGTAGCCCGCGATAGGGCGCGGCCCCAGCTTGGACATCTTGATGTTGAAGCTCAGCGCGTAGAGCACCTGCAGCGCCTGCTGGTAGTCCGCGCCCTCGGGCGCGCCTTCCCCGTCCACCATGATGAAGCGCATGGCCGGCACGTCGATACACATGGGCGCGGCCCCCGGCAGATAGAGGTCCTTGTAAGCCTTTTTAAAATCCAGTTTTTCCATGGACGCATCCCTCCTTTTGATTGCCTTTAGCATAGCGCGGCAAAGCGGACAACATACGCGGCCTATTTATAAAAAATATGTCCATCCATGGCCGCCTGGCTGGGGCGAAGAAAAGGGGGGCGCGCCACATATGCGCGCAAGGGAAGCGTCAGGTGCCACATATATGAAAAAAACGCTGGCCGTGGATGTCTGTCCACCCAGCGCCTGTCAAAGGCGCCTGCTGCGCCGCCCATGGCGCAGTGCGGGGAAGGCAGAGCGCCCGCTGCTATGGCGCTTTGCGTAATCTCCAGCGCTTGTTTGACCTGTTTTTTATGTGGTTTGAACAGGCAACGCAAGCGACGAACGCCCAGCCGAACAAAACGCCATGGCGTTCGGCCTGCTTTTATATGGTGGTACAAGCGAAACAGAAGTGGGCATGGGGCCTGGTCGCGTCGTTATTTTGCACCCTGCCATGCAATGCACCCAAACGAGGCAAAGGATCGGTGCCTTGCTCCCAGCCCAAAGAACCGCTTTGCCTGGCATTGCTTTTCTAGCTGGCGAGGCAAGCGGGACGGACGACGGCGCCTGCCCATACAAAGCCCATATTCCTTGGGCCAACGTTTAACAGGGCAGGCAGTGAGGCGGAAGCTATTGCACCGATTGCATATAAAAACCAGCGCTTTCCTACGCCGGTTTTTATCAAGACAGGCAATGAGCCAACGGGCGCTTTCACATGCCGGCCTGCAAGCCACCGCTTTTTTGCGTCTGCCTTTATCAAGGCAGGCAATGAATCAGCGGGCATCTTCGCATGCCAACCCCAAAATTACCGTTTTCTTTGATCCTACCTTTTTTTCGTAAAAGAAAGGTGGGTTTGTAAAAGAAAGGTAGGCTATGCGGCGTCCGCAAGCTTCATATCGCCGGAGCGCACCCAGCCCAGTTTGCGCAGGCCCGCGTCGAAGAGCAGGGTCAGCGCGATGGGCAGCACAAAGTGTACCAACGCGATTTCGCCCAGCAGCAGCCACGTGTTGGTGGTGGGGGACATGGTGGCCCAGGTGGCGAACTGGCCCACCAGGCCGCTCGTGCCCATGCCAGCGCCCAGCGCGTTGCAGCTCATACGAAACACGGCGGTGGAGATGGGCCCCACCACCGCGGCGGCGAGGGTGGGCGCAATCCATATCTGGGGCCGGCGGATGATGTTGCCCACCTGCAGCATGGAGGTGCCCAAGCCCTGGGCGAGCACGCCGCCCCAGCTGTTATCGCGTCTGCTGGCCGCGGCAAAGCCCACCATCTGCGCGCAGCAGCCGGCCACGGCCGCGCCCGCGGCAAGGCCGTCCAAACCGATGGAGATGGCGATGGCGGCGCTGGAGATGGGCGCGGTGAGCGCCATGCCCATGATCACCGCCACCAGGATGCCCATGGGGATGGGCTGCAGGGTGGTGGCGTAGTTGATGGCCTGCCCCAGCGCGGTCATAAACGAGCCGATGGGGGGACCCACGTACACGCCGATGAGCCCGCCGGAGATGATGGAGACAAAGGGCACGGCCACGATATCAAACCCGCCGGTGCGCCCGCACACCAGATCGCCCAGCACGGCGCCCACAATGGCCGCCACCAGCGCGCCGACCGGCCCGCCGCCCGAGGCGTAACCGATGGCGCCCGTCACCGCGGCAGAGAAGATGACCAGCGGGCGCACCTTCATGCCGTAGGCGATGGCCACGCCGATGGCCGCGCCCACCACGGGCGAGGAGGCATCCACCATTTTGGTGAGCTGCTCCAGAAAGCCCAGCCCCGGTATTTTGGCAAACTGCCCGAGAATCAGCCCGATGATCAGTGTACAGAACAGGCCCAGCGCCATGGAACTGAGCGGATCGATGATATAGCGCTTGGCGAAGCGGGAGACGGCCCCGCCGCCCTTTTCCTTGTTTGCTGCCATTCGTAATCGCAACTCCTTTTCACAGGTGCACAATCGTGCCGTTTTATTCGCATTACATGCGCTCGGGCGCCGCCATGCCGATCAGGTACAGGCCCGATGCAAGGACGGTGCGCGCCGCGTCCGTCAGGCACAGGCGCGCCTGGCGCCTGGCGGGGTCTTCACACATGATATGGTGCTCGTAATAGAACCGGTTGAAGGCCTGGGCCACATCCACGATATAGCGTGTGATGAGCGAGGGCTCGTTCTGCGCCATGGCGTCCTGCACAACCGCGCCGTAGCGGGCCAGCAGCGCCAGCAGGGCCTGGGTTTCCTCGTCATCCAGCAGCGCATAATCCACGGGTAGGGCGGCGTCATAGCGCGCCTTGCGCAGCACGCTGCAGGCGCGCGCATGGGTGTACTGCACGTAAGGGCCGGTCTCCCCGTCAAAGTTCAGCGCGCGCGCGTAGGAGAAGGTGATGTCCTTGATGCGGTTGTTGCTCAAGGTGTTGAACACAATCGCGCCCACGCCCACCTGGCGGGCCACTTCGTCAAAGTTTTCCAGCGCGGGGCTCTTCTCCTGCATGATCTGGCGGGTTTTTTCAATGGCGGCGCGCAGCACGTCCTCCAGAAAGACCACCCGCCCCTTGCGCGTGGAGAGGGTGCCCTCCTCCAGCGACACCATGCCGAAGGCCACGTGCTCCAAATCCTTGGCCCAGGGGTAGCCCATCAGCTCGATCACTTTGAACCACTGGGCAAAGTGCAGGTTTTGCTGGTAGGCCACCACGTAAAGGCATTTTTCAAAATCGTAGGTATCCTTGCGGTAGAGCGCTGCGGCAATATCCCGCGTGGCGTAGAGGGTGGCGCCGTCCGCCTTGAGGATCATGCACGGGGGCATGTTGTAGGCGGACAGGTCCACCACCTGCGCGCCTTGGCTCTCCACCAGCAGGTGCTTGTCCGCAAGCTCTTTGATCACGCGGTCCATCTTGTCGTTGTAAAAGCTCTCGCCCGCGTAGGAGTCAAAATGCACGTCGAGCAGCTCGTACACCTTGGCGACCTCGCGCAGCGTCAGCTCCTTGAACCAGTTGAACAGGGAAAGCGCTTCCTCGTCGCCATCCTCGATCTTTTTAAACCAGGCGCGCGCCTCGTCCTCCAGCGCGGGGCACTGCTCGGCCTCCTCGTGGAAGCGCACGTAGATATCCAGCAGGCCGTTGATGGTGGTGCGCTCGATTTCCTCGCGGTTTCCCCAGCGCTTGTAGGCGACAATCAGCTTGCCGAACTGGGTGCCCCAGTCGCCCAAATGGTTGATGCCCACGCTTTTATAGCCCAGGAAATTGTAAATGCGGTACAGGCTATTGCCGATGACCGTGGTGCTCAGATGGCCAATGTGGAAGGGCTTGGCGATGTTGATGGAGGAATAGTCGATGCACACTGCCCGCCCATGGCCCAGGTCTTCTCTGCCGTAGTCCGGCCCCTGCGCGCGGATTTCCTCCAGCACGCCCCGCGCAAGCGCGGCGCGGTCCAGGTAAAAATTGAGATACCCGCCCACAGCCTCCACGCGCGCCAGGCAGACGGGCAGGCCCGCCTCTAGAATGCGCGCGGCCAAGTCCGCGGCGATTTTGGGCGGGGCCTGGCGCAGCGCGCGCGCCAGCTTAAAGCAGGGCAACGCAAAATCACCCAGCTTGCGCTCGGGCGGCACCTCCAGCCAGCTTTGGGTTTGGGCCGCATCAAGCTGCGCGCCCTCGGGCGCGACCTGGCAGAGCAGCGCCGCAATGGCAGATGCAAAGTCCATCATGATCGGATCTCCTTTTTTTCACAGTGCAGAGGGAAAAACTTATAAATAGGTAGATACTCCTGTAAAACGCGCGCTTTGAAGCGATTGCCCCAAGCGGGAAAAAGTATCATCTTGAATCATACCGCATCCGCAGGGACGATGCAAGCAATCGGGCGAAAGCGGCGTGTATGCCCGGCGGCTTTTGTGCGCGAAATTGCGTGCAGCAGTGCACCCGCACGCTGGTTTTTCCGCGGCCGCGGCGATGGCCGGGCGCTTCGGCAGGTTAACCCCGCGCAAGGTACACGTCGCCATCGCGCGCGCAGGGGCAGGCAAACGAGGGACAGAGGGCACTGACTGGGGGCCAGCGCGGCGTGCAGGCGATCTGCTGTAGAAAAACCCGCGGGAGCGCTGCACGCTCTTTGATGTCCGAAGTCTTGCGGCGTTACGGTTCCGGCGTAAACGAGAGTAAATGGTAAATGTTAAGGTTAACAAAGTCCCTTTCCCTGAAAAACGCTGCATTTTGACGTATTTTCACTGGAAATTTCCCAATGCGTCGCGTCAATGCACGGGCGTTATGCAGTTTCGGGTAAAACAAACGTTATACAAATAAATGTAGTATAAAACACCAAATATTACAAAAATAAGCATGTTTTATCGTTGACGAAAGTGCACAGGGCGACTATGATGAAATTATTAGGATACGTAACAAAACACGAAAAACTTCCGTGATGTGCGCATGGCGCAGGTGTTCCAGAAAACGATCATGAAAATTGTTTTTATGCCGGCTTTTACAGAGGCGTATGTATTGGTTTGTTGACGCTGTGCGTGGTTTATCATCAAACCTACGTTTAGATCAGGGAGAAGGGATCTAAAAAGTGCAAACCACAGCGTGACATATGTGAATTACGAGGGAGGTAAACACATGAAAAAGAATACCCGTACACTCATGGCACTGGTGTTGGTGCTGACGCTGATGGCCACGCTGCTGGTTGGCTGCGGCCAGAAGAAGCAGGATGCTTCGTTCAATTATCCATCGCCGGATGCAAGCGCGAGCGTTTCCGCCTCTGCGTCCGCATCCACGGATGCCAACAAGGGCCGCACGCCGCTGGCCGACAGCCCGGAAAAGATTGAAAAAGACATCGTCTTTGGCATGCCCGTCAAAGCCATGTCCGCGCTGTTCTACGTGGAGCTGGCCAAGGGCGTGCAGCGCGCCATCGACGAAATGAACGAAAAGAGCGGCCGCAACGACAAGGTCATCATCATGGACGACAACCGCGACCTGCAGAAGGAAGCGGCCAACGTGGAGGACCTCATCACCCAGAAGGTGGACGTCATGATCCTGGTCTGCATGGACCCCATCGGTTCCGTGCCGTCCCTCAACGCCTGCCTTAAGGTGCAGGACAGAATGCCCACCGTCATCATCGACGCGCCCTGCAACGGCAGCGAGAAGGCGGACGCCGTGATCGTTTCCAACAACAAGGAGGGCGGCCGCCTGGAGATGGAGATGCTTGCCAAGGCCCTCAACGGCAAAGGCAAGATCGTCTGCTTGGAGGATACCACCAACCCCAACTCGGAAATCCGCTCTCAGGGCCGCGACGAAGAGTTGAAAAAATGGCCCGACATCGAAGTGCTGCAGATCGAGGATGGCATCGGCACGGTCGACAAGGCGCTGGAGGTTATGAACAACCTGATGCAGGCGCATCCCGACATCGACGGCGTGTGGTGCTTCTCTGACTCCCCCGCCCAGGGCGCTGTGGCTGCGGTTGACGCTGCCGGCAAGATCGACAAAATCAAGGTGTGTGGCCTGGACGGCTCCGTCACGGCCAAACAGCTGATCCGCGAGGGCAAACAGTACGGCTCTGCCGCGCAGTTCCCCATTCAGCTGGGCTACGACGGCGTCATGACCGGTTACGACCTGCTGTGCGGCAAAGCGCCCGCTTCGCAGACCAAGTATGTTGACGTCGCCTGGATCGACGCTTCCAACATCAACGATCCCAAGTACGCTGGCGACAGCAACGAGATCGACTAAAACGCGCGATAACGCATCTAGAGCGTTTTCCCTTCTCTCCCATAGGAAAGGGGCGCCCACGCATCCGTATGGATGCGCTGGGCGCCCCTTTTATGATAAAAAACGGTTGACATGCCCTGGGGACGGCGATATAATAAGTAAGCACGCAAGAGAGATCTTGCGTTTATATAGATGAGTCTGTAGCTCAGTTGGATAGAGCGTTTGGCTACGAACCAAAAGGTCGGGGGTTCGAATCCCTCCAGGCTCACCAGCGGCAAGTTGCCGCACCCAAGTTCGCAAACTGCTTTGGTGGTTTGCGAATTTTTTATTTCACGAAATGGGGTATCCATATCGTCAAACCCTGCCAAAGCGATATAATCCGAACCTTGTGCCGATTAGCGATGGGTTTGGATTTATGGCTATTCTAGAAATATACCTGTATATAATGCCTGAGAAAAATTTATCGCAATGGAAGATGGTAACATCCTGCTTAAAATCATTGTGGTGGATTTCATTATGAACTGTCATTTTTCATAGCGAAAGGAAAAGTATTAAAAAATACGGGCGGATAAAAAAGGACGAACCAGTAAACAAAATCATGGAAAGCCCGGCGTTCTTTTTGCAGTACGCTGGACTTTTGCAAATGAAATCCGCCATTACTGCGTAAACGATACAGCCGGGATGAACAACTCTGATAGTATATAGATAAAGAAGTCTGTGGCAAGGCTCCAAAAAGCGCGAAGGGATATCCCTTCCTCTTTCCTTACAGGAAAGAGGAAGCCTCCTTATCCGCATAAAATTTGCAGAAAAGAGGGGGCGCTCCCTTTCGCTTTGCCTTTATGGTAAAAAACACGAAAGGAATGAGAACAGATGAAAATGAAGAAGCGGCTTCTTTCCGTCCTGCTGGCTATAGCCATGGCGCTGACGCTGTTGCCAATGACAGCGCTTGCGGCGCCTCCAAAATATAATCCATGGTATACCCCAGATTCCGGAACGGCCACGCCGGCCTCGCCTTCTGGAAATACCGCCGCAGTTCCCTATGTTTTTACAGCAAAACCGTTGCTTGGAGGCAATGGTTTATTTACGGAGGCAACAAAGTATAAGGCCGATTTCATCTCTCCGGTTGAGGGAGCTGATTATGGCACTGTGACCTTTGAAGATAATGGTGTGCAGTATACTCCAAATGCCAACGCCGCTGGGCAGACAATTCAATTTAAGGTTTTTGCCGGCAATGATCAGGATGAGTGGTCAACTGGCGGCATTACCTTTACGGTAAGTGTCAAACCACAGCCGACAGATGCAAACAACAACGCGAATTTGACAGCGTTGTCTTATCAAATCGGCAGTGCTGAACCCATTCCTGTGCCGAATTTTACGAGCGACAATACAGATTATACAGTCGTACTCCCTGAGGGAACGCCGCTTGGACAGACGATTTCCCTGCTTGCAACGCTGGAAGACCCAAATGCAGATATAGAGACTACAACGGCAAGAACGGCATGGGAATACAGCTTTGAAGAAGCAGCGGCGGTCGTAACGGCTGAGAACGGGGCGACGCAGAAGACCTATATGGTTCATTTCCATGTAAAACCGACAGACCGGGAGCCTTCCGTCTATTCCGGCATTGAGAGATATCAGGATGGAAGTACCGTCGTTGTTGGAACTAACGAAACAAAATCGCTTTGGGTTTCTCTGGGCGCGGGAGATACACAGGCTGGTTCTTGTCATGTAAAATCATCGGATCTTGATGTTCTTTTTGTGAACGCTATCAGTACCGGCGTATACCCGAATGTATCTTTCAGTCATAGATTAAACTTGGATGCTGGAAAATCTGCGGATTTGACAATCAATTTTTATGATGGAGACTATACGACAGATCAAACTTTGCAGCCGACCAAAACAATGGTTCTGCATGTCGTGTCACATGACCATAGTTGGGCTGCAAACTGGTCAAAAGATGAAGAGCACCATTGGCATGAGTGTACGGCAGATTGTCCGATAACAGATAATAGCCTGAAAGATAGTTTTGTAGCGCATTTCTATGGTCAGCAGAGCGTTTCGGATCAATATAAGGCGACGGATGCCACCTGCACAGCGGCTGCAACCTATTACAAATCCTGCGTATGCGGGGCAATGGGAACAGAAACCTTTACAAGCGGACAGGCAGACGCCTCCAACCACACCAGCCTTGTAAAAACCGAAGCGAAAGATGCGACCCATCTGGAAGCGGGCAACAAGGAATACTGGTACTGTGATGGATGCAAGAAATATTTCAGCGATGAAGCAGGCACGAAAGAGATTTTCCTCGAAAGCACCGTCATTCCCAAACTGCCGGAGCACACCGCCGATGATACCGGCTGGCATTCGGACGAAGCAAACCACTGGAACATCTGCGAATGTGGCGAGGTGCTGAATAAAGCGGCTCACACCTATGAATGGGTTGTTGACAAGGAAGCGACTGCCACAAAAGCAGGCACAAAGCATGAAAAATGCACTGTTTGTGGCTATGAGAAAGCGGCGGTGGAGATTCCCGCCGCGGGAACAGACAGCCCGCAGACAGGCGACAACAGCCATCCGCTCGTATGGACCATGCTGGCATTCCTTAGCGGCGTCGCAGTACTGACGCTGACTTTGAAAGGCAAAAGGAAAACGAATCAATAAACAAAATCCATAAAAGCCCCGGCGTACAGAAAAATGTGCGTCGGGGCTTTTGCATCTGGATTGTCTTTTCTTGACTGTTCGCTCCCTATTATGCAACCACCGTAGTAAGCATAGCCTCCAACAGGAACTGCAGCAGGATGGAACTGCGCGCGGCCCAGCGATGTCATGAAGCTCAGCTCCTTGTCCCGGCTGCGCAGCTACATCGTCAGCGTGAAGTACAGTATTGCTCCAAGTACCACCAGCAGCAGCACTACAAGCCAAAACATCCAGGTACGGACCGCATCCAGGGGCGCGGCGGACGCCTGGTAGGCCACATCATCTGGTTCGATGCTGAAGCGTCCCCCCTCCAGGTCGTCAAAACTCTTTACCGCTTCAATGATGCCTTCCAGGTGTTTGGGGTCGTCCACAAAGAACTTTACTTTAGCGAACATTTTCTGGTTGGCATCGTATACGGGGTTGACCTGCGCAAAGGTTTTTATGTTCGTAAATAGTTGATTTTCCGCATTTCTATATTCACTGGAGCGCGACTCCTCCTGTTTGCTTACGATTTGAAAGATACCGTGTATTTCAAGCTCGTGCGTGCCTACGTTTTTTCAACGTCGTCCCCTACCTTTACGAGCCCTTCCCTTATTTCAAAGGTTATTTTCTCCCCAAACGGCAGATTGTTTTTATTTGCGAAGTAATCTGAGACGAGCACCTTGCTCGTTTCGTCCGCGTCAATGTGCCAGCCCTCCACAAGCTCGATCTGCCCGGTACGAAAGTGGCGGTTAGTTCCAGTATTCCCATTTGCGTTTAAACTCACCGTCTGGGATTGAATAACGGTGTATTCTAGTTTTTCAAATGGAAGAACCGTGTTTTTTTCAATAAAGCCATGGTTTAATCCAGGATAGATAACATAGTTTCCCAGATAGACAAGAACCCTTTTGTCCATATCATACTGGGTAACGCTATCCACCGAGCAGACCTTATCTATGAAATCCCTGGGGACACCCGGCCCATTGTACACGTGGCCGACAAGACCGTTGCCCAAATCTACATCGTCCCACAGATCCGGGTTAGATTGGTCCATGAAAGCTTCTATAATGTAAAGCAGGTATTGAACGAACCGGCGAGTTCATCAGCCGCTATGTGCGCGCTGCGCGCCAGCGGCAGGGCGATGAGCAACGCCGTGGCCAGTACGAAAAAGATCAGCAGCAGCAGGGCGTGCGGCTCCATTTACGCCGCAGGTAGAGAAACGCGCGTGCAAAGACAGACGTGTTGTTCCCTCCTTTACGGGGGTTTGATGGTAAAATGGTCTTAGAAATTGATGTGAGGGGGTTATGCCCATGGCAAGGATTGCGCTGATCGACGGGCCGCTGCAGCCGGAACTACTGCGCGCGCAGGTGGCGCCGCCCGTTGTGCTCTGTAATATGCTGCCCGGAGACGCGACGGATGGGGCGCCCACGCACGCCACCCGCTGCGCCATGATACTGGAACGCTGTACCACGGATTTTACCCTGCTGCCCTTCCAGATCATGGGCCGCGCGTATGAGGCGCCCGCCGCCGCCCTTGCCGACGCGCTTGTGCGGTGCGCATCCTTGGACGCGGATATTGTGAGCATGAGCGTGGGCAGCATGAAGCCCTCTGACGCGCTGCTGCTGCGCGCGCCCGTGCAGGCGCTGGCGCGCAAGGGCGTGGTGCTGATGGCGGCGCTGGGCAACAAGCGATGGTTTACCCTGCCCGCCGCGTTCCCCGAGGTGATCGGCGTGCAGAACGACTGGACGCAGCAGCTGGCCCAGGGCGGCGTTGCGTGCCTGCGGGACGACCCGCTGGGCGCGGATGTGGTTGCCAACTGCGCCCTCCCCCTCCCCGGTGCATCGTTGCGCACCAGCAACAGCTTTGCCGTACCCGTGGCAGCGGCGCACGTAAACGATCTGGTCAACAGGGGTGTGCGGGGCAAGGCCGCCGTGATGACCGCCCTGGCGGAGGATGCGCCCGTGTGGGACGCGGCCCCCTTTGTAGACAACGCGGGACAGCGGGACAGCGCCCAGGCCGCGTGCGTTGCGCTTATATCTGCCGGGCCGCGGCTGGGGCCGGCTGTGCTGGACGCCCTGCACGCGCAGGGCTATGAGGGGGTGGGCATTGCGTGGGGCCTGCCTGTGCTGGACGTGCGGTTTTTGCGGGCTGAATGGCTGCCGCAGGATGCCGTAGGCTATGTAAAGCGGTACGCGCAGGCGGATCTGATCATGGCCATGGCCGCTGCGGATACCACCCTGCCCGGGATAGAACTGGTGATCCGTGTGGACGGGGACAATGCGCATTTTATGCTGGACGGCGCGCCTGCCGGCGCGTGCGGCGCATCGGCCGCGTACATCGCGGATAAGATCATCCGCCTGGCGGCATAAGCCTACGCCCCGCCGCCCTCCACCCTGCCCGCCTGCGCCAACTTGCCGTGGGTCAGGCGCAGCACGGTATCCGCTTCCTGCGCAACCACCGCCGAGTGGGATACTGCGATGACGCAGCGGCCCAGCTCGTGCGCGTTGCGTTTGAGCAGCGCCGTGATCTCGCCCGCCGTGTCCTCGTCCAGGTTGCCCGTGGGCTCGTCTGCCAGGATCACCGGCGCGCCGGAGGCCAGCGCGCGGGCGATGGCCACGCGCTGCTGCTGGCCGCCCGAGAGCTTGAGCACGTTGCGCTTTGCCTCTTTTGCGGTGATGCCCACCTGCTGCAAAAACGGCATGGGGTCGCCTTTGAAGGTCAGCTGGACGTTTTCGGCCGGGGTCATGTAGTCGATGAGGTTATAGTTCTGGAACACGAACGCGACATTCTGGCGGCGGTGGCGCTCCAGGCCGATCGCGGACACAATCCCGCCCATCGAAGAGCACCTGCCCGCCCGTGGGCACGTCCAGCGCGCCCAGCAGGGCGAGCAGCGTGGTCTTGCCGCAGCCCGAGGGGCCGAAGATGACGTAGAGCTTCTCTTTTTCAAACGCCGTGTCGATGTGGTCGAGCACCAGTTTGTCGCTGTTTTTGTAGGAAAAGCTTAGATCGCGCGTTTCAATGATCGGCATAGAAATTCCTCCTAGCTCATGGATGAAAGGATGGCTTTGGGCTTTGTGCGCAGGATGGGGATGGCGGAGAGGGTGACGGACAGTGCCACGATGGCCATGCCGGCCCCGGCCGCGGTGCACAGTGTGCCCCACCCCACGCGCGCCTGCAGATAGGCAGGGGTGCGCGCGGCGGGCTCCGCCACGGGGTTGACCTGCTGGGCGATGGGGTTCGGGGTCTGCCCCGTCGTGGGTGCCTGCGCGGCAGACGCGCCCAGGGCGGCGTTGCCGATGGCGCCGGACGCGGCTCCGGAGGCGGCGCCCGCCAAAGTGAAGGCCACGGCGGCGATCAGCACGCACTCCAGCAGCAGCTGCAGCAGCACCCCCCGCTTGCGGATGCCGATGGACAGGTAAATGCCCATCTCGTGCTTGCGGTCCCGCACCCAGAGGGTGAGCAGCAGCGTCAGCAGCAGGGCGCTGGCCACGAGGATCACCGCCACCAGCGTGCGGGTCAGGCTGTCCAGGGTTTCCAGCGGCGCGGCGGAGGTGCGGTAGGCTTTGTCATTGACGGTGACGGAGATGCCCTCCATGTCCGACGATGCGGTAAGTTCCCTGGCGGCGGGCTGCAGCTGGCGGGGGTCTTCTAAAATAAAGGACGCCCCCAAACGGTAGCGCGCGCCGTAGGCGGCGGAGCCGGCCCGCTGCACGTCCATGGCCGTGGACAGGTCGGTGAAGATGAAGTTTTGCGGAAAGTCCTGCTCCGGCGAGAGCGGGCTGGTGGGCCAGTCTTCCTGGATTGCAAAGATGCCGATGATCTCATAGGAGAACGCCCGGCCCGCCGATTCCGGCTTGTCTGTCATCTCCGCAGGCAGTGTGCCGGTGATAGTATCCCCAAGCGCCAGATGGTTGGCTTGTGCAAGGGTTTCGGAGACCACGCACACGCCCCTGTCCTGCGGCGTGACCGCACGGCCTTGTATAATTTCTAAAGTGCGGTACAGGAAGTTTTCGTTGAGGCCAGAATCAGCGTTGCCGATGAAGCGCGGCGCGCGCGCCATCACGTCCTGCGTGCCGGCATGCGCGCCCGGGGTGAGCCGCAGGCCGGTTTCCAGGAAATACACTTCCATGGGGTTGCAGGCCGTCACGCCCGGCAGCCGCTGGCGCACAGCGTCCACGGTATCCTGCGTCACGGCCTTTGCGGCGGCAGATTCCCGGTCGGTTTCGATTTTTAGAAAGCTGGGCAGGTTCTGCCGGAGCTGGGTGGCGGCTGCATCGGCCGCGGTGCGGACGAACAGGCCGGTGATTGCAAAGAAGAACATGGAAAAGAGGATGAGGAACAGCACGATACTTTTGCGCAGGTTGCGCCGCACGTAGAGCAGCGCGCGCTTAGCGAGTGACACGGGCAACAGCTCCCTTTATTGAATTGTGGTGGCGGGCGTGGAAGAAATGTGTGACGCGGATACGGGAAAAAACAAATACGCTTTACATATTATTTTACATGGAATCAGCCGGATATGCACCCCTGAAGTGTTGCGCTAACAGGACAAACGGGCAAAAAGGTAGTGTTCCGCGTTAAAAGGGCATTATAGCATTGTAAAGCAGCATTTATATTGCTATAATAAAAATATCATAAGCGCTGCGTAAACACCAGGAAAACACTTTGAACAAGCAAACAAAAAAGACGAACACGAAAATACGATCCTTTCCCAACACGTCATTTCATCCGCCAACCTGCATGCCCAAACAACTTTATATGCACCGTCAGGAGTGGAAGGTATGTCATTTCGAGATGCTTTTTCTTACCTGAAACCGTACCGATTTAAGCTTTATGGCATCATGGCCATGGCTGTGGCCATATCGGTGATCTCTTTTTACCTGCCCTTTGTGCAGCAGCGGCTGATCGATGACGGCCTTGTGGCCATGCGGGTGCAAACCGTGGTATCCTGCGCGTGCATCCTGGTGGGCCTGCACCTTGCGAGCCGGCTGGTGGAGTACCTGCAAAAGCACGTGGAGATCACCGTGGCCAACGGCATGGGCAAATCCCTCAAAATGGACGCACTAGCCCACGGGATGCGGCTCAAGCCCCAATACTTTAAGCATCAGGGCTTTTACAAGACCATGGGCGACGCGCTCTATGATATCCAGGGCATCATGAGCATCACCGAGAGCAGCTTTTTAACCTTTGCGGTCATTATTTTTAAAACCATTGGCGCGGCAATCGCCCTTTTTATCCTGGACTGGCGCCTTGCGCTGTTCGTGGCGGCCCTCATCCCCATCAAGCTTTGCCTCAACATCTTTACCTCGCGCCGCGCGGCGCGGCTCAACGACGATTGCGTGCAGCAGAACAAGCGCTACAACAGCTGGTTTGGCGACGTAATCGAGGGCATTTTGGATATTAAACTTTGGAACCTGTACGGGCGCAAGCGCGGGGAGTACGCGCGGCTGCTGGACGGCATGAACAGCAGGCAGAAGCGCCTGCAGCTCTGGAGCCAGATGGACGGCATCATCACCGGCAGCATCGAGGACGTGGTGTTAAACGGCATTTACGTGCTGGGCGTTTATCTCATCATGGGCCAGGCCCTTTCATTGGGCGGCCTGCTCTCCTTTATCACCTTTGCGGGCTACCTGCTCACCCCCGTCAACCTCATCTTGCACATGCGCTTTATGTTCCGGCAGATCGCGCCCAACATAAAAAGCATCAAACGGTTTTACGCTTTAGAGGAAGAGGACTACGCGGCCACCCTACGCGCGCCTGATTTTGCAACCATCACCTTTGACCATGTTTCGCTGCAGATCGACGGCAAATACATTGTAAAAGACATCAGCTTCCAGCTGCGTAAAGGTGAGAAAGTCGTGCTGACCGGCGAGAACGGTAGCGGCAAGACCACGCTGCTCAACCTGCTCCTCCAGCTGCAAGAGCCCACAAGCGGCCAGATCTACCTGGATGATGTCCCCATCGACCGCATCAATATCATGGACTACAGGCGGCAGTTTTCCGTGGTCACGCAGGATATCCATCTTTTCAAGGGCACGGTGGCCGAAAACATCAGCATGGACGGCAGCAACCCGGATTACGGCGCGTTTGAAGCGTACGCCTTCTGCACGGACTTCATCCGCGAATGGGAGCAGGGGTATAACACCAAGGTGGGCGTGGCGGGCGCCAAGCTCTCCGGAGGTGAAAAGCAAAAAATCGCCCTGCTGCGGGCGCTGAACCGCGGCGCGCGGGTGCTGATTATGGACGAGCCCACCGCCAGCTACGACAAGGAATCCGAGGCCGCGTTCAATGAATTTGTGCGGGACAATCAGGACTATGATTTTTGTATCATCGTTTCCCACCGCAGGGAGATCCTCCGGCATGTGGACCGGGTAATCACATTACAAAACGGGCAAATCATGGATAACCATATTTATGGCATGTGAGAAGAAAGGAGCAGAGGGCATTGAACGAGGTCATCTTTAAAGCCTTCCGGACCAGGCGCAGCGGCTATGTGTACGACCGCCACAGCAACACGGTGTTCGCGGTGCCGGACGGGCAATACGACGAATTTAAACGCGTAGAGTCCGGCGAGCTGCCCCCCGAGGAAAGCCCCGTGGTGCGGCACTACCAGCAGTTCGGCCTGCTGCAGCCCAATGTTGTGCGACGCATCGAAAACCCTTCCACCAACATCCTGGAACACCTGGCGGACCGCCGCCTGTCCCAGCTCATTTTGCAGGTCACCCAGCAATGCAACCTGCGCTGCGCCTACTGCGCGTTCTCCGGCTGGTACGAGGGACGGCAGCACGCCAACAAGTGGATGGCGTGGGAGACGGCCAAAAAGGCCATGGATTTTTACCTGGACCATATTGAGGAACAGGAAAACATCCGGGTAGGCTTCTACGGCGGCGAGCCGCTCCTGGCCTTTGACCTCATAAAGAAATGTGTGGACTATATCGAGCGCCACGTTGAGGGCCGGGAAATCTCGTTCAACCTCACCACAAATGGGACGCTGCTCACGCAGGAAGTGGAAGACTACTTCGCCGCCCATAAGATCGACATACTCATCAGCCTGGACGGTGCCAAGGAGGAACACGACGCAAACCGTAAATACTCCGACGGGCGTGGGTCCTTTGACACCATCATGGAGAACGTGCGGCGCATCAAGCGGGATTATCCGGAATACGGCCGCACCATCGGCTTCAACACGGTCATCAACCCCAAATCGGATTTGGGGTGCGTGGAAGAGTTTTTTGACGCGGACAGCGTGCTTGCGGATAACTACATGATGTTCTCGGATGTTGAACCGACCAACCTCAAGGAGGAGCTGCAGTACAGCGCGCGGTTTTACGAGATCAGGCGGTATGAATACCTCAAACTGCTGTTCATGCTGGCGGGCAAGATCGACCGCAAAGCGGTCAGCCGGCTGGTCATGCAGTCGCGCAGCCGGTACGAGCGGACGTACGAGATGCTGAGCCAGCGCATGCCGCTGCAGGAATCGGCGCATCCGGGCGGCCCGTGCATGGTAGGCGCGCAGCGCCTGTTCGTCAATGTGGACGGGCGGTTCTTCCCCTGTGAAAAAGTGAATGAGCAGCAGGACTTTTTCTGCATAGGCGATGTGGAGGCGGGCTTTAACCTGGATAAAATGAAGGCGCTCATCAACATCGGGCAGTGCACGGCGGATGCCTGCGCGTCCTGCTGGAACCTGCGGGGCTGCAGCATCTGCGCGGCAAGCGTGGAGCTGGGGGACGCCTGCGCGGTCTGCGCGGAAAACAAGGCGGCCCGCTGCCGCCAGCAGCAGCAAAACGTCATGTCAAACCTGTACGAAACCTGCGTCCTGCGGGAGTTTGGCTATGATCTGCTGGAGAGGGGAGGCGAACCGCTGTGAAAAAGCTGGCTTTGTTCCCGTACGCGCCCGATACGGATACCGTGCTGCGTTACCGCCAGCACATGGAAGGCTATGAAATTGCGGCGCTGCTGTCCTACCGGGAGGACGCACGCGCCCTGCGCAGGGCGGGCGAGACGTATGGGATCCCTGCCACCTGGGATATTGCCCAGGCCATGGCGCACGCGGATGCGGTGCTGCTGGCGGATAACGAATGGCCGCTCGTGAAGAAGAAGTATGTGGATATCCTCCTGTACGCCACGGCACATGACAACGAGATCCTCATGACGCGCGGCGTGCGCGACGCGCTTGGCATCGGCGCGATGTGCGGCGGGCTATTGGAGAACCCCTATGCCCCATCGCGCCGCTATCCGCCAGATGTGCTGGAACCCCTGCGCGTCCCGGTGATCACCGTGGCGGGCCTGGGCGAGGGCAGCGGCAAGTTTGAAACGCTGCTGGCCACCGCTGCGGCGCTGAAGGGCATGGGCATTCATACCCGCGCGGTCAGCGCCAACCCCCTGGGCGCGCTGTTCGGCATGCATACCTGGCCCCGGGTGTTGTTTGACCCCGCAAAGGGGCTGGAGGAAAAGGTGTTCGCACTCAACCATATGCTTTATGACTTGAGTAAGCAGCAGCGTTTTGACGCCCTGCTGCTGGAGATACCCGGCGGGGTGATGCCGGTAGGGGAAAAGGCATATAACCACTTTTCCGAGGCGGCGCTTGCCATATGCGCGGCCGCGCCGCCCGACGCGGGGGTTTTAAGCGTGTATTACACCGAGGCGCTGCAGCCGCGTATGGTGATGAATACGCGGCAGCTCTGCTGGCACAAATACCGGATGCCCATTGAAGGCATGGTGATCTCCCAGAACATGATGATGCGTGACCCGGATACTAAGGCGTACAACCGCTACCGGCTCAGCGGCGCGTATTTGCAGCGGCATCCCATGGCGCCGCGCGCGGGCCTGCCGGTGCCGGTGGCCAGTTTGAATAGCCAAGAGGAGATAGCGGCCGTGGCGGCGCATATCGTACAGCTGATGCAGGGCAGCCCCGCGGTTGTGTAAAGGAGGATGGCGATGACGGCGATGACGGTAAAACAAATAGAGGATATGCTGGTGGATTCCATCCGGGAGGAAACGCAAGTAGAGATTACAGACAGGGATGCCCGCCTGCTCAGGGGCGATATGAAGATACCGCTCGTAGACTACCTCTACGTCTTTGACGCCATGGAGAAAAAGCTGGGTCTGCCGGCGGCAAAGATACTGGAGGATAACGGCTACGAGGTTTTTACCATAAGAAACCTCGCGCGGGCAATCGCCGCATTGGCAAAAACAGAGCCCGCATAGTGCTGTGCCTTATTCCAAGATACAGGCCAGGGAGAATGTTTCAGAGAATCTTTGACGAGAAATCCACTGTGGGAAGGAGGTGAAATTATATGAAGCTGAATAAGCGCTTTGAGCTGAAGGACGCGACCGTTGAAGCATTTGCATGGTGCTACTGCGGGACCGGGGGATGCTATTGTAGCGACCCTTATCAAGTACAGAGCCTGACGGATCAACAAATGGGTGATGTACGCAATGCAACTTCCGCCGCTGGCTAATTAATTTTCACTGTATCTTGGAAAAGACAAAGAGAGCGCCCTTGTGGGCGCTCTCCTATTTATGAGACGCTTAATTTCTATATACGATGCACCTCGGATTTTTACGCAGCAGCGGATAGAGCGCGATTGCGATAAACAGGAGAATAATGAGCAGCATTGCGTCGAGCGTCCACCAGATATCCGTCCAGCTGATGGACGCGTGCAGCAATTCAGGTGTGTGTGAAGGCGCTTCAACAAAAATAATTTCTCCGGGTTCGTAATTGTAACGAATGGCACGGCTGCCGTCCTTTGCGGTGACCGTGTTTATTCCGAGAAAACCATTGGCCACGGCATCTCCGGCAAATTTGGCGGGAAGGAACGCAAGCGCGACGGCCACCACCGCAACAAGCACTGACTCGACCAGGAACTGCAGCAGGATAGACTTTCGGCTGCGGCCCAGCGACGTCATGATGCTCAGCTCCTTGTCCCGGCTGCGCAGCCACATGGTAAGCGTAAAGTACAGTATGGCCCCCAACACCACCAGCAGCAGCACTACAAGCCAAAACATCCAGGTACGGACCGCATCCAGCGGCGCGGCGGACGCCTGATAGACCATATCATCTGGCTCAATGCTAAAGCCGCCCCATTCCAGGTCATCAAAGCTTTTTACTTCTGCGATGATGCCCTCCAGATGTTTGGGGTCGTCCACAAAGAACTTTACTTTCGAAAAAAGCTTTTGGTTAGGGTCGTATACGGGGTTAACCTGCGCAAAGGTTTGCATGTTGGTATACAGTTGGTTTTCCGCATTTACATATTCAGCAGAGCGCATATCCCGTTGCTTGCTTACAATCTTAAAAATACCGGCAATTTCCAACGCTTGCCTGCTTATGGCCTTTTCATCATCGCCGCCAAGTATTGTGTACCATTCCTTAATCTCAAGGGTTATTCTGTCGCCTACTTGCAAGTTGTTCTGGTTGGCGAAATAATCTGAGACGAGCACCTTGCCCATCTCGTCTGCGTCAATATGTCGGCCTTCCATAAGCTCAATCTGTCCGGTTTGAAAATAACGGTTAAGTTCCGTACTTCTGTTAGCATTCAGGGTGCCGGTCTTTGCTTGAATAATAAAGTGTATAGGTTCGTAATATGAAGGCAAATCACCCTTTTCGATCCAAGCTTGATTGAACCCTGGATAAACAGCATAATCCCCCAGATAGACTATAACGTTTTTGTCCATATCATACTGGGTTACGCCATCCACTGAGCAGACCTTATCTATGAATTCCCTTGGGATACCCGGGCCATTGTAGATGCGACCAACCAAACCATTGCCCATATCCACATCGTCCCACAAATCCGGGTTTGTCTGGTCCATGATGGCCTGAATTGCGAAGCTTGAATTGTATGTAGCCGCGAGTTCATCAGCCGCGGTGCGCGCGCTGCGCGCCACGGGCAAGGCGATGAGCAGCGCCGTGGCCAGCACGAAAAAGATCAACAGCAATATAAGCGTGCGGCTCCATTTGCGCCGCAGGTAGAGAAACGCGCGTGCAAAGACAGACATGATTGTTCCCTCCTTACAGTGAAAGGGATGGTCAATGTTTTTTGATTGGATGTGCGGGGGAACAGACGAGCTGGATGAGGGGCCTGCTGCGGGCGTGTATGCCCTCTATGGCAGGGGATGGATGCGAGCAGCGTTTCGATAAAATTGATGGGTGAGCATGAAAGAGATATGTATCGCGGGCACTTCTGAAATACAGCGGATACTTTATTTTATTGTACAAAAAAGCGGCGCGCATTTCAATGCGGATACAGGCCGTATGCACGGGAAATGTGGAGAAAACGTGTGTGGCCGACAGGCAGTATATTTAAGCGGTATAAATCAGCAGGCGCGGTGCTCGGCATAACATGTTATTTTGTTGTTTGCGGGGCTGCAAGGCGATCATGCTGCCTGACCTGGCGCCCCCTACACATCGTCCAGCACGGCGGGCAGCGCGGCGATGCGGTAGGAGGCAACGCCCGCGCGCGCCTGGCGGTAAATTTCGGCAAAGATTTCGTGCATGGCCTCGGCAAACGCATCTGCATCGCCCTGCGTGATCGCGGCCTCGCCCTGGCGGAGCGCCTCCACAATGCACGCAGCGGGGGATTTTGTGCGGAACTGCATGTAATAGCCCCACACCATCTGGGTATACATCTGCTGATAAATGCTCCGCAGCGCGTGGTGGGGCGTGGACTGCATGAGACACTGCATGCATAACCAAACGGCCACGGAGTTCAGCTGAAATCCATCCGCGTTGGCAAGCTTGCCGCGCATTTGCGCTGGAAAAGACGCGTCGATATAGGGGAATGCCTCGCGCGCGCCCTCGCGCGCCGTGAGCGCCATGATCTGCAGCGCGTCCAGGCAGAGCGTCAGCCGCTGCTGCACGGCGCTGTCGCGCATGTCCACGGCCTCTCTGCGCAGCTGCATGCCGCGCAGGGTGACTTCCGTGCCTTTTTTATCCAGCGTGCGGGTGACGCCCAGCGTACCCAGCAGGGCGACGGCGCGGCTGGCGGTGGCCTTCATCACGCCGTATTCCCGCATCAGGCAGGGGATGGAGGGCAGGTAGCGCTGCCTTTGGAATTCCCCCGCAGAGATGCGGCGCACCAGGTGCAGAGCAATATGCACGTACAGCTCCGAACGCCCCCTGCAACGGAACCAGCGCACCTCCTCCTGCGCCTCTGCAGAGGGGGGCGCTACCCGCTGCGCAAGCGCGTCCATGTAGGCGTCGGTGGCTGCCTTGGCGTTTGTATACATGTCTGCAATGTGCGCCTGCAGCTGGTTGAACGCCCCCGCGCGCATCATGTCCAGCGCGCGTGCGAGCCACGCGCGCACCTTGGCAGGAGGCACCTCATTGGGATTGACCACGCCGTCAAACGCGATGTAGGATGTCCGCAAATAATGCTCTGCGTCAGCCTGCAGATCCATGATCAGTAGGTTGTTCAGGGGCGCAAGCAGCGCGGCAAAAAAGCGGTTTGCCAGCCGGTAGACATCGGATTGCGGGGAGGTATCTTCCAGGGCGTCTACAATGCGCTGCAGCGCCTCCAGCGCGCCGGGCCCCAACAGCCGCGCCCCCGCGCTGTAGAGCGCGGGCATCAGCGCGCCCAGGCCGTGATAGGCATCCGCCATGCCCCTTCTGCGCGCCAGCAGCGCCGTTGCATAGGCTGCGGGCGTGCCTGCATAGGCTACCTGCGCGCGCTGCCCGCTGCACGCGCGCAGGTAGCCGGCCTCGATGAGCATCCCGATCACCTTGCGCACCGTGGTGATGCCCGCGTTGTACTGGGCGCACAGCGCGGCCTGAGAGGGTATCTGCTCGCCGCAGCGCAGATAGCCGGACGTGATCTGCGCCACCATGGCGCGGTACAGATAGCGGTAAAGGGGTTCATGTCGCTGCATGGGCGCGTCTCCTCTCGAGTTTCGGGATTTCGACACCATTATACCAACGCGTGCAAAGGCGAGCAAATCTTTTGCTTTTCCCAAGCAGATGCGGTAAAATCAACCTAAAGCCAATGTGAGAAAGATGGCATGCGCGCGCAGCGGCTTCTGCGCGGCGGACGCGCGCATATCAACAGGAGGCGTTCATGGACGTGCGCACCGAAAATGGCACCATAGACGGGTTGGACCGCCGTGCGCGGATAGAGGTGTTCTGGCAGCGGGAGATGCTTCGGGAAGGCTCGCTTGCAGCGCAGCTCAACAGCATTGCCGCCTGCCTGCCGGTGGGCGTGGGCATCTATGAACTGGAGGGGGAGACCGTCTATCCGGTGTTCGTCAGCGATATGACGCTGCGGCTCTTTGGCTTCAGCCGCGCGGAATATGACGCGTATATCGGCGGCGGCAAGCCAATTTTTGCCATGGAGGACCTGCGCGCGTGCATGGCGCAGCGGCACTGCGCGGGCGGGCGGACCCAGGTCGTCAACCTGGAGCTCAAAACAAAAACGCGGCAGGGCGCACCCCTGTGGGTGCGCGTGCAGGGGCAGGTGCGCTACAGTCAGGACGCGCTGCCGCTGGTCTACGCGGTCTTTACCGACCTGACGGAGGAAAAACGTGCCGCACGCAAGGCGCGCTGGGAAAACGAGCGCTACCGTATCTTAAACGCGCTGACCCATGCGGTGAGCTACGATTACGACGTGGAGACCGACACGATGCGCTATTACATCGATACGGATGGCAAAGGGGTGCAGGAGCGGGTGCTGCCCCATTACGTGCAGCAGGTGCTGGCCACTGCGCGCAGCACGGTGGACCCCCAGAGCACCGCCTACGCTGCGTCCTTTCGCCTGGCGGCAGAGGGGCAGCTGAGCGGGCAGACCGAGTACCGCGCCAATTACTTCGGCGGCGGGTACCGTTGGTACCGCACACAGTGGCAGCGCATCACGCCCGAGGACGGAGGCCCCTACCACCTGGTCGGCCTGGTGGAGGATATTGAGGAGGAACGGCACCTGCGCCGCAAGGCGGAGGTGGATGCGGTCACGGGCCTGTGCAACCGCGCCACCACCGAGGAGCTGATCAACCAGGCGCTTGCCGTGGCGCCGCGCGCGCTGTGCGTGTGCGCAGTGGTGGATATTGACAATTTTAAGGCTATCAACGACCGTTATGGCCATCTCCAGGGCGACGAGGTGCTGCGCCAGTTGGGACACCTGCTGCGCGGCAACTGCCGGGAGACGGACGTGGTGGGGCGCGTGGGGGGCGATGAGTTTATCCTTTTTTATAAAAACATTCGCCCCAAGGTGGCGCTGCGCCGGCTTGCCGCGCTGGAGGTGCAGAGCCGCACGATGCTCTGCCCGGATGGGCGGCAGTGCGTCACATTGAGCATCGGGGTATGCGCATCTTCCGGTACGGAGCGTTGCTACCGGCAAATTGTGGATAAAGCGGACAGCGCCCTGTACCAGGCCAAGCGCAGGGGAAAGGGCTGCATCGAGGTTTATAACGCCGCAGCGCAGCTGCAGGAGGGGAAAATGCATGAACCATCGTGAGGACGCCATGGCTACGGAGCTGGAATACAGCCTGCTGATGAATTCCATGGATGTCAGCGTCAGCAAGCATCTGCTGGACGAACACTTCACCGTGGTGTGGGCAAACAACCGCTACTACGAAATGTTCGGCTACACCAAGGAGGAGTACGAGGCGCTCTACCACAATCAGTGCGACCTGTTCTACAGGGACGACCCGCAGGATTGGCAGGCGCTGGTGCAGTACGTTACCCAGGAGTTCAGCAGCGGCAAGACCAAGTACGAATACGTCTGCCGCATGCGCCACAAGAGCGGCAAAAGACTGTGGATCAAGCTGGTGGGCAACCAGACGCAGGAACGAATCAACGGCTATCAGGTCTCCTATTCAGTCATGATGGACATCACCGAGCAGATGCAGCTGCAGCAGGAGCAGACCGTCACCTACAGCAACATCCCCGGGCTGATCGCCAAATTTCGGGTGACCAAGCAGGGCTTTGAACTGATCAACGCCAACCAGAAATACTTTGAGATCTTCCAGGGCAAGCGCGCGTTCCCGTTTTGCGAACTTAGAAAGGAAAACGGGCTGGCAAGCCTGGTGGATATGCATCCGGCGCTGCGCCGGGGCGAGCCGGTGTGCTTTCAATTCTCCCCTGCCACGCGCGGCGGCAAGGTGGCGCATATGCGGGTGACCGGCGCGTGCGTGGACTGGGAGCGGGGCGACCCCATCTACCTGCTGATCTATGACGATATCACCCAGTTGACCGAGCAGCAGGAGCTGCTGCGCCAGCAGAACGCGCAGCTGGAGCAGCTGGCCTACGGCGATATGGTCACCGGCGGGATGAACCGCATGCGTTTTGATATGGTGACGCGCGAAGCCATCGCGCGCGCGCCCGCGGGCAGCTACGCGCTGGTGTGGCTCAACGTGGAAAAATTCAAGCTGATCAACGACATGGCGGGCAACGAGTCGGGCGACCGGACGCTCAAATACATGCACGGCGTCATGCAGGCGCATCTGAAGCAGGGGGAATACCTCGCCCGCATCACGTCGGATAACTACGCGCTGCTGCTGCACGACGCGCCCGATGCGGCAATCGCCCAGCGCCTCAACGACATGGCAAGGGACATCAACAGCTTCAACGACAGCCGTAGGTACAAGTACATCATCTCCTTTACCGCGGGCGTCTACCGCATCGACGACGCGCAGATGGAGATCACGCGCATTGAGGACCGCGCCAACGTGGCGCGCAAGGGCATCCGCAAAAACGACGCCACGGGCCTGTGCGCGTGCCGCTTTTACAGCGATACGGAGCGCCGGCAGCTGATGGCGGAAAAGGATATCGAAAACAAGATGCGCTCCGCCCTGGAGAGCGGGCAGTTTGAGGTGTACCTGCAGCCCAAGCTCTCTCTGCGCGACAACACCGTATGCGGCGCGGAGGCGCTGGTGCGCTGGAACGACCCACGCCAGGGGATGATCATGCCCGACGCGTTTATCCCCATCTTTGAAAAAAACGGCTTCATCACCCAAATGGACCTCTACGTGTTTGAACAGGTGTGCAAGCTGCTGCGCGGCTGGATCGACCAGGGCTTCGAGGCGGTGCCCATCTCGGTAAACGTCTCGCGGGCGCACTTTACCGTGCCCGATTTTGTGGAGCATTACGCGCAGATCAGCCGCCGGTATGGCGTGCCTCCGTGCCTCATTGAGCTGGAGGTCACCGAGACCATCGTCTTTGAAGATCCCGAGACATTCTCACAGATTGTGCAGACCATCCACAGCAAGGGCTTTACCTGCTCCATGGATGACTTTGGCAGCGGGTATTCCTCCATGAACGTGCTGAAGGACATCGATGTGGACACCATCAAGATGGACAGGGCGTTTTTCGCCTCGCCCATGATGGACAACCCCAAGGAGCGCGACGTGGTCGCCACGGTGATCGAGCTTGCCAAAAAGCTCCAGATGACCGCGCTTGCCGAGGGGGTGGAGACGGAGGCGCAGCGCCTGTTCCTGCAAAAGAGTGCCTGCGACCTGATACAGGGGTACGTGTTCTCCAAGCCGCTGCCCGCGCCCGATTTTGCGCGCCTGGTCTACGGGGACGGCGCATCAGAGGCGGCGGAGAAGTAAAACACAGCTTGTGCGCCCAGCGCCACGCCCGAACGCACCTTATGCAAAAAAACGCCTCTTTTCCCGCGTGAAAGGGAGGCTTTATACAGGTTACGCTTTTTTACGCGTTTGGTTTGCACTTTCCCAACCGTGTTGGTATAATTATATATAACTTTGTTTAATAAGGTTTTACATCGTGCAGGGGCGCGACGGCCTTCGATGGGGGTGCACCATATGCAAACGAGCCGGTGGCGCAGCATGCAGATATTTGCCAGCATTACCTTGGTGTTGGCTTTTTTGTTTTGTGCCGCTTTTCCTGTGCAGGCGGGCCGCAGGCAGACCAAAACCATCCGCGTGGCGTATCCCATCCAGGCGGGGCTGACCGATATTGACGAAAACGGGAACTTCTGCGGCTACACCTACGAGTATCTGGAGGAAGTCGCCCAGTACACGGGCTGGGACTACGAATTTGTGCAGGTGCCCGGCGATGTGGGCACGCAGCTCTCCACGCTGATGGATATGCTGGCGCAGGGGCAGGTCGATCTGATGGGCGGCATGTTTTACAGCGCGGAGCTGGGCGAGATGTATGATTACAGTGGCTACAGCTACGGCACGGTGGAAACCGTGCTGCAGATGCTGCAGGATAACCCCAACAACATCGTGATCGACTCCCAGCGCGTCCAGACGCTGCGCATCGCCATCATCTCCCAGACGGGGCGCATGGCCCGGGAACTTCAGGAATACTGCGAAATGAACCTGATCGATCCGGTGTTTGTCCCCTGCGAGGATGATGAGCAGATGCTGGGGGCCCTCAGGGCGGGCGAGGCGGACGTGCTGCTCAACAGCAGCCTGAACAGGCTCGACGGGGTGCGCAGCATCGCGCGCTTCGCGCCCAAGCCCTTCTACTTTGCCACGTCCCCCAAAAGCGACCAGAGCATCATCACCGATTTAAACGAGGCGATCGCCAGCATCACGCAGGCCGATCCCTATTTCCAGACCACGCTGTACGAAAAATACTTCAACAACCCCAATACCTCCTTTGTTCTCTCGGACCGTGAGAAGGCGTTTGTCAATCGCACGGGCGCGCTGCGCGTTGGTGTGTGCGCCAACCAGCCACCCTTCCAGTACCGGGGGGAGGACGGCGCGCTCGCGGGCATGGGGGTGGATCTGCTGGACTATATCAGCGCCCAGACGGGCCTTGCATTCACCATGGTGGAGGCGCCCAGCGTGCAAGCGCTTTACGCCATGGCGAGCGAGGGCGCGGTGGACATCATCGCGGGCATGCCCTACGATTATGACACCGCCGCTGACCAGGGCCTGGCCATGACGCGCCCCTATGTCTCCAGCCAGTACATCCTGCTGATGCACGAGAGCATGCAGGCGGATAGCATCGCGGGCAAGCGCCTGGCGCTGCCGGAAACAAGTCCCTACCACGGCTACTTCGTGGGGAAGGTGACGACCTACGAATCCACGGACGCGTGCATCCGCGCGATCAACGAGCGCAAGGCGGATTATACTTACGTGGACGCCTACACCGCGCAGTATTACCTCAACCAGCCAGCGTTTTCACGCCTGAAGATGGTGCCGCAGACGTACGCGCCGCGCAAGGTGTGCTATGGCATCGCCAAGCCGGCGGACAGCGCGCTGCTGAGCCTGATGAACCGCGCGGTGCTCGCCGTGCCCATGCAAGAGATGCAGTCCATCATCTACGCCAACACCGTGCACCCCCAGGCATTTACCCTGGGGTCCTTTGTGCAGCGCAACCCCCTGCAGGCCATAGCCATTGTGGCGGGGGTATTTCTGGTGGTGCTGGCGCTGCTGCTGGTTATCCTCTACCAGCGCGTGCGGGCGAGCCGCGCGGCCTCCGTGCAGCTGCAAAAACACCTGCGCCTCTACGCCATCGCCAACGATTCCTTTTTTGAATATGATTACAAAACCAAGCGCCTGATCGTCAGCCTACCGAAGAAGGAGGGCGGCACGCAGGCGGAGGTGCTGACGCTGTCCATGGACCGGCCGCTGACGCAGGAGGACAGCGAGGAAAGCTACCAGAAGCTGATGCAGATGCTGGAGCGGGGCGAAAACTGCAAGCAGGACGTGTGCCTGCGCTGCAGGGACGGCAAGTGGCACTGGATGCGCGTTGTGCTGGAGGTGATCGCTGACGCGGCGCAGGCGCCGGCCTATGCCATCGGCAAGATGACCATGGTGGACGCGGAAAAGCTGGAAACCGAGCATTTGCGCGACAAGGCGCAGCGCGACAGCCTGACGCAGCTCTACAACAACGAGGCGTGCCACCGCTTCATCGCGCAGGAGCTGGAGAACATGCAGGCGGATAAACAGGGCGCGCTGGTGTTGATGGATATCGACCATTTCAAGTCGATCAACGACAATTACGGGCATCTGCACGGCGATGAGGTGCTGCAGGCCGTCGCGCAGATGCTGCGCGGCAGCTTCCGCTCCCGCGACGTGATCGGGAGGCCCGGCGGCGACGAGTTTATCATCTATATGTATGCGATCAAGGACGAGGCGTCCCTGCGTGAAAAATGCGCCGCGCTCTGTCGCACGGTCAACCAGATACACCTCAAGGATGGGCGCGCCATCACAGCCAGTGTCGGCGCGGCCATTGCGCGCGCCGGCCAGGGGTACGCGGCGCTCTATGAGCGGGCTGACAAGGCCCTGTACGCGGCCAAAGACGCAGGCAGGAATCAGTACGTGCTGGCGGTTGATGCGCAAGGAGCCGTTGAGAAAGGAACCGGTGAAAAATGAAGTTGCATGAGGACGTGAAAAGACGCACGCTGGGCCTGGGCCTTTCGCTGCTGCTGATTCTGGCGGTGGCGCTGACGCTGTGCGTTCTGCTGGTGCAGCAGAGCAACCGCATCATCCGCGAGGAGACACAGCGCAGCCTTTCGGAGATATCCGAGCAATCCTCCATCAAGATCAACCAGCGCGTGTCTTTTAACAAAACCATGATCAGCGGTATCAGCAGCAACCTCGCGCTGCTGAAGGACGCGCCCGCCTACCGCGAGGCGTATGTACAGGGCGCCGTTGCGCAGAGCCCGTTTTCATGGGTGGGCATGGTGGATACAAGCGGGGTGCTGCGCGTGCCCGGCCGAGGCGAGATGGACGTCTCCCAGTATCCGGTGGTTTCCGAGGCGCTGGCCGGGGAGACGGGCGTCAGCGGCTTTCTGGTGCCCAACTTTGACGGCACCATGGGCGTGCTCTACGCCGCGCCCTACAAGCCTGACGGAGACATCACCGGGGCGGTTGCGGGCTGGGTATCCCCAGATGTCATGCAGGATCTGCTCTCCACCAGCACGTTTGACGGCGCGGGCTTCTCGCATATTATCAACCAGCAGGGCGATTACATCGTGCAAGCGGGCAGCGCCGTCGCTTCGGATGAGGGCTTTTTTACCGAAATGCAGCAGCAGGCCCAAATGTTTGAGGGAAGCTCAATCGAGAAAATGCGCGCGGATATGCAGGGGGGCAAGAGCGGGCAGCTGCAGTTCCGCCTGGGCGAGGATATGCAGGAGGCGCTGACCTACATTCCGCTGGAGAACAACCGCTGGTACCTGCTCTCGGTGGTGCCCACCACGGTGTACGCGGACAAGGTCACCAGCTTTACCAACCTGACACTGCTGCTTGCGGCCGTGGTGTTTTTCATGTTCCTGTGCCTGATTGGCGCCATCCTGCTGATCAACCGCAAGAACAACCGACGCATCACCAAGATGGCGTACGAGGACCCCGTCACAGGGGGCTTTACCTCCCAACGCTTTGAGATGGCGATCCATGCGCGGATGAAGGATCCGGCCCCCTTCGCATTCGTCTCGCTGGATATCCGCAAGTTCAAGCTGATTAACGACGCCTTTGGCAGCACGCGGGGTAATCTGGTGCTCAAGCACGTGCATGACGTCATTGCACAGCATCTGCAGGACGGCGAGAGCGTGGCGCGCATCTCTTCGGATACCTTCAACGTGCTGCTCAACAGCACGGAGCAGCGGGAGATCGCCCAGCGGCTGGAGGACATAACCAGGCAGATCAACGCGTTTAATGAGCGGATGGATCCACCCTATTACCTGACGCTGGACTGCGGCATCTTTATGGTGGACCGCCCGCAGGTGGATATCGTGATGATGCGCGACCGGTCCAACGCCGCGCGCAAGAGCAACAAGCAGCGCAACAACGCCCAGCACTGCGCCTGCGTGTTCTACAATGACCTGGATCGCGTGCAGCTGCTGCGCGAAAAAGAGATGGAGAACATCATGGAGCGCGCGCTGGAAAACGACGAGTTTGTGGTGTACCTGCAGCCCAAGGTGAGCATCGAGACGGGTAAGACCGTGGGCGCTGAGGCGCTGGTGTGCTGGAACAATCCGGAGCGGGGCATCATCTACCCCAATGATTTTATCCCCCTATTTGAACGCAACGGGTTCATCCTCCAGCTGGATATGTACGTCTTTGAGCAGGTCTGTAAGCTGCTGCGCAGGTGGATAGACGAAGGAAGAAAGGTGCTGCCCATCTCCGTGAACCTGTCGCGCAATCATCTGCGCATTCCGCATTTTCTGGATAAGTACCAGCAGATCCAGCAGCGTTACGGCGTGCCGCCGGCCTACATTGAAATTGAGCTGACCGAGACGCTTGTATTTGAAAACCTTGACCAGCTCAAAGAGGTGATCGACCAGATCCACGCGATGGGTTTCCAGTGCTCCATGGACGACTTTGGCAGCGGCTACTCGTCGCTCAACGTGCTCAAGGAGGTGCCCGTGGACGTGCTCAAACTGGATCGGGGTTTCTTCACCAAGGAGGGCGACGCCCGCGGAAACGACGTGGTGGAGGCGGTTGTCGGCCTGGCGCGCAAACTGGGCATGCAGACGGTCTCCGAAGGGGTGGAGACCAACGCGCAGGTGGAATTCCTGCGGCAGGTGCGCTGCGATATGATCCAGGGCTATGTGTTCTCCCGCGCTGTGCCCATTGAAGCGTTTGAAACCATGGTGTTTGTAAAGGGCATGTGACCCCTTGCGCGCCGCCCTGTGCCGCCGGACGGCGCCAGGCGTTCGTGCGCGCATCAGTATTTGTGCAAAAGGAAACAGGCGTCCGGCGTATACGCGCCGGACGCCTGCTGCTTTTATCGAGGCGCTTTTACCGATCCTGCAGATGCTTTGTCTGGGGCAATAGCGGCAGATAGCTTTCCCAGCGCGCCGGGATGCATGCAACTACCGAACAAAAGGGCGGAGAGGCATTCCATCTTGCCTGCCTGTATCCCGTGATGGCCGCGGCTGCGCAGCGTAAGCGCTATCGCAGCAGCTTTGCCTGCGTGATCGCCAGTATCTCTGATCATAGGCATGGATGCACGCGTCCAGCTATGTCGAGGCGTCTACTATGGCGTTCAACGTGCGCTTCCAAAGAGGTGACGGTATGACCGTTTTCCCCTGGAGGGCTAGCCTGCGCTGTGAGAAAAAGAAATTTGCGCTATGGCACGGGCGAATAGCAGGTACGGATGGATGTGCTGCGGCGGGGCGTGGATAGCAGGGACAAAATCGCGAAAAAAGTATTATAATCATTGCATTTATGTGATATATGCGTTATATTGAAAATAACGAACAGATACACTTCCCCACAAATTTGTTACGGCAGCTTGTGTGATAGCGGATGGGGGCACATACCAGGGGGTAATGGTATGACCAAATACTTCGCTACAGAACGAATGTGTAATGATCTATGGACGGCACAGTGCGGCATTGTAGGCTTTACTGGAACCGCTTTTTCTGTATGGAATCACATCACAAGGTGATGTGATTTTGTTTTTTCGTCAAAGGTAATGCGTGCGCCGCATACGCGCACTTCTTCTGCTATGTTTCTTGCCCCCAACGCATGTCTACCGTCCTTTTCATCCCGTTTTTTGCCTGAACGCTTGTTATGAGGACACGACTATTTTTCAAAAGCGCCATTGCTGCTCTTTGCGGTAAAGGAGGGCTTCATATTGAGGAAAAAGTATGTATTCAAGACGTTTGCGACCCGCGGCGGCAAGTATGTGTACGATCGCAGCGTAGGCACGTTTTTTCGCGTATCGGATGAGGAGTACCTTGTCTTTCAACAGATTGAGCGCGGGCAGCTGGATGCCGACACCTCGGCGGTCTTTTGCAAGTACCAGCAGGTCGGCTTTCTGCAGGAGAACTGTGTGGAAAAGATTGAACATCCACAGCTGGAACTGCTGCCGTATCTGGCGGAACATCATCTGAACTATATGATTTTACAGGTGACGCAGCAGTGTAACTTCCGCTGCGAATACTGCATATATTCCGGCGCCTATGAGCATCAGCGCCAGCATTCCCAAAGACGCATGACGTTCGAAACCGCGAAAAAGGCGATCGACTTCTATCTTGCGCATAGCGATGATGCAAAGCTGGCCATGTTTGGCTTTTATGGAGGAGAACCGCTCTTAGAATACGATCTTATTAAGAAGTGCGTTTTGTATATTGAGTCGCAAGTAGAGGGTAAGCCCATTCGGTTTTCAATAACGACAAACGCGACACTATTGGACGATGAACGCATTGACTTTCTGGTAGAGCACGAATTTTCCATACTTATCAGCCTTGATGGCAATAAAGAAGAGCACGATCGTAGCAGAAAATTTATATCGGGCGAAGGAACATTTGACACGGTTATCCGCAATGTAAAACGCATCAGGGAACGCCATCCTACGTATATGAAAAACATCCAGTTTAATGCGGTGATGAATCCACAGGGAAATCTCGCCTGCGTCCTGGAATTCTTCGCAGTTGACGAGGTGCTCGCAGATAGCATGGTTATGTTTAATGACATTAATACGAAGGACTTAAAAATGCCCATGGATCAGGAGGAGAATTTCTGGCTGCTGCGTCGTTACGAGCACCTCAAGTGCTGCTTGAACTATATTGGAAAGCTGGATAAAAAATATACGAGTCCAATGGCCCGTCGGGCTTTTCTGAATGTAAAACTGTCGTACAAGCAGATGCTCAAACATGCCAAGTTGAGCCCTTGCGCGCATCATGGAGGCCCATGTATACCAGGTGTCATGCGCCTTTTTGTAACAGTAGACGGGCGATTGTTCCCCTGCCAGGTTGTCAGTGAAACATCTGATTATTATTGTATCGGTACACTCGACAGTGGGTTAGACATGCAGCGGATGGGAAGGCTGCTGAACAATGGAGAGATTACGGCGAGTGAGTGCATGGACTGCTGGAAATTGGCGTTGTGTAACATATGCTCGGCAAACATTTCCTTTGAGGGTGAATCATACACCAAGGCGGAAAAGATGCTGATGTGTAAACAACAGGATCAGGAGGTTCTGGGGAATCTTCGGGATATTGCGGTATTGAGTGAATTTGGATGTGATCTTGAGAATGTGGAGGTATAGAGCAATGCGCCGGTTTTCTGTTTTTCCACTTTCACACGATATGGAAACTGTACTGCACCATCGAGAAATGATGCGGCATTACTGCATTGATGCCGTTGCATCCTTTTGGGAAGATACAAACAGATTGGGACAGTATAAAGACAAGGACAATTTATCCTGCGTAGAGACGTACGAAGAATTGCTTCAAAGCAACAATGATATCCTGCTGGTAGGTGATATTACAGCGTTCCAAACAAACAAATACCCGGATTATATTCGCAGGGCAAAGGACCGGGGAAAGCAGGTGTGGAAAGCGCCGACATATCTGCAGGCATCTGACCCGGAGCAGCTAAACGACGTTTATACGTTGGAGCGTGTTATCGGCACCAATCTATATAATAATACCATACACAGGATACCCGTTCCGGTGCTGGCGGTGATGGGTATAGATGAATGCTGCGATAAGTTTGCGTTGCAGCTTAGCATTAAAGAATATCTGGATGCAGCCAATTTCAAAGCGCTCTTTATATGCTCTAATCCACTGGGCGCACTGTTTGATATGTACACAATCCCGCTGTTTATGTTTGAAAGAGAGCTATCCTTTGAGCAGAAAATATTCGGGTTTAACCAATACGTGTTTGACCTGTATGAAAAAGAGAAGCCGGATGTCGTCATCATCGGAATACCCGGGGGCATCATGGCGCTGATAGAGGACGAGTACAACCACTTTTTTGAAATGGCCTACCTTATAACAAACGCGGTGCAGTTTGACGGAGGCTTTCTCAACGTGTATTACGGGGCGAAGCTGATGGACCAACCGACGATGCGTAACCTTACGGATTTTTGTCAAATGAAATTTAGTGTGCCCATCGATTTTGTTTGCCTGGCACGCTACTTTCCGGAAAAACAAAGTTCAAACGCGCAATACGATTACTATTACATCGGACCGTATTTTAAGGATAAAATACTGGCGCAGATTCAGCAGAGCTGCGTTGCTGCGGTTTCACTGTGTGACGTTCCCGCTTTGCATGCAAAACTCTGCGCCTATTTTGCCCAGATGGAAAATGCAGTCCATGCTGTATAGAGAAAGGGGAGATGCGGCTTGACGGAGACAGACATTCGCACTGCGATCAGTACGGCATACCAAAATGTGTTTCATCGGGCGCTGCCAGATGACGATGTAAATTTTTTAAGCCCCCATGTGGGCAATCGAACAGTGGACTATCTTTATTTTCTGCAGGAACTGGAGCAGGCTCTGGGTGTATCTGTGACGAACGTGCTGGCGCGCAATGATTATACCGTATTTACCGTGCGCAACCTCGCCCAAGCGCTTTACAGGCAATACAACCATCCGTGAGCCTTTACAAACGCAGCATATACTTCAGTTACAAAGAATAAGGAGGAATAAGCATGAAAAAGTTGTCGAAACGTTTTGACAAACAGGCTGACTCAGTTCGCATGATGGCCCCGTGCTGGTGTTCAAGTAGTGCATGCAAAGCTCGATGCATGGAAGTCGGCCTGTATATGGAGGCAAATCTTAACTCAAGCATATACAATCAATCTGTTAGGGTAGAATCGGTGGGATGTTCCTAACTATTAAATAGTGTAGCTATAAACTCAACGGTTTGTATTTTCCTGACAAATACCTACCGTAAGAGCTGAAAGATCACTGCTGCGTTTTCGTCAAGGAGAGGGGCGCGCGTCTGCGCGCCTCCTTGCATATAGATTATTAGCGGGGATATTTAAAAGAAGGAGGGGATACTGCATGCGCACGTTCAAGCGCGCGTGGCTGCATGTAACGCGCAAAAAGGGGAAGAGCCTGCTGTCCATCCTGTGCATTGCACTGATTATGGTGCTGCTCTTTGTGGGCGCGCTCATCGATGCCGGCGCCCATGCCGCGGTGCAGCAGTTGAACGGGGACCTGCGCGCCAGCTTTACAATGAAGTTTAACCCAAATATAGAGGGTTATGATGGGACGCCCACCGGGGATATCATTGAAAAGGTGGCGGATGTGGAAGGGATTGCGCGGTATTCGCCTAAGATCGAAATGATGGGCAATATCTATCTGCAGGATATGAAGCTGCTTCCGGGCCAGTGGAGCAAGTGGTACAACGAGGGAAAAGTTACAGAGACATATACGGAAGATTACCTGCGGGTTGCCGCCCAAACCCCGCTGGTTGAAGGTGTGCGCTACAGCGACCTGTACAGGCATTTCATCACGGGCGCCATGCAGCTGAAGGCGGGGCGGCACATTGGGCCGGACGACCGGCACGTGGTGATCCTGTCCGAGGATCTCGCCCGGCAGAACGGATTATCGCTGGGCGATACAGTGCGCATCATCACCACCGAGGCCAATTGCATGTATTATGGCGTAGAGGGGCTGCCGGATACGGTGCCCATACAGGAGCGGATGAAGCGTCCGCTGGCGCCGCCCATGGATGTGGAAATCATCGGTTTGTTCCAATCGGTCGCTAAAGATAAGGGCTCCGCCGATGACCCCATGTACGAAGACGTCATGCCGGAGAATTGCATCTTTGTCGATCAGGCGCTCGGCCTGGAGCTGCGTGCTCTGAGGCGAAAGTTTGCTGCTGAATGCTTTGGCTTTCCGGTAGAAACCACGGATAGCTACGAGGAGGTTGTATTTGCGGTGGACGATCCCGCGCAGCTGGAGGCGGTGATCGACCGCGTCAAGGTCGAGGTGCCGGAGACGGAGCGGCTCCGCTTTGAGGCGGGCGCAGGCTCCTATCAGGCGGCCGTCGCGCCGCTGCAGTCGCTGAAATCCATCGTTCGCATAGCGCTGATCGTCGTGTGTACCGCGGGGCTGGCGCTGCTGCTTGTGCTGTTTATCCTGTGGAGCCGGCACAGGCGCAGGGAGGTAGGCGTCTTGCTGGCCGACGGCATCCGGCGGCGCAGCATACTGCTGCAGTTTCTCCTGGAGGGCTGCATGCTGACACTGGTGGCGATGGTGCTCGCGCTGCCCGTAGCATCGGGCGTCACAGGCGCCATCGGCGCGCGCGCGTTAACGGATATGAAGGCGCAGACAAATCGGGAGGAGCTGTTGCAGGTGCCGGAGGAGGAGATGATCAGCTTTACCAAACCATATATGCAGTATGCGGATATGGCGCCGGAAAAGCTGGAAATGAAGCTGACACCTGCGATAGGACTGCTTGTCACAGGCCTGACGCTGGCGATTGTCATCCTGGCGATCGTGCTTGCCAACCTGCGCATCCTGCTGATGAAGCCCAGCAGGATATTGACGCGCGCGCAGTAGTAACAACCTCGATCCTGCCTGCGCAGTCAGCACGCAATAATCGCATCGCATCAGCGCCGCCCCTGTAGCGCATGGGGGCGGCGTTTCTGCGCGTAAAACCCTTGTGAGAGCGGACTTCTCCTACCGATCCTGCAGATGCTTTGCCTGGGGCAATAGCGGCAGATAGCTTTCCCAGCGCGCCGGACGGATGGGCATCACGGGATGCGTGGCATCGTCAAAGAGCAATACAAGCGCAGGCGCGATATGGTTGTGGCGGCGGGCAAAGTAATACCCGCGCAGCTTGCCCGCGGCAAGCAGCCGGCGGGCCACGGCGTGGTAACTGAAGTAGGTCATCCGTGCTTCCTCCCTGATCAGCCTGGGATGGTATGGCACCGCGGAAAAACGGCTGTGGCGTACGTTTGCGCGTGCAGGCGCATGTCTTACACGGGATGGCGCATGTGCGCGCCGCTTGCGTTTTGCGGCAGCAGGATGGCTGCGTGTGCGCCCTGCTTTGCGCCCAAGCGCAGTGGATAGCTGTAGGCAGCGCGTTGTAGCTGCCGCCCTCCCCGGTTGGTAGACGCGGGCTGTGCCGCGCGCATCCCTAACGGCGCTTCGCAAGGGACGCATGATTCGTCCCCCAGTATGGTGCCCGCCGAAGCTTACCGGAGGGCGCCGTGCGCCCGCCCTTTCCCAGCGCTTAGTATGGCGGCGCCGCGCGCGCCGCATACGTGCTTCGTGCTTGACTTCCGCGGACAAAAGCCCCATGATAATATCTGTAGTGAAACCATGCAGTATACGGTGAGAGAGGAAGAAGCTTTTGAAGAATACAGCGATACAGCGCATTGAAACCCCCATCGTGCCCATCGGCGAGGCGCGCACCTTCAGCGTGATCGGCGATCCCGGGTGCGAGGGACTGGGCACCGCCATGATGCGGGTGTATGCCAACGCCCTAGAGACGGCGCGCGCGGATGACTTTACCTTTGTGGTGGGGGATCTGGTGCCGGTGGGCAGCAACCAGCACTACCAGAGCGTCTGCCAGCTGACGGACGCTGTGGCGGGCAACGACGTCTACGTATTGCGTGGCAACCACGATACCGGCGCGTACGAGCGCTATTTCGGCCTGCGCAACTACGCGCTGGCAGGCGCGCACTTTACGCTGGTGGTGCTGGACAACGCCATGCGCACCTTTGAACAGGCTGGCCTGGACCTGCTGGCGCAGGTGCTGGCGGACCCCGCATGCCGGTGCGTGGCCATCGCCTTCCATGTGCCGCTGCCCAACCGCTTTACGGGCAACGCCGTTTCGGAGGCGGAGTTTGCGCGCCTGCGCGCAGTCTATGCGCCGCACAAACAGAAGGTGCAGTACTTCATCTGCGGGCACGTGCACTCCTGCTTTGCCGATACCGTTGACGGCATCCCCTTCATTTGCACCGGTGGCGGGGGCGCAATGATCGAGGATGTATCCGCGCAGATCAAGGCCGCGGATGTGGACCACCACATTGTACGCTTTACCTGGGAGCGGGGTGCGCTGCGCCACGCGTTTGTCACGCTGCAGCAGACGCGCTACACGCGGGAAAGCCACGATGGCATCCTGCATGATCAGCTTGCCGACACCGTCCGGCAGGAGCTCTACGCGCATCTGCGCTACCTTTCGCTTGCCGAGCGCGCGCAGAAGCGCGGCTATGCGCGCCTTGCCAACCTGTTGCGCGCGCTGGCAGAGTCGGAATACCGCCATGCGCGCAGCTTCTTTGCCATCCTGGACGAGCCCGCGCCCTTTGCCCAGGAGCTGGCGGCGTACATCCCCGCAGAAACCTTTGAGCATGCGCAGCTCTATCCCATGCTGCGCGACTATGCGGCCAAGAAGCGCATGCCTTTAAGCGAGCAGGCCTACCGCGACGCTGCCGCGGCTGAGCAGGTGCACGCCCAGCTGCTGCAGGAGGCGCGCCAGATGGACGCGTTCGACCAAAACGAGATCTACATCTGCGGCGCTTGTGGCTACGTGATGACCAGCGCGGAGCAGGGCAGCCGCTGTCCCGTCTGCGGCGCGCCCTTGCAGCAGTTTATCCCCTTCAAGGCGCAATAGGGTTGGCCACGCGCCGCGCGCGTATGGTACAATACGTGTAACATAGAAGGTAGGAGGACTTTTTTGCATGAGCCGCGTTGTCAATGAACCAAAGAAAAAGAATGCGCTGCTACAGGCCATCCGCGCGCAGCTGGAGCACCGCGCGCACTGGCTGTATCTGCTGTTGGACGAGGCGGGCAAGCGGGGCCTGGACTGGTGGGACGTGGGCAGCGCGGCGGTGAAGCGCTGCGGGCTGCGCCAGGGGGAGGACCTGGTCAAAAAAGGGGGCACCACAAGCTTAAAGGGCCTGCGCAAAACGCTGTTTACCAAACCGGCGCAGTGGGTTTTTGAGATGGAGGTGCGCGCCTGCACGGACGATGCGCTCTCTATTGATTTCCACTACTGTCCACTGGTCAAGGCATGGCAGAAGGCGGGTTGCACGGATGAAGAGATTGCGCGCCTGTGCGATATCGCTATGTGCGGCGATGCGGGCATCGGCGAGGCGTACGGGTGCGTGCTGGACCTGCCTAAGTGCATCGCAAAGGGGGATGACATCTGCGCGCTGCGCTACCACAGGTAGGCGTGACGCGCGCCCCCCACAGGCGGCATGGAGGGGGGGCGAAAGCTCTTTATATGCGCAACCGGGTATTTGGAGCTCCGCCGCGGCAATAGGCGCCATGGGCATGCGTAGTGTACCCCGCGGGCACGTTGGCAGGCGGCCGGAGACGGCCTTTCTGACCCGCACAGAAGGGCAGGCAAGTCCGCTTTGGCATGGGCAGCTATTCTGGATATTTGGAGACGAGCTAATGACGCCGCGACGCACAAGCCATGCGCGCCGCCCTGCACAAGGGCCGGATGCACAGGCCGCGCTTTCGCAGTGCATGTACGTCTAGCAACGCCCCACGGCGCAGACGCGCGTTTCACATGGGCTTGCACCAGCGCGCATGAAATAAAGGATTGCCAGACCGGCCGCTGTGGGCCGGACGGGGTATGCAAGGGCGCGCAGGCCCGGCTGCCGCACGCACGACAAAGCAATGTGCAGATAACGCCGCTGCAAGGCGCTGCGTGCCTGGCATAAAGGGGCGGCATTTGTTTTATGCGCCCGCTGGACAGGGACGTGCATTTTTGTTATGGTAATAGCAGCTTGTTTTTACATTTTACTGTTGCGATTTTACTGTTGCGCAATAAGGCGTTTGCGGAGGGCGAATCATGAAAACCGCATTGCGGGGGGACCGGTCATTTTACAGCGGCGTACTGCGCATCGGCCTGCCGGTGGCGCTGCAAAACTTGTTGATTTCATCTGCAAGCATCATCGATACGCTGATGATCAGCTCTCAGGGCGAGAACGCCGTGGCGGCGATGGGCATGTGCGCGCAGTTTGCGCTGCTCATGTTCAGCGCGTATTTCGGCTTCTGCCACGGGGGTGTGATCTTTATCGCGCAGTACCGGGGCGCGCGCAACAAAGAGGGCATCTGCAGAACCTACGGCCTGATGTTCAGCACCATGATGTTTTTTGGCCTGCTGTTCGGCGCGATGGCCATCTTTGCGCCCCAGGTTGTCATGCAGCTCTACACGGACAAAACCGCCATACAGCAGATCGGCGTGGCGTACCTGCGCATTGTGGGCTTTTCGTACCCGCTGCAGGTGCTGGCGTATGCGATGAGCGCCCTTTTGCGCGCCACCGAGCGGGTGCGCATCCCCCTGTATGCCTCCATCGCCTCCCTGCTGACCAATGCGCTGCTCAACTGGGTGCTGATCTACGGGCGCTTCGGGCTGCCGGCCATGGGCGTGCGGGGCGCGGCCATCGCCACGTTGGCGGCGGGCGCGGTCAATGTATCGCTGATCCTGCTTGCCTGCCTGCAGAGCCGCAACCCCTACCTGTTCCGCGTGCGGGAGCATTTCCGCTGGACCAAGGCATTTTTGAAGCAGTTTTTTGTCAAAAGCGCCTTTATTGTGGGCAATGAAATGGCCATGGGCACGGGCAATATGCTCCTCAACGCCATCATCGGCCGGCAGCCCGCGCCCGCGCTGGCTGCGCTTGCGGTATTTCGGGTGATTGAAAGCATGGTCTTCTCCTTTTTCAAGGGGTTTACCAGCGCCGCGGCCGTGATGGTGGGCAAGCAGGTGGGCTCGGGCAACCATCTGCAGGGGTACACCGATGCCAAGCGCTTTGTGCTGCTCTGTCCCGCGGTTACGCTGCTGGTGTGCCTGCTGATACTGCCCTTTCGCGCCGGATTGCTGGGCCTGTTCCATCTCAGCGGACAGGCGCAGTACTATGGCATGCATATCCTGCTGATGTACACGGTATTTGCCACGCTGCGCTCCTGCAATTGGATCTCCAACGACAGCTTCCGCGCGGGGGGCGATTCGGCCTTCGGCACGATACTGGAGTTCATCTGTCTGTATTGCTTTACCCTGCCCGCCCTGGCGCTTGGCTCGGCGCTGCACCTGCCCTTTTTGGCCATGTTCGGCCTGATGTTTTTGGACGACGCGGTGCGCATCGGTATTGTGCTTTGGCGCGTGAACTCCGGCAGGTGGATTAAACCCGTGACAAAGCAGGGGCGCGTCGCGCTGCCCGCATTTCATGCGCTGCTGGCGCGGGGCGGTCGCCCCGCTGCGGAGGAGACGAGCGCGTAGCCCCCCCACTCCCGTCCCGAAAGAGGGGGCGGGTGCTTGTATTGCCTGTATGACGGAGAGATTGCAGTGCGTTGTGCAAGTGACGGTGAAACATGCTGAAATTTTTCAGCATATTGCCTGGACATTGCAGCGAAAAGCATTGCCCAATGATTGCGAATTATGATATATTGTAGCTATCCAGCGTGCCTGCGCGGCACGAAAAACTTGTGAAAACGGACACATTGGAGTTTATATGAAAGTTACAATTAAGGACATCGCTAAACGGGCAGGCGTATCGGACGCGACGGTCTCGCGCGCCCTCAACAACAGCGCCATGGTCAACAGCCAGACGCGCGCCCGCGTGATGCAGGTTGCCCAAGAGCTGCAGTACCAGTACACAGAGCATGCGCGCGCGCCGCGCCAGGACGCGTCCAGCAAGGTGATCGGCGTCATCGTGCCCGACTTGCGCACCCCCTTTTACCCGGATGTGCTCATCGGCATTGAGGACTACGCTTACGCGCGCGGCTACCAGACCATGATCTGCTGCACGTACCGCAATCCGGAAAAGGACGTGCCCAGCGTGCAGGCGCTGATCTCCTGTGGCATCCGGGGGCTGATCGTGGCGCCCAACACGATGCGCTCGCTGCTGGTGATGCGCGATGCGGCGGGCAAGCTGCCCTTTGTGTGCAGCGGCATGTTTATCGACGATGAGACGATCCCCTTTGTCTCAACGGACATGCGCGCGGCAGCATTCACCGCTACGGAATACCTGATCCAGATCGGCCACCGGAAGATCTGTTTCATCGGCGGCAACCGCGATACGATCCCCATGGCCCTGCGCTTGGACGGCTTTGGCCTGGCCATCGAGCGCTACGGCATGGCCGAGGGCATGAGCCGCGTGATCGAAAGCCCCGTCACCCACGCGGGGGGCTACAACGCCACCATGAAGCTGATCCAGAGCGGCGATATGCCCACCGCTATCATCGCCATCAACGATACCGTGGCGCTGGGCGTCTTTGAGGCCCTCAAGGACAACAACCTGCATGTGCCGGACGACGTGTCCATCCTCAGCTTTGACAACAGTGAGATCAGCGCCTATTCCTTCTTTAACCTGACCACCATGAGCCAGCCCCAGTACGACATCGGCAAGGCCGCCGCGGGCATGCTCTTTGGCATGATTGACGGCACTACGCCGGCGGGCAGCAGCCAGCATGTGCTGTTGGAATCCTCGCTGATCATCCGTAAATCCTGTGCGAGTGTCGCGCGCGGGGAATAAACAACCCGTATCCGTATCCGAAAGCACTGAGAGCATACATCAGGGGCCGCCCGTTCGCATGGAAACGCGCGGCCCCTGTTTTATACCCCGAAAGGTGGCCTGATGACAGGCGAAAGGGGGCAAAGCGCCGTCTGGCGGTACATGTGCCCCTGGCGCCGGCAAGAGAGAGAGGGATGCGCGCGTGGACGTTTGCATACGCAGGATGAAGGCGTGCGAGATAGACAGCGCCCTGGATTTGGCGTGGGAGGTATTTCAGGCATTTGAAGCGGCGGATTACGGCGCGCAGGGGACGGCGGCGTTCTATCAAAGCATCCATGATCCCCATTGGCGCGCCACGCTGCGGATATACGGCGCCTTTGCACAGGTGCAGCTGGTGGGCGTGCTTGCCGCCCGCAACCACGGCGGGCATATCGCGCTGTTCTTTGTAAAGGGTGCGTACCATAGACAGGGCATCGGGCGCAGGCTCTTTGCGCACTTGCTGCAGGATAGCCCCGCAAGCGCGATCAGCGTCAACGCCGCGCCGTACGCGGTGCCCGTCTACCGCAGGCTGGGCTTTGCGCAAACGGATGCGGAGCAGGTGCGAGACGGCATCCGCTACACCCCCATGCTTTTTCTCCGGTGCGCGAAGGCGCCGGGTCCGCATGCGCGCTGACGCTGCGCGCATGCAAAAATGGCCCGCGGGCACGCTTTTAGGATGATACGCTGCAAACGAGGGAGGGTTGCAGCGCTTTTTCCAGCAAAGGCGTGCTTACGGGCCAAAACAAGGAGCAGGCGTATGTTTTACAGCATGTTGGTATGACGCACGGATAGGTCACACTCCTGCCAGCTGTGCGCGTCCATGATGCAGCGCACGGTGTAATCCAGCGTCAGCAGCAGCGCCTGATCGTAGAGGGTGCCGCTGGGCTGCAGCGCGTCGGTGCCGTCAAAGGACGCGGCAGCGGGGATCTCCACCACCAAATCGCTGCGTGCGGCGTTGGGGGAGGCGGGATAGGCGCTCAGGCAGCACAGCTTGGCGCCCGCCCTGCGGGCAATGTCCAGCTGCACCGAGACGATGGCATCATCGCCGCGGCCGTCGCTGAAGATGAGCAGGTCCCCCGCGTCGATAGGCGGCACCGCCGCCTCGCCCACCACGTAGACACGATAGCCCATGTGGTGTACGCGCATGGCAAAGGTGCCCAGCATATCCATCTGGCGGCCCCGGGCGTAGAAATAGACGCGCGATGCCTCGGGTATGGCCGCGGCCATGGCGTCGAGCTGTTGCTGGGATACGGCAAGCACGCATGCGCGCAGCGCGCGTGCGATCTCTTCTCTTGTAACGGGCATATCTCGTGCGCCTCCTTTAGTACAGGTTGGCGCACGAGAGCTGCGCGCCGGCGATGTTGCGGTCAAGCTGACGGGCCAGAAGCAATACCAGGTAGTCCAGCGTCAGCAGGATGTTCTGTTCGAAGGTGGAGCACATGGGCTGCGCGGAGGGCACGTCGTGCCGCTCCAGGTTCATGGTGCGCGCCTCAATGTGGATGATTTCATCGGAAAGCTGGGTCATCTCGCCCGCGGCGTCCGCCACAAAGCTGATGATATACGCCCCGCACTGCCGGGCGATGGTGAAAAATTGCCGGGAGGAGGAAGGCTCGCCGGAGGAAACGCCGCAGATAAACACGTCGCCCTCCACCAGTTTGGGGGTGGTCATATCGCCCACAATGCTGATGGGAAGCCCCAGGGCGGAAGCGCGCGCGCAGAATGCCTTGAACATGGGCAATACCCTGCCCTTTGCGTGCATAAAGATATGGTGGGCGCACAGCAGCCGTTTTGCAATGGACTGAAGCTGCGCCTCAGGCACGGACAGGAAGGCGGCGCGCACCTCCTGCATGATCTGTTCTCGAATGCTCAATGGAATAAGAACCTCCCTTATTGATACGTTACGGAACGTTTTCTGCAAAGCATGCGCTTTGCCGCGTCAAGCGCGCTGCGGCGCGCCGGCCAGCCTGCGCCGGCCCTACTTTTTCCAATCGCACCCATCATACCATGGGGCATGCATTGTTTCAATAGATTTCATGAAATTTCATGATTTGTTGGTTGGTTTATGTCAATTGTTGCATCGCCCATTTGCGGCGTCTGCCCGATATCTGTATGAAAACGGGGTGCGCGCCTCCATAATGCGCGTTGTATGCCCCAAGCGGGCGTGGTACACTTAAAAATAGGCCCTGCGGGGGCATCCGTGCAAGCAAGGGGCGCATGTGCCCTTTTCTATTTTTTGTTTTTGCAGCACAGGAGATGAATTGAACGTGCAAAAGAAAATACGCCTGCCCAAATGGCTGGAGATGTTTCTGGTCATGATGAAGATCGGCGCCTTTACCTTCGGCGGCGGCTGGAGCATCATTGCCCAGATGCAGCGGGACTTTGTGGAAAAGCGCGGCTGGCTCAGCGAGCAGGACCTGGTGGACCAGGCCTCCATCGGCCGCAGCCTGCCCGGCATCATGATCGTCAACACCGTGGCGATTTTCGGCTACCACATGGGCGGGGTGGCCTACGGCATCCTGGCCGCCGTAGCGCTGACGATGCCTGCCTTTTTGGTGATGACGGTGGTGACCATCTGCTACAGCGCAGTGCGGGATAATGTGTGGATTGCCAAGGCCATGGTGGGGGTGCGTGCCTCGGTGGTGCCCATCATCCTTTCGGCCTGCATCACCCTCAAAAAGAGCTCCATCCAGGATTGGATGGGCTGGGCGATCGCGGCCGTGGCGCTGTGCCTGTTTCTCTTTACTAATATCAACAACATTCTCATCATCGTGCTGGGCGCGGTGGCGGGGCTGCTGATCCGCGGCGGAAAGGAGAAGCGGCATGATCTATCTTGAGCTCTTTTGGGTGTTTACGCAGATCGGCTTCTGCTCCTTCGGCGGACAGAGCATGATTCCCTTTATCAATGAGGAGATGCTGGCCCACGGCTGGATGACCCTTACCGAGGTCTCGGATATCGTGGCCATCGCCGAGATGACCCCCGGCTCGCTGGGCGTCAACGCCGCCACGTTCGCGGGCATGCGCACCGCGGGGCTGCTGGGCGCCATGTCCGCCACGCTGGGGGCGATGATGCCCTCGCTGACGCTGTGCATCGTCGCGGCCATCTTCATGCGCCGCCTGAAGGATAACCCCTATCTAGATAACGCCATGTACGGCATCCGTCCGGTGTGCATCGGGCTGATGGTGGCCTCCTGCTACTCGCTGAGCCTGACCAACTACGTCACCGCCGCGGGCACGTTTTACCTGCAGCCGGTGCTCATCGGGGTGCTGATCATGTTTCTTCTGGTCAAGTTCAAGCTCACCATCCCCAAAACGATCGGCATCGCCGCGCTGTTGGGACTGATCTTCTGCTGAGGCCGAAGCCTCCGCAAAACCGCAGTGTCGCATGCGCTCTACTGCAGAGGGGTACGCCGCGCAAAACCGCCGCGCCGCTGGGGCTGCCCATCGGCGGTAGCGCCCGCCGGCCACGCCGCGTGCAGGCATCATGTGGTCAGTGCGTTACAGGGGTCTGACCGCGCGCTTTTTGCACCTTTATGGCGCGCCGCGCGCAGGCGTTTACGCGTCGCTGCAGCGCTTTTGCGGCATATGGCCTTGGCATCGCCGCGCCGCTTGGGCGGCCGGCGCTTTTTTGTTGCGCGTTGGGGGCCTGTACGTATTTTTGCCATATTTGCCTGGGCACATTGACAGGGCCGATTCCACCGTTATAATGGATGGTGACTGACCAGTCGGTCAGATTTTTGGACATCTGGAGGAAACGGTCCCATGCTTGCCAAATTCAGCGTAAAAAAACCGCTCACCATCATCATTGCGGTGCTTCTGGTGATGCTGCTGGGCGTCATTTCGTATACCAGCATGACGGCGGATCTGCTGCCCGACATGGATCTGCCCTACGTGGTGGTGATGACCACCTACCCAGGCGCCAGCCCCGAGAAGGTGGAGCTGGCCGTCACCAAGCCCATGGAGCAGGTGCTTGCCACCACCAGCGGCGTCAAGGAAATCAATAGCGTCTCCCAAGAGAACGCGAGCATGGTGATATTGGAATTTGAGCAGGGCACCAATATGGACAGCGCCATGATCGAGATGAGCGGCAACATCGATCTGGTCAAGGCCCAGCTTGACGACGCGGTGGGCGCGCCCATGCTGATGAAGATGAACCCCGACATGCTGCCGGTGATGGTGGCCGCGGTGGATGTAAGTGGCATGGACATCAAGCAGAGCTCCGCGCTGGTGCAGGAGGAGATCATCCCCCGCTTTGAGCGCATCGACGGTGTGGCCTCGGTCAGCGCCATGGGCCTGGTGGAAAACCGGGCGAATGTCACGCTGGACCAGGGCAAGATCGACGAACTCAACCGCAGGGTGCTGGCCTCGGTGGACGAGAAGCTGGCCGAGACGCAGGCGCAGCTGGACCAGGCGCGCGACGAGATTGCGCGCGGCAAGGCGGAACTGGCGGCGCAGAGCAAGAACCAGACGGGCCAGCTGGCGGGTGCGGGCACGCAGGTGAGCGACGGCCGCGCAGAGCTCAAAGATCAGCTGGAAGCGCTGCGCCAGCAGCAAAAGGATATGCAGGAGCAGCTGCCCCAGATCACCGGTCAGCTGGAGGTGCTCGCGCCCCAGCTTGCCCAGCTGGAGCAGGGCATCGCGCAGATGGAGGAGATGGTCGCGGGCCTGGAGGCGCAGCATCTGCCCGTGCCGGACGAACTGACCGCCAAGCTCAAGGAGGCCAAGGAGCAGCTGCCCACCCTCAAGGGCACGGTGGAGCAGCTGCAGCAGGCCAAGGCGCAGATCGAGCAGGCGCTGCCCCAGGTGGAGGCGGGCATCGCGCAGATGGAGACCGCGCTGAAGGATTTGGACGGCAAACAGACCCAGATCGAGTCGGGCAAGATGACTATGTCACAGGAGCTTGCCAAGGCGGCCGCGCAGCTGCAGGTGGCCGAGATGGAGCTGGAAAAACAACAGAGGGAGTTTGAAAACGCGCGCGACGAGGCCTACAAAAAGGCGGGCCTGGAGGGGATCATCACACGCGATACCATCGCCCAGCTGCTTGCCGCGCAGAACTTTGAGATGCCCGCAGGCACCATTGACGAGGGAGAGGCCGCCATCCCCGTCAAGGTGGGCGACGCCATCACGAACCCTGCGGCGCTGGGGGAACTGGTGCTCTTTCACATCGACGCGGGGGATATCGGGGATATCCGCCTGCAGGACGTGGCCGCGGTAGAGACCGCGGACAACGCGGACGAGATGTACGCAAAGATCAACGGCAACGACGGCGTGCTGCTCACCTTCCAGAAACAGAGCGTGGCCTCCACGGTCACGGTTTCAGATAAGCTCAACCAGGCCATGGCCGATATCAGCGCGGAGAACGGCGACGTGCGCCTGACCGTGCTGCAGGACCAGGGCGTCTACATCCACATCGTCATCGACTCGGTGCTGCAGAACCTGCTCTTTGGCGGCCTGCTGGCCGTGCTGATCCTGTGGCTGTTTTTGCGGGATATCAAGCCCACGTTCATCGTGGCGCTCTCCATCCCCATCAGCCTGCTGTTCGCCGTGGCGCTGATGTACTTTACCGGCGTGACCATGAACATCATCTCCCTTGCCGGCCTGGCGCTGGGCGTGGGCATGCTGGTGGACAACAGCATCGTGGCCATCGAAAACATCTACCGCCTGCGCGCAGGCGGCATGCGCGCCGCCGAGGCGGCCGTCAAGGGCGCAGCGCAGGTGGCTGGGGCGCTTGCCGCCTCCACCCTCACCACGGTGTGCGTGTTTTTGCCCATCGTCTTTACCCAGGGTATCTCCCGCCAGCTCTTTACGGATATGGGCCTGACCATCGCCTACTCGCTGGTTGCAAGCCTGATCGTGGCGCTGACGCTGGTGCCCACCCTTGCATCCAAAACGCTGCGCAAGCCCCCCAAGGCCACGCACAAGTGGTTTGATGCCTTTGTGCGCGGCTATGAGAAGCTACTCTCAGGCGCGCTGAAGCACCGGGCAATCGTGCTGACGGCCGTGGTGCTGCTGCTGGCGCTGAGCGCCTGGGGTGTGCTGGGCATGGGCACCGCCTTTATGCCCGAGACGGACGGAAACCAGATCTCTGTGAGCCTGGGCATGGATGAGGAAACCACGCGCGACGAGGCCCGCCAGATGGCCAGTACCGCCACCGAACGCCTGCTCAAGATCGAGGGCGTGGATACCGTGGGCGCCATGCAGGGCGGCTCGGGCACCATCATGGGCGGAGGCGGAGGCAACGACGTCTCGCTCTACGTCATCCTCAAAAAGGACCGCAGCGCCACCAGCGCAGAGATCGCCCAGCAGATCTACGAAGAGACGGGGGACATCGGCTGCGAGGTGCGCGTCTCCTCCTCCCAGATGGATATCTCCGCCCTGGCCGGCAGCGGCCTGCAGGTGGATATCGAGGGGCAGGATATGGATCAGCTGCAGCGCATCGCCAAGGATGTGGCGGGCATTGTGTCGGGCGTAGAGGGAACGCGCGCCGTGTCCGACGGCCTGGAGAACGCCTCGGACGACATCCGCATCAGCGTGGATAAGGGCAAGGCCACCGGGTACGGCCTGAGCGTGGCGCAGGTGTACCAGCAGGTCAGCGCGGCGCTGAAAAACGAGGTGCGCGCCACCACCATCGCCGCCGAGGCGGGCGATTACCCCGTCATCGTGATCGACAGCGCGGGCAGCGCGCCAGCGCGCGATACGCTGGGCGACCTTCTGATCACCGGCACCAGAGACGGCCAGGAGGAAAAGGTGGCCCTGCGCGATATCGCAAGCATCGATACCAAGCAGAGCCCCACCTCCATCCGCCGCGACAACCAGAAGCGCACCCTGCGCGTCACCGCGGAAATCGACGAGGACCACAACATCGGCCTGGTCAGCCGCGATCTGGAAAAGGCGCTGGCCGCCTACCAGGCGCCCGCGGGCTACACCGTGGCCCTGCGCGGCGAGAGCGAGACCATCAACGAGACGCTGGGGGAGCTTATCAAGATGGTGCTGCTCGCCATCGTGTTTATCTACATGATCATGGTGGCGCAGTTCCAGTCCTTCAAAGACCCCTTTATCGTGATGTTCACCATCCCGCTGGCATTTACGGGCGGGCTGCTGGCGCTGCTTGCCACGCGCATGGAGCTTTCCATGATCGCCATGCTGGGCTTTTTGATGCTCTCGGGCGTCATCGTCAACAACGGCATCGTGTTTGTGGATTATGTAAACCAGCTGCGGCGCGCAGGCATGGAAAAGCGCGAGGCGCTGCTTGCCACGGGCAAGACCCGTCTGCGCCCCATCCTCATGACGGCGCTGACCACGATATTGGGCCTCTCCACCCTGGCCTTTGGCATGGGCACGGGCGCGGAGATGCTCCAGCCCATGGCGGTGGTCACCATCGGCGGGCTGGCCTACGCCACGATCATGACGCTGTTCGTCGTGCCCATCATGTACGACATGATGCATAAAAAACCCATGAAAAACGCCGCCGTCGAGGAGGATGAGCCGGATGCTGCGCGCGTACAGTGAAAAAGAACGGATCATTTTTGAGAGCACCATGCGTCTGGTAGGCCAGGGCGCGGACCTCTCCGCGGTCAAGGCCTCGGATATCGCCCAGGCAGCGGGCATCGGCAAGGGCACGCTCTACAATTACTTTACCTCCAAGGAGCAGATCATCGCAGAGACCCTCTTTTACCACGCCCAGCTGTGCCTGGACCGGCTGGATGAGGCCATCGAGGCGCAGGCGGCGTTTCAGGCGCAGGTGTACGCCGCCATGCAGGTCGTCCAGGGCATGCTGCAGCACAAAAACGTGATGCTGCGCCTGCTGGGTTTCAGCATGTCCTCCGGCGGCGGGCCCAGCCATCTGCGCCAAAGCAGCGCGGCGCTGATGGGGGAAAACAGGGCGCGCATCACGCGCATGCTTGACGCGCTGCTGGATGCGGGCGCGCGCCAGCAGGTGATCGCCTTTACGGACCGCGCCTATGCCCGCCAGGCGCTGGCGGGGGCGCTGATGGGGTTTGTTGCCGTGCTCTGCGGCGGGAGGGACGCGCAGGTGCCTGATACGCAGGCGTGCTGCGCGCGCGCCATGGAAAACGCGTACGCCATGCTGCTGCGCAGCTTTGCGTAAAAAAGTTGCAGGGTGCGCCGCGCCTCTGCGGCGAAAACCGCATAAAACGGACGTGCCGGGGGAAGTATCTTGCATATCGGCGCGGAAAAACCTTGACTTTCCCTCGCGCGGACGTATAATAAAAAGACAAAAGAGAATATTGCCTTTATGCAAAGACGATGATGGGACGAGTACATCGGCATCATGCAGCCTGAGAAGAGAGCCGCGCCCTTGGCTGAAAGCGCTGGCAAGGCCTGCCGCCCGCATGGAAGAACAGCCCGGAGTTGCCGCCTGAACGCCGCGATCGCGCGGGCAAGTAGGGTGGGCCGCGCGCGGCGCGTTACAGCCGCAGGGCATCGGCGCATACAAGAGCGCGCCCGTGTCCGGTCAACGAGTGCATCGCCTGCGCGGCGCGCGGGATGCAAAACTTGGGGTGGCACCACGAACGGCTGAAGCAATGACGCTTTTCGTCCCCTTGGCAATCAAAGCCAGGGGGATGGAAAGCGTTTTTTTATGGCCGGTCCCCGCTGGCGCGGCAGCGAGACAAAAGGGAGGCTTGTGCGTATGAAGAGAACCAAATACTGCGGCGCGTTCACGCAAGAGGACGTAGGTACGCTTGCCACCGCTATGGGCTGGGTACAGACCAAGCGGGACATGGGCGGCGTGATCTTTCTGGATGTGCGGGATCGGGAAGGCACGCTGCAGGTGGTGTGCAACGCCGCGGGCTTAGGCGCGGATGACTTTGCGCTGGCCGAGGGCGTGAAAAACGAGTCCGTGGTCGCGGTGACGGGGCCCATCTGCGTGCGCGATGCCGAGACGTACAACCCCGCCATCAAAACCGGCGCCATCGAGCTGCGCGCCCAGTCGCTGCGCGTGCTTTCCGAGGCGCGCGCGCTCCCCTTCTCACCCACGGACGATGTGCAGGTGCGCCAGGAGCTGCGCCTGGCCTACCGCTATTTGGACCTGCGCCGCCCCGTCATGCAGCGCAACCTGCGCTTTCGCGCGGCGCTACAGCGCTGCGTGGCGCAGTACTTGGATGAGGAAGGCTTCATCTGCGTGGAGACGCCCCAATTGACCAAGAGCACGCCCGAGGGCGCGCGCGATTATCTGGTGCCCAGCCGGGTGCACCCGGGCAGCTTCTACGCGCTGCCCCAGTCGCCGCAGATCTTCAAACAGCTGCTGATGGTGGCGGGGCTGGATAAATACTACCAGATCGCACGCTGCTTCCGCGACGAGGACCTGCGCGCCGACCGCCAGCCCGAGTTCACACAGGTGGATATGGAGATGTCCTTTGTGGAGCAGGAGGACGTTTTGCAGCATTTGGAGGGCATGTTCAAGCATATTTACCGGGAAATGACGGGCAAAATGATCCAGGATCCCTTTATCCGCATGACCTGGCAGCACGCCATGGACGTTTACGGCAGCGACAAACCCGATCTGCGCTTCGATTTGCCCATTGTGGATATCACGCCCATCGCCCGCGCGTGCGGTTTTGAGGTGTTCCGCAGCGTGGCGGACAAGGGGGGCGTGGTGCGCGCGCTGTGCGTCAAGGGGGGCGCGGACTTCTCCCGCGCCACCATTGAGGAGCTCACGCAAAGGGCGCGGCGCTACGGCGCGCGCGGCATGGCGTGGATCGCCATCAAGCCGGATGGCGCGTACTACTCCATTTTGACCAAGTATTTCACCCCCGCGGAGCTGGATGCCATCATCGCCGCCTGCGGGGGCGCGGCGGGGGACTTCATCCTCTTTTGCGCCGACACGCTTGCCTGCGTGCGGCGCACGCTGGGCGGCCTGCGCCTGGATATCGCGGATTTGATGGGCCTGCGCGGGGAGGAAGACGTCTTTCTCTTTGTGACGGGATTCCCCCAGTTCGAGTATTCCGAACAGGAGGGCCGCTTTGTATCGACGCACCATCCCTTCACCATGCCCTATCCAGAGGATGTGCCCTACCTCGCCAGCGACCCCGCGCGCGTGCGCGCCCAGGCCTACGATGTGGTGCTCAACGGCGTGGAGCTGGGCAGCGGAAGCATCCGCATCCATGACGCCGCGCTGCAGCAGCGCATGTTTGCAGCGCTGGGCATAGGCGAGGCGGAGATTGCGGCGCGCTTTGGCTTTATGGTGCGCGCCCTCGGCTACGGCACGCCGCCCCACGGGGGCTTTGCCTTCGGGTTGGACCGGCTGGCCATGCTGCTGCTGGGCGCGCCCAGCCTGCGCGAGGTCATCGCTTTCCCCAAGCTCAAGGACGCCTCCTGCCCGCTGACCGGCGCGCCGGACGCGGTGGCCCCCTCCCAGCTGGCCGAGCTGGCGCTGGCGTGTCAAGGCGCCTCTGAGGAACGCCCCGCGGGCGGGCGCAAGGCGCAAAGTGCGGTGCAGATCGACGTAGATTACGTGGCAAAGCTCTCGCAGCTGACGCTTTCGCACGAAGAAAAAGCAGCCATGAAAAAAGATTTATCTGAGATCGTGGCATTTGCCCAGCAACTTGAACAGCTTGATACCCAGGGCATCGCGCCCACCGCGCACGTGCTGCCTATCAAAAACGTGTACCGCGAGGATGTGGTGCAGCCCAGCGCTGCGCGCGAGGCGCTGCTTGCGGGCGCGCCCAGCGCGCGCGAGGGCATGATCGCCCTGCCCCGGGTGGTGGAGTGAAAGGAGGAGGCGCAATGAGACAGGAGATACTGGAACTATCCGCCTGCGCGCTGGCTGCGGCGCTTCAAAAAAGAGAACTGTCCGCGCGTGAGGTGACGGAATGCTATCTGGCGCAGATCGAGCGGGAAGAGAAGCGCATCGGCGCGTACCTGCACGTGACGGCCGACGCGGCGCTGGCCCACGCCGCGCGCGTGGACGCGGCGCGCGCCGCGGGCGAGGCGCCTTCCCCCCTTGCGGGGGTGCCCTGCGCGATCAAGGACAACATGTGCACGCGTGGCGTGCCCACCACATGCGCCTCCCGCATGCTGGCGCAGTTTGTGCCCCCCTACGACGCGACGGCGGTGACGCGCTTAAACGAGGCGGGCTGCGTGATGCTGGGAAAGCTGAACATGGACGAGTTTGCCATGGGCTCCACCACGGAGAACTCCTATTTTCAGGTGACGCATAACCCCTGGGATACCGCGCGCGTGCCCGGGGGCAGCTCGGGCGGCAGTGCGGCGGCGGTGGCGGCCAAAGAGGCTGCCGTTGCGCTGGGCTCCGATACGGGCGGCTCCATCCGCCAGCCTGCCGCATTCTGCGGCGTGGTGGGCATGAAGCCCACCTACGGCACGGTATCCCGCTACGGGCTGGTGGCCTTTGCAAGCTCCCTGGACCAGATCGGCCCGCTGACGCGCGATGTGCACGATAACGCGCTGGTGCTGGGCGCCATCGCTGGCTGGGACGCGCGCGACGCCACCAGCCTCAAGCGTGAAGCGGGGGACTACGCGCGGGACATCGGCCGCGACATCGCGGGCCTGCGCATCGCCCTGCCCAGGGAGTATTATGACGAGGGCCTGCGCACGGATATCCGCGCTTGCGTGTTTGCGGCCGCGCGCAAGCTAGAGGCCATGGGCGCGTGCATTGTGGATGCCTCCATGCCCACCATCAAAAACGCGCTGCCCGCCTACTACATCCTCTCCAGCGCGGAGGCCTCCAGTAACCTGGCCCGCTTTGACGGCGTCAAGTACGGCTTTCGGGCCGGGGAAAGCGAGGACATTGCGCAGATTTATTGCCGCTCCCGCTCCGAGGGGTTCGGTCCCGAGGTCAAGCGCCGCATCATGCTGGGCTCCTTTGTGCTCAGCGCGGGGTATTACGACGCTTACTACAAAAAAGCGCTGCAGGCGCGCACCCGCATCGTGCAGGATTTTGACCGGATCTTTGCCCAAAGTGATATGATATTAGCACCGGTTGCGCCTACCACGGCGTACCGCATCGGCGAAAAGACGCAAAGCCCCTTGGAGATGTACATGGGGGATATCTACACCGTGCCCGTCAATATCGCGGGGCTGCCGGCGCTCGCAATGCCCTGCGGCAGGGACGAGGGCGGCCTGCCCATCGGCCTGCAGCTGATCGGCCCCGCGCAGAGCGAGCACCGCCTTTACCAGGCGGGCGCCGCGCTGGAGGCGGCTTTGGCAGAAGGAGGCGCGCATGCGTAACGATTATGAGATGGTCATCGGCCTGGAAGTGCATGTGGAACTGAAAACCAGAAGCAAGATCTTCTGCGGCTGCTCCACGGCCTTCGGCGCCGCGCCCAACACCCAGTGCTGTCCGGTGTGCATGGGCATGCCCGGCACGCTGCCGGTGCTCAACCGTACCGCGGTGACGTACGCCCTCAAGGCGGGACTGGCCACGGGCTGCACCATTGCGCCGTACGCCAAAATGGATCGCAAAAACTATTTTTATCCGGACCTGCCCAAGGCGTACCAGATCTCCCAGTACGACCTGCCGCTGTGCAGCGGCGGGCACCTGGATATCGAGACGGCCGCAGGCGCAAAGACCATCGGCATCACCCGCATCCACCTGGAGGAGGACGCGGGAAAGCTGGTGCACACGCAGGAGGGGACGCTGTGCGATTACAACCGCTGCGGCGTGCCCCTGATCGAGATCGTCTCGGAGCCGGACATCCGCTCGGCAGAGGAGGCGGCGGCCTACGTGCGCAAGCTGCGCGCAATCATGCGCTACATCGGCGTGTCAGACTGCAGGATGCAGGAGGGCTCCCTGCGCTGCGACGTCAACCTTTCGGTGCGCAAAAAGGGGGATACACTTTTGGGCACCCGCACCGAGATGAAAAACCTCAACTCCTTTGCGTTCATCCAAAAGGCCATCGCCTATGAATTTGCGCGCCAGGTGGAGGCCATCGAATCGGGCGAGGAAATCGTGCAGGAGACCCGCCGCTACGACGAGGCCACGGGTAGGACGCACGCCATGCGCAAAAAGGAGGACGCCAACGACTACCGCTATTTTCCCGATCCGGACCTGGTGCCCATCGTACTGGAGCCGGAGCAGATCGAGGCCGTGCGAAGCACCATCCCTGTGCTGCCCGACGCGCGCAAGGCGCAGTACGTTGCAGCATACGGCCTGCGCCCCGCTGACGCGGAGGTGCTGGTGGCGCAGCGACAGATCGCGGACTACTTTGAGACGGCCGCTGCGTGCACGCGCGCGCCCCAAACGCTCGCCAACCTGATGCTTTCGGAGGTGTTCCGCCTGCTGCCGCAGGAGGATGGCGCCATCCCCATCGCGCCGGCGCATCTGGCGCGCGTGGCAGACTTGCTGGAGGCGGGGCGCATCAACAGCGCCACCGCAAAGCGCGTGGTGGGCATGCTCTGGGCGCAAGACGGGGACCCCGAGGCGCTCATCGCGGCGCGCAACCTGTGGCAGGTCAGCGACGAGGCGGCGCTTGCCCCCGTGGTGGAGGCGGTGCTGGCGGCAAACGCACGCTCCGTCTCGGATTTTCGCGCGGGCAAACGGCAGGCCATCGGCGCGCTGATCGGCCAGGCGATGAAGCAGACCGGTGGCATGGCCGACCCGGCTGTGCTGCGCGCGCTATTGGAGCGGGCGCTTGCCCGCGGGCAGAATTAGGGATTAATTAAAGGAAACAAAAACGTATGCAAAAAGCCTCCGCCTGCGCTGGGCCGCGCCACGGGGGCTTTTTTTGCGCGCCTTGCGCGCCAAGGGATTTTTTGCTACGCTGGTAGCAATATGCACGTATCAGCAAAGGGGGCAGGTGGCGCTATGTCAGATCAGCAGGTATATTTGGGATGCGCGCAGGCGGATATCACGCCGCAGGCATCCACGCTGCTGGTGGGCTTTGACCGGCCGGATAACCGTGCGCGCGGCGTGCTGGCCCCCCTTATCGCGCAGGTGGCGCTGTGGCGCGCGCAAGGGGATTATGCCTGCATTGTCGCCATCGACAGCCTGGGCTTTACGGTGGCCCTTTCCAACCAGCTGCGCGCGCAGGTTGCCCGCGCCCTGGGCGCCCAGGCGCAGCAGGTGATGCTGTGCTTTTCCCACACCCACAGCGCGCCCAACGCGGCTGCGGAGCCAGCGTACTACCAGCTGGTGTGCCAGCGGGTGCTCGCGGCGGTGCGCGCGGCGCAGCGGGATATGGAACCTGTGCACGCGGGCTGGGGCGTGGCGCGCGCGGATATCGGGGTCAACCGCCGCGACGCGGACGGCCCGCTTGACCGGCGCGTGGGCGTGCTGCGCGCGGTGGAGGCCGGCACGGGCAGGGAAAAGCTGCTGCTTGTGCGCCTTACCGCCCACGCAAATGTGGTGTGCAGTGATAATCTGGCCGTCTCGCCCGATTACTTCGGCGTGGCGCGCGCGCTGCTTACGCGCCAGCACCGCTGCATGGCAATGCTGACACAGGGCGCCTCGGGCGATGTGCGGCCGCGCTTTCAGCAGGAAAACGCGCTCTATCTGGAGGAGCACGCCTACGAGGCGGCGCGCACCCCCCGATCGCAGGCGCAGATTGCGCGCGATGCCGCGCAGCGCAACCGCGCGCTGGAGGCCATGGCCCACGCGATCGCCCAGACGGTGCGCGCCGCCTGCGCGCAGGCCCAGCCCGCGCCCATCGTGCGCCTGCGCATGTTCTCGCAGCGGCAGCTGTTTTTTTCGGAGGTGCCTGATACCGCGCGCGCCCACGCCATCGCCAAAGAGGCGTGGGAGATGGCGCACATCGACGGTGCGGCGTGGCTTTCGGAGGTGGCGCGCCTGCAGCGCGCGGGAATCACCCGCCAACAGAACGCGCTGGAGGTGCAGTATTTGATCCTGAATGACGGCTGCCTCTGCGGCGTGGCGGAGGAGGCCATGAACGCCATCGCGCTGGACGCCGCAGCGCGCGCGGGCAGCGATCGGGTGTTCTTCGGCGGCTATACCAATGGCTGCAGCGGCTACCTGCCCACGGCAAAAGCATATGCCCAGGGCGGTTATGAGGTGCTGTGGTCGTATCTGATCTACTTCCCCTACCATGGACGGGTGATGGCGCTGGAGCAGGGGACGGCCCTGCGGCTGGCGCAGGCCGTGGCGGACGTATGGCGGCAGGCGCGGGCATAAAAAACGGCGTCCGTTTGATGGGACGCCGCACCACAAAACGCCTTTTCAGCCCTGCAGTATGACCTGCGTCAGCCTGCCGTCGCTCTGCCGGTAGATAAATGTAGCGGTGATGTTGTGGCGCGCGTCGGTGTACGTCATGCTGCGCATACCAGCGGCCTGGTCGTGCCAGGCGTCCTGCCCCGTCTCGCCCAGCAGCATCTTGACCGCGCGGATATCGCGCGGGTTTTTGCCGTAGCGCATGCCCAGCTGCACCTGGGCGGTGTCCGCCCAGATGGCGCGCAGGCGCCCGCCGCCATCCGTAAAGAGCCGCAGCTGTTTGAAGACGTATGTGTTCTGCGCCTCCGGCCCTGGCTGGGGAAGGGGCGTGTACTTGGACAGATCGATGTGGTCGATGGGCGCGCCCAGCGGGATGTTGTCGATGGAGACGCTGGTCAAATCCACGTCCTGCTGCGCCGGCGCGCACGCGGACATAAGCGCCAGCAGCGCGGCCAGCAGCAGCGCGAGGGCTGCACGTTTACGCATGAGGCATCCTCCTTGGACCTTGCGCCGTGCGGGGCGAAAAAAGGTCTACGTTCAATGTACACGCTATTGCGGGTTTTTTCAAGCGGCGGCGTGCGGCCGACGAAAACGCCTGAACCGCGAAAAAAAGGAGGGCAGTATATGGAGAAGCGCGTCACCTGCTGCGGCGTGGACTGCGGCGCGTGCCCCTATTATCCCGCGGATTGCGGGGGCTGCCAAGCAATCGCGGGTAAGCCCTTCTGGCTCACCTACACAAGAGAGGATGTCTGCGGCATCTACGCCTGCTGCGTCGCGGAGAAGAAGCTTGCCCACTGCGGCCGGTGTGCGCAGCTGCCCTGCGCGCACTACGCGCTGGGGGACCCCACCAAAACGCCCGCGCAGAATGCGGCGGATCTGGAGACCCAGCGGGCCGTGCTGCGCGCGCGGGAAGGGGAAGGCATCAAAAAGGCAACCGGCCCCCGCCGATCGGCGGGGGCCGGGTGCTTTGCGTCGCTAAAAAAGCGAGGATGTTTACGCGTCGTCCTGCAGGGCGTCGCAGCCCTCCTGGCCAGTGCGCACCTTGATGACGTTTTCCACGTTGTAGACAAAGATCTTGCCATCGCCGATGTGACCAGTGTAAAGTACCTGTTTGGCCGTGTCGATGACCGTGCGCACCGGTATCTTACAGACCACCATCTCCACCTGCACCTTGGGCAGCAGGTTGACGTCCATGGGCACGCCGCGGTAATATTCGCTGCGCCCCTTCTGTATGCCGCAGCCGATCACCTGCGTGACGGTCATGCCGGTGACGCCGATGCGGTTCATGGCCTCCTTGAGGGCCTCGAACTTGTTCTGCTTGATGATCATGGTGATGTGGGTCATTTTGGGTGTGTCGTCCAGTGCTTCTCTGGTGATATGCCGCACGTCGATGGCCTGCGCAGGCGGCACGGTGGGCGCCATAGCGGGGGAGACGGCTGCCGGCACGTCCAAGGCAGCGTGCAGCGCGCCCACGCCGGTGGGCATAAAGTCCGCGTACGCCGAGGCAAGGCCGTGCTCTTCGATGTCCAGCCCGGCGATCTCCTCCGCCTCAGAGACGCGCAGGCCGATGGTCTTTTTGATGAGAGTAAAGATAATCAGCATCGTGACCACCACCCAGGCGGCGACCGACGCCACGCCCAGCGCCTGTACGCCCAGCATGCGTCCGCCCCCGCCGTAGAGCAGACCGCCGTCGGTAGCGAACAGGCCCACCATCAGCGTGCCCGCCGCGCCGCAGAAGCCGTGCACGCCAATGGCGCCGACAGGGTCGTCGATCTTGCACACCTTATCGATGCATTCAATGCCGAACACCACGATGGCGCCCGCGACCAGGCCGATGATGGCCGCGCCCAGGGGGCTGACCATGTCGCAGCCCGCGGTGATGGCCACAAGGCCCGCCAGCGCGCCGTTGAGGGTCATGGAGACGTCGGGCTTTTTATAGCGGACCCACGTGATGAGCATGGCAGAGATGGCGGCTGTGGCCGCCGCCATGTTGGTGGTGACAAAGATAGAACCCATGCTGGTGAGCACCGCATCGCCGGTGGCGCTGACGGTAGAGGTGCCGTTGAAGCCAAACCAGCAGAACCACAGGATGAATACGCCCAGCGCGCCCAGCGTCAGGCTGTGGCCTAAAATGGCGCGGGGTTTGCCGTGCTTATCGTACTTGCCGATGCGGGGGCCCAACATCTTGGCACCCACCAGCGCGGCCACGCCGCCTACCATGTGCACGGCGGTGGAACCGGCAAAGTCGTGAAAACCAAGTTGCTGCAGCCAGCCGCCGCCCCAAATCCAGTGGCCTGAGATGGGGTAGACGATCGCCGAGATGGCGATGGAGTAGAGGCAGTAGGAGACGAATTTGGTGCGCTCGGCCATGGCCCCCGAGACGATGGTGGCGGCCGTAGCGCAGAACACGGTCTGGAAGATCAGGTATACCGGTTGGGGCACCGAGAGGCCCAGAAAGCTGTAGTCTGCCTGTACCATGGGATCCAGCCAGCCGAAAAAGCCGTTGCCCACGCCAAACATGACGCCGAAGCCCACCAGCCAGAAGATGGGCGTGCCCAGGCAGAAATCCATCAGGTTTTTCATGACGATGTTGCCTGCGTTTTTCGCGCGGGTAAAGCCAGTTTCGACCATGGCGAAGCCCGCCTGCATGAAGAAGACCAGCGCGGCGCCCAGCAGTACCCAGATGGTGTCCGCGGATGAAAACATGGAGATTCCCCCTTTTGCAGATCGATAGAAGTTCGCAGATGAGATTTGTATGGGATTAAAAAGACGCGCGTATGCCCGCGCCAAGCTGTATGGCGCACATATGCACGTCTTTGTGCCATCCCAAGGAACCGCTGCAAAGACTGCGGCGCGGGATGCGGTATCGTATAGCAGCGTTCGCGGTTACAGATGCGCGGGCAGGCGCGATTCGCGCCTTACACGCTGAAGAGGAGCCTGCCGTAGGTGGGCAGCGGCCAGTAAGCCTCGCCCACGAGCGTCTCCAGATCGTCCACGACGGCGCGCACCTCCTGCATGGCGGCGAGGACGCTGTCGTGATAAAAGCTGGCCGCGTCCTGCGGCGATGCGTGGTCCTTCACCTGCAGCATCAGCGCATCGAGCGCCTCGGTCTTTTTGTAGAGGCAGTCCGCGCGCCTGGCGAGCTTGCGCACCAGCGCCTCCTCCAGCGTGCAGGGGAGCTCGGCGCTGACGGCACGCTTGCTCATGGCCGTCTCGGCAAGCGCGCGGGTGTACTTCATTACCGCAGGGATGATATCGCGCTTGACCATCTCCAGCATAGTGAGCGCCTCGATGTGCAGCGTTTTGGCGTAGTTTTCCAGCAGGATCTCGTAGCGGGCGCGCATCTCCGTCTCGCTAAACACCTTGTGCTTGGTAAAGAGGCGGATGTTCTTCTCGCTGATCAGGCAGGGCAGCGCCTCGGGCGTGGACTTCAGGTTGCGCAGGCCGCGCGATTCGGCCTCCTTGACCCACTCGTCCGCGTAGTTGTTGCCGTTGAAGATGATGCGCTTGTGATCGCGCAGCGTCTGGACGAGCAGGGCGTTGAGCTCCTCGGTAAAGTGTTCGCCGCTGCCCTCCAGGCGGTCGGCAAAGGCGCACAGCGCATCAGCCACGATGGTGTTGAGCACCACGTTGGGGCCGGAGACGGACAGCGAGGCGCCCAGCATGCGGAACTCAAACTTGTTGCCCGTAAAGGCAAAGGGGGAGGTGCGGTTGCGGTCGGTGGTGTCGCGCGCAAAGCGGGGAAGCACGTGCACGCCGATCTTCAGGTCGTGCTTCTGCTCGCCATCGTAGGCGCCGCCATGCTCCACGGCATCCAGCACGTGCGCGAGCTCCTCGCCCACAAACATCGATACGATGGCCGGCGGCGCCTCGTTGGCGCCCAGGCGGTGGTCGTTGCCCGCGCTGGCCACCGAGACGCGCAGCAGGTCCTGGTATTCGTCCACCGCCTTGACGACCGCCAGCAAAAAGGTGAGAAACTGTGCGTTCTCGCGGGGCGAATCGCCCGGCTCCAGCAGGTTGGCGCCGGTGTCGGTGGAGATGGACCAGTTGTTGTGCTTGCCCGAACCGTTGACGCCCGCAAAGGGCTTTTCATGCAGCAGGCAGGCAAGGCCGTGGCGGTCCGCTACTTTTTTCATGACCTCCATCGTCAGCTGGTTGTGGTCGGCAGCGATGTTGGTGGTGGTAAAGATGGGCGCAAGCTCGTGCTGCGCGGGGGCTACCTCGTTGTGCTCTGTTTTGGCCAGAATGCCCAGCTGCCACAGTTCCTCGTTCAAGTCGTGCATAAAGGCGGCCACGCGGGGCTTGATCACGCCAAAGTAGTGGTCCTCCATCTCCTGGCCCTTGGGGGGCTTGGCGCCCAAGAGGGTGCGCCCGCAGTAGACCAGGTCCTTGCGGGCCCTGTAGAGCGCTTTATCCACCAGGAAATACTCCTGCTCGGGGCCCACCGTGGTGCTGACGCGCGCGGCGTCGGTGCCAAACAGGCGCAGTATGCGCAGCGCCTGGCAGTTGATCGCCTCCATGGAGCGCAAAAGCGGGGTCTTTTTATCCAGTGCCTCGCCGCCGTAGGAGCAGAAGGCCGTGGGGATGCAGAGCGTCTTATCTTTAATAAAGGCGTAGCTGGTGGGATCCCAGGCGGTGTAGCCGCGGGCCTCGAAGGTGGCGCGCAGGCCGCCGGAGGGGAAGCTGGAGGCGTCCGGCTCACCCCGGATAAGCTCTTTGCCCGAAAACTCCATGATCACCCGGCCGTCGCCGGTGGGGGAGATGAAGCTGTCGTGCTTCTCGGCGGTGACGCCCGTCATGGGCTGGAACCAGTGGGTATAGTGGGTCGCCCCCTTCTCGATTGCCCAGTCCTTCATGGCGCTCGCCACCACGTTGGCAACATCGCGCTGCAGGCGGCGGCCCTCCTCGATGGTGCGCTTGAGCGATCGATAGGTCTCTTTGGGCAAACGCTGGCGCATCACGGCATCGTTGAACACCATGCATCCAAATCGTTCGGTTACGCTGCTCATGGCTGTACCTCCTTAGCGGTTTTGCCCGCGCCCAGGGGGCGCGGCGCGCCAACAAAAAAAGCGCTGCGGGCATTGCACCCACAGCGCCTTTGCTGTTGATGGCACAAGTTTAGCGCAGTTGCAGGCGCGCTGTCAAGAGGTTTTGCATGCTTTTTTCTCCTTTTTTGCAGGATGGGAGCGATCATATTGCGGCATGATGCGGTTGCCACCATTAAATAACGCGTGCGCGCGACTTTTTTGCAAGTTGTGCGCAATTTGTTTCTGTTTTTGGTTGACAACACTCCCGCGGCCGGTGTATAGTAAACGTGCTTGAACAAAGGCGTTCATCCCTGCCGCTGTATGCGTAACAGCTACGGCGGCAGAGGTGGACGCCTTTTTTATGGTTCTTGCACAAAAAAGGAGAGGATTGCAAGTGCTGCGAGAAGGTCAGGTGCGCATCCCGTCGGGCTGCGCGATTGCGGGCATGATTTCCAGAGAGGGGCGCCGCTTCAGCGGGGAGGCCATCATGGCGTCCATCGCCACCATGCACGAGCGCTCCAACGGCCTGGGCGGCGGGTTTGCGGGCTACGGCATCTACCCCGAGTACAAGGACGCCTACGCGCTGCACGTGTTCTATGACAGCACCGAGGCGCGCCAGGCGTGCGAGCGGTTTTTGGACCGGCATTTTGACGTGGTCAACCTCAGCAAGATCCCCACGCGCAAGATGCCGCAGATCACCGACGAGCCGCTGATCTGGCGCTATTTTGTCAATCCCCTGCACACCAAACTTGCCGAAAGCCAGCTCGATGAACGGACGTTCACCGCGCGCTGCGTGATCCACATCAACACCAGCGTGCAGGGCGCGTACGTGTTTTCCTCGGGCAAGAACATGGGGGTGTTCAAGGCAGTAGGCTACCCCGAGGACGTGGGCGCGTTCTACCGGCTGGACGAGTACGCGGGCTACTGCTGGACGGCGCACGGCCGCTACCCCACCAACACCCCGGGCTGGTGGGGCGGTGCGCACCCGTTTGCGCTGCTGGACCTTTCCGTGGTGCACAACGGGGAGATATCCTCCTACGACGCCAACCGCCGTTGCATCGAGATGTACGGCTACAGCTGCACGCTGCTGACCGATACGGAGGTCATTTGCTACATGATCGACTACCTGCGCCGCAGGCAGGGGCTTTCGCTCCAGGAGATCGCGGACGTCATCGCGGCGCCCTTCTGGAGCGAGATCGACCGAAAGGCCGAGGAGGAACGCGCGCGCCTTGCGTACCTGCGCGGCGCATTCTCCAGCCTGCTGATCTGCGGGCCCTTCTCCATCCTGGTGGGGTTTGACGGGGGGCTGATGGCGCTCAATGACCGGCTGAAGCTTCGTTCCATGGTGGTGGGGGAGCAGGGCGATATGGTCTACATGGCCAGCGAGGAGTGCGCCATACGGGCCGTCGCGCCAAAGCTTGCGCGCGTATGGTCGCCCGCCGGCGGCGAGCCGGTGATTGTGCGTGTAAACGGGGGAGGTGCGCGCTGATGGCGATGGACTACATGTATCCGGATTATGAGATTGTGCGCAATGACGCGCGCTGCACGCGCTGCCAGCTGTGCGCGCGCCAGTGTGCAAACGGGGTGCACAGCTACGACAAAGCGCGCGGCTGCATGCTGGCCGACGACGCCAGGTGTGTGGACTGCCAGCGCTGCGTGGTGCTGTGCCCCGCCCGCGCGCTGAAGGTGGTCAAAAGCAGCAATACGTTTAAAAGCAACGCCAACTGGCCGGGCGATACCATCCGCGAGGTCTACCGCCAGGCGGCCTCGGGCGGCGTGCTGCTCTCCTCCATGGGAAACCCGCAGCCCTATCCCGTGTACTGGGATCGGATACTGATCAACGCCTCCCAGGTGACCAACCCCTCCATCGACCCGCTGCGCGAGCCCATGGAGACGCGCACGTTTCTGGGCAAAAAGCCCCAGCATATCACGCGCGACAGTCAGGGCAATATCGTGCGCGATATGCCCCCCCAGCTGCAGCTGGACGTGCCCATCCTATTTTCCGCGATGAGCTACGGCTCCATCAGCTACAACGCGCACGCGAGCCTGGCGCGCGCAGCCACACAGCTTGGCACCTACTATAACACGGGCGAGGGGGGCCTGCACGAGGACTTCTATCAATACGGGCCCCACACCATCGTGCAGGTGGCTTCCGGCCGCTTCGGCGTGCACCCGGATTTTCTGGAGGCGGGCGCGGCCATCGAGATCAAGATGGGCCAGGGCGCAAAGCCGGGCATCGGCGGGCATCTGCCCGGGGCAAAGATCGTGGGGGACGTATCGCGCACCCGCATGATCCCCGAGGGCGCCGACGCCATCTCGCCCGCGCCCCATCACGACATCTATTCCATTGAAGATTTGCGGCAGTTGGTTTATTCTCTAAAGGAAGCGACTGGCTACCGCAAGCCCGTCATCGTCAAGATCGCCGCTGTGCACAACGTGGCCGCCATTGCAAGCGGCATCGCGCGCAGCGGCGCGGACATCATCGCCATCGACGGCTTTCGCGGGGGCACGGGCGCCGCGCCCACCCGCATCCGCGACAATGTGGGCATCCCCATTGAACTGGCGCTGGCAGCGGTGGACGCGCGGCTGCGCCAGGAGGGCATACGCCAGGACGTCTCCCTGGTAGTGGGCGGCTCCATCCGCTCCAGCGCGGATGTGGTCAAGGCCATCGCCCTAGGCGCGGACGCGGTGTACATCGCCACCGCCGCGCTGCTTGCAATGGGCTGCCACCTGTGCCGTAGCTGCCAGGCGGGCAACTGCAACTGGGGCATCGCCACCCAGCGGCCCGCGCTGGTCAAGCGGCTCGACCCGGATGTGGCCAGCCAGCGGCTCTGTAACCTGGTCACGGCATGGAAACATGAAATTCAGGAAATGATGGGTGGTATGGGCATCAACGCCATCGAATCGCTGCGGGGCAACCGCCTGATGCTGCGCGGCGTGGGGTTGAACGATAAGGAGCTGTCCATATTGGGCATCAGGCACGCCGGAGAATAAGGAGGAAACACTTACATGTTAACAGCGATCGTGGGCATCAACTGGGGCGACGAGGGCAAGGGCCGCATGGTGGATCTGCTCAGCGCGGATTACGACATCGTGGTGCGCTACCAGGGGGGCAACAACGCGGGCCACACCGTCATCAACCCGCAGGGGAAATTTGTGCTCAACCTGCTGCCCTCGGGCATCCTGCGGCCCGATGTGGTGAACGTCATGGGCAACGGCATGGTGATCGACCTGGAGCATCTGACGCATGAGACGCAGCGGCTCAAAAGTGCGGGAGTGCGCATCACGCCCGACAACCTTAAGATCAGCGATCGGGCCATCATCTGTCTGCCCTACCATGTATCGCAGGACGTGCTGGAGGAGGACCGTTTGGGGGACGCCAAGTACGGCTCCACCCGCCGGGGCATCGCGCCGGTGTACGGCGATAAATACTTAAAAAAGGGCATCCGCATGGGCGACCTGCTGCAGATCGATGCGCTGAAAGCGCGCCTTGCGGGCATTGTGGAATGGAAAAACCTGATGATCCAGGGTGGCTACCGCGCCCCCGCCGTCAAAGTGGAGGACGTGCTTGGCTATCTGGAAACGTTCGGCCTGCCCTTTACGGATTACATCTGCGATTGCGGCGCGTATCTGGAGCAGGCCGCCGCGGCGGACAAAAAAATCCTGTTCGAGGCCCAACTGGGCGCGCTGCGCGACATTGACTTTGGCATCTACCCTTACACCAGCTCTTCCTCCACCATCGCGGCTTACGGCCCCATCGGCGCGGGCATCCCGGGCCGCAGGCTGGATCGCACCATCGGCATCATGAAGGCGTATTCCACCTGTGTGGGGGAGGGGCCCTTCACCTGCGAGCTGTCCGGCCAGGAGGCAGAGCAGCTGCGCCGCGCAGGAGGGGAGTACGGCGCGGCAACGGGCCGCCCGCGCCGCGTGGGTCCCTTTGACGCGGTGGCATCGCGCTACGGGGTGCGCGTGCAGGGCGCGGATATGCTGGCGCTGACCAAGCTGGACATCCTTTCAGGCCACGCGCGCATTCCGGTGTGCATGCACTACGAGGTGGACGGGCAGATCGTGGACGACTTTCCGGTGGGCGCGGCGCTGGAGCGCGCCAAGCCCGTCATCACCTACGTGCCGGGCTGGCAGCAGGATATCTCCGGCTGCCGCGCAAGACAGGAGCTTCCGCAGGCGGCGCTTGACTACATCGCGCTGCTGGAAGAGAGCGTGCGCTGCCCCATCCGCTACGTATCGGTGGGGGCCGCGCGCGAGGCGTATGTGCGCATGCAGTAACCTGCGTTTCGGCCTTCCATCCCCGGGAGAAAGTTCCCGCGCGCGGTTTATCGAAAGAACACGCGCTCACCATAAAAGGAGATGCCACTTGCATGACCATCGACGCGCAGCAAATGCATTTTCAGGTGTTGAATGATACAATCAAAGCAGCGGACGCCGCGCGCGTCTGTGTGACCCACTGCCTGGGGCAGCGCTACATCGGCTGCGGTATGCGCGCAAAATACGTGCGCATCTGTGGCACCCCGGGCAACGCCCTGGGCGCGTATCTGGATGGCGCCACGCTGGAGGTGCTGGGCAATGCCCAAGACGCCACCGGCGATACCATGAACGGGGGCGCCATCATCATCCACGGCTCCAGCGGGGACGCCACCGGCTACGCCATGCGGGGCGGGCGCATCTTCGTCAAGGGCGATGCGGGCTACCGGGCGGGCATCCACATGAAGGCTTATGAGGACAAGGTGCCGGTGATCGTGGTGGGCGGCACGGCGGGCAGCTTTCTGGGTGAGTACCAAGCGGGTGGGCTGATCGTGGTGCTCAATTGCGCCCGCGCGGCATCCGCCGTGGGCGCGTTCTGCGCCACGGGCATGCACGGGGGCAGGATGTTTCTGCGCATGGACGCCCCGCCGCAGGGGCTGCCGCCCCAGGTGACCGCCCGCAGGGCCACCGCGGCGGATTTGCAGGCGATCACCCCGCATGTGGCGGAGTTTGCGCGCGCCTTCCAGCTGGAGCGCTCTGCTCTGCTCTGCGGCACCTTCTACGTGCTCGCGCCCGACACCCAGAACCCCTACAAGCAGCTCTACACGGCCAACTAAGGAGGAACGCCCATGCATACCACCGCATCGGAAGTGCTGACCTTTGTGCAGGAAAACGATGTAAAGTTTATCCGCCTTGCATTCTGCAACCTCTTTGGCAGGCAGAAAAACATCTCCATCATGCCCCAGGAGCTGCCGCGCGCCTTTACGGAAGGCATCGCCTTTGACGCCTCGGCTGTGGCGGGGTTTACCGACGTCGCTCACTCGGATTTGTTTCTGCAGCCCGATGCGGGCACGCTGGCGGTGCTGCCGTGGCGCCCGGCGCACGGGCGGGTGGCGCGCCTGTTTTGCAACGTGACCTACCCCGACGGCGCGCCCTTTGAGGGCGACGGGCGCCATATCCTCGCCCAGGCAGTGCAGCGCGCGGCGTCCATGGGCTACGCGGTCAAGATCGGGGCGGCCTGCGCGTTCTACCTCTTTGAGCTGGACGAGGCGGGCCAGCCCACCATGACCCCACAGGATGAGGCGGGCTACGGGGACATCGCCCCGCTGGACAAGGGGGAGAACGTGCGCCGGGAGATCTGCCTGACTATGGAGGAGATGGGCATCGCGCCGGAAAGCTCCCATCACGCGCAGGGGCCCGGGCAGAACGAGATCGATTTTACCTACGCCGACGCGTGCAGCGCGGCGGATCAGCTGGTCACCAGCTGGGCGGTGGTCAAAACCATCGCGGCGCGCAACGGCCTGCACGCAAGCTTTCTGCCCAAGCCCTTTGCCGATAAGAGCGGCAGCGGCATGCACATCAACCTGTCGCTGGCCAAGGAGGGGCAGAACATCTTCCGCATCGGGGACGAGCATTCGCCCGAGGCGGAGAGCTTTATTGCGGGCATCCTGGCGCGCGCGCGGGAGATGACGGCGTTCCTCAACCCGCTCACCAATTCGTACGCACGCCTGGGCGCCTTTGAAGCGCCCCGCTACGTGACCTGGTCTCACCAGAACCGTTCCCAGCTGATCCGTATCCCCGCCGCGCGCAGCCAAAAGAGCGTGCGCATGGAGCTGCGCTCGGCCGACCCCACGCTTAACCCTTACCTGGGCTTTGCGCTGCTCATCCATGCGGGGCTTGACGGCATCGCCCAGCGCATGCCGCTGCACCCGAGCACGGATTTTGACCTGTTCTGCGCCGATGCCGCGCGGCTGGCGGGTCTGGAGCAGCTGCCCACCACCCTCAAGGAGGCGGTGGAAGCGGCCGAGGCGAGCGGTTTTCTCAAAACCTACCTGCCCGCGCGCACGCTCGATCAGTACCTCGCGGCCAAGCGCGCCCAGTGGGACGCCGTCACCGCAAGCGACAACCCCGCGCTCAAGGAGCGGAGCCTGTATTTCCCGCGCGTGTGACGCGCGAGCGCTGACCTTTGCACGCGGACGCACGCCAGAAGGGGTGAAGCGATGGCGCAGGTATTGATTGTCTCCTCCAGCGCACAGGGGCGGGGTTTTCTGGAGGCTTTACTGCAGGATCACGGGCACTACCAGGCGGCCTGCGCCCAGACGGGCGGGGAGGCGCGCCGCATGCTCATCGACGTGGACTACGACCTGGTGCTCATCAACGCGCCCTTAAAGGACGAGTTTGGCGGGGAGCTGGCGCTCAAGGTGGCGCAGCAGAGCGCGGCGGGCGTGCTGCTGATCGTCAAAGGCGCGCTGGCAGACGAGGTGTCCGCCAGGGTAGAGGACTTTGGCGTGTTCGTGCTGCCCAAGCCCATCAGCCGCGCACTGTTTTTCCAGGCGGTCAAGCTGGCCCAGGCGGCCCACCTGCGCATGATGGGCCTGCGCTCGGAAAATGAGCAGCTGCAGGTGAAAATTGCGGAGATCCGCCTGATTGACCGCGCCAAGTGCGTGCTGATCCAGTACCAAAACATGACCGAGCAGCAGGCGCACCGCTACATTGAAAAGCAGGCCATGGATTTGCGCGTCACGCGCCGAGAGGTGGCCCAGGGCATCCTGCAGGCCTATGAACAGTAAAAAAGGAGGCGCGCTTTTGCGGCGAACGTTTTGCAAAATGCACGGCTGCGGCAACGACTATATCTACTTTGACTGCATGCGCCAGCCGCTTGAGGATCCCGCGGCGCTGAGCGTGCGCCTGTCCGACCGCCACAAGGGCGTCGGAGGGGACGGTATCGTGCTGGTGCTGCCCAGCGACGCGGCGGACGCGCGCATGCGCATGTTCAACAGCGATGGCAGTGAGGGCAACATGTGCGGCAACGCCATCCGCTGCGTGGGCAAGTATCTCTTTGACGCGGGTCTTGTGTCAAAAAAGGCGCTTGCGATCGAGACGGCAAGCGGCGTCAAGCACCTGCTGCTGTTTACGGGCGCGGACGGCCGCGTGGCGCGCGTGCAGGTGGATATGGGCGCGCCGCGCCTGAACCCGCAGGATGTGCCCGTGCTGCTGGATGGGCCGCGCGTGGTGGGCCGCGCAGTGCAGGTGGCCGGCGCCGCGCACGCCATCACCTGCGTCTCGATGGGCAACCCCCACTGCGTGGTGTTCTGCGACGACCCCGATGCGCTGGATCTGCCCTGTATCGGCCCCCGCTTTGAGCACGATCCCCTGTTCCCCGAACGGGTGAACGCGGAATTTGTCGCCCTTGCGGCTGACGGCAGCCTGCGCATGCGGGTGTGGGAGCGGGGCAGCGGCGAGACCATGGCCTGCGGCACGGGCGCGTGCGCGAGCGTGGTGGCTGCGGTGGAGAACGGCTTTTGCAACAGGGGAAAGGACGTCACCGTGCATCTGCGCGGGGGCGATTTGGTCATCCGCTATACTACAGAGGGAACCGTCACCATGACCGGCGAGGCGGTGCACGCCTTTGACGGCAGCGTCGATATATAAGGAGGAAAAAACGATGCGCGATTATGCAATGGAACTGGAAAAACGCGTGGCGTTCATACAGCGCTGCGTGCGCGAGGCGGGCGCAAAGGGCGTGGTCTACGGCAACTCAGGCGGCAAGGACAGCGCGCTTGTGGGCATACTGTGCCGCAGGGCGTGCGACGATGTGCTGGGCGTGATGATGCCCTGCCAGTCCAAGCGCAACTTTGAGGAGGATATGCGCGACGCGCTGGCCGTGGCCGAGCGCTTTGACATCCCCACCGTCACGGTGGATCTGACGCCCGCCAAAGAGGCGATGGAAGGGGCGCTCTCCTCGTGCGCGGACCTCTCGGGCATGGCGGGGGCCAACATCAACCCGCGCCTGCGCATGAGCGCGCTCTACGCCATCGCCCAGAGCCGCGGCGCGCTTGTGGCGGGCACGGGCAACCGCAGCGAGCGGGTCATGGGCTACTTTACCAAGTGGGGGGACGGCGCCTGCGATTTCAATCCCATTGCGGATTTGACGGTCACGGAAGTCTACGCGTTTCTGCGCTACTTAAGCGCGCCCGAGAGTATCATCGCCAAGGCGCCCTCGGCGGGCCTGTTTGAGGGGCAGACCGACGAGCAGGAGATGGGCATCACCTACAGCGAGATCGACAATTACCTGCTGCACGGCCAGGGCGACGCGCGCACGGTTGCCAAGATCGAGGGCGCGCGTGCGCGCGGCGCGCACAAAACGCGCATGCCTCTGGCCTACGGGGAGGAGCGGGCGCGATGAAAATCAACGCGCGTTATCTGGACCTGCAGGAAAGCTACCTCTTTGCCAACATCGCCCGCAAGGTGGCGGACTATCAGCAGGCGCATCCCGATGCAAAAATCCTGCGACTGGGCATCGGGGATGTGACCCGTCCCCTTGCCCCGCAGGTGGTGGCGGCCATGCGCCAGGCGGTGGATGAAATGGGCGGCGAGGCGGGCTTCCGAGGTTACGGCCCCGAGCAGGGCTACGCATTTTTGCGCCAGGCGATCGTGGAGAACTACGCCCGGCGCGCCGTGGCGCTTGCGCCAGATGAGGTGTTTGTAAGCGATGGCGCCAAAAGCGATTTGGGCAACCTGCTGGATATCTTTGACGTGGATAACACTGTGCTCATTCCCGATCCGGTCTACCCCGTCTACGTGGATACCAACATCATGGCAGGCAGGCGCATCGCCTATCTGCACGCCAGCGCCGCCAACGCGTTTTTGCCCATGCCGCAAAAGGATACGCGCGCGGGCATCATTTACCTTTGTTCCCCCAACAACCCCACCGGCGCGGTGTACGATCGCACGCAGCTAAAGGCGTGGGTGGATTACGCAAACACCCAGGGCGCGGTGATCCTCTTTGACGCGGCCTACGAGGCCTTTATTCAGGGAGAGGATTACCCCCGAAGCATCTACGAAATTTCGGGGGCAGAGACCTGCGCCATCGAGGTGTGCTCCCTTTCTAAAACGGCGGGCTTTACCGGCGTGCGCTGCGGCTACACCGTCGTGCCCAAGGCGCTGGTGCGGCAGGATGCCGCGCTCAACCACCTGTGGCTGCGCCGGCAGACCACCAAATTCAACGGCGTCTCCTACATCGTGCAGCGGGGTGCGGAGGCGGCATTCACGCCCGAGGGGCGTGCCCAGTGCATGGAGCGCATCGCCTATTACAGGAAAAACTGCCGCATCATCGCTACGGCGCTGGATGCCTGCGGCGTGCGCTACACCGGCGGCACGCACGCCCCCTACATCTGGATGCAATGCCCCGATGGCATGGACAGCTGGCAGTTTTTTGACGCGCTGCTTGCGCAGGCCCACATCGTGGGCACGCCGGGCGCGGGCTTCGGCGCAAATGGGGAGGGGTTTTTCCGCCTGAGCGGCTTTGGCAGCCGCGAGACGGCGTTGCGCGCCGCAGAGGCGCTTCAGGCGTTCCTACGCGCATGAAAAAATAGTATTTGGTTATGATCTGCTTACAATCATCAAACCTTAAAACGGTTGTAAATACTGACTTTCCTGCCCATCAACCCATTTGAAATTGCAATAAACCTAAGTGTTTTGGTGTCCAAATGGTGCCCTAATCTCTTACGGAGAATAATGCGATACGGGTAGATATAGGGGAATATCATACGATTCGAGGGCGAAAGCACTCGTCGCTTTTGGCCCTCTTGTCTGCCACACGCGCAGGGGCAGATGCACTTGTCAGCAGCGGGCGCAGCCCGCTTATTTTACCGTTGACAAGGGTAGCTGGCTGTGCCATTTTGCAAGGAGAAGAAAGCAGAAAAAAAGGAAACTGCATACTTGCGGGATACAAGAAAAATGGTAGAAACACTGATAAATCGTCATTGATGAGGTGTTGTTTTGAAAATAGAGATTAAAGATATTCGAAAAAAAGATTATAGAAAAGCCATTCAATTTGCAATTAGGGGCATGCATTTTGATGGGTACTTGAACAACAAGTTTTTGCGCAATGCTTATGGTAGATATTTCTGGTATCTCGAAATCAATCGTGCAACACAGATTTTAGCGGCATATGCTGACGGTGAATTTGTAGGTGTTTTATTGGCAGAAATTAAGGGAGAAGAAAAGAAGCAACAGCGTTTTCTGCAAAAAATCTATGTCAAACTTGTTGATGTGGTACAGAAGTCTTTTTTTAAGGGCGGAGCAGGCCTTTACGAAGACACCACGAAAGAACAGTTAGCACACTATTTGAAATCTAATACGCCTGACGGAGAAATTATTTTTCTTGCCGCAGACCCCGATTGTAAAATGAAGGGCATAGGTACGGCGCTGCTAAGTGCTTTAGAAGAAAAGAAAAAGGGGAAAACGCTTTATCTTCATACTGACGATGCTTGTACATATCAGTTTTATGAGCATAGAGGGTTTAAAAGGGTGGAAGAAAAAGAAGTCATATTGGAAATGCCGAAAGGAAAAGTTCCGTTAAAATGCTTTGTGTATAGCAAGAAAATATAACAATTCTGGTGCGCCAATGGTTACTGATATTCGAAACAAACCAAAATGCGGGGCATTTTACGAAAGAGGTATCCATTTCCTATGCTTGCTATTGCAAAAGTTACGCTAAAAAATTGGAACAGAATGCATTGGAGATGAGAATTAAAAACCATCTGCGAAAACGCGTAGTGCTAAAATGGTTTCTGGTCTTACAAAACCACCTTGTACGGAGATACAGCAAGATAAACGACGATATGCGGAAAACCTTGGCTTAAAGCCATTTTCGCATGGTGTCTTAAACGTTTATGAGGGCTTGTAGGAAAACTTTTGTCTATCAAATCAACAAAAAACCGACCGCGCGGGCGGCCTGTTGTGAAAAAACAAGCGGGGTTTTGCCGGATGCGTCCGGCAAAACCCCGCTTTGTTGATCCATGCTTTAAATATTGAAGATGGCCACCAGGCCCACGATCAACGCGATGCCTACGGTGATAAACACGTTGAGCCGGAACTTGGTGTTGTCCAGCTTGAGCTCCTTGGTGGTCAGCCGCAGGCCGGCCGAGAGCAGCAGCAGGCCGCACACCACGCTTGCGATGGCGCCCACCAGGCGCAGCGGCACCGAGGAGAACAATATGATGCCGATGCAGAAGTTAGCTGCGCCGATGAGATAGAACAGCGCGCAGAGCAGGTATTGCAAAATCAACATATGCGGTAAAACGCTCCTTTCCCCAAAACCATTGCCCCCATTGTAGCATCCCGCCGCCCTGCAGGACAAGGGGCGTTTTTCCGCAGCCCCGCTTTGGGCAAAAAGAATGGATGAAAACCGCGGAAAATGGCAGGGGGCATTTCATCTTGCCCATAGAAATGGTAAAATGATTCCAATGGACAAGGCGTTTCTTTCGCGCGACAGGAAGGAAAAGGGTGATACCACAATGCAAATGACGTTCCGCTGGTTCGGCACGGGCTTTGACAGCGTCAGCCTGGCGCAGATCCGCCAGGTGCCCGGGGTAACGGGCATCATCAGCACGCTCTACGACAAGCCGCCCGGCGCGCTGTGGGAAAAAAGCGAGATTGCGGCGCTGAAAAGTACTGTGGAGCAGGCGGGGCTGGCGCTTGTGGGCATCGAGAGCGTGAACATCGCAGACGATATCAAGGCTGCGCTGCGCGCGCGCGACGAGATGATCGAAAACTATATCCGCACGCTGGAGCACCTCGGCCAGTGCGGCATACGGCTGGTGTGCTACAACTTTATGCCGGTGTTTGACTGGACGCGCTCCGATCTTGCCAAGCTGCGCGCGGACGGCAGCACCGTGATGAGCTACGACCAGGCGCGCATCGACGCCATCGATCCGGAGGCCATGTTTGTGCGCATGGACGCGGGCTCGGGCGGCTTCCTGCTGCCCGGCTGGGAACCGGAGCGCATGGCCCGCATCCGCGAGCTGTTCGCGCTCTATCAGGGCGTTGACGCAGCGGCGCTGCGCGCCAATCTGGCGTATTTTCTCAAGGCGATCATGCCCACGTGCGCGCGCTATGGCATCCGCATGGCCATCCACCCAGACGATCCTGCCTGGCCGGTGTTCGGCCTGCCTCGCATCGCCACGTGCAAGGAGGATCTGCTCGCCATCATGGATATGGTGGATTCCCCCTATAACGGCGTGACGCTGTGCACCGGTTCGCTGGGCTCCAATCCAAACAACGACATTGTGGATGTCATCGGCGCGCTCAAAGGGCGCATTGCGTTTGCGCATATCCGTAACATCCGGCACCTTGGCCCCGGGCGCTTTGACGAGGCGGCGCATCTGTCGAGCGATGGGTCGCTCGATATGTACGCCATACTGCGCGCCCTCTATGAGGCGGGCTTTGACGGGCCCATGCGGCCCGACCACGGCCGCGCCGTGTGGGGCGAGGTTTCCATGCCGGGCTACGGTTTATATGATCGCGCCATGGGCGCGGCATACCTACAGGGTCTGTGGGAAGCGATTGCAAAACAGAACAAGTAAAAAAACAGGAGGAATGTTGGCATGAAATTGAACGATCAGGGGTTGCAGAACAGGGCGCCCTGGCTGGAGAAAGGGTTTGAACTGCCCAACTACGATATCGCCCAGATGCGCGCGCGCACCAAGGAGAACCCCACGTGGGTGCACTTCGGCGCGGGCAACATCTTCCGCGCCTTTACCGCGGCGCTGCAGCAGACGCTACTCAACCAGGGCGCGTATGACCGCGGCATCGTGGTGTGCGAAGGCTTTGATACCGAGATCATTGAGCGCGCCTACGCACCCTTTGACAATTTGAGCCTGCTGGTGGTGCTCAAGGCGGACGGCAGTATCGAAAAAAAGGTGATCGCAAGCGTGGCCGAGAGCCTGCGCGCCGACGCCTCCTTTGCAGAGGACTGGCAGGCCCTCAAGGGCATCTTTGAGAACCCCTCCCTGCAGATGGCCAGCTTTACCATCACCGAGAAGGGCTACAACATCTGGCAGCAGGATGGCAGCTTCCTGCCCGCCGTGGCGCAGGATATGGCCGCGGGCGTGGACGCGCCCAGCAACATCATCGGCAAGGTGACGGCGCTGTGCTACGCGCGCTACCAGGAGAACGCCGCGCCTCTGGCGCTGGTGAGCATGGACAACTGCTCCCACAACGGCGAAAAGCTCGCTGCCGCGGTCATGGCCTATGTGGAAAACTGGACCCAGGCGGGCCTGGTGGACGCGGGCTTTGCCGCGTATATGCAGCAAAAGGTGTCCTTCCCCTGGAGCATGATCGACAAGATCACCCCGCGCCCCGACGCAAACGTGCAGCGTATGCTCCAGCAGGACGGCTTTGAGGATACCGAGATCATCCACACCGCGCGCAACACCTACACCGCCGCCTTTGTCAACGCTGAAGAGACGCAGTATCTGGTGATTGAGGACGATTTTCCGGCTGGCCGGCCGCCGCTTGAGAAGGCGGGCGTGATCTTTACCGATCGCGACACCGTCAACCGCGTGGAAAAAATGAAGGTGTGCACCTGCCTTAACCCGCTGCACACGGCACTGGCCGTCTTCGGTTGCCTGCTGTCCTACGACACCATCGCCAACGAGATGAAGGACCCCGAGCTGGTCAAGCTGGTGCGCGGCATCGGTTATGACGAGGGCATGCCCGTGGTGGTCAACCCCGGCATCATCGATCCCAAGACGTTTATCGACGAGGTGATCGGCGTGCGCTTCCCCAACCCCTTCATGCCCGATACCCCGCAGCGCATCGCCACCGATACCTCCCAAAAGCTGCCCGTGCGCTACGGCGAGACGCTCAAGGCCTACCAGCACCGCGAGGATCTGGATATGCGCAACCTCAAACTGATCCCGCTGGTGTTTGCCGGCTGGTGCCGCTATCTGATGGGCGTCAACGACGCGGGCGAGCCCTTTGAGCTCTCCGCCGACCCGCTCTACGACGAGGTGGCCCCCTGCGTGCGCGATATCAAGCTGGGCGATACCGGCCCGTTCCGCGACGCGCTCAAGCCCATCCTGAGCAACAAGAACATCTTCGGCCTGAACCTGTACCGCATCGGCATGGCGAACACGGTGCTGCAGTACTTTACCGAGATGGTCGCCGGCCCCGGCGCCGTGCGCGAGACGCTTAAAAAGTACACCAAATAAAAAGGAAATGGCCCGGCCAAGCCGGGTTGAAAGGGAAATGCGCGCGGCCGGATGGCCGCGCGCATTGTATATTTACGAACAATTCTACTGTCCTCTGCGTTCAAGGTAAGCCCAAAGATTTGCTTCATATGCCTCAACAGAATTAAAACCATGCGCTTTTGCAATATAAGGCAATGCGGTTTCGTAATCAGGAAAAACTCTGATCTCACCATTTAATTCAACATAAAAAGAATCAAGCTGGTTCTCATATTCTTGGATTTGTGCATTGTAGACGGAATTGTGACTCTTGATTACGCCCCAATAGAGATCTATATTTTCTCTTAACTTAAAATTATATTGATTCTTTATTGGATCTGTCATAAAAAGCTGAAACAACTGCAATCCTTCGTCAAAGACAAGTGGCTCAATGGATGAGATCCTAGCGGAAGCATCTTTATATGATGGGATTGAGTAAAACAGCCGATAAGCGTCCAATACTTGATTCCGATTGGACGAAAATGAGATGGCCTTTTGATAGGTTACTTCTTTTATTTGTGTACTGACATCTTTATAGCCAAGAATTTGGCTAAAGGCGATACGTGCATTGTTGTAGTTTTGCTTATTAAGTTCAAAAACGCCCTCCTGATAATAGGATTCTTTTATCATCGATTCAGAATCCCGATAACCATCCAGAGAACGAAAAATACTGCGTGCCGCCATAAAATCTTTGGAGTAGATTTTTGCCAAACCCTGTTGGTAATCCACCTCCAGCACCATCTCCTGCGCGTTGCGGTAATCCCCCATCTGCGCGAAGGCGGCCTTTGCCTGGTCGTAGCCGCCCGCGTTCATCAGCCGACCTGCGTAGATATAATCCTGCAATGGATCCGCATCCTTGTAAAACACCGGCACGCGGCACAGCGCATCGGCGGCGGCGTCAAACTGCTGCTGTGATGTGAGCGCGTCTGCGCGCTGGTAACTGACCTCCACAAAGATGCAGTAGCCGCCCGCCGCCGCGCAGAGCAGCGCGGCAGACAGCATCCAGGCAAGCCGCGCCCGTTTGCGGCGCTGCTGCGGGGTGAGGCGCGCTTTTTTGGCGCTGCGCTGCGGCGAGGCTTTGCGCGCGCGCAAAGCGCTGGATGCTGGCACGCTGGCAAGGTCCACGCCCAAAGCCCCGCAGAACATGGCCACGCCCGCCGCGCGCACGGACGCGTCCAGCGCCGCGGCCTCCAGCCACGCCTGCCTGGCTGCATCCGGCAGCTGCAGGCTGTCCAGCTGGGCGCGCAGCGTATCGCTTTGCGCCTGCATGCGCGTAAGCGCGTCGGTGGGCGCGCCGCCCAGCACGCACCGGTATAAAACCATGGAAAGCGCATAGAGATCCGTCCACGTGCCCAGCTGCGCGCCGCTTGTATACTGCTCGGGCGCGCTGTAGCCAGGGTGGATCGACGGCCTGTGCGCAGCATCCGTGCGCGCCGGTTCCAGATGTGCGGCGGCGGATTTGGCGTCCACAAGGATGCGCTCGGGGCAGATGTTCAGATCGCACACGCCGCGCGCGTGCATATCCGCCAGTTGCCGCATCAGGGGCGCCAGAAGCGATGCCGCCATCGCGAAGGGAAGTCTGCCCCCGCGCAGCGCCAGGTACTGCTCCAGGCGGATGGGCTTGCGCCGCGTGCGGCGCAGCAAAAGCAGCGCGCCGCCTGCAAGCAGCACCGCCGCAAGCCCTATGAAGAGATACCCCCAGAACCCTTGGCCGGCGGGCGTGCGGTAGCTGACGCGCAGCTGGTCCAGCGCGCGCATCGCCACCTCGATGCTGATGGCGGCGTTTAGCCCCTGCGCGTCGTTGACTGACAGGGCGTTGATGCCAATGACTTCCCCTGCGGCGTTGAGCAGCGGCCCGCCCGAGTTGCCCGGGTTGATGGCCGCGTTGATCTGCAGCAGCGCAACGGAGCCGCCGCCCTCTGCCAGCGTCAGCGAGCGCCGAGCGCTGACAATACCATCGGTGATGGTGATATCATCGATGCGCGCGGCGACGTCATCGCCCAGCAGATCCGCGTCGCCGGGGAAACCGAGGGTGTAGACGGAGGCGCCCGCGTCGACCGCTTTCTGCAGAGGAAGCGGCGCCATATGGGCAAAGGGCGTCTGCAGCTGCAGAATGCACAGGTCCTCGGCCGTCTGCTGGTAGATGGGGATGGCGATAGTTGTTTGATTGCCCTGCCACACCTCGATGGCGCCTATCGCATTGGCCACAACGTGCGCGTTTGTCACGACGTACTGCGCGGGCGTCCGTGTGCCCACGGCAAAACCGGAGCCCATGGAAGCTCCACCCGGCACCTCGCAGGCGATGCGCACCACGCTTGCGCGCGCGTCCAGCACGGCGTGAGGCACGGCATCGGCGGCGAAGAGCGTGCCAGCAGCGCTGCATGACAGCAGCAGGATACATAACAGCAGGGCAAAACAGCATTTGCGCAGACGGCGCATGGCGTTTTCACATCCTTATATGGGCGAAGGAAATGATAAAACGTATGGTTTTTTATAGTATAGCATAACGATATTTGTGTATATACTGCTTATTTGTGGCATCTTTTATCTTTTTATCTCCAAAGGGAAAGGCGCGCGGCCAGCTGGCCGCGCGCCTTTCCCTTTTGGAAGGAGAAGTTGGTTATGAAGGGGGTCATCTATATAGAAAGCTGCGCATATTGCAGCAGCGCGGGCGCGTTGAGGATGTGAATCTTGCCGTAGAGCAGGCGCAGCCAACCGTTTTGCTGGAACTGGTGCAGCGCGCGCGTGGCAGTGACGCGGCAGGTGCCGGAGAGATTGGCGATGTCCTCATGTGTACAGGAGAGGGAGACCGGCATACCATCCCGCGCGCAACCCGCCACGCCGCGGTAGAGGTGGTGCAGCTGCTGGGCGATGCGTCGGTCCGCCGAAAGGTACGTGTTGCTGTAGCTCATCAGCCGCACGGCGCGCGTCAGGTCGCACATCAGCGCGCGCATGAGGCCGGGGTGCGCGTCCAGCAGGCGTGCGAAGGTATCCGCATCGATGCACGTCATCTGGCAGGCCTTCTCGGCCCGAGCTGTGTCCAGGCGGGCCTGTCCGTCCCAAAAGGAGGCAAACCCCAGCAGGCTGCCGCCATCGTAGTGCATGAAGAGGCGTTCCGCCCCGTTCTGCGCGCGGGTGTAGGTGCGCACACGGCCGCTGAGGATGTAATAAAAGTCCGCCGAGGGGTCTGACTGGGTATAGATCACGTCGCCTGCGTCAAAGCTAACGCGCCGGCCCACCGTGGTAAAGATCGCCCAGATCGAGGGCGTGTCCTGCAGCCAGGGAAGCTGGGTGCAGGCCTCTTGCAGATCCATCATCGTGCGCGTACACCGCCTTTCTTTGTGCCCAATATACAATGCCATTGTGACGGAATATTGACGGATCTTTGAAAGATATGCGCTTTTTATCCCAAACGTGCTGGATGCGCGGCGCGAGGGCAGGCGGGAAGGTGGTGCGGGACGGTTTTATATATAGTGGGAGCAACAAAAGGACGGTTCGGTATCACAAAGCGTCGAATCGACCCGGGGAAATTGTACAGGGTGCGCAATGTATGGTATGGTGTAATCGTTGGTTTGAAGGCTACCAACATTCAGGTTTTATGATAGGTATTATCGGATAAGGAGTTTGCATCATGTTTGAAGTGCGCAACGTCACCAAACGCTACGGCAAAACCATTGCCAACGACAACATCAGCTTCCAGGTGGACGACGGTAAAATCGCCGTGCTGCTCGGGCCCAACGGCGCGGGCAAGTCCACCATCATCAAATGCATCGCGGGACTGCTGCGCTTTGAGGGGGAGATCACCGTGTGCGGGTATCCCAACAAGAGCACGGACGCAAAGCGCGCGCTGGGCTACGTGCCCGAGATGCCCGCCGTGTACGATTTGCTCACCGTGGGCGAGCACATGGAGTTTATCGCGCGCGCCTACAAGCTGCAGGAGGGGTGGCAGGCCCGCGCGGATGCGCTGCTTGCGCGCTTTGAGCTGGATGATAAGGCGAAAAAGCTGGGCAAGGAGCTCTCCAAGGGCATGCAGCAGAAGCTATCCATCTGCTGCGCGCTGCTGCACGAGCCCCGCGTGATCATCTTTGACGAGCCCATGGTGGGGCTGGACCCGCACGCCATCAAACAGCTCAAGGAGATCTTCACCGAGCTGAAGGAGCAGGGCGTCTCGGTGCTGATCTCCACCCACATGCTCGACTCGGTGGAGGACTACTGGGACATCGCCCACATCATGATGCACGGCAGCTTTGCCGCCACCAAGGTCAACGACGCCTCCGATCCCAACGAGGCCTCGCTGGAGGAGATGTTCTTCGAGATTACGGAAGGGGCTCACGCAAAATGAGGGCGTTGCTTTATTTGTTCGGCACCACGCTGAAAAACAGCTTCAAGCAGATGCTCAAGAGCCCAGCCAAGCTCATTGGCATGCTCTTTATGGTGCTGATGGTGGTGCTGATGGTGGTTGCCGGCAGCGCGGGCGAGCGACCGGTGCAGGAGCTGCGCCCCAGCGCGGAGCTCTACGCCATGGTACTGCTGCTTTACCTGTGCGTGTTTGTGATGGGCATCATGCGCGGGCTGACCAGCGGCGCGACATTCTACGGCATGTGCGATGTCAACATCCTGTTTGCCACCCCCATTGCGCCGCGGCGCATCCTGTTTTACGGATTGCTGCGCCAGATGGGCACGTCGCTGCTGGTGGGCTTTTTCTTGATCTTCCAGTACGCGTGGCTGCATATGACCTACGGCCTTTCGTTCGGCGGCCTGATGGCGGTGCTGGTCGGCTACGGCGTGGTGATGTTCTCCGCTCAGCTGACCGCGATGGCCATCTACTCCTTCTCCAGCGGCAATGAGTGCCGCCAGAAGGTCATTCGCGGCGTGATCTACGCGGGCGTGGTGCTGCTGGCCGGTGCCATATTGGCGCAGGTGCTGGGCAAGGGCGACATGCTGGCGGCGGCCGTCACGGCGGCCGATGCGCTGTGGCTGAAATTTCTCCCCGTGGCCGGCTGGATGCAGGCCATGGTGGTGGGCATCTTGTCCAACGAAATGCACCTGGTTCTGCTGGGCGTGGCGCTGTGCGTCAGCTACACTGCGGTGATCGTAGTGGCCATGACCCGCGCGCGCACCGATTTCTACGAGGACGTGCTGCAGGCCACCGAGGTCTCCTACAGCGCGATCACCGCCGCCAAGGAGGGCAAGATGAAGGAGGCGGTGCCCACCCGCGTCAAGCTGGGCAAGCTCGGCATCAACGGCGGGTTTGGGGCCAGTGCCTTCTACCACAAACACAAGCTGGAGAACCGCCGCGCCCGGGTGTTTATCTTAGACAACATGTCGCTGCTCTACGTGGCGATGGGCATCGTGTTCGCCTTCTTCATGCGCAATAGTCACGGTGCGCTCTGGACGATCTTCTTCTTTACCGTGTACCTGCAGATGTTCACCACGGCCATGGGCCGCTGGGCGCGGGAGCTGATCCGGCCGTTTATCTATATGACGCCCGAGCCCGCCTTTAAAAAACTGGTGATGATCTGCCTGGAGAACATCGAAAAGATCGCCGTGGAGGCGGTGGTGCTCTACATCCCCGTGGCGCTGATCCTGCAGGTGCAGCCGATGGACGTGCTTGCGTGCATCATCGCCCGCATCGGCTTCGGCATCCTGTTTATGGCGGGAAACATCCTGGCCGAGCGCGTGCTGGGTTCGCTCAGCAGCAGGGGGATGATCATGGGCCTGTACTTCCTGATTTTGCTTGCACTCATGGCCCCGGGCATCATCGCTGGTGTGCTTCTGATGATGTTTGTGCCCCCGCAGTTTGCCATGCTGGCCTGCCTGGGTGTGATCACGCTGTGGAACATCGGCGCATCGGCGCTCATCACCTTCCTGTGCCGCAACATTCTGGACTATGCGGAGCTGAACAACCGCTAAAACGTAATGCTGACGCCTCCCGCACGCACGTCGGGAGGTGTTTTTTTATCTTGACATTAATCCATAAAAGGAATATTCTACTTATGGAATATTGGAGGTGTGTGTATGTCGCTCAAACACGGGCTGCTGGGGCTGCTGCACTACGGGGAGATGACGGGCTACGAGCTGGACCGCGCCTTTAAGTCGTCGCTGGCGTTTTTCTGGCACGCGCAGACCAGCCAGGTGTACCGTGAGCTGGACGCGATGCAGCAGCGCGGCTGGCTGACCTCCCGCGTGGTGGTACAGCAGGAAAAGCCCAACAAGCGCGTTTACGCGCTCACGCGCGCGGGGGAGGAGGAATTCCTCCGCTGGCTTGCGCAGGATCACGTGGATATGCGCATCAAGCATGCCTTTTTGATGCAGCTGTTTTTTTCGGGCGTGCGCCCGCCGCATGAGAACATCGCCCTGCTGGAGCGGTACATCCAGGCGCATGAACAGGCGCTGCGGGATATGGCGGGGGTGGCACAGAGCGTGGCGCATTACGCGCCCGAGACGCCTGACGCCGCGCGCACCACCTTTTACTGGCAGGCGAGCGCGGACTTTGGCCGGCGCTATATGCAGATGAACATCGACTGGGCGCGCGACACCATTGCCGCCATCAGGGAGAAGCTTCTATGAACGTTTTGCTACTCAACGCAAGCCCCAGGCGGGATAAAAGCAACACCCTGCGCGTGGCGGATGTCTTCCTTGCGGGGATGGCCCGCAGCGCGCAGGCGCAGGTGCGGCGCGTGGACATCTACGCGCAGGAGATCGCCCCCTGCACGGGATGCTTCGGCTGCTGGACGCGCACGCCGGGCAGATGCGTGCTGGCGGACGACATGGCGGATATCCTTGCGGCGTACATCACCGCGGACGTGGTGGTGTGGAGCGTGCCGCTCTACTACTACGGCATGCCCTCCCAGGGCAAGGCGGTGATGGACCGGCTGCTGCCCTTAAGCGAGCCGCAGATCGTTACGCTGCCGGATGGGCGCAACGGGCATCCGCAGCGCTACGACCTGCGCGCGCAAAAATGCGTGCTCATCTCCACTTGCGGCTTTTACGAGACGGTGAAGAACTACGCGCCGCTGACGGCGCAGTTCGACATGGTCTACGGCGATTACACACGCATCCTCTGCCCCGAGGGGGAGCTGCTGCGGGTGCCCCAGCTCGCATCGCGCGCGCAGGCGTATCTTGCCAAGGTGCGGCAGGCGGGGGAGGTGTACGGGCGCGACGGGGCGCTGGACGCATCGGCGCAGGCTGCGCTTGCCGCGCCCATGGTGCCGCCCGAGGCATTTGTGCGCATGGCTAATGCCAGCTGGGAGATTGCGGATGACAAACGGCCTCAGCGCGATCCGGTGGACCGCTTTATGCAGCAGATGGCTGCTACGTTCAACCCCGCGGGGGCACAGGGCGTGGAGGCGGTGCTGGAAATGGTGTTTACGGACGCGGGCAAGACCTTTCAGCTCCACATCCATGACGGCGCGTGTACCCTGCACGCGGGCGCGCCCGCGCCCTGCACTACGCGCATCACCACCACGCTGGAGAACTGGAAGAAGGTTTCCTCCGGCCAGGTGAGCGGGCCGGAGGGCATGATGCGCAAGCTGTACCGCACCACAGGGGATTTTTCCTTTATGCTGCGCATGAACGATATCTTCGGCGGCGCGCCGCCCGAGACGCCCGCCGCGCGGCCCGCAAAAAAGCGCAGCATGCTGCTGTTTCTCGCCCCGTGGATCGTGCTTTGGAGCATCGCGCCCCTTCACGCGCAGGCGGCGGGGATGGGCGCAATGCTCGCCGCGGCGCTCATCGCGGCGCTGGCGCCGCGCTTCTTTGACGTGGCGCCGTGGGAGTATGCCAATCTGCCCATCTTGGGCGCGCTGGCTGCGCTGGCGGTGTTTACCCCCATCGCGCAGGAGCTCTTTGTGCTGCTCACGTACGGGGTATCGGCGGTGATGTGGCTGGCGTCGGCGTGGATGCGCGTGCCGCTGACTGCGCACTACTCCTGCAAGGGGTACGGGGGCACGCGGGCCTTTGCTAACCCGCTGTTCATCCGCACCAACCGCATTTTAACCGTGGTGTGGGGCGTGTACTATGCGCTGATGGCGGGGGCGGCCTATCTTGTGATGCGCACGCCCCTCGCGCCTTACGCCGGATTGTTGTCTATGATAGCGCCGCTTGCGCTGGGCGCGTTTACCGCGTGGTTTGCGCGGTGGTATCCGGCATATGTGGCGCGTGGGTGAGCGGGACATGGCCCGCGCGTGGCATGCGTGGGAGAGCCACACTAAATATGAAATTATTCATATTTAGTGTGGCAATAGCATTCCAAAATGAACAAATCATTGCAAAATACGTATGAGCGGCGCAGGGTACGTTTTACCAAAGCGGGGCGCGCAATGTATAGATGCGTCACGGACAAAAAGGCGCGTGGTTTGCATGGCGGGGCGGCGTGCTGGAAGGCAGTGCGTGGCGCGTTGCGGAGATGCCGTGCAAAAAAGCAAGGTGGTGTATAGCGGCGGCGCGGCGCGCCGTCTTTTTTGTTTAATATGATTGAAAAACACATAAATATGCATTACGCGTGTTTCAATTTACTGGATATTTTGTTCAAAGATTTGTGCAACATGGTGTTTTTAATCCCTATGTGCCAAGCGGAACGTGGGTGAAAAAATTATCATCGCTGCGCCGGCCCAGAACTTACACATATTAGCAATATAGATGTGCAAAAATTGGAAGTATTTGGGCAAATGGAACAGCGGAGGTGACATGGCCTGGGTGAAACGAGCGGACAAACACAACATCTCTTATAGAAAGGCCGCTGACCTGCCGGAAAAACTGCTAAAATGAGCCACTAATAGATAAAACTACATAAATAAGAAATATTTCTTGGGTGATTTGGTTATATAGGTGGCTGTGATGAAGACAGCGGGCGTGTATACGGCATTGGTGATAACGGGGGATAATGCACGGTACCTTGATTGAGTGGCCGCTGATCTGTCCGAAATAGTTCTAAAAAGAGTTAGTAATAGAGAAAATGACACAAATAAGAAATAATGCCTTGCCTCACTCGGAACTATGGGTGGATGCGGTGAAGACAGTCAGCGCGTACGCGGTATTGTTTTGGACGAGTAGCAAAACGCAGGGTTTTCACAGGGTGCTGTCCCTCCGCGCAACGATGTAAAAAAGACAATAGCATAAAAAACAAGAATAAGCAGTATTGTTTTGCGTAACTGGAAAGAATAATGAAGGATTTGAAGACAGAAAGCACAAAAAACAATGAATCGGGACAATAAACCGGTAGGTACAAGTACAAGCAATGTTCTTTTACGTGATTACACACGGCAAAACATCGCATCTTTAGATGCCCGCTGACTTGCGCGCGAAAAGTGCAGATTTTTGCTATGCATCGGTGGGAAGACAAGAATAAGCAATATTAACTTGAGGAATTGGAAATGTGGACAAATAAGGTAATGCAGCAGATGGGCAGCGCCGCAGATGAACTGCAACTTGCGCAGCATCTTTACGTGGAGGCCTGTTCATTGCGCCGAAAAAGTACATAAAAATGCCATTCAATGGATGAATGACATAAATAAGCATATAATTGTGAACTTTTCACTCATGCGCGCTTTCCACTTCCTCCAGCGCCACACGCACTGCCTCAATTACAAAGGCAGAGAAATTACATTCCTTATTAACAATGGCGTTATTTACACGTTCCACAATATCAATAGGGAACCGGATTGTCTTATTTGTCGTTGATGGCACTTTCGGAATTTTAAATCTAGACATTTTGGCACCTACGCAATATTTTTCTTGCTTTTATTATCGTATAAAAAGATTAGAAAATATGCATTGCAGGTGCATTGCGCAATATGTGCGAATAAGCCATTACTCTTTGGACGAGTATTGTTCTGATTCTACTTCTTCTAATGCCTTGCGTACGGCAGCAATAACAAAAGCGGAAAAATAAGAGTCCTGGTTAATAATTGCTTTTTCCACACGTTCAATTATGTCATTCGGGAATCGAACAGTTTTGTTTGTTGTTGCAGGTACTGAAGGTACCTTGAATTTTGACACTTAATCACCACGCAATACATTTGTCTTGCAATTATTATCATACGAATTATAATAAAAATATGCATTGCAAATGCAATGCATAATTGTGCTGTCAAAAACAATTTCTGCGCACAACAATCAGACGCCCTGGGCGCCGGTCTTATTTCCTGTGCGCGTTACCTGCGGGGCGGGATAAAGCGCAGAATGTCCTGTACCGTGCAATCAAGCACAGTACAGATGCGCGCAAGCACGTGCATATCCAGGCGCTGTATATCGCCGCGGCAGTAATTTTGCAGTTGTGTGTACTCCACCTGTGCGTTGCGCACCAGAAAGTTTTTGCTGATATTGTGCTTACGCATGTACGCGTCAAGCAATAACTCAAAATGTCCCCATGCCTCCATACGATGTCCTCCTTTTGTGCGCAAGGCCTTCTTTCTGCCATTGTGCGTAAAAAGGATGCGTATTTACAGCTGTAATTATACATACTATAATTATTTACAGTATCTTAGCAATAGTCTTGAATTTGCAATGTTATGACTAAATATACCTAATATTTGCAATATAACAGGGCTGTGCTTGAGGGCGGCGTGCGCGCGTGGTATGATGATTTCCAAGCAAAGTACCAGCGGAGGGATGGTATTATGAGGCGTGCGCGTAAATGGATCATTCTGGCAATGGCGCTGCTTTTGGCGCTTTGCGGCTGCGGCCCGAGCGAGCAGCCCGCGCCCAGCCCTGCAGGGCAAACGGCGCAGGCGCGCACGTTCCCGCCCTTTACGCTGCGGCAGCTGGGCGGCGGCCAAGTGCAGAGCGCCGCGCTCTTTGCGCGCGCGGATATCACCATGCTGCACATATGGGCTTCCTGGTGCGCGCCGTGCGTGGACGAGCTGCCCGACTTGCAGCAGTTCTACGTGCAGGCACTGGCGCGCAGCGACTGCAGGGTGCAGGTGGTGGGCATTGCCCAAGACTACCTTTATAATCCGCAGGATGTGACGGGGGCGCTGGAGCAGGCGGGCGTCACCTTCCCCACGCTGCTGGCGGACGAGGCGTTTGAGGAAGGGTATCTCGCCAGTATATATGCCTATCCCACCACCATTTTTGTCGACAAATCGGGCAGGATCGTGGGCAAAGCGGTGACCAGCACGTACGATTCCGCGCAGTGGACAGGCATCTTGGAGGCCGCCATCGGGGAGCTTGCGCAGGACTGACGGCGTAAAAGGGCTATTATCGTTCGACATACGGGATAAACATGTTCTCTTGACACGTTTTTGTGGTAAATAACAGAGAATAGAGGTGCCAAGCAGGAACATCTTTCAAAGGGGTTGGTTGAACATGCGTCTGGCAATCAGCGCGTGCCTTTGCGGATGCCGTTGCCGCTATGACGGCGGCGGGTATGACCAGTATCCGCAGCTGCGGCGGCTTGTAGCGCGGGGAGAGGCCATCGCCGTCTGCCCCGAGGTACTGGGCGGGCTGCCCACCCCGCGCACGCCCTGCGAAAGGCGCGGGGCGCGCGTGGTGGACGCGCGTGGCGTGGATCGCACCGAGGCGTATCGCATGGGCGCGGCGCGCGCGGTGGCGCGTGCGTGCAGCTTTGGCGCGGGGGCGGTGATTCTCAAAGAAAAAAGCCCCTCCTGCGGGACTTATTATGTATACAATGGTCGCTTTGCAAGGAAGATCATCCAAGGCCAGGGAATCGCCTCGGAGCGCTTCCGTGCGGCGGGCTTTGGCGTATATAGCGAGATGGATCTGGCGCGCGACGCCCAGCTTCTTGCCGCGCTATGCGCGCGGTGAGGCCTCCGCGCTGTGCTGCGCCGGCTCCACGCCCAGCAGCCAGGCCACGCTGCGCTTGAGCACGCGGCTGAGGCACAACAGTTCATAGTCCATCACAATGCGCGCGTTGCGCTCGATTTTGCTGACCATCTGCTGATCTAGATTGACGCCCTGCGTCTGCAGCCGCGCGGCAAGCGCCGCCTGGGAAAGCCCCATCGCCTGGCGCGCCTGGCGCACACGGGCGGAGACAATGTTCTTGTTGCCGTTGTACGAGATGATTTTCATGCCTATCACCCTATCTAGTACATAATGATACATGTGTTTATAAAATAGCATGTTTCATACCTATTGTTACGCCATTGCGCAGTAGCTATACGTGCGCAGGGCACCGTAGACGGGGCGAAGATGGCAAAGGAGGCTAAAACATGAATGTGAGAAGGCTGCCGCTCGGCACGCGCAACGTCATCGGCGCGCGCATCACGCAGGCGCGCATGGAAAGGGCAATGCCGCAGAAGATGCTGCTCATAGCGATGCAGAACCAGGGCGTGGATATCAGCTGGTCCTCCCTATCGCAGCTGGAGGGGCAGCGCAGGCCGGTTGCGGATTTTGAGATCGTGGCACTGGCGACGGCGTTGAACGTGAGCGTCCCGTGGCTGCTTGGACTGGAATAATATGGGCTGCCTTCCATGCGCGGTATGGCGCGCGGTTTGCCCCAAAAGACGGGGAAGGGACTTGCTTGGAGGAAGGAGAGTGTGCATGAAAGTACGCAAACAACCGCTGGGCGCGCGCAATATGATCGGCGCGCGCGTTACATGCCGCCGGCAGGAATTGGGTATGCTGCAGGTGGAACTACAGGCGCGCCTGGCGGAGCAGGGCATCGTACTGAGCACTTCGGCGCTGTCGCTGCTGGAGGGGCAGAAGCGCCTGGTATCGGATGTGGAGCTGATCGCACTGGCCAGGGTGCTGCGCATGTCCGTGACGGAGCTGCTGGGGCTATCGCGATTTTAAAGTACGCAATAACGGTTACTTCGCTTGTTTGTGTCTGCGTGCGTGCGCATAAAATCAATTGTGCGTTCAAGTGTATAAGGTATGAAAGCGCATTTGTGGGCAGAGGATGATGGGTGAACGGGCAAATACTGCTCCCACAAAAAGTGTCGCACCTCGCAAGGCATGCGTGGATTGAAAGATCAAGACCTATTCCCGCGAGAACTTTGAAGCCACTCGTACCTCCTATGAGGTGCGTAAATTGAAAGTCCCCAACCCCGCACCGGTTTTACGACGCGGGCCGTCGCACCTCGCCGAGGCGAATGGACTGAAGTGTTGCTGAAAATAGGAAAACTTGCGTCGCCCTGCAAGCCGCGTCTCGCTGAGGTGCGTGGACTGAAACGATGTTGTACCCACTATCTGATCCGTGCGGATGCTAGTCACATCTCGCTGAGGTGCGTGGATTGAAATGGAGCGTTGAAGTTAGGTATAGGCGACACGGTAAGTCGCATGCCGCGACGCATGCGTGGATTGAAATGTGACGGCGGCGATCATTGGACTTACAGCGCGCCTCCGCATGCGCCGCGTGCGAGGGTCGAAGCGGCTGCACTGCCGCGCAGGCGGTCTGGGCGCCCTGCTGCATGCCGCAAGCGGCGTACAGATGGAGATCACACAGCATGGGATGGGCGAATCCAGGCAAACAGGCGCGTGCCGCAGGAAATGTGCGGATGCATGCGCTTGCCTTTTTATGCTTTATTGCCAATGCGTTTGTATCCCGCCCGAGGTGGTGCAATTGCGATAGATCGTGCTGCTGGTTTTTCGCAAACCATGCAGCCGCAGCGCATAGCGGCGCACGCGTGGCATGCGCCGCGGCACGCGGATCACATGGGGCCTCGCAACAGTGCGCCCCATGGCGCACGGGACCCCTTTTTCGCGGGGAGTGTAACAATGCGCCAGCCCCGCGGCGCGCGCAAGCTACAAAAAGGCGCCTGCGTCAGCGTTTCGCCGACACAGGCGCCTGTAGTATGCCGTCATTGCCGCGGCAGCTCCCCCGCAAGATCGATGGTGCAGCGCACCGGCCCGCGGCCCATCTGCATGCGCGCCTGTCTGCGCCTGCGCAGCAGCCGCTGGGGCAGGCCGGTCATCTTCTCGATGGTGTCGCGCGTCTTGCGCGCCTCGCCCGCGGCCTCCATAGCCGCGATGCCGTAAATGTGGTTGGGCTTCATGATCATTCCTTATCCAGGTGCGCGTCCAGCCAGCGGATGATGGCCTGGGTCACCTCGTCGCGGTTGGTCTCGTTGAGCAGCTCGTGCCGCGCCCCGGGCAGGATGTCCAGCGTGACGTCCTGCAGGCCCAGCTTTTGATACTGCGCAAGCAGCTTATCTAAGTGCACCCCCACCGGATCATCGCTGCCGCTGAGCAGCAGCAGAGGCAGGTCCTTGGGGATGTGCGCCAGGTCCCGCGCGTCGTTGAGGTGCATCAGGCCCCGGGCAAAGGCGTTGAAAAAGCTGTAGGTGCAGATCGCCCCGCAATAGGGATCGTTGATGTAGGCGTCCACCTGGCGATCATCCCGGCTGAGCCAGTCAAAGCGCGTGCGCGCGGGCGCAAATGCTTTGTTGTAGGCGCCGAACACCAGCTTGTCCACAAAGGGCGCGCGCCTGTCCATGCCGCAGATATGCCCCAGCGCCCCCGATACCAGGCGCAACAGCCGGGACTGTACCGGCATGGGGCCAGCCGTGCCCGAGAGAACCGCGCAGGCGATGTCCTCGCCATGGTCCTGGATAAAGCGCTGCCCCACAAGCGAGCCCATGCTGTGGCCGAAGTAGATGATCGGCAGGTTCGGGTGCTGGGTGCGGATGTAGGTATTTAAGCGGTGCTGGTCCTGCACCATGATGGCAAAGCCATCCTCAGGGATGTGTCCCACCTGCTGCAGGGCGGAGGCGGTTTTGCCATGGCCGATATGGTCGTGCGCGTAGACGCCGTAGCCCGCCGCGTTGAGCGCGGCGGCAAAGCAGGCGTAGCGCCCCGCGTGCTCCACCATGCCGTGCGCGATCTGCACGATGGCCTTGGGCGGGGCGTCGGGCAGCCAGCAGTGCAGGTGCAGTGGTACGCCCAGGGCGCTGGAGAGCAGCGTGCCATGCATATCCATCAGATGCGCCTCCCTTTTTGTATTGTCCGCCCTGCGGGCGGACAAGTGACATTGTTTCAAGTCTACCATAGTTGCCTATCCCTGAAAAGGGCCGCGCCTGCCCCGGCGGGAAAAAGCTGCAGGCAATTGCATTTGTAGGGCGGTTGTGATAGGCTTAAAACAATGAGCGGAATCGTACACGCCTGTTGTCATGCATACGGTTTCGCCTGCAAAACGTACACATCCACAATGATACGGAGGGTAAAAGAGCATGGGCATGAAAATTGTCATCGGTTCGGAAGTTGCGGGTTATCCGCTCAAGGAAGAAGTCAAGAAGTATCTGATCAGCCTGGGCCACGAAGTCACCGATGTGGGCACCGTGGATCTGGACAAGCCCGTCTATTACGTGCAGGCCGGTCTGAACGTGGCTAGGGCCGTCAAGTCCGGCGCGTATGACTTCGGCATCGCGCTGTGCGGCACCGGCATGGGCGTCTCCCAGGTTGCCAATAAGTTCAAAGGCGTGCGCGCCGCGCTGGTGGAGTCCAAGTTTACTGCCCGCCGCGCCCGCATCATCAACGATTCCAACATGATGTGCCTGGGCGGCTGGGTCAAGACCCCGCAGGTCGCCTGTGAGATGATCGACGAGTTCCTCAATACCTCCTTTTTGGAGGGCATCACCGACGAATGGCGCGTCAACCTGCTGACCAACTCCCTCAAGGAGCTGGCGCAGTACGGCCAGGAGGAATAACCCCGCGCGCACAGCCCGAGCGGCACTTTACGCAAACCCAATGGCGCGCCCCCTTGCGGGCGCGCTTTTTTGCTGCGCGCAAGCGGACAACCCATCGCAACGGTTCGGGTTTTGCGGCCGCGCTTGCCCGCGCGCGCGGGAAAAATGGGGGCATGAAATCCGACTGGTTCACGATCCGCGGCAGATTTGACCCAAAGCATGCATATTCCACCTTTTTGCAGGTTGCGCTGCAGCTGCTGCCATGCTATACTTACCGCTAGAACCATCGTGTAAAGAAAGCGTAAAAGCGCGCGTGCAATTGGCGCGGGCCGCACAAGCGGGCCCATCGGCGCCGGCCGCGCGGGGAGTAACGGGAAAAGATGAGACAGATACTGCGCAAGTGGACCATGCATGTGCACCCCGCCAAGGTGATGGTGATGGGCTTTGCCGCGCTTATTATATTGGGGACGATCCTGCTGAATATGCCGATGGCAACGCAAGAAGGCGAATCCATCGGCTTTGTTAATGCGCTGTTTACCGCCACCAGCGCCACGTGCGTCACCGGGCTGATCGTCTTTGATACGGGCAGCACCTTTTCCCTCTTCGGCCAGCTGGTGATACTGGCGCTGATCCAGTGCGGTGGCCTGGGCTTTATGACCATGGCCACCATGCTCTTTATGGCGCTGGGCCGGCGCATATCGTTACGCAGCCGCATGCTGCTGCAGGAATCACTCGCCACAAGCGGCCTGCAGGGCGTGGTCAAGATGACGCGCCGCGTGTTTTGCATGACCGCGGTGGTGGAGGGCGTGGGCGCGCTGCTGCTGGCCACGCGCTTTATCCCGCGCTACGGCTGGGCCAAGGGCATCTATTATGGGATTTTCCATTCGATCTCCGCGTTTTGCAACGCGGGGTTTGACGTGGTGGGCGGCCTGCCCAACTATCGTGACGACGTGGTGGTCAACCTGGTGATTATGGCGCTGGTGGTGGTAGGCGGCCTGGGCTTTGCCGTGATCTTTGACCTAATGAACCGCAAACGGCGCCAGGTCAAGCGCCTGCAGCTGCACACCAAGGTGGTGCTGATCGTCACCGGCAGCCTGATCGTGCTGGGCACGGTGTTCTTTCTGGCGCTGGAGTGGAACAACCCCCAGACGCTGGGCGATCCGGATATGCCGCTCTACGCCAAGCCCATTGCGGCGGCGTTCCAGGCCATCACCCCGCGCACCGCGGGCTTTGAGACGTTTGCGCAGGCCAAGTTTACCATGCCTTCGCGTCTGATGACCATCATATTGATGTTCATCGGCGCATCGCCTGCATCCACGGGCGGCGGCGTCAAGACCACCACCGCGGCGGTGGTGTTTTTGATGGTAATGGCCACGGTGCGCGGCCGCAGGGACGTCACCATCTTCAAGCGCCGGCTGCCCATGATGCTCGTTGCGCGCGCCATTGTCATCATGCTGATCTCGTTTGTGCTGGTCATTGCGGTGAGCATGGGCGTATCGCTGGTGGAAAACGGCGTGCACGGCGCGGGCGCCGTGGGCTTTGAGGAGATCCTCTTTGAGTCGGTCTCCGCCTTCGGCACGGTGGGGCTGACGATGGGCATCACGCCCATCCTGCACGACGCCAGCAAGATTTTGATCGCACTGCTCATGTTCGCGGGCCGTGTCGGCCCGCTGACGCTGACGCTCGCGCTGGCGGCGCGCCAGCACGACAACGAAGATACCTTCCGCTATGCAGAGGACCGCGTGCTGGTGGGCTGACCGCCTGCACCCAACATGCAGACAAAAAGGGGAATGCGCATATGAAAAAACAGTTTGCCATCTTTGGCGCAGGCCGCTTCGGCTTTCATGTGGCCAAGGCGCTGGCCGATCTGGGGCACGAGGTGCTGGCCATCGACGAGGACGCCGAGCGCGTGCAGAGCATCTCGGAGTTTGTCACCCACGCCGTGCAGGCGGACGCCACCGACGAAAAGGCGCTCAAGGCGCTGGGTATCCGCAATTTTGACGTGGCGGTGGTCACCGTGGCCAGCGATATCCAGGCCAGCATCATGATCTCGCTTCTGTGCAAGGAGCTGGGGGTGCGCACGCTGGTGGCCAAGGCGACCAGCGAGCTGCACGCCAAGGTGCTCACCCGCATCGGTGTGGACAAGATCGTCTTTCCGGAGCGGGATATGGCGCTGCGCGTGGCACACCAGCTGGTGACCAGCAATATCTTGGACGTCATCGAGCTTTCGCCCGACTTTAATGTGGTGGAGATTTCGCCCGAGCCGTCGTGGTACCGCCGCACGCTGCGCGAGCTGGATATGCGCCAGCGTTACGGTATCAACATCGTGGCCATCAAGGGTGCGGACGGCACCATCAACATGGCCCCGCGCGGCGACGACGTGGTGGCCGAGGAGGACGTGCTGCTGTGTATCGGCTCCAATGAGGACATCCGGCGCCTGGAAAACGGCGCCACAAACTAAAAAGACTGTTTTATGCGGGCGGGAGCCGGATTTTTGCCGGTGCGACGCCCGCTTTTTTTGCTATTTTACACAAATGTTTGCACAAAGTTGTTATAATCAAAGGCAGGAGTCACAAGTACCGCCGCAAAGCGCGCGTAGCGCGGCGGTTACAGCACGATGCGGATCAAATTGTATACAATCACTCAAGCGTTTGTGTGTACCAGGCTGCGCCGCGCAAACCAAAGGAGGGCATCAGCACCATGGCCGTTACGTTAAAAGACATCGCCTCCCGCGTCGGCGTATCCGTTTCAACGGTATCGCGCATTCTCAGCGGCGACCCCAACCGCCCCGCCAGCGAGGCCACCTGCCGCAAGGTGTGGGCGGTGGCCACCGACATGGGCTACGAGCCCAACCCGCACGCCCGCCAGCTGGTGCGCGCCCGCGCCACGCCCGCGCGTGCGGCCACGCGCACCATCGGCTGCATCTCGTTTCCCTACGATTCGGAATCTCATCCGTTTCTCTCGGGCATCATGCGCGCGGTGCGCGATGAGGTGGAGAGCCGCGGGTATCTGCTGGGCTACCTCTACACCGGCGGGGAGGGGAGCCAGGCCTCCCTGGCGGACAGGCTGCTGGCCACGCCCGTGGACGGCGCGGTGCTGATGGGCAGCATCAGCCAGGAGGTGCTCACCATCATCCAGGCGCGGGTGCCCAACCTGATTTACGCGGGCTTCAACAGCATGAGCGCCTCCTTTGACGGGATCAGCTGCAACTCCTACGACGCGGCGGTGAGTATCATCGAGCACTTTATCACGCTGGACTACCGCAACATCGGCTATATCGGCCCCATTCCGGCCGAGGAGCGCGACGTAAACAAGCGCTGGATGAACGAGCACCGCTTTACCGCGTACTGCGACGTGCTCTCCCGCCACGGCTTCCCCTTCCAGCGGGAGATCGTGCGCAATTCCCCCTTTGTGGTGCAGGACGCATACAACGCCATGCTGGACATCCTCTCCAAGGGCGGTAAGCCCGACGCCATCTTCTGCGCCAATGACACCGTGGCGATCGGCGTGATGCGCGCCGCCGAGAGCGCGGGGCTGCGCGTGGGGGTGGATATTGGCATCGCGGGCATTGACGATATCGAGCTTTCCGCATTTTTACGCCCCGCGCTGACTACCATTCGCGTGCCCAAGGAGGATATGGGCCGCATCGCGGTGAAGATATTACTGGACCGCATTGCGCAGGGGCACGCAGTGCCCATGCGCATTGAACTGCCCTACGAGCTGATTGTGCGCGAGAGCTGTGGGGCCGCGTATCGGGCGGGCACCTATCAGCCCCGGTAATGGATCAAGGGCAAGGCCCTTTCCCGCATGACAAAACCGAAGAAGGAGATTTGCACGTCTATGAACCGCAACGTACTGATCTGCCACGGCGGCGGACCCACCGCCGTGCTCAACGCATCGCTCTACGGCGCCATCACCGAGGCGAAAAAGACGCCCGGCGTGGGCAAGATTTACGGCGCCATGCAGGGCACCGGCAGCCTGGTGACCGAGCCGGCGCACCTGATCGACCTGACGGACCTTCCCCAAAGTGAGCTGGACCTTTTGCCCTACACCCCCGCCTCGGTGATCGGATCGGGCCGCCTGCTGATGAACGAGGGGTATTTTGCGCGCATCTGCCAGGTGATCGAGGAAAACGACATCGGCTACGTGCTGCTCAATGGGGGCAACGGCACCATGCGCATGGTGAGCGTGCTTTCCCAGTGCTTTGACCCGAACAAGGTGCGCGTGATGGGCATCCCCAAAACGGTGGACAATGATCTTGCCGGCACGGACCACACGCCGGGCTTTATCAGCTGTGCCAACTACGCCATCACCCAGGCCTACGGCCTGTCGCGCGACGTGGGCTGCGCGCCCCTGCACGTGATGATCCTGGAGGTGATGGGCAGGGATTCGGGCTGGCTCACCTGCGCCACCGCGCTTGCGCGCAGGGAGGCGGGGGATGGCCCCCACCTGATCTACGCGCCGGAAAACTTTATGAGCCAGGACAAGATGCTGGGGGATATCGACAACAAGCTCTGCGGCCGCAAGGGGGGCATCCTCATGGTGGTCAGCGAGGCGCTCAAGGGCATGGACGGCCAGCCTTTCTTCCCGCCCATCAAGACGCCCAACGGGGACGTGCTCTACGGCGGCATGGGCAGCAACATCAACAACCTGATCGTGGATAAGCTGCACCTGCAGGGCCGCGCCGAGCGCGTGGGCATGCAGGCGCGGGCGGATTACCACAACTCCCCGCGCGACCGGGCCGAGGCCATCGAGATGGGCCAGCTGGCCATGCGCTACGCGGCCGAGGGTATGAGCGGCATGATGGTGGGCTACAGGCGCGTTTCAAACGACCCCTACCAGGTGACGCCTATCACCACGCCCGCAAGCGAGGTGGCGGGCGGCGTCAAGGAGATGCCCCCGGAATTCTTTAACGCGGAAAAAAACGATGTGACTGACGCCTTTATGGACTACATCCGGCCGCTGTGCGACGAAGTGCCACCGCGCATGGCCAGGCCGCTGTACCCGCTGCCCATTGGCAGGCCGGAATTCATCATCCCCGGCAGATAACGATCAAAGGAGCGAATCCATCATGAAGGACAACGTGCTCATCTGCCACGGCGGGGGACCTACCGCCGTGCTCAACGCCTCGCTCTACGGCGCGGTGATGGAGGCGATGCGCTATGATAGCATCGGTGATATCTACGGCGCGGTGGGCGGCACCGCGGCCATCCTATCGGAAAACTTCTGCAACTTTCGCAATGACAGCGCCGCGGAGCTTGCGCTGCTGCCCACCACCCCCGGAACGGTGCTGGGCAGCTCCCGCTTCCCCATTACGGACGACCAGTACGAGCAGGTCGTATCCATCCTGAAGAAACGCAATATCAAGTATTTTCTGGTCAACGGCGGCAACGGCACCATGCGCGTGTGCAGCAGGATGTCCAAGCTGCTTCAGGGCACGGACATCCGCGTAATGGGCATCCCCAAAACGGTGGACAACGATCTGGCCATTACCGACCACACGCCCGGTTACGGCAGCGTGGCCCGCTATGTCGCCGCATCGGTGCGGGATATCGCGGTGGACCTGCGCTCTTTGCCCATTCACGTGCTGGTGGTGGAGGTGATGGGCCGCGACGCGGGCTGGATCGCCGCAAGCGCGGCTCTGGGCCGCGCGTTTAACGGGGATATGCCCCACCTGATCTACGTGCCCGAGCTTGCGTTCGATGAGGAGAAGTATTTGGACGACGTGGCGCGGCTGTGGGACGCCTACGGCAGCGTGCTGGTGGTGGCCAGCGAGGGCCTGCGCGATGCGCAGGGCGTGGGCATCGTGCCGCCCACCGCGGGGCTGTTCGGGGAGATCGGCTCCTACCTAGCCAACATCGTGCACAAAAAGATGCACATCAAAACCGCGGGCATGAAGTTGGGCATGGCGCAGCGCGCGAGCGAGGCGCTGCAGAGCGATACCGACCGGGCCGAGGCTATGGAGATGGGCCGGCTTGCCATGCGCTACGCCTATCAGGGCCAGACCGGCAAGATGGTGGGCTACGAGCGCGTTTCCACCGACCCGTACGTGCTGCGCCCCATCCTCATCGACGCCGACGCGGTCAGCGCAAAGACCAAGCTGCTCCCGCGCGATTTTATCAACGCCCAGGGCAACGACGTGACCCAGGCGTTTGTGGACTACGCGCGCCCCCTGATGGGCAGCGCGCCCCTGCCGTCCTTTGCAAAGCCCAAGGACAGGCGCTGGGGGTTTTAGCAAGCAGGCGGCCTTTTGTGCCGCATACGCCATTTACCAGCAAGAAAGAGGGGATTATCATGCGCGAGATCTTTGTCAATCTCAAACGCTTTGACGTTCCTGCCGCCATGGGCGGCATCTGTCCCAAGGACGACCCCGTCGCGTGGGTCAATGAGGTCATGGACGCCGCCATTGCCAGCGGACTGGGCGATTTGGACGGTATCAACGTGACGTTCTTCTTTGCCGAGGCGCTCATTCCCACCGCGGTGGCCCGCCTTGGCAGCTACGCCGCGGGCGCGCGGCGCACGCTGCGTTTGGGCTGCCAGGGGGTCTACCGCAGCGACGTGGCGCCGGGCGGCAACTTCGGCGCGTTTACCACCAACCTGCCCGCGGCCGCGGCAAAGGCGCTGGGCTGCAGCTGGGCGCTGGTAGCGCACTCGGAGGAGCGCCGCGACAAGCTCGACATGCTCGCAAGCTACGATCCGGCCATCGCAGACGATCCTGATGCGGCCGCGCGCGCGGCCGCATGCGTGGATGCGCTGGTGGCGGGCGAGGCCCGGGCGGCCTTTGGCAGGGGGCTCAACGTGCTGCTCTGTGTGGGCGAGACAGCCCAAGAGCGCGGCGACGGCCCCTTTGAGGCGCAGAAGCCCCGCATTGAGAAGGTGCTGCGCGACCAGCTGACGCGCGGTCTTGCGGGCGTGGCGGACGTGATGGGAGACGCCCGGCTTGCCATCGGCTACGAGCCGGTGTGGGCCATCGGCCCGGGCAAGACGCCGCCGGGCCCTGCATATATCGGCTTTGTCTCGGCCTATATCAAACAGGTGCTGCGCCAGATGCTGGGACGCGATATCCCGGTGGTCTACGGCGGCGGCCTCAAAAAGGAGAACGCGCCTGCCATCTCGGCCATCGACACCATTGACGGCGGGCTGGTGGCGCTTACCCGCTTTGTGCAGCCCGTGGCTTTTGAACCCCAGGGCCTGCGCGAGATCATCGACGCGTACATGGAATAAGCATGCACCCCGCCCCAAGCGGGCGTAAAAATCATGGTATCCAAGGAGGTACAAAAGAGCATATGAAACTTGCATTTGAGTATGGCGCCGGCCTGATGGAGGCCAACCTGCCGGACAGCACCGATGTGTTTATCCCCGGCGAGACAGTGGCCGACCCCCCGTATATCGAGGATGTGGTGGCCGCCACGCGCGCATCCATCCTGCACCCCATGGGCATGGAGCCGCTTTCCAAGCTGGCGCACAAGGGTTCCAAGGTGACCATCATCTTCCCGGACCGCGTCAAGGGAGGCGAGCAGCCCACCAGCCACCGCAAGACCGCGATCCCCATCATTTTAGACGAGCTCTACAAGGCGGGCGTTGAGAAAAAGGACATCCTGCTGATCTGCTCCAACGGCCTGCACCGCAAAAATACCAAGCAGGAAATTTTCAACGTGCTGGGACCGGATATCTTCAACGAATTCTGGTACACGCACCAGATCATCAACCACGACTCGGAGGACTACGAAAACCTGGTGGATCTGGGCAAGACCGACCGGGGCGATCCGGTGCTGATGAACCGCTACGTGTATGAATCGGACGTGGCCATCCTCATCGGCCACACCCAGGGCAACCCCTACGGCGGCTACTCGGGCGGCTATAAGCACTGTGCCACGGGCATCACCCACTGGCGCTCCATCGCATCCCACCACGTGCCGGAGGTTATGCATCGCAAGGACTTCACGCCCGTCAGCGGCCACTCGCTGATGCGCACCAAGTTTGACGAGATCGGCCAGCACATGGAAAAATGCATGGGCAAAAAGTTCTTCTGCTGCGACGCGGTGCTGGACACCCAGTCCCGCCAGATCGAGATCAACTCCGGCTGGGCCAAGGTGATGCAGCCCAAGAGCTGGGAGACAGCCGACAAGCGCACCTACGTGCACTGGGCCAAAAAGAAATACGACGTGATGGTCTTTGGCATGCCGCAGTCCTTCCACTATGGCGATGGCATGGGCACCAACCCCATCTTTATGATGCAGGCACTCTCGGCGCAGATCATCCGCCACAAACGCGTGCTGAGCGACAACTGCGTGATCATCTGCGCCTCGCTGTGCAACGGCTTTTTCCATGACGAGCTGTTCCCCAACTATCGCAAGGTCTACGAGATGTTCCAGCACGACTACATGAACACGCTGCCGGACATGGACCGCTACGGCGAGTACTTTGCCACAGACCAGGAATATGTGCGCCAGTACCGCTTCTGCAACGCGTTCCACCCGTTCCACGCGTTCTCCATGATCTCGTGCGGCCACATCGCCGAGATGAACACCAGCGCCATCTACATCGTGGGCGCCCAGGAGCCGGGCTACGCCCGCAGCATGGGTCTCAAGACCCGCGCCACCTTTGAGGAGGCGCTCGCGGATGCCAAGCGCAAGTATGTGGGCGAGAATCCCAACATATTGGCGCTGCCGCGTGCCTTCAAAACGGCCGCTGTGCACCTGTGCATGGCGGATGACGCGGAATAACCCCGCACAAAAGGCGAAGACGCGATGTTTTTTACGGCATCGCGTCTTTTTCTAGGCGTGCGTGTACGTTGACGCAGCGCGCATGCTTTTTGTATAATAGGGGTGACTTGTATGTACACAAATCCATACACCCAAACGCCCTGGCATACAGCAACGCGCTGCCGCAGCGCGCTTTTGTCCAATCGCATTGCGTAAGCTGTGTAAGTGCACTTTCGCATACGCCTGTAGTTGTCTATAATATACACAGATAAAGGAGACTGTCGCCATGAATTTCCAATACTGCATCCCTACCCGCATTGTCTTTGGCGCGGGCAGCATCGACCAGATGAACGACCTGTTGCCCGAGGGCAACGTGCTGATGGTGGTGGATCCCATCATGACCAAACTGGGCACCGCCCAGCAGCTGGCTGCCAAGTTGACGGGCCGCCGTGTCGAGATTTTTGACGAGGTGGAGCCCAACCCGCCGTTTGCGCTGGCAGACCGCGCGGCGTCCATCGCCCGCGGGATTGAGGCCGCGGCCGTGGTGGGCGTGGGCGGCGGATCCAGCCTGGATGTGGCCAAGGCCGCCGCGATGCTGCGCACCAACCAGGGCAGCGCCGTTGATTACATCCGCGGGGGCAAAAAGCTGCGCCATCACCGCGCCTTTTTGATGCTGCTGCCCACCACCGCGGGCACGGGCAGCGAGGTGACCAACACGGGCGTGTTTACCGATTTGGAGAACCACACCAAGTGCCCGTGGGTGGACCAGGACTTTATTCCGGATATCGCGCTGGTGGATCCGGCGCTGACCTACTCGCTGCCGGCCAAGCCCACCGCCTCCACCGGCCTGGACGCGCTGTGCCAGGCGCTGGAGTCCTACTGGTCCCAGGCACGCAACCCCATCACGCAGTCCTACGCGCTGCCCGCCATCCGCATGGTGATGGAAAATTTGCGCGAGGCAGTGCACAACCCGCAAAATGCGGACGCGCGCGCCAAAATGAGCGCGGCTAGCCTGCTTGCCGGCCTGGCCATGAGCCAGACGCGCACCACCGTGTGCCACGGCGTCAGCTTCGGCCTCACCGGCCAGTTTAACATTCCCCATGGCATCGCCTGCGTGGTGACGCTCTCGGCGGCGCTGCGGCGCAACTATGCGGCGGTCAAGGAGGATATCGACCTTTTGCTGCCCTACATCGGCTACAAAACCATGGAGGAATTCGCGGACGCCATCGACGCGCTGATGCTGGATGTGGATGTGCCCACCAAGCTGTCCGCTTACGGCGTGACGCGCGAGAGCTTGCCCTCGCTTGCCGAGGGGGGCGCAAACGCGCTGGTGAGCAAAAACAACCCCATTGTCTTTACCGCAGCGGAAATTCAGCAGATGCTGGAGGAGATATTCTGAGCAACGCAAAGGCACCTTACCCGACCGACAAAGCAAACGCTTCTAAAACGAAGGAGGTCCCATTTCATGTACGATGAAACCAAACGGGCATCACTCAAGGCGACTGCCAACGAAATCCGCAAGTGGACGCTGGAGATGCTGTGCAACCTCGGCGTGGGCCATGTGGGCGGCAGCCTGTCGATTATCGACATGCTCACCGTGCTCTACTTTGACAAGATGAATATCGACCCCGCCAACCCCAAATGGGAGGAGCGCGACCGGTTCATCCTCTCCAAGGGCCACGCCGGCCCCGGCCTCTACGCCACGCTTGCGCGCCGCGGCTTTATGCCCAAGGAGATGCTCGATACCCTCAACCGCCCCTACACCAACCTGCCCAGCCACTGCGACATGATCCGCACACCCGGCATCGACCAGACGACCGGCTCGCTGGGCCAGGGCATCTCCTGCGCGGTAGGCCATGCGATCGCCCAGAAGATGCGTGGCCGCAATAACTACGTCTACGCCATGGTGGGCGACGGTGAGATTCAAGAGGGCCAGGCCTGGGAAGCGTTCATGCTGGCCGGCGCCCGCAAATTGGATAATTTCATCGTGTTTGTCGATAACAACGGCCTGCAGGTCGACGGCAAGATCGAGGAAGTCGTGGACATCCAGCCGCTTGCCGATAAGATGCGCGCCTTCAACTTCAAGGTGCTGGAGATTGACGGCCACGATCTGGACCAGATCAGCGACGCCATCGAGATGGCCAAGGACTTCAAGGCGCCCACCTGCATCATCGCCAAAACGGTCAAGGGACGCGGCTTCAAGCCCCTGGAGGGCACCCGCCCGGTGCACAATACCCAGGTGACGCCCGAGATCCTCAAGGCGTGCTGCGATTACATCGACGCGACGTACTAAGGCGCTTTCGCCGTGTGCAAAAGGAGAGACAAACATGTTTGAATATGAAGAAAAACAGGGCAACGTCGTCTACGCTGAGACGATGATCGAGCTGGCCAAGGAGTACCCCGTCGTGCTTGTGGAAAACGACCTGGGCGGCGCTAGCCAGAGCCTGCTGTTCCGTGACGCGTATCCCGACCGCTTCGTGGATGTGGGCATTGCCGAGAGCAACTCGGTGGGCGTGGCCGCCGGCCTTTCGGACAACGGCTACATCCCCTTCATCCACTCGCTGACGCCCTTCATCACCCGCCGCTGCTATGACCAGCTGGTGCTGTCCATCGCCTATTCGGGCCTCAACTGCAAGGTGGTGGGCACCGCGCCGGGCATCTACTCGCAGCTCAACGGCGGCACCCATTTGAGCGTGGAGGACGCGGGCATCATGCGCAACATCCCCCGCTTCAGCGTGGTGGACGCCTGCGACAACACCGCGCTGCGCGGCCTGCTGCCCGAGATCACCGCCTCGCCCGACCCAGTGTACGTTCGCGTGTGCCGCGACAAGCCTATCAAGGTTTACGGCGAGGGCGCAACCTTCAAGCTGGGCAAGGCCAACACCCTGCGCCAGGGCAAGGACGCCACGATCATCGCCAACAGCCTGATGGTGGCCTTCTCACTGGAGGCGGCCGACATGCTCGCCAAGCAGGGCATCGAGGTGACGGTGCTGGATATGCACACCATCAAGCCCATCGACCGTGCGGCCGTGCTGGAAGCGGCATCGCGCGGCCCCATCGTCACCGCGGAGAACGGCTCTGTGCTAAACGGCCTGGGCAGCGCGGTATCCGAGGTGCTGGCTGAGGAGGGCGCAGGCGTCAAACTGCGCCGCATTGGCATCCAGGACCGCTTCGGCGTGGTGGGCTTCATCGAGGATATCAGCGAGGCGCTCAAGATGCGTCCCTGCGATATCGCCGACGCAGTGCGCGCCGTGCTGGAGAAATAAGCGCGTTTTCAACGTGGCAACACAAAAGGACGGGTGAAAGAGAGGAGCGCTAGGCCTGCAAAGGCGGAGGCGGCGCGCAGGGCCATCCTGCGCGTCCGTCCCCTTCCCGCGCAGGCGGGCGTGCTGGGTTTGTGCTTGTACGGCCGGACGTTGCCCTATGCCAAAGGAAGCATCCCCTGTGTATGCAGGGAAGTTCGGCTTTGCGCGGGAATGCTTTTTTCGCGCGGCGCTTCCTGGGCGATAGGGGGCAGCACCGCCCGCGCATGCCTGGCGCCTCTGTTTTGGCCGTCCTTTTTTGCGAAAAACCAATTTATCATATTTTAAGGGGGATACGTTATGACCATTCGTGAAGACTTTCAGCGCAAGGTGGCGCTGGTGCGCGACCTGATGGCGCAAAAGGGTGTCTCGTCCATCGCCATCAACACCCAGCCCAACTTCTCCTGGCTCTCCTGCGGCGGCCGCGGCTACGTGGGCTTTGCCTCTGAGGGCGCCTGCGCCTCCCTGGTGGTGACGCCGGATAAGGTGTACCTGCTCTCCAACAACATTGAGGTCAACCGTCTGCTGGAGGAGGAACTTGCCGATATTGCCGATGCGCTCACGCCCGCGGTGTTTTTGTGGTTCAACAACCCGCGTGAGCGCAACGAGCAGCTGGCCAAGTTTGCGGGCAGCAACCCGAAAAACGATACGGATTTCCCGGTGGAGTTCCGCCGCATGCGCACCGCGCTCTCCGAGATTGAAGTGGCGCGCGCCCGCGCGTTCGGCCAGGAGATGGCCGTGGAGATGGAGAACGTGATGAAGAGCATCAAACCGGGCATGATGGAAGAGGACATCGTGGGCAAGATTACCGAGGCCACCTTCCACCACAACATCCAGCCGGTGGGCATCCTCTGCGGCGTGGATGAGCGCGTGTTTGCACGCCGCCATCCTGTGGCCGGCCCCAAAAAGCTGGAAAAATACTGCCTGTTCGCGTTCTGCTTCCGCAAGTACGGCATTGTGCAGTCCATGACGCGCATGGTGCACTTCGGCCCCGTGGACGCCGAGCTGCAGGCCAAGCTGGAGGCGTGCGCGGCGGTGGACGCGGCGTATGTACGCAATACCATCGTGGGCAAGACCTGGATGGACGCCTTCAAGGCGGGCCAGGCCGAGTACGCGGCGCAGGGTTGGCCCGATGAGTGGAAGAACCACCACCAGGGTGGCCTGGCGGGCTACAACTCCCGCGAGCTGATCGTGCTGGAGGACAACGCGGAGCCCGTGCTCAACAACTCGCTGGCGGCCTGGAACCCGACCATCCAGGGTACCAAAATGGAGGACACCTTCCTCATCAGTGAAAACGGCCAGGAGAACCTGACGCACACCGGCAACTGGACGTACGTCACGGCGGGCGGCATGCAGCGCCCCGGCATCTTGGTTCTGTAAAGCGAGTATACAAAAAGCGCTCCCCCGCGCCATCGCTCGAGGGGGGCGCTTTTTTGTGTGGCCGTGTATGCAGGACGAATGGGGTATGGGGGAAAGCGGACGCGCAGGCAATGCCTGCAAGAGAACCGTGCGGGTGGTACGACAAAAGAGCCGGACGGGGACGGTGGGCATGGCTGCATCCAACCCTGTGCGGGAGGCAGTGTGCAGGGGCGCGGATGGTACACGCGCTATGCTATGTTGGAAGGCCGTTTTTGTACATCCGCGCATAAAGCGGCAGGCACGCTCGGGGATGCGATCTTTTTTGCGTGCCATCTGTGCAAAGCATTTTTGTGCATCCGCATATAAAACGACGACCGAACGCGCGGGGGAAGGAGATCCATGGTTTTGCCGGGCGGTTATTTCACATCCAGGGCATATGTGCTATGCTAAATAAATAGTAAATATCGGCTGTGACAGTCCCTAAATGAGATAGGAGGCAAGAGAAATGAACGTGGTTGCGATCAACGGCAGCCCGCGTGCGCGCGGCAACACCTACCAGGGCATCTGCGTGGTAGCAGAGGAGCTGGAGCGTGCGGGCGTGGCGGTGGACATTCTGCAGGTGGGCGCGGCGCAGACGCGCGGCTGCGTCGCCTGCGGCAAGTGCCGCCAGGATGATGCGGGCTGCGCGCTGGGCGACGCCCAGTTCCACGCCTGGGTGGACGCGATGTGCCAGGCTGACGGCCTGCTGCTGGCAAGCCCCGTGTATTACGCGGGCATGACGGGCGCGATGAAGAGCTTTCTGGACCGCGCCTTCTACAGCCGCAGCGGCGCGTACCGCATGAAGGTGGGCGGGGCGTTTTCCGTGGCGCGGCGGGCGGGCAACCTGGAGACGACCGCGCAGCTGGAGCACTATATGCAGATCAGCGAGATGCTCATCGCGCCCACCGTCTACTGGTCGCTGGCGTTCGGCGCCGCGCCGGGCGAGGTGCTGCAGGACGACGAGGGCATGCGCATCCTGCGCACACTGGGGCGCAACATGGCGTACCTGCTCAGGATGCAGCAGGAGAGCGGCGTCAAGCCCCCCGCGCCCCTTGCGCCGGCGCGCACCAATTTCATCCGCGAAAGACGCGTGTAGGAGGAGCCCTTGAAAATCTATAAATCCCTGTTCAAAAAGTATAAGGACCAGGGCGAGGAGGAAATCTTTGCCGCGTTCCGCTACAACGGCGCGGCGGGCGAGACGTGGGAGACGCCCTTTGAGCCGCTGGGCGAGGGACGCATCTGCCAGCAGGAGAGCTGGAACTTTGTCAACGAAAGGTTGCGCCAGCAGTACGCGTTTCAGAAGTACCCCATCTTGACCAACTACTTAAATTACACCTTTTTGCGCCTGCAGGACCAGGGGCGCATCGCCTACAGCGCGGACGGCGACAAGGCGTGCTTCAACACCGGCCTGCAGACCGAGGAGGAGAAGGACATCTACGCCACGTTCTTCCGCAACAAGGCCGCCGCCCAGTTCCACGCGCCGGATTGGACGTTCTTTACCTTTGCCGAGTCCTACTCCGACAAGCTGGCGCCTTTTGAACCCTTGCCGGATATCGCGACCTACATTGATGATCCCAGTGACCTTGTCTTTGACTTTCATTTAGGTGGGATCGACGTCAACTACCGCCACATCATCGTGCAGAACCGCGAGCGCCTGCCCGAGGCGCTGCAGGCCAACGAGCAGCTGGCGCTGCTTGCGCTGCGCGGATCGATCCAGTCCATGCTTGAGCGGGTGCGCCGCAATTATAAGATTGCCATCCCCCACTGGTACGACAACAAGATTCAGCTGCTGATGCCCCTGCAGCTGGTGGGCAAGAGCGCGGATCTGGCGCTGGTGGTGGATAAGGACAAGGAGCGGGGCCGCTACTTTGCCCGCACCGTGCTGACCATGGACATGGCCTACATCGACGCGCGCCTGCTCGCGCGGCCGGACCGCGAGTGGCTCAACCCGTAACGCGAAACGGACATCCCTGCGCGCCGGCGAAAAAGAGCGCTTTGCCGGCGCGTTTTGCTTGTCACAGCCGGCAAAGCGCGCTAAAATAGCAGAATCATTGCATTTTTGCCACAATACATGTTTCTGGGGGGAGAAGCACCATGCATCGCGTCAAGGCGGCGCTGCGCGCCGCGTTCCCGCACACCGTACCGGTGCTGACGGGCTACCTGTTTATGGGCGCCGCCTTCGGCATCCTGCTGCAGAGCAAGGGGTATCCCTTCTGGTGGGCCACGCTGATGGGGCTGGTGATCTACGCCGGCAGCGGCCAGTTCCTCGCGATCAACCTGATGAGCGCGGGGTTTAACCTGCTTTACGCGGCGTTCATGACGTTTATGGTCAACGCGCGGCACATCTTTTACGGGCTGTCCATGCTGGATCGGTTTAAGGATATGGGCAGGCGCAAAGGCTATATGATCTTTTCCCTCACCGACGAGACGTACTCGCTTTTGTGTGCGGCCCAGCCCCCTGCGGGCGTGGACAAGCGCTGGTTTTGGTTCTCCATCGCGCTGCTGGACCAGCTCTACTGGATCGCGGGCTGCACGCTGGGCGGGCTTGCGGGCAGCCTGCTCACATTCAATACCAAGGGCATTGACTTTGTGATGACCGCGCTGTTTGTGGTGATCTTTGTGGAGCAGTGGCAGAGCGGGCGGGGGCATATCGCCGCGTGCATCGGGGTGCTGGCCACCATCGCCTGCCTGCTGCTCTTTGGGCCGGTACACTTTCTACCGCCCGCCATGGCGGTGATCGCGATACTGCTGGGTGTCTTTAAGGCGCCCATCGTGAGGAGGGATGCCCAATGACGCTCACCGCCGGCCAGTCGCTGCTGATGATATTGGTGTTTGCGCTGGTCACCTTTGCCACGCGCGCGCTGCCCTTTTTGCTTTTCCCGGGCAATAAAAAGACCCCCGCCGCCGTGGCCTATCTGGGAAAGGTGCTGCCTTACGCCATCATCGGCATGCTGATCGTCTACTGCCTCAAGGACGTGCGCCTGGACGCCGCCCCCTTCGGCCTGCCGGAGCTGATCGCCATCGCGGTGGTGGTGGGGCTGCACGTATGGAAACGCAACACCCTTTTGAGCATCGGCGCGGGCACCGTCCTCTACATGGTGCTGGTGCAGCTGGTGTTTGCCGCATAACGCGCCTGCGGGCGCATATACCTGGTAGCATACAGGCGCACTCCCCATACCGTTTACAGGAAAATGAAACATTTGCCCGCCTTGCGTCGTCTTATAGGTAACGTGCTTCAACGCATCTGGCGCGGACTGCGGAAAAACGGTCGGAATTCTTACGAATTCGTAAGTTTGTTGCATTTCTCAGGGCCGCTGGCTATAATGACTACAAGACGATACATACGCGTAAATGCGTCCCTTTTGCGCGTAGCTTTCGCAGGAAAAGAGGGAGAAGTAGTGAGAGAACTCTACGAAGTGGTGAAGGTACTTTGGCTGGGCTTTATTGTTTTATTCTGCAGCTATCAGATTACCATGGCGCTCTTCGGCATCCGCAGGCGCAGGGAGCTGCCCCCCAAGGTGGTCAAGATGCACCGGTTCGCGGCCATTGTGTGCGCGCGCAACGAGCAGGCGGTGATCGACCGGCTGATCAATTCGCTCAAAAAGCAGCAGTACCCGCAGCAGCTGCTGGATATCTACGTGGTGGCGGATAACTGCACCGACCAGACCGCGCAGGTGGCCCGCGACGCGGGCGCCATCGTCTACGAGCGCTTTAATAATGAACAAAAGGGCAAAGGATACGCCCTGCACTGGATTTTCAACATCCTGCTGCGGGACAAAGCGGACGCCTACGACGCATATTTCGTCTTTGACGCCGATAATGTGGTCAAGAGCGATTTTACCGAAAAGATGAACTGGAAGCTTTGCCACGGCGCAGAGGTGGTGCAGGGGTACCGCGACATCAAGAATCCCTCCGACAGCTGGGTCTCGGGCAACTACGCGCTCTTTTACTGGTCGCAGAACCGTCTCTACAGCCTGCCCCGCGTCAAGATGGGCCTCAACTGCATGCTCAACGGCACGGGCTTTATGGTGCGCGCCGATGTGCTGCAGCAAAGCGGCGGCTGGTGCACCCAGACCATCACCGAGGATATCGAGTTCTCCCTGCGCAATATCGCAGATGGACGGGATATTGACCTGTGCTACGACGCCATCGTCTACGATGAGCAGCCCATCACCTTCCGCCAGAGCTGGGACCAGCGCCTGCGCTGGGCGGTGGGCAACCTGCAGTGCACCCGCTTGATGCTGGGCAGGATGTGCAAGCGCGCGCTCAAGGGCAGCCTCAAGGCTATCGACGCCTGTATCTTTATGATAGGCATGCCCATGCTCTTTGTCAGTTTGGTGATGGTGCTTTTAGATACCATCTTCATCTCGGGCAACGGCGCGGCGTGGCTGGCGCAGTGGCAGATTGTGCAGTACTTTATGCCCACCCTGCAGTTTTTGGGCACCATGTATATCGCGCCCATGGCGCAGGCGGTGGCCACCGTGCTTCTGGAGAAAAAGCCGCTCAAGAGCGTGTGGAAGGGCATCGCCACCTACCCGGTGTTCATCATATCGTGGGCCTTCATCAACTTTACCGCGCTGTTTGTGCGCCGCCCGCAGTGGAAGCCCATCCCGCATGTGCGCGCAGTGGACGTGGAAGACATTCAAAAGGAGCATTCGGCCTAAGAGAATTTTGCAAAGCGCCCCCGCAGGGCATTCGCCCGCGGAGGCGCTTTTTTGCGCTGTTTGCCGCGTTAAAGTACTGAAAATGCGCGCTGCATGGCCCGGGCTACGGGACGTTTTGCGTCGCTATGGGGCATAAAACGCCAGATTGGCGCTGGAAAACACGAAAAACACGAACGTTTAAAAAATAGGTGCATGTAATGTTAATATATTCGGTTGAAGCGGTATCCGCCCTTTGCTATACTGGAGCTACCAATCACACACATCCGTGGCGCGCAGGGGACGCGCCCGCACACATTTTTGCAGGTATGAGGAGGAAGCAGAGGCAATGGCAAAGGTAGGTATCGTCATGGGCAGCGCGTCCGACGCGCCCGTGGTACAAAAGGCTGTGGACACGCTCAAGGGTTTCGGTGTGCAGGCGGAGGTGCGCGTGCTCTCCGCCCACCGCACGCCCGGGGAGGCGGCGGCGTTTGCCAAGGGCGCATCGGACGCGGGCATCGAGGTGATCATCGCCGCGGCGGGCAAGGCGGCGCACCTGCCCGGGGTGCTTGCGGCCTACACCACGCTGCCCGTCATCGGGCTGCCCATCAAGTCGTCCTTCCTGGACGGCATGGACTCGCTGCTTTCCATGGTGCAGATGCCAAGCGGCATCCCCGTGGCCACCGTGGCGGTGAACGGCGCGGACAACGCGGCGCTGCTGGCCGTGCAGATACTGGCCATCAAATACGGCGACCTTGCGCAAAAGCTCGCCGCGCACAAAGAGGACATGGCCCGCAAGGTGCTTGCGAGCGACGCAAAGATGAAGGAGGAGCTGGCATGAATCTGCAAAAGAAGGAACAACTCTACGAGGGTAAGGCCAAAAAAGTGTTCGCCACCGACAATCCGGCTTACGTGATCGTGGATTATAAGGACGATGCCACCGCATTTAACGGCATCAAGCGCGGTACCATTGTGGGCAAGGGCGTTGTTAACAACCGCATGAGCAACCACATGTTCCAGCTGCTGGAAAAAGAGGGCGTGCCCACGCATTTTGTGGAGCAGATCTCCGATCGGGAAACCATCGTCTACCGCGTTGAGATTGTGCCGGTGGAGGTCATCGTGCGCAACATCGCTGCGGGCAGCCTCTCCAAGCGCCTAGGCCTGCCTGAGGGCACAAAGCTCAAGAGCACGGTGCTGGAGTACTGCTATAAGGACGACGAACTGGGCGACCCCATGATCAACGATTATCACATCGCCGCGATGGGCATTGCCACCAGGCGGGAGATGGAACAGATCGCCGACTACGCGCTGCGCGTCAACGACTTTATGCGCGGCTATCTCAAGGAGCACAACGTGGATCTGATCGACTTTAAGCTGGAGTTCGGCCGCAAGGACGGCAGCATCCTGCTGGCGGACGAGATTTCGCCGGATACCTGCCGCTTCTGGGATGCCACCACGGGCGAAAAGCTGGATAAGGATCGTTTCCGCCGCGATATGGGCGGCGTGGAGGACGCCTACCAGGAGATGTTGCGCCGCCTGATGGGGGAGGAAGCATGACATGCGTCTGCCGCTGCCAGAACCATTTGCACTGATCAAACCGCGCCAGGACCGCATGCCCGAGGAGTGCGGCGTATTCGGCGCCTACGATACCGAGGGCGCGGACGTGGTGGACCTGCTCTACTACGGGCTCTACGCCCTGCAGCACCGCGGCCAGGAGAGCGCGGGCATTGCGGTTGCAGACGGCGCAAGTATGCGCTATTACAAAAACAACGGCCTGGTGACCGACTGCTTTGACCAGGACCATCTCGACGAGGCCCTGGGCAGCGGGCACATCGGCATCGGGCATGTGCGCTACTCCACCGCGGGCGACGGCCAGGTGGTCAATGCCCAGCCGCTGGTGGTGCACTTCCGCTCGGGCGACCTTGCGCTGGCGCACAACGGCAATCTGGTCAACGCGGACGCGCTGCGCCAGGAGCTGGAGGCGTGCGGCCATCTGCACCAGACCACCGTGGACAGCGAGGTGATCGCCAACCTCATCGCCCGCCGCGCGGACGAGGACGTGGTGCAGGCGCTCATCGACACCTCGCGCCAGCTGCGCGGCTCCTACGCCCTTGTGATGTTGACGCGCGATAAGCTCATCGCCATGCGCGACCCGCTGGGCATCCGCCCCCTGGTGCTGGGCCGCGTAGACAGCACCTACATGGTGGCCTCGGAGAGCTGCGCCTTTGACACGGTGGGGGGCGAGCTGATCCGCGACGTCAAGCCGGGCGAGCTGATCGTCATCGACAAGGACGGCCTGCACAGCATCCAGACCGAGACGCCGCTGCACTCGGATTTGTGCATCTTTGAATTCGTCTACTTTGCCCGCACCGATACGCAGATGGACGGCATCAGCGTCTACCAGGTGCGCGAGCGCGCCGGGCGGCTGCTCGCCCGCCAGTGCCCCGCCGAGGCGGATCTGGTGGTGGGCGTGCCCGATTCGGCCATCCCCGCGGCCATCGGTTTTGCCAAGGAATCAGGCATCCCCTACGGGGAGGGCCTGGCCAAAAACCGTTATGTGGGCCGCACCTTCATCCAGCCCCGCCAGAGCATGCGCGAGGAGGCGGTCAAGATCAAGCTCAACGCGCTGCGCAAGAACGTGCAGGGCAAGTCCATCGTGCTGGTGGACGACTCCATCGTGCGGGGCACCACCTCGCGCAAGATCGTGGAGCTGCTGCGCTCAGCGGGCGCCAAAAAGATTCACATGCGCATCTCTTCGCCGCCGGTGACCTCGCCCTGCTTCTTCGGCATCGATATCGCCACCAGCGAGCAGCTCATCGGCGCGGCCCACTCCGTGGAGCAGATTCAGAACATGATCGGCGCCGACAGCCTGGGTTATCTGTCGCTGGAGAACCTGCTCAAAACCGTGGAGGGCTCCGGCTGTGGCTTCTGCAAGGGATGCTTTGACGGCGCCTACCCCATGGATATTGCGCAGGCGCGCAAACACTGCCCCCACTTGAGCGAACGATAAGGAGGAGCATATGGATTACAAACAGGCCGGTGTGGACGTGGAGGCGGGCTACGAGGCGGTACGCCTGATGAAGCGGCACGTGGCCGCCACCTTAAACGCGCGCGTGCTGGGGGGCCTGGGCTCCTTCGGCGGGTTTTACGATATTGCCGATATGGGCCTGGCGCATCCGGTGCTGGTCTCCGGCACCGACGGGGTGGGCACCAAGCTCAAGCTCGCCTTTGTGCTGGACAGGCACGATACTGTGGGCATCGACTGCGTGGCGATGTGCGTCAACGACATCGCTTGCCAGGGCGCGCGGCCGCTGTTTTTTCTGGACTACCTCGCCTGCGGCAAGCTGGTGCCTGCGCAGGCGGAGCGGATCGTATCGGGCGTGGCCACGGGCTGCAAAATGTGCGGCTGCGCGCTCATCGGCGGCGAGACCGCCGAGATGCCCGGCTTCTATCCGCAAGGGGAGTACGATCTGGCCGGCTTTGCGGTGGGCATTGTGGATAAGGACAAAATCGTGGACGGCGCCCGCATCCAGGCAGGGGACGCGCTGGTGGGCCTGCACGCAAGCGGCGTGCACTCCAACGGCTTTTCCCTGGTGCGCAAGCTGGTGGGCGAGACGCGCGAAGCGCTCGATTCCTATGTGCCTTCGCTGGGCAGGACGTGGGGCGAGGCGTTGCTTGCGCCCACGCGCATCTACGTAAACACCGCCCTTTCGCTGCTGGAACGCTTTGACGTGCGCGGCATGGCGCACATCACCGGCGGCGGGTTTATCGAGAACATCCCCCGCATGCTGCCCGCGGGCCTGGGCGCGCACATCGATCTGGGCAGCTGGGATATCCCGCCCCTGTTTACCCTGTTGCAGGAGCTGGGGAGTATCCCCCAGCGCAGCATCTTCAACACCCTCAACATGGGCGTAGGCATGGTGCTGGCCGTGCCCGCCGCGCAGGCGGACGCCGTGCTGCGCGCGGCACGCGAGCTGGGCGAGGGCGCGGACATCATCGGCGCGGTGACGCAAAAGAGCGGGGAGGTCACGTTCGGATGAAACGCATCGCAGTGCTCGCCTCGGGCGGGGGCACCAACCTGCAGGCCGTCATCGACGCCTGCGCGGACGGCCGCATCCAGGGAAGCGTCGCCTGTGTGATCTACAACCGCAAGGCGGCCTACGCACGAGTGCGCGCGCAGCAGGCAGGCATCCCCGCCATCTACATCAACAAATTGCAGTACGCCTCTGCCGAGGCCATGGACGAGGCGCTGTGTGCCTGCCTCAAGGCGCACGGCGCGGAAATCGTGGTGCTGGCGGGTTATCTGGAGATACTGGGCGCAGGGACGGTGGCAGCCTACCGCAACCGCATCGTCAACACCCATCCCGCGCTCATCCCCGCGTTCTGCGGCATGGGTTTTCATGGGTTGCACGTGCACCAGGCGGTGCTGGACTACGGCGCCAAGGTTTCGGGCTGCACCATCCACTTTGCCGACGAGGGCGCCGATACCGGCCCCATCCTGCTGCAGGAGGCGGTGCCGGTGCTGCAGGACGATACGGCAGAGACGCTGGCCGCGCGCATACTGCCGGTGGAACACCGGCTGCTGGTGCACGGCGTGGCGCTGCTGTGCGCGGATAAGGTGCGCGTGCAGGGACGGCACGTGTACGTGGCGGAGACGGGCGTGCAAGCACATGGATTTTAGGAGGTTATAAAAGTGATGGCAATCAAACGGGCTTTGATCAGCGTTTCCGATAAGACGGGCATTGTGGATTTCGCGCGCGCGCTGGGCGCGCTGGGCGTGGAGATCCTCTCCACCGGCGGCACCGCCCGCGTGCTGGAGGAAGCGGGCATCCCCACCACCGCGGTCAGCGACATCACCGGCTTTCCGGAGTGCCTCGACGGCCGGGTAAAGACCCTGCACCCCGCCATCCACGCGGGGCTGCTGGCCATGCGCGGCAATCCGCAGCACATGGCGCAGCTCAAAGCGCTGGGCATCGCGCCCATTGACCTTGTGGTGATCAACCTCTACCCCTTCCGCGCCACCATTGCCAAGGCGGGCGTGACGCTGGAGGAGGCCATTGAAAACATTGATATCGGCGGCCCCACCATGCTGCGCGCTGCGGCCAAGAACTGGCAGGACGTGGCGGTGCTGGTGGATCCGGCGGACTACGCGCCGGTGCTGGACATGCTGCGCGCGGGCGGGGTGAGCCGAGAGGAGCATCTGCGCCTTGCCTACAAGGTGTTTGCGCACACCGCCAGCTACGACGCGCTGATTCAGGATTACCTGCGCCAGCAGCTGGGCATCGGCCTGCCCGAGACGCTGACGCTCACCTATGAGAAGGCGCAGGATCTGCGCTACGGCGAGAACCCCCACCAACAGGCGCGCTTCTACCGCGAGCTGGGCAAGCTGGATGGCACGCTTGCGGCCGCCCGCCAGCTGCACGGCAAGGAGCTTTCCTACAACAACATCGCCGATACCAACGGCGCGCTGGAGCTGCTGCGCGAGTTTGACCAGACGGCGGTCATCGGCGTCAAGCACGCCAACCCCTGCGGCGTGGGCGTGGCAGATACCGTCTACGAGGCATGGTGCAAGGCCTATGAGGCGGATCCGGTGTCCATCTTCGGCGGCATTGTGGTGACCAACCGCACATTGGATGTCAAGACAGCCGAGGCTATCCACAAAATATTCATCGAAATCGTTGTGGCGCCTTCCTATGAACCCGAGGCGCTGGAGATTCTCAAAGGCAAAAAGAATATCCGTCTGCTGGAGCTGCCAACCATCAACGCCCCGCTGCCCGCGGGCGCGTGGGATATGAAGCGCGTGGCCGGCGGCATGCTGGTGCAGGATGTGGATGGCGTGCTGCTGGACGAGGATGCGCTTACCTGCCCCACCAAGCGCAAGCCCACGGAAAAGGAGATGGCGGACCTGCGCCTGGCCTGGAAAATCGTCAAGCACGCCAAGTCCAACGGCATCGCTATCGCCAAGGACGGCCAGTCGCTGGGCATCGGGCCCGGGCAGGTCAACCGCATCTGGGCGACCGAGGAGGCCATCGCGCGCTCGGGCGGCAAAGTGCGCGGCGCGGCCCTTGCAAGCGACGCGTTCTTCCCCTTTGACGATTGCGTCAAGGCGGCCGCCGCGGCAGGCATCTCCTGCATCATCCAGCCGGGCGGCTCGGTGCGCGACGCGGATTCCATCGCGGCCTGCGATGCGGCGGGCATCGCCATGGTGTTTACCGGCATGCGCCACTTCAAACATTCATAAAGGGCATATGACACGAACTGCACATAGGGAACGATTGCTCGTTCCCTATCTTGCGTCTTGCGCGCGCTTTTGAGGAGGATGGATATGAAGGTACTGGTAGTGGGCGGCGGCGGCCGCGAGCACGCCCTGGTATGGAAATTGAAACAGAGCGCCTATGCGCCCGAGCTCTACTGCGCGCCGGGCAATGCCGGCATCGCAAAGGGGGCCACGTGCGTGCCCATCGCGGCTGCGGACGTTGCGGGCATGGTGGCCTGGGCAAAGGAAAATGGCATGGACTTTGTGGTGGTCGCGCCTGACGACCCGCTGGCGCTGGGCATGGTGGACGCGCTGGAGGCGGCAGGCATCCCCACCTTCGGCCCGCGCAAAGACGCGGCCCGCATCGAGGCGAGCAAGGTGTTCGCCAAGGAGCTGATGCGCAAGTACAACATCCCCACCGCGCGCGCGACGGTATTTGACGATGCGGACGCGGCCCGCGCCTACATCCGGGAACAGGGCGCGCCCATCGTAGTCAAGGCGGACGGCCTGGCCCTGGGCAAGGGTGTGATCGTGGCCATGACCGAGCGGGAGGCACTCGATGCGGTGGATCTGATCATGGAGCAGCGCGCATTCGGCGCGGCGGGGGCGCGCGTGCTGGTGGAGCAGTATATCACCGGTCCGGAGGTTTCGGTGCTCTGCTTTACCGATGGCAGGCACATCGTGCCCATGGTATCGGCGCAGGACCACAAGCGCGCCCTGGATGGCGATGCGGGCAAAAACACCGGCGGTATGGGCGCATTTGCACCCACGCCCAAGTACACGCCCGAGATGGCTGAGATCGTGGAGCGCACCATCATGCGCCCCACCATCGACGCTATGGCCGCCGAAGGCTGCCCGTTTTGCGGCGTACTCTATTTTGGTCTTATGCTTACAAAGGACGGACCCATGGTGTTGGAATACAACGCGCGCTTCGGCGATCCCGAGACGCAGGTGGTGCTGCCCCTGTTAGACGGCGATCTACTGGACATTATGATGAAGGTGCGCGCGGGCGCGCTCGATCAGGCGCAGATCGCCTGGCGCGATCAGACCGCCGTGGTGGTGGTGCTGGCCTCGGGTGGCTATCCGGACGCGTACGAAAAGGGCAAGCCCATCGTGGGGCTGGAGCAGGCGGGCAACATGCCCGGCGTGATGGTGTTCCACGCGGGCACGGCGCATAAGGACGGCCGCATCGTCACAGACGGCGGGCGGGTGCTGGGCGTCACCGCGCTGGGCGCGGACATGCGCGACGCGCGCACCAAGGCCTATGCCGCGGTGGCTATGATCGACTTTGACGCGGTGCAGTACCGCAGCGACATTGGGCGCAAGAAATAGAGGGGGAAGCATGATGCAGGTACAACGCGTGTATGTGGAAAAAAAGCCCGGCTTTGACGTGGAGGCGCGCAGCCTGGCCGGCGATATCAGGGGCGTGCTGGGCATTGGGGGGCTCAAAAGCGTGCGCATCCTGTGCCGCTACGATGTGCAGGGCCTCTCGCAGGCGGATTTTGCCCAGGCCAAAGAGACCATCTTTTCCGAGCCCGCCGTGGACGTGGTGTACGACGCGCTGCCCACCTTTGCGGGCCGCGTCTTTGCCAGGGCCTATCTGCCCGGCCAGTACGATCAGCGGGCCGACTCGGCCGCGCAGTGCGTGCAGTTTTTGACGCAGGGCGCGCGCCCCACGGTGCGCTGCGCCACGGTGTACCTGCTGGAGGGCGACATCACAGACGACCAGTTTGCGGCCATCAAAAGGGACGTCATCAACCCCGTGGAGTCCTGCGAGGTGGGGCAGGACCTGCCCGAGACGCTGGACATCGCCCTGCCCGAGCCTGCGGACGTGCCCAGCGTGCCTCTGTGCGCCATGGACGATGCCGCGGTCGCCGCCCTGCGCGAGGAGATGGGCCTTGCCATGTCCCTGGAGGACGCATGCTTTGTGCGCGATTACTTCAAGACCCAGCGCCGCGACCCCTCCCTGACGGAGATTCGGGTGATCGATACCTACTGGTCCGACCACTGCCGCCACACCACCTTTGCCACCGCCCTTGACGAGGTGGCCATCGACGATTCCCCGTTCCTCTACAAGGTAGGGGAGGCCTGGCAGACCTACCAGCAGGCGCGAAAAACCCTCTACGGCGATCGGGAGGCCTCCCGCACGGTGTGTTTGATGGATTTGGCCACCATCGGGGCCAAGCTGCTGCAAAAACGGGGCCTGCTGGAGGATCTTGACGCGTCCGAGGAGATCAACGCCTGCTCCATCCGCGCCGAGATCGACGTAGACGGAAGGCCCGAGCCCTATCTGATCATGTTCAAGAACGAGACGCACAACCACCCCACCGAGATCGAGCCCTTCGGCGGGGCGGCCACCTGCCTGGGCGGCGCGATCCGCGACCCCCTCTCGGGGCGGGCCTACGTCTACCAGGCGATGCGCGTCACCGGCGCGGCCGATCCGCGCGCAAGCGTCAAGGATACCATGCCCGGCAAGCTGCCCCAGCGCCACATCACCCGCGGCGCGGCGGCAGGATACTCCTCCTACGGCAACCAGATCGGCCTTGCCACCGGCCAGGTGGTGGAGATCTACCACCCAGGCTACGCGGCCAAGCGCATGGAGATCGGCGCGGTGATCGGCGCCGCGCCCGCGGACCATGTGGTGCGCCAGGCGCCCAAACCGGGCGATATCGTGGTGCTGCTGGGCGGCCGCACGGGGCGCGACGGCTGTGGCGGGGCCACTGGTTCCTCCAAGGCGCACGACGCCTCCTCCATCGACACCTGCGGCGCGGAGGTGCAAAAGGGCAACCCGCCCACCGAGCGCAAGCTGCAGCGGCTTTTCCGCAGGCGCGAGGCAGCGCGCATGATCAAGCGCTGCAACGACTTTGGCGCGGGCGGGGTGTGCGTGGCGGTGGGGGAGCTCGCCCCCGGGCTGGATATCGACCTGGACGCGGTGCCCCGCAAGTACGAGGGGCTTGACGGAACCGAGCTCGCCATTTCGGAATCGCAGGAGCGCATGGCCGTGGTGCTCGATGCCAAGGACGTGGACGCGTTCATCGCGTTGTGCGGGGAAGAGAACCTCGAGGCGGTGCGCGTGGCGGTGGTGACAGACACCGGCCGCATGCGCATGACGTGGCGAGGCCGCGAGCTGGTCAACATCGAGCGCAGCTTTTTGGATACCAACGGCGTAACGCAGCACGCGCATGCGCGCGTGGTCGCGCCCGCCAAGGAGAGCTACTTTGCCCCGCGGCCCGTGGCGGATGCCAAAGCGCAGCTGTTAGAACTGCTGAGCAGCCTCAACGGGGGCAGCCAGCGCGGCCTGGCCGAGCGCTTTGATGCCACCATCGGCGCGGGCACGGTGCTGATGCCCTTTGCGGGCAAATACCAGGCCACCCCCACCCAGGCCATGGCGGCCAAGGTGCCGCTGGAGCGGGGCGAGACCCACACGGGCACGCTGATGACCTTTGGCTTTGACGCGGACCTTGCAAGCTGGAGCCCCTTCCACGGCGCGGCCTACGCGGTGGTGGAGTCGCTCAACCGCATTGCGTGCGCGGGCGGGGATATCAGCAAAGCGCGCCTGACGCTGCAGGAATACTTTGAGCGCATGCGCACCGCGCCGGAGCGCTGGGGCAAGCCCCTGGCGGCCCTGCTTGGCGCGCTCTACGCGCAGGATAAGCTGGGCGTGGCCGCCATCGGGGGCAAGGACAGCATGTCCGGCTCCTTTGAGGATTTGGACGTGCCCCCCACGCTGGTCTGCTTTGCGGTGGCGGTGGCGGACATGCGCCGTGTGATCTCCGCGGAGCTCAAGGAGGAGGGCAGTACGCTAGCGCTGGTGACCCTGCCCCGCGGCGCGGACGAGATGCCGGATTTTGCCCAGTTTAGCGTCAACTGCGCAGCGCTGCGCGACGCCATCGATAGAGGCGACGTGCTTGCGGCGCACACGGTGGGCTACGGCGGCGCGGCGCTTGCGTGCGCGCGCATGGCCTTCGGCAACCGGCTTGGCGTGACGCTCACACTGGAGAAGGACGCCCTATTTGCGCCGAACATCGGCTCGGCGGTGGTGGAGCTCAGGCGCGGCGTGGACGCGCGCGGTTGCTTCCCCCAAAGCGACGTGCGCGTCATCGGGCGCGTGACGCAGGATGCCAGCATTGTGCTGGATAGGCAGAGCCTGCCGCTGCAGGAGGCGCTTGCCGCCTTTGAGGGCATGATGGAGAAGGTGTTCCCTATCCGCAAGGGGGAGGCGCCCCAACAGATCAAGACTGAGACGTGTGCGCTGCGCAACACCCGCAAGCCCGCCGTGCGCGTGGCCCGTCCCCGCGTGCTGATCCCCGTGTTCCCGGGCACCAACTGCGAGTACGACAGTGCCCGCGCCTTTGAGGCCGCAGGTGCGCTGTGCGATACCATGGTGGTGCGCAACCTCACCCAGGCGGACATCGCCTGGACGGTGGAGGAACTGGCAAGGCGCATCGCAAACGCGCAGATCATCATGCTGCCTGGCGGCTTTTCCGCGGGCGACGAGCCGGAAGGCTCGGGCAAGTTTATCGCTACGGCCCTGCGCGCCCCCCGCATCCGGGACGCAGTGCACGCGCTGCTGGGCGAACGCGACGGCCTGATGCTGGGCATCTGCAACGGTTTCCAGGCCCTGATCAAGCTGGGGCTGGTACCCTACGGGGATATCCGCCCCATGCGCAGCGACAGCCCCACCCTCACCTTCAACAGCATCGGCCGCCACCAGAGCCGCATTGTGCGCACCCGCGTGGTGAGCACCCTCTCGCCCTGGATGCAGGGCGTGCAGGCGGGGGATATCATCTCGGTGCCCATCTCACACGGCGAGGGCCGCTTCGTCATTACGCAGGAGGAGTACGACCGCCTGCTCACCAACGGACAGATCGCCACCCAGTACGTGGACGATCAGGGCGAACCCACCTGGAACATCGACTACAACCCCAACGGCGCCATGCACGCGGTGGAGGGCATCACCAGCCCCGATGGCCGCATCCTGGGCAAGATGGGGCACAGCGAGCGCGCGCAAGCGGGCACCTTCAAAAACGTGCCCGGCAACTACGCAAGCGGCATCTTTGCCGCGGGTGTGCGTTACTTCCTGTAAAAGGAAAAAGAGGACGCGCAAGGCTCTTTGCCTTGCGCGCCTTTTTTGTTAAGATGCGTGGGCATCGCCGTCCCTCTGCGTGCCTGGGTTTGACTGCTTGCGCACGCTGCAGCAACGCCTGCACGGATAAATGACGACGGGTTTTGTACGTTGCCTGCATTCAAGAAAAACGCGCGGTTTTCAAGATAAATGAACGTCCGCATCCGTTTGCCCCTTCGTGAGGGGCTGTTTGCGCGCTTCGTAGTGGGCACAGGCGGGGGTATCGTATTTGCGCGCTTTAAAGCGAGGAAAGGTGCAGTGGCCGCAGTTTGTCCAGGTGTAATCACCATTGCTGCGGACATAGTGCTGGTGAAAATGCTGGCAGGTTTTGCACGCTGCTTGAGTCATAAAACCACCTTAATCTTATTTTAAACCCGAACGGATGTTAGATCAACACATCCATTCGGGTTTATTTTATGCTGGATAAAGAGGTGAGGAGTATGTCATATTATGTTCGACTGAAGGATTTGCGAGAAGATGCGGATTTAACGCAGGCGCAAGTCGGAAAGATACTTGGCACAACGCAACAGCAGTATTATAAATACGAAAAGGGACTGCGGGAGATTCCAGCGCATCATTTGATCGTCCTTGCAGAGTTCTACGATGTATCGGTGGACTATCTTTTGGGCCGGACAAATGATCGACACGCACAGAATCATGGAAACAAGTAGCGCAACATGTTCATGGGCTTTGCTTTTTTGCGCGCGTTTCTGTACAATGAATGCACCCAAAGAACAGTGAGGCAGGTGTATGAACGATGGGAAAGACGACGATCGTCCCCGCGCAGGAAGCGTACATTACATCCTATTGGCACACCCTCGATGCGGTCGCCAGGGAAAAAAAGTTCCTGGGCATGGCCCAGGCATTTCCGCTGGAGGAGACCTATGCGTTCATGCAGGATTGCATCGCCAGGCAGTATCCCTGCTACTTTGTGCTGAACCGCGAGCAGCAGGTGGTGGGCTGGATTGACATCCGCGCCCGGGATGAGGCGCATCCGCTGGTGGGCTATCTGGGCATGGGCCTGCGCCAGCAGTACCGCGGCCAGGGCCTGGGGCGCAAGCTGCTGGAGGTGGCGCTGCGCCGGGCGCAGGCGTTCGGCTTCACGCGCGTGGAATTGGACGTGCGCGTGCCCAACATCCGCGCCATCAATCTGTACATGCAGGTGGGCTTCCGGCCAGTGGGCACCATCAAAAACGGCGTCACCATCGACGGCGTCAGCGAGGACGTGCTGCAGATGCGGCTGGACTTTCCGTCGGGCCGCATGATGGATTAGAGGGGGAGCGCGCGCTAAAAGGCAGGCTTGACCGCCACGGCCATGGGCCTGATCAGGCGGACGGAGCTGAAGCTGCGCGCGGGCGACGTGCCCGCCGCGGCGTTTGACTACCACGGCCCTGCATAGCGGGGCCGATGCGCGCTTGAAGCTATACAAAAAACCGCCTGCGGGCGGTTTTTTGCAGTAAACGTTTTCTTTTCGGGGCAGGATCGCCGTAAAAATCCGTCAAACGGTTTGCGTGGGCCCGCGCGTGTACTATGCTTAGGGTAATGAATGATCGAACAGACACGATCGGCACGTTTTCCACCGCAAATATACGCACGCGCAAGGAGGCAGATTGTATGGACAACGCAAAACTATCCGAAACCGCCAGGGCATTTCCCATGACCGATATCTGGATGGATTCCTTTGTGCTGGAGGAACAGCGCTACGGCATGGCACACGGCTGCGTGGGCATCACTACCAGTCCCACCCACATGGATAACCTGCTGCACCAGGAGTACGACGCGCAAAAGGGGCGCATCGCACAGATCGCCGCGGAACACCCGCAGGCCTCGGTGGAAGAGGTGCTGTGGCTGTGGACGTACGAGGTGGCGCGCGCGCGCGCCAAGGCTTGGCTGCCCTACTTTGAAAAAAGTGGCGGACACCAGGGGCGCTTCTCCATCCAGGTCAATGTGCACAACTACCGCAGCGGCCCCGCCATGCTGGCGCAGGCGCTGGAGATCCACGCCATCGCGCCCAACATGCAGGTGAAGATTCCCAGCACCCAGGCGGGCATCTGGGCCATGGAGGAGGCGAGCGCCGCGGGCGTGAGCGTCATGGCCACGCTGTGCTACAGCGTATCCCAGGCCGAGGCCGCCGCCGAGGCGGTGGAACGCGGCCTGGCGCGGCGCGCGGCGCAGGGCCTGCCCACAGAGGACATGAACCCCGTCTGTGCGGTGCTGCTGGATATGCAGGACCAGTTCCAGCAGGGGTACTGCCAGAAGCACGATATCGTGGTGGATCCGGACTGCTTCTGTTACGGCGGCGTGGCGGTGGCAAAGAAGGTCTACGCCCTCTACCAGCAAAAACAGTACCGCACGCGCATGCTGGTGGCCTACTACGGCAGCCACTTGCACTGGTCGGAGTTCATCGGGGGGGATTTGATCATGACCATCCCCTACCGCTGGCAGCTGCGCTTCAACGCCTCGGATGTGCCGGTGGCCGCAGGGATCGATCGGCCGGTGGCGCCGCGCATCGTCGAGCAGCTGTGCACGCGCGTGCCGCCCTACCGCCTGGCCTATGAGCAGGGCGCCATGCAGCCCGCAGATTTTGACAGCTTCGGGCCGGTGGTGCGCACGCTGCTGCGCTTCGGCAGCCAGTACGAGGACGCGCTCTGTCTGGTGCGCGGCATCATGCTGCCCGACCCGCTTGCCTGACGCGCGCGCAGCTGACCAGTATACACAAAAAAAGCCCCCCGGCGTCAGCCGGGGGCTTTTGTATGCTCTTTTTTAAAACTCCGGTTCGTCCGCGTGGGGCTCGATCACCGCGCGCACCCGCTGCTGCAGGCCGAACATGCCCGCCACCACCAGGATATCGTGTGCGGCAAACACCGCGTCCGGCCCGGGGGAGAGGATGATCTGCCCGCTCCGCACAATGGCCACAATGGTGCCCTCCGTCTTCTGCCAGAAGGCGGACTGACGCACGCTCTGCCCGATCAGGGGCGAATCCTCCTGCAGCTCAAACTCGTAGTTGCGGATGGGATCGCTGCCTCGAAAGCGCTCGCTCAAATCCGCGATCTGTTCCACGATGGCGTTGATGCGCTCGTTGATCGCGTCGCGCTGGCTGCGCAGCGTGCGCAGCTCCTGGCGCAGGGCGCGCAGGTCGCGGCCCGTCTCAAACTGCTGCAGAAACTCCGAGGCCTTCTCTTGGGAGACAACCACCGCGCCCACGTTGGGCCGGATGGTGATGATGCCCGTATCGGCCAGGATGTTATAGGCGCGCCGGATGGTCTCCGAGGAAACGCCGTATTTGCTCGATGTCAGTGAACGGCCGGAAAACTTGCTGCCCTCGGGGATTTCGCCGGCGGCGATGCGCGTGGCGATATCGTAGGCAACCTGGGCGTAGACCGGCGGTGTGGGACTGTTGCGCATAAAACAACACCTGCTTCTATAATAGGTTGTTACTTAACATTAAGCATAGCACAAAGCGCGCGCCGCGTCCATATGGCGCGTATCTACTTGGTGGGGGCGCGGCCGTGCAAGCTCCCGCAAAATAGGATGCTTTGTGGCGCATACCAGATATTTTTGTTAAGAAATAAACAATGTTCAGTTTAAGGCTTGTTTTTCATGCGCACGCATGGTAGGATAGTACTGAACAAATTGTTATAAAATTAACAAGCATCAACAGGAGGAATGTATACCATGGCTCGTTTTACACTGCCCCGCGACCTGTACTTTGGACCGGACGCCATTGCCGAGCTCAAATGTCTCAAGGGCCACAAAAAAGCGATTATCGTCACCGGCGGCAGCTCGATGAAACGCGGCGGGTTTCTGAAGGCCACCGAGGATGTGCTGCACGCGGCGGGCTTGGAGACCCAGCTGTTTGACGGCGTGGAGCCCGATCCCTCGATTGAGACGGTGTATCGCGGCGCGGAGGCGATGCGCGCGTTTGGGCCCGATGTGATTGTGGCCATCGGCGGGGGTTCTCCCATTGACGCGGCCAAGGCCATGTGGGTGTTCTACGAATACCCCGATTTGACCTTTGACGATATCAAGGACCCGTTCTCCATGCCGGTTTTGCGCAAAAAGGCCATCTTTGTGGCCATCCCCTCCACCAGCGGCACCGCCACGGAGGTGACGGCTTTTTCCGTCATTACCGACTACAGCACCCACATCAAGTATCCCCTGGCGGATTTTGAGATCACGCCCGATATCGCCATTTTGGATACCAATATCCCCCAGACCATGCCCCCGACGCTTGCCGCGCACACCGGCATGGACGCCATGACCCACGCCATCGAGGCGTACGTGGCCACCGCGCGCAGCGGCTTTTCCGATCCTTTGGCGCTGCAGGCTATCTCGGATATTTATGACAGCCTGATCGATTCCTATAACGGCGATGCCGACGCGCGCGCCAAAATGCATATCGCCCAGTGCCTGGCGGGCATGGCCTTCAGCAACGCGCTGCTGGGCATCACCCACTCGCTCGCGCATAAGACGGGCGCGGCGTTTGGCATTCCCCACGGCTGCTGCAACGCCATCATGCTGCCCTTTGTCATCCAGTACAACGCCCGCGTGTGCATGGCGCGCTTCGCGCAGATCGCCCGCGCGATGGGCCTGCCCGGCGCGACTGATAAACAGCTGACCAACGCGCTGGTGGACGCCATCCGCGATATGAACGCGCGGCTGCACATCCCCGCCTCCTTCAAGGCGCAGGGCGTGGAGGAGGCCAAGTTCCTGGCGCTGGCAGACGGCATCGCCCAGCACGCGGTGGAGGACCCCTGCACTGCGTCCAACCCGCGCAAAACGGATGTAGAGAGCATGAAGAAGGTGCTCTCTTGCGCCTACTACGGCCAGGACGTAAACTTCTGATGTAAATAAAAATTTCGTAGAAAGGAAAGGCGGCCGCAAGCGCATATGCGCTTGCGGCCGCCTTTCCTGCTTACACAAAATAGGAAGGTAATTTGAGGATTACATCCATCAGTATGCCCGCTTTAAGGCAGATTATACCGCTGGCGCGCCTCTTTACTTGCAGGAATCACAAATTCCTGCGCGCCTGAGGAGCCCGGGGCGATGCTGTACTTTTCAAAATACAGCACCACGTTGCCCGCCTCGTCAATGTAGAAGGGCTGGCTATCGCCAATGCCCTCAAAGCCGATGCCCTCCATGTAGTTGGGGTCACTCTTCTCCCACGGGAAGAAGTCCGCCGTGCCCGCCTGCATGCGCTGGCGCATCTGGGCGTAGACCGCCTCGTTGCAGATAGCCCTGTAGTTGGGCCCCAGCATATCCGCAAGGGTGATGTCCTCCCCTGTGGCCAGGTCGATGTTGTAGAAGAACACCTGCTCGTGATAGTTGATGTACGCCCGGTAGAACACCAGACGAAAGGTCAGCACCCGCTCCGAGGCGTAGTAGATGTTGTAATCCGCCCGAATCTCCACCGGACAGGCCTCATAGCCCGCCTCGTCCATCATGGCTTTATATTCCAGCGCCTCGGCGCGCGCTTCGGCCACCAGCGCGTCGATCTTTTCCTGCACGGCGTTGTTGATGCGCTTTTCCAGCGCGGTGTTGCCTGTGCCGCCGATGGCGGGAATGCGCACGTGGATATCCGAAGCATCGTCCTTCTGCGCGTACTCGCGGAAGGTGAACACCTGCGCGATGGGCCCGATGACGGGCAGATCGGCCATGCTTGCGGCAAAGACCTCGCTGGTGTTGAGCAGCAGGGTAAAAAGACAGAGTACCGCGGCCATGCCTGTGGCGGCTGCGCGCAGCCATACATAGCGGCGGGGCTTGCCGCGCGCAAGCGCGCGCTGGACGCGCGCAGCAAGTTCGTCCGGTACGGTCACCTGCTCGTGCAGCGCCTTGGCCTGGCGCAGCTTTTCCTCCACGTGGGAATGGTCCTCTTTACGCATGGATATCATCCTCGCTTATCACGCGCCGAAGCTTCTCCAGCGCGGCATAGAGTCGGCTCTTAACGGTGTTGATGTTGGTCGCAGTGACGCGCGCGATCTCCTCGAGCTTCATATCCTCAAAGTAGCGCAGCATGATCACAGTGCGCGCCCTGGCGTCCAGGGTATCGATGGCCTGGTAGAGGGCGATGGCCTCGGCGGCGTCTGGATCGCAGTGGGGCACATGCAGCAGCGCGTCCTCGTCGAGCACGATGCGCCGGTTTTTGCGCAGGTAGCTGACCGCCTCGTTGACCAAAATACGGTAGAACCACGTGCGCATCGCGCGCATATCGCGCAGGCGGTCCAGCCCCGCAAGCGCCCGCACCACCGCCTCCTGCACGATATCCATCGCCGCGTCGCTGTTTTTGCAGTAGCCATAAGCCAGGCGGTAGAAACGCGCCTGGTTCTCTGCAACATATGCCGCCAACAGTGCGGATTTGTCTTCGTCATGCGGATGCAAGCTTTGTCTCTCATTTCCCGGCGGTGCCGCGTGTTGTGCGATGGGGGTGCGCTAGTTTGCAGGATCAAACGCGCTTTTGAGCGCGGACTGCGCCTTGGCGCTGTCCGCAGGGACGCACACCAGCACGTAGGTGCCATGCACCTGGATGATCGCCTCGTCGATCTTGCCCACCTCCAGCGGCAGGTAATCGGCAAACGCAGCGCGCTGCGCCTGGATGCGCGCCTGGGCGGCCTCCTTGACACGGCTGGCGGCCGCATCATCCTTGGCGGCGAACACGCCTAGCTCCTCCGCTGTGGCGCCGGTGCCCACAAACAGGCAGAGAGAAGCGAGGTCTTCGGCGGGGATATCGTAGAGTTTCTGCGCTGTGGCCGCGTCGGTCTGCGTCATCTGGTCGGTAAAGATATCCGCCTCCAGCATGCGCGCGGCCACCACGCCCACCTCCGGCGGCGGACCCGCGGTCTTTTTCGGGCCGCAGCCCGCGCACAGCAGCAACGCGGCGCACAGCAGCGCAGTCAGGGTTTTCTTGCACAGGTGCATGACGTCATGTCCTCCTTGTCGGGTCTGTTCTGTTTTTAGCGGTGACTGGCCAGGTAGGCCAGCCACTTGCGGTAGTACGGCTTGGTAAAGTGGATGCCGTCGGGGCTGGCGTCGTCCGGCAGCGCGCCGCCTGCGTCCGCCACCGCCTCGCCCACGGGCAGGAAGGTCACGCCCTTTTGCTGGGCCATCTGGAGCAGCAACTGGTTGTACTGGGCAATGCGCGCGTTGTTGTAGATGTCGCTGGAGGCGGACTTTTTCGCGCTCACCGGCAGGATGGCCTGCACGTAGATTTTTGCGCCCGGCTGTAGGGCTTGGATATCGTCGATGAGGGCAGCGTACTTCTGGATGAACATCTCGGGGTAGACCCATCCCAGCTCGTTGATGCCCAGCATGATGTAGACCCTGCCAAAGACCCGCTTTTGCAGCGCGGTGTGGATGGAGATGGGCGCCGCGCCCGCCGCGGTTTGGATAAAGGGCTTGGTGGCGGCCGTCTCGGCCATCAGCCCCTTATGCGCGTATACGTTTTCCGCAGGGAGCAGGCCGTAGAAGGACAGGCCCTCGCTGCGGGAATCCCCGATGAACACCGCGTCGCCAAAGTCGCTTGCATCGACGCTGGGCACGGGAGACGGCTCCGGCGCAGGGGTTGCCTCGGGTGTCGCCGACGGGGTGGGCGCGGGCGTCGCCTCAGGCGATTGATCGGGCGCGGGCGTCTGCGAGATGACGGTGATGGTGGCGCTGGGTACGGGGGCGGCGGCGCCTGCGTCGTGCAGCCAGATGGGCAGGCCGATCCCCACCGCCAGCAGACAGCAGACGAGCGCGCACCAGCGGATGATAGTATGGTTCCTGCGTTGATAGCGTTGCATGCGGATCGGCACGTTTTTCATGGGTATAGCTCCTTTGCGCGCGTTTCTATGGAGTTAGATGCCGCAAGAAGACAAAAAGTTTGCGCCTTTCCTCTCAAAAAGCAAAGACAGCAGTATATTTTTCCGCTGCCGCGCGCCTGCTTAGCGGGCGTTGGCGCGCAGGTACTGCTGCCAGCGTAGGTAGTAGGTTTTGTTAAGATGTACGCCGTCCATGCCCGCATCGGCTGGCAGCACGCCGTTTGCGTTTGCCACTGCCTCGCCCACCGGCAGAAAGACCACGCCCTTTTCCTCGGCAAGCTGGGCGAGCATCTGATTATACTGGCCGATGCGGACGTTGTTGCAGGTTGCGTGCGCGGCGGATTTCGCCTCGCTCACCGGCAGGATGGCCTGCACGTAGAGGATGGCCTGGGGCTGAAGCTGGCGCAGCGTGTCGATGAACGCACCGTATTCTTTTATGAAGATCTCCGGATAGGACCAGCCCAGCTCTGTGGTACCCAGCATGACGTAGACTTTGCCGTAGGATTTGGCCCGCAGGGCGTCTATCACCGTCACAGGCGCGGCGTCCGGGCGCAGCTTGATAAACGCCTTGGTGCCCAGCTCCTTGACGCTCAGCCCCTGCGCGGCGAATACGTCCGAACGGGGAAAGATGCCAAAGACCTCCAGACCCTGGGAGCGGGAGTCCCCGATAAAGACGGCGTCGTCAAAGTAGGACATGTCCACCCCTTCCCCGCTGGGTTGCCACACCGGCACATCGGGTAAGGAAGGGGTGGGCTGCGCTGTGGGCGTCGCCATGGCAGAGGGCGCGGGCGTCTCTTTTAATGGGGACGCGCTGGGCGCGTGGGTGGGCACAGGGGTGACGTCCGCGCCCCTATTTTGTTTGGCGCAGCCTGCTAGCAGGCAAACCAGCAGCGCCAGCGCCGCTGCCAGCGCGCGCAAAAGGGATGTTCGGTTGTATGATGCGCGATGCATAATGTGGGCATGTCCTCCTTTGGCGGTGCGGCCCCCTGCCGGGGGATGCACAACCGTTATTATACCCCCAATCGCGCCGCGCGCAAGCACAAATATGCGCGCCCGTTTTAAGCCGCGTATCCTTTTATGGGGCGATTTCTTCCCACAGTATAGCAAATTGCGCGCCGCAAGATATCAAGAAAGCGTAACAAATACGTGAAGTTCCTGTGACATGATAAAAAAGCGGCGCCCGCCGGGGCGCCGCTTTGTCCAGTGCGCGCAGAGGACGCTCAGGCCGCCGCGTTGCGGGGGCTGTCTACATAGCCGTGGCGCTTGTAGAGCATGCGCCCGAAGAAGAACAGCAGCGCCACCAGCACCACGCCGTAGAGCACCAGCGAGCGGAAGCCCCATTCGGGGCCGATGTAGCGGTTGGTCAGGCCGATCACCCAGGAGGTGAAGGCATTGATCAGGCAGGCGGTCATCATCCCAGCGCTGGTGATGGGCGTGGCGTCCTCCCCAAAGGATTTGATGGCGGCCGCCACCATCATGGGCCAAAAGGGCGCGGCAAAGATGCCGCACACGGGCATCGCCCAAACCGCGGGCCGGCCGATGCATAGGCATACGGCAAGCAGCGCCGTCATGCCGCCGGCAAAGAGCTTGAGCAGCCGCACACAGCCGATGCGGTCAGCCAGGATGCCGTTGGTCAGGCGGGATACCGCGTAGAGCACGTAGAAGATGGAGATGAACGTGGCGCCCTGCACCACCGGATCGATCTGGTACATGTCCTGCAGGTAGAGCAGCGACCAGTCGATAAAGCCGTTTTCCAGCGTCATGCCAAAGCCGCTGGTGATGGCGAACATCCACATCACGGGCATTTTAAAGGCCCCAAAGATGGTGAGGCTCTTTTTTTGCTTGACGCGGCGTCCCTGCGGAAAGAGCGCCAGCACCGCCAGCACGCAGAGCAGAAGCGAGGGCAGGGCAATCGTCAGGTACAGCTGCCGCCAGCCCAGGCCGCAGCCGTGCATCAGCCAGGTGGCCAGTTTGGGCGCGATCATGCTGCCGATGCCGAAAAAGCCGTTGACAAAGCCCACCTTGGTGGCCACCTTAGTGGTGAAGATCACGGTGCTCATGGCGGTCTGGCCCACGCTGTTGAAGTAGCGCATGCCGTTGATCAGCGTGAAAAACGTCAAAAACAGCGGGTAGGAGGGGGCCCAGATCATCAGCATCACCGATATGAACAGCGCAAGAAAGCCGATGGTGACGTTGCGCTTGATGCCCGTCTTATCGATCACAATGTTGGAAAGCGTGGTAAAAAGCAGGCTGGAGGCCATGGTTAAAAACAGCATGAAGCCCTGCGAATCGTACCCAATGCCGAAATCCGCCTTGATCAGCGGCAGGCATACCCCGCGCAGGCCGTTGATGATGCCGCTCATCAGCGCGGAGGAAAAAAGCAGGATCATCGGCAGTATCCGGCGCGCGCGCGTCCACGCGTTTTGCGGCTGCGTCTCCAAAGGACATCCACTCCCTCTATGGTTTGCTTCAAAAGAACAACCGTTGCTATTCTAGCATTGATGCGGGCCTTTTTCAACGCGCGGCCTTACAAAGGCGGGTTTTCTTTACAGGGACGCGGGAAACATTGTACAATAAAAACTACAGCAAACGCTGTGCTCTTCTACTGCAAAGGGGGAAATGGCATGCGTATCCAGGATGCTTTCAAGCATAAAAGCGTCGTCTACTCCATGGAGGTGTTCCCGCCCAAGCCCACCAGCGATATCTCGGTGGTGTACCAGGCGCTCGACCAGCTCAAAACCCTCGCGCCGGACTTTATCTCCGTCACCTACGGCGCGGGCGCAAGCGGAGGCAACAGCCGCACGCGGCAGGTCGCTTCCTATATAAAGGACAACTGTGGCATCGCGCCGCTGGCCCATCTGACGTGCATGGGCGCCTCGCGCGCGCAGGTTGACGCGCTGCTGCAGGACCTGCGCGCCCACGGCATCGAAAGCGTGCTGGCGCTGCGCGGGGACAGGTACGAGGGGTGCCCTCAGGGCGCGTTTGCCTACGCCGCGCAGCTGATTGCCTACATCAAAGAGACCGCGCCCGATTTTCAGATCAGCGCGGCGTGCTATCCCGAGACGCACATCGACTGCCCCAGCGTCAAGGAGGATATGCGCCATCTCAAAGAAAAGGTGGACGCGGGCGCCACGCACCTGATCAGTCAGCTGTTTTTTGATAACCGCTATTTTTACGAGTTTCAGCAGCGCGCCGCCGGCTGCGGCATCGACGTGCCCATCGAGGCGGGCATCATGCCCGTGGTCAACGCATCGCAGATCAAGCGCATCACCTCGCTGTGCGGGGCCACGCTGCCGGCGAAGTTTTTGCGCGCCATGACCCGCTACGACGATCCGCAGGCCATGCGCGACTGCGGCATCGCCTACGCCTGTGAGCAGATTCTGGATTTGCTCGCAAGCGGGGTGCGTGGCATCCATCTCTACACGATGAACAACCCCTACGTGGCCATCCGCATTACCCAGAGCGTGCGCCGCGCGCTTGAGAGCCTCAACAAGAGGGGATAATATGCACGAGCAGCTCTACAGGGAGGCGCTGCGCTATCTGGGCATGGCGGGCGCAGCGCCCGATGCGGTCGCCCCGCTGCGTATCGAAGAGGCTTTCGCGCATCTGGCGCGGGTGGTACGTCCCAAATGCGTGCAGGTGCGCCTGCGCGTTGCGCCCGCAGGCGACGCGGTCGCGCTGCCCGATGCGTGCGCCGCCTTCCACAGCGCGGATCTTGCGCGCCATCTGGCGGGCTGCGATAAAGCGGTGCTTTTTGCCGCTACACTGGGCATGGGGGTGGAGCAGGCGCTTGCGCAGTTGCGGGGGCGGGACATTGCGCGCGCGCTTGTGATGGACGCGTGCGCCACGGCGCGCATCGAGCAGTACTGTGATCAGATCGCCTACAGCATCGCGCGCGCGGCAGCGGAAAAGGGGCGTTACGCCACCCCCCGCTTCAGCGTGGGCTACGGGGATTGGCCGCTTGCCGAGCAGGCGGACGTGCTGCGGCTGACCGACGCCACCCGCCGCGCGGGCATTTACCTGACGGCCGGGGGGCTGATGCTGCCGCAAAAGAGCGCCACCGCCATCATTGGCCTTGCGCAAGAGCGGCAGGCGCGCAGCTTTGCCGGCTGCGGCGGGGTGTGTGGCGCCTGCAACATGCGCGCGCACTGCGCGTTTCGCGCCGGCGCCAAAGGAGGGGAAACAAAAGCATGACAGCAAAAAGTAAGCGTGAAGCGTTTCGCGCACGCCTGGCGCAGGGTGTGTTTGTGCTCGATGGCGCCTTTGGCACCGTGCTGCAGCAGCAGGGGCTGCCCTTGGGACAGAACCCCACGCTGCTGAATATAAGCGAACCTGCGCGCATTGCGGATGTGCACGCCCGCTACATCCAGGCGGGGTGCGACGCCATCACGCTCAACACGTTCAGCGCAAGCGCGCCCAAGCTGGCTGGCACCGGCCTTGGGGTAGCGCAGGCGGCGCGCGCGGCGATGGACTGCGCCCGCGCGGCCATCGCCCGGACGCAAAAAGAGGTGCTCGTCGCCTACGATATCGGCCCCTGCGGGGAGCTGCTCCAGCCCATGGGCACGCTCTCTTTGGAGGAGATGTCGGCCATCTATCACGAGCAGGCGCAGGCCGCGGCGCTTGTGGGCGCGGATTTCCTGCTCTTTGAGACCATGACCGACCTTGCGGAGCTCAAGGCGGGCATTCTCGCGGCGCGGGATTGCTGCGACCTGCCCATTGTGGCCAGCATGAGCGTGGAGGCGGACGGCCGCACGTTCATGGGCTGCGCTGTGGAGAACATCGCGCTGGTGCTGGAGGGCCTGGGGGTGGAGGCGATGGGCTTCAACTGCTCGGTGGGGCCGGACCAGCTGCTGCCCATGGCAAAGCGCCTGCTTGCGCTGACAAGCCTGCCGGTGATCGTGCAGCCCAACGCGGGGCTTCCCTGCGACCAGGACGGCTGCGCGGCCTACGACGTGGACGCGGAAGCGTTTGCCGCGCACATGGCGGATTTCGTGCGCGCGGGCGTGCGGCTGGTGGGGGGATGCTGCGGCACCACGCCCGACTATATCGCTGCGATGCGCAGGCGCATTGCGGATGTGGCGATCGGCGTGGCCCCGCGCGATGAGACGCCCATGCTGTGCAGCGCCACGCGCGCGGTGCGCCTGGACCAGGTGCGGGTGATCGGCGAGCGCATCAACCCCACCGGCAAAAAGCGCTTTGCCCAGGCCCTGCGCGATGGGGATATGGACTACATCGTGGCCCAGGGGGTGGAGCAGGTTGCGCGCGGTGCGGAGATATTGGACGTCAACGTGGGCGTGCCTGGCATCGACGAGCCGGCGGTGATGGCGCAGGTGGTGGACGCGCTGCAGGCGGTGGTCAACGTGCCGCTGCAGATCGATTCCACCAACCCGGTGGCTGTTGAGGCGGGCCTTCGCCACTGCACGGGCAAGGCGATCGTCAATTCGGTCAACGGCGAGGAGGCGGTGCTTGCGCGCATCCTGCCCATTGTCAAGAAGTACGGAGCGGCCGTGGTGGGACTGACGATGGACGAGCGCGGCCTGCCCCAGACGTGCGCCCAGCGCGTAGAGATTGCGCGGCGTATCGTAGCGCGCGCGGCGGACTTTGGCATCCCGAAAAGGGACGTCTACATTGACTGCCTCACCCTCACGGTGAGTGCGGAGCCCGCCCAGGTGAAAGAGACGCTGGACGCGGTGCGCCAGGTGCGCGCTGATTTGGGGGTGCAGACGGTGCTGGGCGTGTCCAACGTGTCGTTCGGGCTGCCCGCGCGGGTGCAGATCAACACGGCGTTTCTGGCCATGGCGCTGGAGGCGGGGCTGACGCTGCCCATCATGAACCCCAACATCGAGGCGATGATGGCCATGGTGCGCGCCTACCGCGTGCTCGCGGCGCAGGATGCGCAAGGAGCGGATTACATCGCCCACTACGCGGCCGCCGCGCCCCAGGCGCAAGTGAAAGAGGCGGGCGGGGCGCTTGCGCTGGATGACGTGATCCGGCGGGGGCTGGCGGGCCAGGCGGCCGACGCGGCCGCGCGCGCGCTGGAGACGATGCCGCCGCTGGAGGTGGTGGAGCGCGTCATCGTGCCCACGCTCGACGCGGTGGGCCGCGATTACGAGGCGGGCAGGGCATTTCTGCCCCAGCTGATCCAGTCGGCGCAGACCGTGCAGAAGGCTTTTGACGTGCTGCGCGCTGCGATGGCCAAGGCGGGGAGCGTGCCCGTGCACAAGGGTGTGATCGTGCTGGCCACCGTCAAGGGGGACGTGCATGATATCGGCAAGAACATCGTGCGCGTGTTGCTGGAAAACTACGGCTACCAGGTGGTGGATCTGGGCCGCGACGTGCCCAAGGAAAAGATCATCGAGGCGGTCAAGCGCTACGACGCCCGGCTGGTGGGCTTAAGCGCGCTGATGACCACCACCGTGCCCAGCATGCGCGACGCCATCGAGAGCCTGCGCGCGCTGGATGCGGACATTGCCGTCATGGTGGGGGGCGCGGTGCTCACGGAGGAATACGCCCGGCGCATCGGTGCGCACTACTACGGCAAGGACGCGGCGCAGGCCGCGGCCATCGCAAAGAAGGTGCTGGGCTGACGCTTTAGCAGCAGAAAAAGCGCTTTTGCGCCAAGGGGCGGGCGATGCACTTCCAAATACCGTTCTGCCGTCGAGCGTCTCAGCGAAGATGCAATGGAACAAACGACTTGTCAGGAACTTTTGAAGAGCCCTGATAAATGCAATCGAATTACAAAAAACCGTATCTAAAAAACAGGAAGGCATGCGTACCAGCGTGATACGCATGCCTTTTTTGTGTCGCTGCGCTGGTTTACGCGCAATGCTTTTCGTAGCAGCGTGTATGATAGCGCAAGGCCCCTCTTGTCATGCTGCTATGTTCAATCGCCGCGCCAGAGGGTGGCGACACGCCGGTAAAACGAGGCGTCCATATCCTTTTCTCGGCCGTCCCCTGCGCGGCGCACCAGGCCTTTTTCCCCTCTGAGGAAGACCTCGTATACGTCCGCATCCATACCTAAATCCTCCCCCTGCTGCGTGTGGTAGGTGAGGTAGAGCACGTAGTTTTCCCGCGCGGCGGGGGTATCCCCTCCGGCGGCGGGACGCCACGCGCCCGCCTGTACTTCCTGTGCCAGCGCCAGCGCCTGCGCGCCCTCCAGCACGCGGCTGCCCAGGCGCGCCTCCTGTTGCTGGTAGAGGATAGTCACGCGCGCAAGCTGGCGCGTGGCGGGCAGCGCCCGGGTAAAGAGCAGCGCCACGCCCAACGCAAGCGTTAGCGCGCCGGCGATGAGCGCGCGCACGCGCGCGGGCTTTTTGTAGCGCAGTACGTGCCGGATGCGTCCCTTGGCACTGCCCTCGCCAAAGGCAAGAGGCGCGCCGCAGGGTATCTGGCGGCCGGTTGCCAGCTGCAAAAGGGAGGCGGCGTACGCGCCGCTGATATCCGGCCCCGCCTGGCGCAGCACGCGTTCGTCGCAGGACATCTCCATATCCCGGTTGCAGCATAGAAACGCCGCCCATGCCAGGGGATTGAACCAGTGTATGGCAAGCGCGAGGAAGGCGACAATCTTGACTAAGTGATCCTTGCGCCGGATGTGTATCTGCTCGTGCAGCAGAATGTGGCGCCGCTGCCGCTCGTCCAAAGCGGAGGGCAGGTAAATCCTTGGGGAGACGACTCCCAGCACAAAGGGGGAGGCGATGTGGTCGGCAAGGTAAATGTTGTCCTGCAGCCGCACTGCGCCCGTCAGGCGGCGACGCAGCCGCAGCAGCGACACCGCACTGTAGAGCAGAAAGAGGGCCACGCCGGCCAGCCACAGCAGCGCGCCAATGTAGCAGAGCGCCTGCAGTGGGTTGGCGCTCATGTAGGGCGTGCCCGCCGGCAGCGCGGCGTTGATGGCGCCGTCCAGCGCGGCCAGACCCGTGTGCACCTGCGGCTGTGCGCTGTAGAGCATGGCCTGCCCGGCGGGCGCGGCGGCAATGGGCAGCAGGCTGTGCGCGCTTTCAAGGCGCAAGGGTATCAGCAGCCGTACCCACACCACGCTCCACAGGGCGAAGGAGTACCCCTTGGGCGCTTTGGCAAGCGCAAGCAGCAGGCGCGCAAGCAGCACAAACGCGATGACGAAGCTTGCGGCAAAACTCTGGTTGAGCACCTGTAAAAAGATGTTTGTCAGCATACGTTCACCTCCGGTTCTGCGCAATGAGCGCCTGCAGCGCCTCGATCTCCTCGTCGCTGAGCTTTTTGCGCGTGGTAAAGGCCGCCAGGAACTGGGGCAGCGAGCCGTCGAATGTCTCGTCGAGGAACTGCTCGCTCTGCAGCGCGTGGAACGCCTGTCGGGTGAGCAGCGCGTGCACCACGCCCTGCCTGTTTTCAAAGATGCCGCGCTGGCACAGGCGCCGCAGCATGGTGTAGGTGGTGGACTTCTTCCAGCCCAGCGCCTGTTGGCACAGCTTGACCAGCGCGCCCGAGGCAATGGGCGCGTGCGTCCAAATCAGTTCGGCAAAGCGCGTCTCCATGGCGCCCAACTTGTAATCGCGCAAGGCAAAGGCCTCCCTTCATCGACATTACGAAAATGGTTTAATCATGTTAGACCTTATCATTAGTTTAATGCTATTAAACCAATTCGTCAAGGTGCTCTGTCGCGCGTCAAACTGGAAAGAAATTGGGATTTCTTTGCCAGGCCCCTGCACAAGCACAGAAAAATCGTGTATACTTCTATTTGTATAGGTTTTTTGAAATGACCGCGGTAACGTTACCGCGATCAAATACAGGATTTAGAAAAAGGAGAGAATCGAAGGCTATGCAAAACTTTGTCTATTCCATTCCCACCACGGTGTACTTTGGCAAGGGGCAGATCGAAAACCTGCCCAAGGCAATCAAGGCGTACGGCAGCAAGGTGCTGATGGTCTACGGCGGCGGCAGCATCAAAAAGAGCGGCCTGTACGATACCATCATGGGGCTGTGCAAGGACAATGGCATCTCGGTGGTGGAACTTTCAGGCGTGGACCCCAACCCCCGCGTGGAATCGGTCAACGAAGGCGTGCGCCTGTGCCGTGAAAACGGCGTAGAGGTCGTGCTGGGCGTGGGCGGCGGCTCCAGCTTGGACTGCGCCAAAACGATCGCGGCGTGTGTGGACTGCGACTGTGACGCATGGGACGTGGTCACCAAAAAAGTGGTGCCTGAAAAGATCCTGCCCGTGGTTACGGTGTTGACGCTGGCGGCCACCGGCTCGGAGATGGACACCTTTGCGGTCATCTCCAACATGAAGGAAGGCGAAAAGCTGGGCGTGGGCTATCCGGATATGCGCCCCAAGGCCTCCATTATGGACCCCACCTACACCTTCTCGGTGAGCAAGTACCAGACCGCGTCGGGCACGGCAGACATCATGTCCCACCTGATGGAGACCTACTTTACCATGGACGGCGACACCGCCGTGCAGGACGGCATCATCGAGGGGCTGCTCAAGGTGTGCATCAAATACGGTCCCATCGCCCTGGCCAAGCCGGACGATTACGATGCGCGCGCCAACCTCATGTGGGCAGGGTCGCTGGCCATCAACGATTTGACCCGCTGGGGCAAGGCGACCACCTGGAGCTGCCACTCCATGGAGCACCAGCTCTCGGCGTACTACGACGTGACCCACGGCGTGGGCCTGGCCATCCTGACCCCGGCGTGGATGGAGCACATCCTCTCGGATAAGACGCTGCCCAAGTTTGTGGATTTCGGCGTCAACGTCTGGGGCATTGACAAGAACCTGGACGCGTACGAAATTGCGCACAAGGCCATCGACATGCTGCGCGACTTCTTCACCAACACCATGGGTATTGCCAAAGACCTGCCTGAGATCGGCATCAAGGACGAGGAAAACTTTGACATCATGGCCGAAAAGGCCGCCAAGGGCCTCAAGACGGCGTTCGTGCCCCTGAGCAAGGAGGACGTCATCGCCATCTACCGCGCCTGCAAATAACGCACAAGGTTCATCCTGTGTAACAAAAGCGCGCACATTGCGGGATATGCCCGCATGTGCGTGCTTTTTTTGCGTTAAAAACGACATGCGCAATTAACATGGGGTTAACCGCCGCTTAACATTGCCCCGTTACACTGCAAAGCGTGGAAAGCAATCAAGCAAAGAAAAGAAAAGGGGAGAGACGATATGGTCAACAACAAACGCGTCAAAACGGTGGCGGCAGCCTGCATGATGGCGTGCGTGCTGCTGCTGTCCGCCTGTGGCAGCAAAGCAGGCGCGCCCAGCGCGTCCGCGGGGAGCAGCCAAGCTGAGGGCGAGGCCGTCACGCTGTCGGTCGTGGGCTCCACCTCAGTGGAGCCGCTGGTGCAGGTTCTCAAAGATAACTACCAGCAGGATGTCAACGCCAACGCGGCGTTCGATATCCAGGCCCCCGGCTCCTCTGGCGGCATCAAGGCGGCCATCGACGGCACAGCGGACATCGGCATGTCCTCGCGCGACTTAAAGGATGATGAAAAATCCTCGCTGAAGGAGACGGTGCTGGCAATGGACGGCATCGCGGTGATCGTCAACAAAAACAACACGGTGGACGATCTGTCCAGTGAAGAGATCACCAAGATCTTCAAAGGTGAGATCACCAACTGGAAGGACGTCGGCGGCGCGGATAAGGAGATCATCCTGGTCAGCCGTGAGGCGGGCAGCGGCACGCGCGACGCCTTTGAGGAGATCATGGATCTGGTCAAAGACAAAAAGTCTCTGGTTGCCGAGGACAAGGCGATCTTTACCGAAAGCACCAACTCCGTCATGCAGAACGTGCAGGACAAGGACAACGCCATTGGCTACATCTCGCTGGGCAGCCTCAAGGCGGACGTCAAGCCGCTGAAGGTGGACGGCGTGGCCTGCAACGCGGAGAACATTCTGGATCAATCCTACGTCGTGGCGCGTCCCTTCCTCCTTGTCACAAACGGCGATCCGCAAGGGGAGGTCAAGGCTTTCCTGGATTACTGCCTGAGTGAGGCGGGGCAGAAGCTTGTGCAGGACAACAAGTACATCCCCGTCCAATAGAACATCAGGGTGTGCAGCGTAAGTAAACCAATACCCCACAAACAAGCCTTCAAACTGCACAAACACAGCGCTGCACACCCTGGCCTAGGATACAACGCACGCCTGTCAAAGGACAGCAGCGATTCGACCGTTAGCACGAATCAATGGCGATGACAAAACAAGGCTGCATCACTGCAAAAATTGCGGTGGTGCGGCCTTGCCGCTGTCTTTCGGTGGCCTTTACAGAGAGGCGCCCCCTGGCCGCGCGCATTTTGTCTGCGGCACAGAACGCCGCCCTGCGGCGTGCCCTACAGTGTAAGATACACCATCGGAACGCTGCGCCGCTGCCGCACGGTATGGCTGCACGGGGGCGTCACGCCGCCCCCGCAGCGTGCTGTCCGCGCCGGACGCCATCCGCGACGCGCCCCACATCGCGCGAGACGCTGCCGAAGACACCGCGCCGCCCGTACAGGGCATGACGCCGCGTGGGCTGCCGCTGCCATGCGGCCTCCGCCCCGGTAGCGCGCAGCGCTATTAAAAAGCGCCGCCCATAAGCGGCGGTGTGCGGGCGCAGTTATAACCGTACATTGAACAGCAAAAGGGACGAAACAGGCGCCTTTTAACACAGCCTTAACATGCGTTTAACCGTGCCACAATGTGCGCCGCCTACCATGGAGCGTGGATCAGGAAAGGAGAGATGCGCGTGAAAAGGCGCCGCTTTCAGGAAAAAGGCGCACAAGGAGTCTTCCTACTGTGCGCCAGCATCAGCGTCATCGCCGTGCTGCTCATCGCCGCGTTTATCCTGCTGCGCGGCCTGCCCGTCATCATCAAGGTGGGGCCGTGGCAGTTTATCACCGGCACCGAATGGGAGCCCAACGCGGAAGTTTTCGGCATCGCGCCCATGATCGTCGCCTCGCTCATTTCAGGCGTACTGGCGGTGCTCATCGGTGCGTGCATCGGTGTGCTGGCCGCGGTGTTCCTGGCGCGCGTGGCGCCTGGACGGGTGGCGCGCGCGGTGCGGCCGGCCATCGACCTATTGGCGGGCATCCCGTCGGTGATCTACGGCTTTTTCGGCATGATGCTGATTGTGCCGCTGGTGCGCAACCTCTTCGGCGGGCCGGGCAACAGCATGCTTGCGGCGGTGATCATCCTCTCGGTCATGGTGCTGCCCACCATCGTATCCATCGCGGAGGACGCGCTGCGCGCTGTGCCCAGGGAGTACACGGAAGGTTCGCTCGCGCTGGGCGCCTCGCCCATGCAGACCACCTTCAAGGTGGTGCTGCCTGCGGCGCGCTCGGGCATTATGGCGGGCGTGGTGCTGGGCGCGGGCCGCGCCATCGGCGAGACCATGGCGGTGCTGCTGGTGGCGGGCAACCGGCCCAGCATGCCCGCAAGCCTGATCGACCCGGTGCGCACGCTCACGGCCAACGTGGCCATGGAGATGAGCTACGCCTCGGGCATGCATCAGGACGCGCTCTTTGGCACGGGCGTGGTGCTGTTTATCTTTATCATGCTGCTCAACTTTGTGATGCGCATGCTCTCCAGAAAGCAGGTGGATGCGGTATGATCGTGCAAAGCGTCAAAGCAAAAAAGCGCCGCCGCGTCAAGGACGGCGCGCTAAAAATCCTCATCTGGGCCAGCGCGCTGTTTGCCGTGGGCATGATGGCCGCCATTGTGATCTACATCCTGTGGAACGGTCTGCCGCACATCACCGGCGCTTTTTTGACGGACCCCTACCGGCCGGGCCTGGGGCAGACGGGCATCTGGCCCATGATCGTATCCACCCTGGCGCTGACGGGGCTGACCATCCTGATCGCCACGCCCATCGGCATCCTGGCCGCGGTATACCTGGCCGAGTACGCCAAAAAGGGCCGCGTGCTTTCCATCATCCGCTTTGCCACCGAAAGCCTGGCGGGCATCCCCTCCATCCTCTACGGCCTGTTCGGCTTTGCGCTGTTCGTCACCTTCTTCAAGCTGAAATACTCCATATTGGCGGGCGCGCTCACCCTATCGGTGATGGTGCTGCCCGTGATCATCCGCACCACCGAGGAGGCCCTGCTGGCCGTGCCCCAGTCTTACCGTGAGGGATCGCTCGCGCTGGGCGCGGGCAAGCTGACCACGCTGCTGCGCGCGGTGATGCCCAGCGCCATCGGCGGCATCGTCACAAGCGTGATTCTGTCTATCGGCCGCATCGTGGGCGAGACCGCCGCGCTGATCTATACCATGGGCACGGCCACGGCGGCGCCCCGCGGCGTGCTGTCCTCAGGCCGGACGCTGTCGGTGCACCTCTACTTCCTGGCCAAGGAGGGCCTGGGCGTGGAGCAGTCCTTTGCCGCCGCGGCCGTGCTGCTGCTGCTGGTGGCGGGCCTGAACCTGCTGGCGGGGCAGATTACCAAACACTTGAGCGCAAACAAGCTGGAGCGCCGCGCCCGCAGGGCGGAGAAACGCGCCGCGCGCCGCGCATAAGAAAGAGGGAAAGATATGAGCCAAGCACCCATCCTTGCAGCAGAACATCTGAACCTGTATTATAGCCATGGTGCCATGCACGCGCTCAAGAACGTGAATATGCAGATACAGGCGGGTCAGATCACCGCGCTGATCGGGCCTTCGGGCTGCGGAAAGTCCACTTTTATCAAGTCCATCAACCGCATGAACGATCTGGTGGAGGGCGTCAAGATCGAGGGGACGATTACCTTTAAGGGCCAGGACATCTACGCGGACGCATGCGATGTGATGGACCTGCGCAAGTGCGTGGGCATGGTGTTCCAAAAACCCAACCCGTTTCCCATGTCGGTTTACGATAACATCGCCTACGGCCCCCGGGTGCACGGCGTCAAAAAGCGCGCCGCGCTCGATGAGATTGTGGAACGCAGCTTGCGACAGGCGGCGCTGTGGGACGAGGTGAAGGACCGCTTAAAAAAGAGCGCGCTGGGCCTCTCGGGCGGCCAGCAGCAGCGCCTGTGCATCGCGCGGGTGCTGGCGGTGGAGCCGGAGGTGATGCTGATGGATGAGCCCACCAGCGCGCTGGACCCCATCTCCACCTTAAAGGTGGAGGATTTGATGCAGGAACTGAAAAAGACCTATACCATCGTTATCGTCACCCACAATATGCAGCAGGCCGCCCGCATTTCCGATAAAACCGCGTTCTTTTTGCACGGCGAGGTGGTAGAATATGACTATACCGAGAAGTTGTTCCAAAGCCCGCAGGATCAGCGGACGGAGGACTACATTACCGGCCGCTTCGGTTAAGGAGGAGCTTTATGACGCGCAATGTCTTTGACAGAGAGCTGGACCATCTGCACCAGGAGCTGACCCACATGGGCCAGCGCGTCAACCAGATGATCGAGGACACCATCACGGCGATGAACGAGCAGGACGCGGACCTGGCGCGCGCCGTGTCCGTCGCAGATGACGAGGTGGACGCCATGGAGCACCGCATCGAGCAGGCGTGCATGCGCCTGATCGCGCGGCAGCAGCCCATCGCGCGCGATTTGCGCACCATCGGGGCCACGCTCAAGATCATCACCGACATGGAGCGCGTGGCCGACCAGTGCTGCGATATCTGCGAGATCATCCTGCGCCTGGTGGGCGGCCCCTACGTCAAGCCCCTGGTGCACCTGCCGCTGATGTTTGAAAAGGCGCGTACAATGTTTACCCAGGCGCTGGATACCTTTATCCGCCGCGATGTGGACCTGGCCCGCCAGGTGTGCAAAAACGACGACGAGGTGGACACCTATTTTACCAGCATTATCCTGGAGCTTTCGGGCATCATGTCCAACCACCCCACCCAGGTGCCCGAGGCGGTGGATTTGATGTTCATCACCAAGTACGTCGAGCGCATCGGGGACCACGCCACCAACATCGCCGAGTGGGCGATCTTTATGGAGACGGGGGAACATCCCGATTTAAACTAATCCCGCGTGATGCGGGGCATGCTAATGCGAAAGCACTTGCGAAAGGGGGACGGGCGCGCGTGGCGCAGATGGTGTATATCGTAGACGATGAGCCCAACGTGCGGCAGCTTGCGGCGGTTGCGCTACAGGATGCGGGCTTTGCCACGCGCACGTTTGCGGGTGGGGCGCCGTTTCTCGCAGCGGTCGCCGAGCAGCTGCCCGACGCAGTAGTGCTTGACTGGATGATGCCTGAGCCTGACGGCATGGCGGTGTGCCGCCGCCTGCGCGCGGATGCGCGCACCCGTCCGCTGCCCGTGCTGATGCTCACCGCGCGCGCCGATGAGGTGGACCGCGTGGTGGGCCTGGAGATGGGCGCGGACGACTACATCATCAAGCCTTTCTCCCTCAAGGAGCTGGCCGCGCGCGTGCGCGCGGTGCTGCGCCGGGGCGAGTATCTAAAGGAGCAAGAGGAGCCGCCCATGGCGTGTGGCGATCTGGAGGTGGACCTTGCACGGCGCATGGTGACCAAGCGGGGCAGGCAAGTGGCGCTGACTGCCAAGGAGTTTGACCTGTTGGCGGCGCTGATGCGCAACCGCGGCCGGGTGATGACGCGCGACATGCTGCTCGACAGCGTCTGGGGCGCGGACTTTTTCGGGGATGCGCGCACGGTGGACGTGCACGTGCGTTATTTGCGCCAGAAGATTGAGGATACGCCCGAGGCCCCACGCTATATCCAGACCATGCGCGGCGTGGGCTACCGCTTTGCGCAGCGCGTGGATGCCCCATGAGGCGGCGCCTGCTTATCGGCATGGCCCAGGCGGTTGCCGTGGGCCTTCTTGTGGCGCTGGCGCTGGCCCTGCCGCTGATCGAGGGGCTGTACCAGCGCGAGGTGCGCGCACGTTTGGATTCTGTGCTGACGCTGCTGGAGGCGGACTTTGATCTGGCAGATGAGGAACTGGAGACCTATGTGCTGGCGCGCGCGCGCGCGCTTTCCCAAGCGGGCCAGCCGGTACGCATCTCGGTGATCGATGCCTGGGGCAACGTGCTTTCCGATAGCGGCGTGGATGGGGAACCTGAAGACAACCACGCCGACCGGCCGGAGATCGAGGACGCGTGGGCCTACGGGCGGGGGTACCATGTCCGCTTCAGCGATACCCTGCGCCAGCGCTACTATTACGCGGCCATCCGCGTGGACGATACCGTCATCCGCGCGGCGCTGCCCATGCAGAGCATGGCAAGCGCGCGCTGGATGATCTGGGGCTGCGGCCTTGCGGGCGCCCTTGCCGGCGCGCTCATCGCCATGCTCGCTGCGCGGCGCACGGCCAAGCGGGTGGTGGCACCGGTGCTGGAGCTTACGGACGCGGCGGAGACCATTGCCCGGGGGGACTACGCCAAGCGCGTGGCGCCTGCCGGCGACGAGGTGGGCAGGCTTGCCGATGCCTTCAACAACATGGCGGGCCAACTGCAGCATGTCATCGGCCAGTCCCAGGAAAAGGGCATGCTGCTCTCAGGCGTGCTGGAGGGCATGGACGACGGGGTGCTTGCAGTGGACGCGCAAGGGGCGGTGCTCATTGCCAACGACCGGGCGCGCAAGCTGCTTGCAGACGACCGGCTGCGCCCGGGCAGCACGCTTGCCGGCAGCATGCTGGCGGGGCAGCTGCAGCGCCGGATGCTGACCGCGCTGGCCAAAGGTGAGGTCAGCCGCGGCGGCATCCTCACCGCAGAGGCCACGGGGCGCATCCTGTCGGTGTACATCGCTCCCCTGCGCGCGCCGGGCGCCCCCAAAAGCGTGCTGGCGGTGATTGCGGACATCACCCACGTGCGCAAGCTGGAGCAGCTGCGCAGCGACTTTGTGGCCAACGTCACCCACGAGCTCAAGACGCCGTTGACCTCCATCCGCGGCTACACTGAACTGCTCAAGGCCAAGCAGCGCGACCCTGAGACCGCGCGCGCGTTTTATGACATCATCGATTTGGAATCCGAGCGCCTGCAGACGCTCATAGAGGATTTGCTCTCCCTTTCGGAGATTGAAAACGCGCGCGACGAGGCGGTGGCCTGCTGCGACGCCTCAAAGGAGGCGCGCACGCTGCAGCAGCGCTTTTCTCCCATCGCGGACGCCGCGCAGGTGGCGCTTGCGGTGGAGGCGCAGCCGGATATCCGCCTGCCCATGCCCGCGGGGCGCTTTGCCCAGCTGCTGGGCAACCTGATGGACAACGCCATCAAGTACAACGTGCCGGGTGGCAGCGTGCGTGTGACGCTGTGGCGGGAGAGGCGCGCGGCCTGCCTGCGCGTGCGCGATACGGGCATCGGCATCGATGCGCAGCACCATGCGCGCATCTTTGAGCGCTTCTACCGGGTGGATAAGAGCCGCTCGCGCGCCATGGGCGGCACCGGATTGGGCCTGTCCATCGTCAAGCACATCGTGCAGCGCTACGGCGGGGATATCCGCATGGACAGCCGGCCGCAGGAGGGCACCACCTTTACCGTGCGCCTGCCGCTCGCACCGGCGAAGGATACGTGACGCGTAAAGTGAAAAAAACTGCCGCAACAGCGGCGCTGCGTAGACAGCGCCGCTGTTGCGCTTTTAATGGGGGGGGCGGCAAAAGTAAATACAAGTGGAAACAAACGCCATGGCTTTGCCGGCATTACGCGCAGGGCAAAAGCCGTGATGCAAACGGCCTTTCGCGCATTATACAGCCCCCTTTGCCCGGCGGCATGCCGCTTCAGATTTTCCGTCCAGCGTCCCGCGCAAACAAAAAATGCCCCGCAGCGTGTTTGTTCCCGCCCCTGCGCAGCTTGCTACCATGCAAAAAAAAGGGGTGGCGCGCCCGTAAATGTACTATGGCGCGCTGTAAAGCAGGCAGGGCAAAACGACTGCACTTTCCCGTCAGGCTGCGCGCGCTGCGCAGCATTTGGGTCAAAAGCCTTTTAAAATCCGATATTGTAAAATTTATCCTGCGCAACGCCTGTTTACCCAAACGTTTTTCTTTAAGAAAACGGGACCAGATGTTACAAAAGTGCGAAGATTATTCAAGATTTGTTCAAATTCCAGACCAGGAGCATTTACAGAGCAAAATCCGTCGTGTACAATAACATCCATCGAGAAGACAAGTAGATGTGCGGGCGCAAAAGAGGGTCGCCACGCAGAAAAAAAGAACGTGAAGCGCAGCGTGAATCGAAAAAAGTACGGATAAAGTTGTCATTCAATACCCATACGCATATATCTGGGTATTTGATGAATAGGAGCAGGAAAAGCCGGTGGGGAGATCGGTTTTTCGTTCCAACGCATATGGGAGAGGTTGACCCGATGGACTTACGGCCTCTATCCGACGGAGGTCCAAACAAAATAGGTTCGGAGAAAAACGAGGAGGTAACTTTACATGAAAAAATCGATGTGGAAAGTCCTATCCTTGGTGCTCGTGCTGACGCTGGTGTTCGCCATGTCCGCATGCGCCAAGAAGGAAGATCCCAAAACCAGCCCCTCTGCGTCCAGCTCGGCCAGCGCCAGTGCTTCGGCCGGCGGCGAGCGTGAGGGTTACACCATTGGCATGGTGACCAAATCCCTGGCTACCCCGTTCTTCGTCAACGTCAAGGACGGCGCGGAGGCGTACATCGCCGAGCATGGCATTGCCGCAGACAAGATGGTGACGCTGGACTCCAACCGCGATAACCAGAAGGAGCTGGCCAACACCGAGGATCTTGTCAACCAGAAGGTGGACGCCATCCTGCTGATCTGCCTGGACTACGAGGGCTCCGCCGCCTCCGTCAACGTCGTGAAGGACCGCTCGGACATCCCCCTGATCATCGTGGATGCCCCTTGCAAGAACTCCGACAAGGCTGACGCGACCGTCTCTTCCGATAACTACGACGCGGGCGTGCAGTCCATGACCGCGCTGGCCGAGGCCATGGGCAAAAAGGGCCGCCTGGTCATCATGATGGACACCACCAATACCCCCGCACGCGACCGTATCGCGGGCGTCAAGGACACCCTGAAGAAATACCCCGACATCGAGCTGATCCGCGAGGAAGACGGCTGCCAGGGCGTGGACAAATCCATGGAGATCTTCAACAACATCATGCAGGCTGAGCAGGAAATCGACGGCCTGTGGTGCTACTGCGACCCGACCGCTCAGGGCGCCATCGCCGCTGCGGATTCCGCGGGCAAAGCGGGCGACATCCTGGTCGCAGCTGTTGACGGCACGGCCGAAGGCAAAAAGCTGATCGAGGACGGCAAACAGCTGGGCTCCGCCGCGCAGTTCCCCTATCAGCTGGGCTACAAGGGCTGCGAGGCTGCCTACAAGATCTTGGCCGGCGAGAAGCTTGCCGAGAAGAAGATCATCGTCGACGTCGCCTGGATCGACAAGGACAACCTGGAAGAGTACAAAGACAAACGCTAACCGATAGCGCTTGCAACATACCATCGGACAACCGATTTTAGGTCAACCCAAAGGGACGCAAAAGTAACTTTTGCGTCCTTTTTTGTATGGTAAAGGGTGGGGTTTCTTTTTGCGACGCGTTCCTCTATAATACCAAGCGAGGACTTTATCGCTAGAGAGGGGCTGCTTGGCTGTGGCAGAACGCATCGTGGTGGGCATGTCCGGCGGGGTGGATTCCTCCGTCGCGGCGGCGCTGCTCAAGGAGCAGGGCTATGACGTCGTAGGCGTCTTTATGAAGAACTGGGAGGAGCAGGACGAGGATGGCGTGTGCACGGCCACGGCGGACTATGACGACGTGCGCGCGGTGTGCGACCGGCTGCATATCCCCTATTACAGCGTCAACTTCGTCAAGCAGTATTGGGAGCGCGTGTTTCGTCATTTCCTCGACGAGCTGCGCGCGGGGCGCACGCCCAATCCCGATGTGCTGTGCAACCGCGAGATCAAGTTCAAGGCCTTTTTGGATTTTGCCCTGCAGCTGGGCGCCGCGCGCATGGCCACCGGCCATTACGCGCAGTTGGGGCGGGATGACGCGGGACGTTGCACCCTGCGCAAGGGAAGCGACCCGGGCAAGGATCAGAGTTACTTTCTATATATGCTGGGGCAGCGGGCGCTTTCCCGCGCCCTGTTTCCCATCGGGGGCATGCACAAGGCGCAGGTGCGGCGCCTTGCGGAGAAGTACCAGCTTACCACCGCCCATAAAAAGGACTCCACCGGCATCTGTTTCATTGGTGAGCGGCGCTTTAAAACCTTCCTTGCGCAGTACCTGCCCGCCCAGGGCGGGGACATCCTCTCGATGGACGGCGTCAAGGTGGGGCATCACGATGGGCTGATGTACTACACGCTGGGCCAGCGCAAGGGGCTGGGCATCGGCGGCTGCGGCGACGGGCATCCCTGGTTTGTGGTGGAGAAGGATTTGGCGCGCAACGCGCTGATCGTGGCGCAGGGCGCGGACCCGCAGGAGCTCTACGCGCGGGCACTGGCGGCCGAGCAGGTGCACTGGGTGGCGGGAGAGGCGCCGCGCGCGGAGCAGTTCGCCGCGTGCGCGAAAATCCGCTACCGGCAGCCCGATCAGCAGGCCACGGTGACGCGCACAGGCCCAGACACCCTGCGCGTGGACTTTGCCGTGCCCCAGCGCGCCATCACGCCCGGGCAGTCGGTAGTGCTCTATCAGGGAGACGTGTGCCTGGGCGGCGCCATCATTACCCGCGCACTGCCAGGGGCGTAACGGAAGGACGCCACAGCGCAAACAAAAAACTTGTTTTGCCAGTGTAAAACCCATTGCATTTTGGCGGGTGTTATTTTATAATAAAAATCTATTTTACCGATCGTTCCGCTGCAGCGTACAGTGTCGGGCAGGCACTGCATTTTCAGCGCTCTGCCAGAGCGGGTGCAGCCGCTGCATTTTTACAAAAAATGCGCAAAAGTGCTTGACAAGGCAGGGACGGATTGGTACTATAAAGAAGCTGTCGCATATAGTGCGGCAGCGAAGAGACCCTTGAAAACTGTACAGAGCAAAGGAAGAAAAGACGAGGTTCTAGCCTGGATAAGAAGCGTGCAGGGATGTGCGCGGGAGACCAGGCAAAGAGAGAAGAACAGCAGTCAATTCCGGGAAAAGAGAAAAATCAACGCAAGCGGATCCGAATCGCAAGAGGAGGATTTGTCAGATAGAGTAAAAGGATTTAAACAGAAGAGTTTGATCCTGGCTCAGGACGAACGCTGGCGGCGCGCTTAACACATGCAAGTCGAACGGGGTACGGAAGTAGCTTGCTACGGAAGATACCTAGTGGCGAACGGGTGAGTAACGCGTGAGCAACCGGTCCTTAAGAGGGGGACAACCTTGAGAAATCAAGGCTAATACCGCGTAAGACCACGGTTAGACATCTAACAGGGGTCAAAGGAGAAATCCGCTTAAGGGAGGGCTCGCGTCCCATTAGGTAGTTGGTAGGGTAACGGCCTACCAAGCCGACGATGGGTAGCCGTGCTGAGAGGCAGGCCGGCCACACTGGAACTGAGACACGGTCCAGACTCCTACGGGAGGCAGCAGTGGGGAATCTTGGGCAATGGGGGAAACCCTGACCCAGCGACGCCGCGTGAAGGAAGAAGGCTTTCGGGTTGTAAACTTCTGTGACAGGGGACGAAAGAAATGACGGTACCCTGAGAGGAAGCCCCGGCTAACTACGTGCCAGCAGCCGCGGTAATACGTAGGGGGCGAGCGTTGTCCGGAATTACTGGGCGTAAAGGGCGCGTAGGCGGCATAATAAGTCTGTTGTGAAAATCCAGCGCTTAACGTTGGACGTGCAATGGAAACTATTAAGCTCGAGTGTGGTAGAGGCAAGTGGAATTCCCAGTGTAGCGGTGAAATGCACAGAGATTGGGAGGAACACCAGTGGCGAAGGCGACTTGCTGGGCCAAGACTGACGCTGAAGCGCGAAAGCGTGGGGAGCAAACAGGATTAGATACCCTGGTAGTCCACGCCGTAAACGATGGATACTAGGTGTAGGGGGTTTCGACGCCTTCTGTGCCGGAGTGAACGCAATAAGTATCCCGCCTGGGGAGTACGGCCGCAAGGTTGAAACTCAAAGGAATTGACGGGGGCCCGCACAAGCAGCGGAGCATGTGGTTTAATTCGAAGCAACGCGAAGAACCTTACCAGGTCTTGACATCCATCTAAAGCCATAGAGATATGGTGTCTCTTCGGAGGAGATGAGACAGGTGGTGCATGGTTGTCGTCAGCTCGTGTCGTGAGATGTTGGGTTAAGTCCCGCAACGAGCGCAACCCTTACGGATAGTTGCCAGTGAGTAAAGTCAGGCACTCTATCGGGACTGCCGTGGAGAACACGGAGGAAGGTGGGGACGACGTCAAATCATCATGCCCCTTATGACCTGGGCTACACACGTGCTACAATGGCTGTGACAAAGAGAAGCGAGACCGTAAGGTGGAGCGGATCTCAAAAAAACAGTCCCAGTTCGGATTGTGGGCTGCAACCCGCCCACATGAAGTCGGAGTTGCTAGTAATCGCGAATCAGCATGTCGCGGTGAATGCGTTCCCGGGCCTTGTACACACCGCCCGTCACACCATGGGAGTTGGGGGCGCCCGAAGCCAGTGAGGTAACCCGCAAGGGAGCCAGCTGTCGAAGGCGAAACCGATGACTGGGGTGAAGTCGTAACAAGGTAGCCGTATCGGAAGGTGCGGCTGGATCACCTCCTTTCTAGGGAGACGACTGGCTAAAGAGGCCAGAGACTCTCGTCGAACCGGAAAGAAACTGCGGTTCGGATGTCTTTCCCCTTTGCACTGTACGGTTTTAGAGGGTTTCAAACCCTTTTTAAGTTCCGCTCGGCAGGTGACGATGCCTTGAGCCGTCGTCTGTTGACGGATATGGGGGTGTAGCTCAGCTGGGAGAGCGCCTGCTTTGCACGCAGGAGGTCAGCGGTTCGATCCCGCTCATCTCCACCATGGGAACTTAAAAATGCTTTGGGCTCATAGCTCAGCCGGTTAGAGCGCACGCCTGATAAGCGTGAGGTCGGTGGTTCGAGTCCACTTGAGCCCACCATTGCGCATCTGCATCGCAGATGCGCTTCCCTGAATGAGAACCCTGGCAACTGCATAATGTTCTAGAAAGAAAACGAGAGAAAAGCAAGGTAGAATCAAGCTAGCAATAGCATGATCAAACGAAGCGTGAACTACAATGGACGTCGAGAGACGCAGGTACAAACGATTCGTCTTAGAAAACAGAGCAAAGATCAAGCTACAAAGAGCACAGGGAGGATGCCTTGGCACCAAGCGCCGAAGAAGGACGTGGTAAGCTGCGAAAAGCTGCGGGGAGCTGCAAGCGAGCGTTGATCCGCAGATGTCCGAATGGGGAAACCCGGCAGAGTGGAGCTCTGTCATCGTGCAATGAATCCATAGTTGTACGAAGGGAACCCGGTGAAGTGAAACATCTAAGTAACCGGAGGAAAAGAAAGTAAGAACGATTCCTTCAGTAGCGGCGAGCGAACGAGGAAGAGCCCAAACCGCGTGGCTTCGGCCAGGCGGGGTTGTGGACCGGCAGGAGTCATTGCCAGAAGTGAGCCGAATGGTTTTGGGAAAGCCAACCATAGGGGGTGAAAGTCCCGTAGGCGAAGCGGAAGGCAGGCGGCCGAGATCCAGAGTACCACAGGACACGAGGAATCCGGTGGGAAGCAGGGGGGACCACCCTCCAAGGCTAAATACGACTTGGTGACCGATAGCGAATAGTACCGTGAGGGAAAGGTGAAAAGCACCCCGGGAGGGGAGTGAAAGAGAACCTGAAACCCTGTGTTTACAAGCGGAGGGAGCACTTCAAATGTGCGACCTCGTACTTTTTGTAGAACGGACCGGCGAGTTACGGTATGCGGCGAGGTTAAGGGCTTTAGAGGTCTGGAGCCGGAGGGAAACCGAGTCTGAACAGGGCGGAAAGTCGTATGCTGTAGACCCGAAACCAGGTGACCTATCCATGGACAGGTTGAAGTGGGCGTAAAAGCCCATGGAGGACCGAACCACACTGCTGTTGAAAAAGTAGGGGATGAGCTGTGGATAGCGGAGAAATTCCAATCGAACTTGGAGATAGCTGGTTCTCCTCGAAATAGCTTTAGGGCTAGCCTCGCGGGAAAGAATCATGGAGGTAGAGCACTGAATGGGCTAGGGGGCCACAAAGCTTACCGAACCTTATCAAACTTCGAATGCCATAGATTTGTTACGCGGGAGTCAGACAGCGGGAGATAAGTTTCGTTGTCAAAAGGGAAACAGCCCAGACCAACCGCTAAGGCCCCCAAGTGTGTGTTAAGTGGGGAAGGATGTGCGATTGCAGAGACAACCAGGATGTTGGCTTAGAAGCAGCCACGCATTGAAAGAGTGCGTAATAGCTCACTGGTCGAGTGATGGTGCGCCGAAGATACACGGGGCTGAAACACGCCGCCGAAGCGTTGGGATGCATAGAGATATGCATCGGTAGAGGAGCAATGTACATGGGAAGAAGCTGTAGCGGAAGCGGCAGTGGACTGTGTAGATGAGAGAATGCCGGTATGAGTAGCGAGAGCATAGTGAGAATCTATGCCGTCGAAAGCCTAAGGATTCCTGAGGAAGGCTCGTCCACTCAGGGTAAGTCGGGGCCTAAGTCGAGGGCGAATGCCGTAGACGATGGACAACAGGTAGAGATTCCTGTACCACTTTTGAGCGCATGACTGAAGCAGTGACACAGGAGGTTCAGCGGAGCAGGGGGATGGACGCCTCTGTCTAAGCAGCGAGGCTGCGGCGTAGTGAAGTACGCGCCGTATAAGGCGGAGCTGCGATGGGGACCGAAAAATAGTAGGGAAGCCGCGAGGATCACACTGGCGAGAAAAGCTGCTAGGGAGCGAGAGAGTGCCCGTACCGCAAACCGACACAGGTAGGCGAGGAGAGAATCCTAAGACGAACGGGAGAACCCTTGTTAAGGAACTCGGCAAAATGGCCCCGTAACTTCGGGAGAAGGGGCGCCTATGAAAGTAGGCCACAGTAAAAAGGCCCAAGCGACTGTTTAGCAAAAACACAGGTCTGTGCCAAATTGAGAGATGAGGTATACGGGCTGACGCCTGCCCAGTGCTGGAAGGTTAAGGGGAGAAGTTAGCAGCAATGCGAAGCTTTGAGCCGAAGCCCCAGTGAACGGCGGCCGTAACTATAACGGTCCTAAGGTAGCGAAATTCCTTGTCGGGTAAGTTCCGACCCGCACGAATGGCGTAACGACTTGGGCGCTGTCTCAACAAGGGACCCGGCGAAATTGTAGTATGTGTGAAGATACACATTACCCGCGATAGGACGGAAAGACCCCGTAGAGCTTTACTGCAACCTGACATTGGGTTTTGGTATATGATGTACAGGATAGGTGGGAGGCTAAGAAGCCAGGGCGCCAGCCTTGGTGGAGCCAACGTTGGGATACCACTCTTCAGGTACTGAAATTCTAACCTGCGGCCGTGAACCGGAGCAGGGAGAGTGTCAGGCGGGCAGTTTGACTGGGGCGGTCGCCTCCCAAAGAGTAACGGAGGCGTGCAAAGGTTTCCTCAGAATGGTTGGGAACCATTCGCAGAGTGCAAAGGCAGAAGGGAGCCTGACAGCGAGAGAGACATCTCGAGCTGAGACGAAAGTCGGTCTTAGTGATCCGGCGGTATTGAGTGGAAAAGCCGTCGCTCAACGGATAAAAGCTACCTCGGGGATAACAGGCTGATCTCCCCCAAGAGTCCACATCGACGGGGAGGTTTGGCACCTCGATGTCGGCTCGTCACATCCTGGGGCTGAAGCAGGTCCCAAGGGTTCGGCTGTTCGCCGATTAAAGTGGCACGCGAGCTGGGTTCAGAACGTCGCGAGACAGTTCGGTCCCTATCCATCGTGGGCGAAGGATATTTGAGAGGATCTGTACCTAGTACGAGAGGACCGGTATGGACGTACCGATGGTGCACCAGTTGTCCCGCCCGGGGCACGGCTGGGTAGCCAAGTACGGGAAGGAGAAACGCTGAAGGCATCTAAGCGTGAAACCAGCCTCAAGATAAGATATCCCACTGTGAAAGCAGGTAAGGCACGTTCGAGACGAGGACGTAGATAGGTCAGGTGTGGAAGTCCAGCAATGGATGGAGCTAACTGATACTAATAAGCCGAGGGCTTGATCAAGCGAAGAAAGAGAAGGATTGTTTGAGGAAGAAGTAGTTGACGGGGAATAAAGCGAAGCTCTTGTGGAGAGGCTAGGACATTATGCGGTTGCGGGTGTTTTCGTGGGAAGGGAAGAAGCGAAGATACGCGAAGAAGAATTGCATAGAAATTTCCGGTGGCGATAGCGAAGGGGATCCACCTGTTCCCATACCGAACACAGCAGTTAAGCCCTTTAGCGCCGAAAGTACTTGGCTGGTAACGGCCCGGGAGGATAGGACGTCGCCGGATTCTAATATTCCTCCATAGCTCAGCCGGTAGAGCACGCGGCTGTTAACCGCGGTGTCGTTGGTTCGAGTCCAACTGGAGGAGCCAGCAAAACAGAGGCCACCCTGTTAGGGTGGCCTCTGCTTTGCTTTGTTCTGTATTTGAACGTGAATAAAGGCGCAGGATCACAGCTGCGGCGGCTGTGAACTGGTTGGAGGCCGAGCGCCCGCGGTGCGGGGAGGAGCGAGGGCGAGAACGGGCAGAAACAGGGAGCGCCGCGAAGGATGAGCGGGGCGACCATGTTTCAACCGGAGCGTGTCGTTGGTTCGAGTCCAACTGGAGGGGCCACGGGCAAGCGCCCGAAGCAAGATCGCTTATTCTGCGGGGTAGGCGATCTTTTTGTTGCCCGAGACGGGAAAAGAAGAAGACTCCGAGGGCAAGAGGGAAGGCCACCCCGAAAGGTGGCCTTTGTTTTACTTTGTTCTGTATTTGAACGCGAATGAAGGAGCAGGATCACAGCTGCGACGGGTGAGAACTGGTTCGGCGCCGAGCGCACAAGACGGAAAGGCCGTCCCCCGGGTGTTTCAGTTCCTGCAAAAGCGCTTCAGCTTCTAAACGCTTGAAAGCACACATGTGATCTTGACACAACCGCGCATATATGCTATTTTTATCGGCAGAGTGAAGCGCAAAAGCCTCACGAAGGGGTACACCACCTCGGGTGTAATCTTCGTGGGGCTTTTGCGCTTTTTTGTGTGAGGAGGGATTTGAGCAATGGTTTTAATCAACGGCGAACCCCATCCGGAGGCGGTGGGCTTGACGCTTGCAGCCTTTGTGGCGCAGGTGGGTCTGCAGCCGACGCGCATCGCCGTGGAGTATAACGGCGCGATTCTGTCCAGAGATACTTATGCGCACACCGTGTTGCAGGACGGGGACAGCGTGGAAATCGTAAACTTTGTGGGCGGTGGCTGAGATGTGGGTGACAGTCAACGGCAGAGAGATGGAGACCCATGCTTTGACGCTCTGCGCGCTGTGCGATGCGCTTTACGGGGACAATGCGGATGTTGTGCGCATTGTAGGCGGCTACCAGGTGCGAGGAGATATGCCCCTGCACGACGGGGACAGCATTGTGTTTATCGAAAGGGGCGCGTTCCCGCCCGAAAATTGTTTTGAGCAAATGCTCGCGGCGCGCCACACGCCCGGCGTGCATGCCAAGGTCAAGCGCGGGTGTGTGGGCATCGCGGGCCTGGGCGGCCTTGGCTCCCACATCGCGCTGTGCCTGGCGCGCACCGGCGTGGGGACGCTGCATTTGGTAGACTCTGACGTCGTCGAGCCCAGCAACCTCAACCGGCAGCAGTACCGCATCGCCCACCTGGGGATGCGCAAGACGGAGGCGCTGCGTGCCCAGATCGCGGAGGTCAACCCCTATGTGCAGGTGGTAATCGACAGCGTGCGCGTGGACGCGGACAACGCCTGCACCCTCTTTGCACAGGATGATATCGTCTGCGAGGCGTTTGACGGCGCCGAGGATAAGGCGATGCTGGTCAACACGCTGCTCGCCGAGCGGCCGGCGCGCAGGATTGTGGCGGCGTCCGGCATGGCGGGCTACGGCAGCTGCAACGACATCGCCACCAGGCGCGTGGCCGGCAACTTTTACATCTGCGGGGACGGCCGCACGGAGGCGGCAGTGGGCTGCGGGCTGATGGCGCCGCGCGTGAGCGTGTGCGCCGGCCATCAGGCCAACGTGGTGCTGCAGCTGCTGGTGGAGGGAGAGGCGCGCTGACAATGCGCTTATACGAACGGGAAAAGGAGAGAAAACCATGGAAGAGAAAAACGAAAAAAAACAGGATCAGCTGGTCATCGGTGGACACGCGTTTACCTCCCGCTTCATTCTGGGATCGGGCAAATACTCGCTGCAGCTGATTGAGGCGGCGGTCAAGAACGCGGGCGCGCAGATCATCACGCTGGCGGTGCGGCGGGCGAATATCGGGGGTATGGAAAACATTCTGGATTACATCCCCAAGGGCGTGACGCTGCTGCCCAACACCTCGGGCGCGCGCAATGCCCAAGAGGCGGTGCGCATCGCGCGCCTTGCGCGGGAAGTAGGCTGCGGCGACTTTATCAAAATCGAGGTGATCCACGACAGCAAATACCTGCTGCCTGACAACTACGAGACCATCAAGGCGACGGAAACACTCGCCAAGGAGGGGTTTGTGGTGCTGCCCTACATGTACCCCGACCTCAACGCGGCGCGCGACCTGGTGGATGCCGGCGCCGCGGCCGTGATGCCGTTGGGCGCGCCCATCGGCTCCAACAAGGGCATCTGCACCCGCGATTTTATCCAGATTTTGATCGACGAGATCGATCTGCCCATCATTGTGGACGCGGGCATCGGCAGGCCCTCGCAGGCCTGCGAGGCTATGGAGATGGGCGCGGCGGCAGTGATGGTCAACACCGCCATCTCCACCGCAGGGGATATACCGGCCATGGCCGAGGCATTTAAAAAGGCCGTAGAGGCGGGGCGCGGAGCGTATCTTGCAGGCATGGGACGGGTGTTGGCGCGCGGGGGCGCGGCATCCTCGCCCCTGACCGGCTTTTTGCAGGACTGAGGGGGCGCGGCTATGCAAGCACAGATGGATCACATGACCTACCTGCCCGGCATGGAGGCGATTTCTTCAGACATTATGGATCAGGTGCTGGGCGCGATGCGGGCGTACGACAGCGAAGCGTACACGCAGGCAGATGTCCGGCAGGCGCTGGCACACCAGACGCGCACGCCCGAGGATTTTGCTGCGCTGCTCAGCCCGGCGGCGGAGCCGCTGCTGGAGGAAATCGCACACTGTGCGCAGGTGGAGACACGCAGGCACTTTGGCAACGCCGTCACGCTCTTCACGCCGCTGTATATCGCCAATTACTGCGAGAACTACTGCATCTACTGCGGCTTTAACTGCCATAACAAAATCCAGCGCGCCCGCCTCAACACAGCGGAGATCGAGCGGGAGATGCGCACTATCGCCGATACGGGCCTGGAAGAAATCCTGCTGCTGACGGGCGAAAGCCCCAAAATGTCCGATGTGACGTACATCGGCGAGGCGTGCAAGCTGGCGCGCAAGTACTTTCGCGTGGTGGGTCTGGAGGTCTACCCCATGAACAGCGCGGACTATGCCTACCTGCACGCCTGCGGCGCGGATTTTGTGACGGTATTTCAGGAGACGTACAATCCCGATACATACAGGCGGCTGCATCTGGGCGGCAACAAGCGCGTCTTTCCCTACCGGTTTAACACCCAGGAGCGCGCCATCCGTGGGGGCATCCGCGGCGTGGGCTTTGCGGCACTGCTGGGGCTGGACGACTTCCGCAAAGACGCCTTTGCCACCGGCATGCACGCGCACCTGCTGCAGCGCAAATACCCGCAGGCAGAGATCGCCCTTTCCTGCCCCCGCCTGCGCCCCATTATCAACAACGCGCGCATCAACCCCAAAGACGTACACGAGACGCAGCTTTTACAGATCATCATGGCGTACCGGCTGTTTCTGCCCTATGCCAGCATTACGGTGTCCAGCCGCGAGTGCGCGCGCTTTCGCGACCACATCATCCAGATCGCGGCTACCAAGGTATCGGGAGGCGTCAACGTAGGCATCGGCGGCCACGCGGGCGCGGCCAAGGGAGACGAGCAGTTTGAAATTGACGACAATCGTACCGTCAAGGAGATGTACGATATGATCCTGGCGCAGGGGCTGCAGCCGGTGATGAGCGATTATATCTATGTTTGAGATCGTGTGTGTGACCAGCCGCAGGCTGTGCTGCGAAGGTTTTGCCGCGCGCCTGGTGCGCCTTGCGCAGGCGGGCGTGACGCGCATCATCCTGCGGGAAAAGGATCTGACGCAGCAGCAATATGCCGCGCTAGCCGCGCGCACAGAGGCGGCGCTACAAGGCTCCGGCGCGCTACTGGTGCTGCATGGGTTCGCCGATGCGGCTTTGCAGGCGGGCGCACAGGCGCTGCACCTGCCGCTAGCGGCGCTGGAGGCGCGGCCACAGCTGCGCGCGCAGTTCGCCACGCTGGGCGTGTCGGTGCACAGCCTGCAAGAGGCGCGTCGCGCCGCCGCGCTGGGCGTGGATTATCTCATCGCAGGGCACGTGTTTGCCACGGACTGCAAGCGGGGCGCGCCTGCGCGGGGCGTGGAATTCCTTTCGGAAATCTGCCGCAGCGTGTCCGTGCCCGTGTACGGCATCGGGGGCATCACGCCTGCGAACATCGCGCGCGTGCGCGACGCGGGCGCGTCGGGCGCGTGCCAGATGTCCTCTCTGATGATGTGCGCGGACGCGTCCGCGTACCTGGAGCAGCTCCGCGCGGTATTGCGCGGGAAATAACGTCCGGCCGTGCTTTCGGGTGCCGCCGGGCGCCTTTTTGTGGTAGCATAGAGACAAAGGGAGGCGAGCGGGACATGCGTAAGGAGACGCTGCGCGCAGCAGCGCGCGCCTGCACGCTCTGGCTGCCGCAGCGCGGCACGGGGCCCTGGCCGTGCGTGTACCTGTGCGGCGGGCGCATGGCGCAGATGCTGGCGCCCTGCCTTGCGCAGGAACCGCCGCTTGCGCTCTGCTGCGTGGAGGCCGCGGGCGCGCGGGATTTTACGCCCTGGCCTGCGCCACCGCTTGCGCATGGGGAGGCGTTTACAGGCGGCGCGAAAGAATACCTGGCCTGCCTGCTGGAGGAGGTCGCGCCGTGCTTGGAGGCGCGCTATGGCATCGATGGCGGCCGACGCGCGCTTGCGGGCTACTCGCTGGGCGGCCTGTGCGCGCTGTGGAGCGCGTACCAGACGGACGCCTTTGCGGCAGTGGCGTCGCTTTCCGGTTCGCTGTGGTACGATAGATGGACGGACTATATGCGGGGCCACGGCGCGCCCCGCACTGAGGCGGTTTACCTGTCGCTGGGCAGCGGCGAGGCGCGCGCTGGTCCCCCGCGCCTGCGCGCCGTGGGCGGTGCTACACAGGAGACGTATGAGCATTTGATCAAAACCATGGGCGCGGCGCGCGTGACGCTGCAGATGCACCCGGGCGGCCATTTCAACGATATCCCGGGCCGCTGGCAAGCGGGGCTTGCCTGGATCGCGGCGCGCCTGGTTACGCGGAAAGGATGAGCAAGGCATGCAGTACAGAAAAATCGGCCGTACGGATATGGAGGCCTCACTGGTGGCCATCGGGGCCTTTGGGCTGGGCGGCGGGCGCACGTGGAGCGATACCCGCGCCAATGCCGTGGACGTGGCCTCGCTGCTGGACGCGGCCACAGACCTGGGTGTGAATTTGATGGACACAGCGCCGGTCTATGGCATCGGGCAGAGTGAAGCGCTGCTGGGCCAGGCGCTCAAAGGGCGCAGGGATCGCTTTTTTGTGCAGAGCAAGTGCGGGCTCAACTGGCGCGATCGCGAGGGCGCGTTCTGTTATGAGCGCGACGGCAAGACCGTGATGCGCAACCTCAGCGCGCGGGCAATCCGCCAAGACGTGGAGGACAGCCTGCAGCGCATGGGGCTGGACTACATCGACATCATGATCACCCACCGCCAGAGCGACGACATCCCCGTGGCAGAGACCATGGGGGCGCTGCTGCAGCTGGTCAAGGAGGGCAAGATCCGCGCGGTGGGCATCTCCAACGCCGCGCCGGATATCCTCTCTGCCTACGAGCAGGTGGGCCCCGTCGCGCTGGCGCAGGAAAAATTCAGCATCCTATCGCCCCAGGCGGGGGAGACATACATCCCGCTGTGTGCGCGTCTGGGCGTCACCTTTCAGGTGTACTCCTCGCTGGAGGCGGGGGCGCTCGCCGGACCGCAGGCGCTGGGGCGCACCTTCCCTGCGGGGGACTTCCGCGGCAATTTCCCGTGGTTTGCGCCCGCCATGCAGCCCCGCATGCAGGCGCTCTTTGACGGCTGGGCGGCGCTGTGCGAAAAATACAGCTGCTCCTACAGCAACCTGGTGCAGGCCTGGACGATTAGCCAGAGCCCCTGCGTCAACCTGCTGACCGGCGTGCGGCATATCCAGAGCCTGCGCGACACCTGCCGCGCGGTGGATATCGTGCTGGAGGACGCGGACAAGGCGCGCATGCAGGCCGATTGCCAGCAGCTGCGCGCGCAGGTGTAAAACAGAAGTTTGCGATCAAAAAAGGAAGGACGTTGCCCTTCCTTTTTGTTATACATGGTGTTGCCGCGCAAGGTTGATGATCTGTACGCCGCGGCGCCTGCCATACTGCACGGTATAAAATGTCCCGCAAGACTGGCGCTGCAAAAAACAGATGCACCAGCCGCTGTTGTCCATCAAATGACGATTGCGGCGCTGCATACAGCCTGGCGTGTAGTGCGTTGCAGTGTAGACGACTTTGTCTGCCTGCTGCATTATAGACCGATACGCCCTTTGCGCCTCCGCCGGCCATCGGTCTGCCTGGTTATGACAGGGCAGCATAAGGATCAGCTTGATCCATGGATACGCCTGACGCAAAGCAAGCACGCTTTGCGCGGCAAGTGTATCAAAGCCCTGCGCGCCGCCGGCAGCAAAAAAAACGTACGTCATGCTGCGTGATCAGTGCTTGTATTTCCTCTTGCAGCATGCTTGCGACAGCGTGCTGTAAATGTGCGGGTATGTTTCGGTGTCCTGTAAAGCAGCAGGTGCGCGTGCGTGTATTCATCATGAAAACCACCTTTTGTACTTGAGTTTGTATTACAAATATAAATCTATATCTAGGATACAATATGGATTACGCTTATACAAGAGGTGGTGGCATGAAAAGTTTTATCCCCAAGCCGTATACAAAGGAAGGCGTTACGGTGCGCATCGATGTTGATAAGCTTGCGAAGATGGACAGCCTGGCGGCGGCATACGGCCTGAGCCGAAGCGCGTTTATCAACCGGTGCATCGATTATGCCATCGAGCATATGTCCGCGCCGGATAGAGAATAGAATGTAAATAGAAAAACACAGCGCAACGAATCGTCGCGCTGTGTTTTTTATTTCCAAAATCGCTGCATCAAGCGGGGGATGCGGCAAGCAACGAAGCTTTAAGCGCATCACGCCGCCTCGATCTGCGCCTCCTCGGCCGCGCGCAGGCGCCTGCTGGCGGGCAACAGGGCGCGTGATGTAAGTGAAAGACTGCGGCGTCTCTTAAGAGGTGCCGGCAATATCCCTTTTCCGGCTGGCGCATACCGCCCGTTTCACCCGCGGGTTTGATTGCAGATTGAAAGCGGGCATTTACGCGGCGGGGCGGAGCCCGCGCTTTGCCGCCGTGTGGATATAGCTGTCCACCTGCTCGGCCAGGACGTCAAAGCTGCAGGGGCCGGCATCGAGCAGCACCTTGTGGAAGGCTTTGGCGTCAAAGGCGTCGTCCAGCGCGTCCTCTGCCCGCTCGCGCAGGGCGAGAAACTCCAGGTACCCCAGATAATACTTCAGGTAATAGCCCGGATGGGCGGTGAGCATGGTGTAAAGCTCGCCGATGCTGCCGATGCTGTAGCCCTCCCCCTCCAGGAAGGACAGGGCGTCTTCCTCATCCCAGCCCAGGAAGTTGATACCGATATCCATCTGCGCGCTGAGGTTGACGCTGATTTCCGCATCCAGCTGCGCCAGCTCGGCCACGTCCTCGCTGGGATAAAAATCCGCATTTTCGTAGCTGTCATATTCCACGTAGATGCCCCAGCCCTCCGCGTAGCCGTTGAAGTTCAGGATGCGGCGCAGGGGGTGGGGATTGGTCGCGTTAAAATAGTTGTACTGGTACATATGGCCCGGATACCCCTCGTGCGCAAGCGTGGCGTAGAGGCTGCTTGCGTCCGTCTGGGCGTGATTGATGTAGATGCGGTTATTGGCGGCGTCATCCACGGGCGGCACCATATAGAAGGCGGGAGAGGTGTTTTCCTCCAGCGCAGCGGGCACGTCGGATATGGTATAGTCCACAGGATCGATGTGCGGGTAATCCCGCTGTGCCTTTTCATAGAGGATATCCAGCACCTGCTCCGGATCAGTGGGGCCGAAATCGTCCATCGCCAGCAGCTGTTCGTAGGCCTCGGGGCTGTCGCTCATGATGTCTAGCAGATCGTCAATCAAATCGTCAAAGCGCTCTGCAAGCAGGTCCTGTATCTGCTCGATGCTGCGCGCGCTGCCGGTGCTGTAGCGCACCTGTCTGCGGTAGTATGCCTCCCCCTCGGGCAGGTTGCACACGCCGCCCTGGTTTTTGCCCGTGCCCTTGAGCGCCGCGATCTTTTTAGAAAAATGGGTGAAGGCGGGCAGCACGTCCTGCTGCACGATGGCCTCATTCTGCGCGATAAGCGCCGCGCGCTGCGCGTCGCTCAGGCCCGCCACGTCCGCCAGACGGTCGTGGAAGGTGGTGATCAGCAGGTTTTGCGCAAGGGGCGCGCCGGTAAAGCTTGCAATCTGCGCGATGGCCTTATCCGCGATCGCGTCGGAGGGAAAGAGCCCTAGGCGCGACTGTTCATCCAAATAGGCCTCGGCCGTGGCAAAGTAATCGTCCGTCTGCGCGAGCAGCGCGAGGTAGACGTCGATATCCGCATCCTCGTAAAACGCGTACTCCGCCATGTTGAGCGGAAAGTTGATGTGCAGGCCGTCGATCTCGCCGATGATGTTGTCGTAAAAGAGCAGGTCGGGATCGTCCAGGTCCGCCATGATCTGGAAGTACGCCTCCAGCACGCGGTAGTCCAGCTGTTGTTGGGCGGAGAGCGCATCGTAGTTGAAGGCGCGCAGCCGCTGCAGGTACCCATCGGCAGTGCCCAAATCTTCGCGCAGCGCCTCAGGGCTGATGTCGCCCAGCGTGGCGTCCTCGTAGGACAGGCCGTAGCTGCCGGGGTTTTTCAGGGTGTAGTGCAGCCCCACGGCATCCCCCTGTAATTCTTCTTTGAATACGTTGTTCATAAACGCCTCAAAGTCCTGATTATCCGGCGCACTTTGGGCGGTGCCCTGTTCCTGTTGCCAGCTGTGCGCGCGCATCAGCAGCTGCAGGGGCACGCAGCCCGAGAGGGACAATGCAAGCGCCAGCATGAGCAGCAGGGCGAACGCGCGCCGCGCGGTTTTATGATGTCTCATCCAAAAGCCATCCTTTCCCGTAAAAATGGGTGTGCCCCGCGCAGGGGATGCGCGGATGACGTATCCATCATACCATGGTGGCGCTGCGGGGGTAAAGGGTGGATGCGCACATGGGCAGGCGCCTGGCATATTGTGGGGGGGACAGGCAATAGAATGCAAGTAGGACGTGCCGCCTGCCAGGCGATGAGGGGGAAGACGCATGAAGGGACAAAAGGGATGGGGTATTGCGCTGTGCGTTGCGCTGTGCGCGCTTTTATGCGGCTGCGGCGCGGATAAGGGAAGCTTTGTGCTGGAGGAGCAGGCGCGCGCGCCCATCGGCACGCGCTGCATTTCGGAGCAGGGGCCACAGGGCAATTTTACCCTATACTACCCCTGCACACAAAACCCCAGCGTCAATCGCGCGCTGGAGGCGTTTGCACAGATGCAGCGCGCGCAGGCGCTCAAGGCGTGGGCAAGGGACGAGGCCAAAGGGGCGCTGCAGGTCTATTCGCGCGACATGACCTTTCAGACCAGCTGGTTCAACCGCGACAAGGTGAGTTTTCTCTTTCAGGTATCCACCTACGAGGGCGGGGTACACCCGCAGGTGGCACTCTACAGCCTACATTTTGACCTGCGCACAGGGGAGCTGTGGCAGCTGGAGGATTTGCTCGACGGGCAGAAGGCGCCGGCAGAAGCCCTTTACAGCGCGCTGGAGGAGGCCATGGCCCGCACGGGCGCGGCGCAGGATGCGGGTACGCTGGCAGTGCCGCGCGCGCAGACGGCGCTGCGCACCTTTGCGCTGGACGGACGGATTCTGCATTTTTACTTTGCCCCGGGCACGGTCGCGCCCCAGGCGGCGGGCATTGTGGATATCCCCGTGGATTTGCACGCGCTGCGCGGCGTGCTGGCCAAAGAGGTGCAGCTGCACACGGATACACAGATCGTCGGCCCCGCAGGCGACGTGGTGCCGTGGGGATGAGAGTTGTCATTTGCGCATGCGCATATTACAATCAAAGTGCGGCGGCCGTTTCCGGCCGCAATTTTCGGCATGCGACAAAGCAGCATGTATCTTGAAGGAGAGGATCCGTCCATGGAGCAATGGTTTACCATCGACCAGGTGGATGCGGATACCAGCATCATCAGCGAATACAGGCACTGGGAGCAGACTCACTGCTATCTGCTGCGCGGGCAGGCGCGCAGCCTGCTCATCGATACGGGCCTGGGCATCCGCAATATCTATGAACAGGCCGTCCGGTTGACGGACAAGCCCATCGCCGCCGTTGCCACGCATATCCACTGGGACCACATCGGCGGCCACCGGCATTTTCCGGAATTCTATGCCCACGCATCGGAGCTGGACTGGTTGAACGGCGCCTTCCCACTTTCACTTGATACGATCAAGGGCATGGTGGTGGAGCGCTGCGACCTGCCTGCGGGCTTTGACGTGGACAGTTACGTCTTTTTCCAGGGTACGCCTGCGCGGGTTCTGGCTGACGGCGATTGCATTGACCTTGGCGGCCGGCGCATCTACGTGCTGCACACCCCTGGGCATTCGCCCGGACATATGTGCTTCTGGGAGCCTGCGCGCGGCTATCTGTTCACCGGCGATCTGGTCTACAAGGATACGCTGTTTGCGTACTACCCATCCACCGACCCACAGGCGTATCTGTCCTCGCTTGAGAAGGTGTGCGCGCTGCCGGTCAAGCGCGTGTTCCCCGCACATCACACGCTGGATATCCAGCCGGAAATCCTCACGCGCATGCGCGATACATTTTTACAGCTGAAGGAACAGGGGCTGCTGCACCACGGCAGCGGCACGTTCGATTACGGGGACTGGGGGCTGTGGCTGTAAGCCCGGGCCGCGCTGTCTCAAAAGCAACCGATAATAAATGGAATAATGCAAAGCGCCTCCCGCAAAAAAACGGGAGGTGCTTTTCCTTGCAAAGATGAGACGCATGCGCAGAAAACGTTTACAGCGGCATGCACAGGTTGTGGTGGTCGCAGGCCATGCCCTGGCGCTCGTAGAAGGCGCGGGCGCCTGTGCGGCGCACGTTGCAGCACACCTCCAGGTGCGTACAGCCGTGCAGGACGGCCTGTGCACGGGCATGGGCCCACAGCGCCCGGCCCACCCCCTGGCCGCGGGCGTGCGCGGCCACAACGAGCTCCTGAATCTCGGCTACACGGCCGCAGTGGTGCAGCAGATATTCCTCGTGTAGGCTGATAAAGCCCAGCGGCGCGCCGCGCCCATCCAGGGCCAGATAGTAGTGGATGCGCTGCTGTGCAAGATTCTGCCGGTAGACGCGCGCGAACGCGTCATCGTCAAAATCCTGCGCCTCCAGCGCGCAGATCAGGGCGTAGACGTGCTGTACATCCTGCGGCGTGGCGGTGCGAATGAGCATCAGGCGATCCCCTGCCTTTCCAGCTTTGGTGCGATGTCAGGCAAGCGCGCGCCGGTAGCACAGCTCGTGCAGGGGCGCGCCCTCGAGTGTATAGTCCATGCTGCGCCCGGTATCGGCAAATCCGCTTCGGGCGTAGAAGGCGCGCGCGGGCGCGTTGCCTTCCAGCACCCATAAAAAGGCGTGCGCATAGCCCAGCGCGCGCAGGTGGGCCAGCGCCGCGCGCAGCAGCGCTTTGCCGTAGCCGCGCTTTTGCAGCGCGGGGTGGACGTAGAGCGAGACGATCTCGCCGTCGTCCTGCAGCGCCGCCTCGCGCGAGGGGCCGTAGACGATGCAGCCGGCGGCGCGCCCGTCCGCGCGCAGCAGCAGCACGTGCATGGGGCCATGGGCGATCCAGGGCGTCAGCAGGGGCACCCAGCGCGCCTGGTCCAGCGCGTCCAAATAGCCTTGGGGGATGAGCCCGCGGTAGTTGTGTTTCCAGGCGGCCGCGTGGATGCGGCTGATGGCGGGCGCGTCGCATACGCGCGCGCGGCGCAGGGTGATGCGCATGGGCGCACCTCCTTACTTAATGGGAGAGTGGAAAAGAAAAGCGCCCCAAAGCCAAGCGTGTGCTCTGCGGGCGCCTGGGGAGAAACCCCCTCACTTTTTGAAGCTTTCGCGCGGCGCGCCCATAAAGAACAGCGCCACCGTGCCCGGGCCCGCGTGCGAGCCGATGGTGGGCCCGATGTAGCCGATGGTGATATCGCGCACGCCCAGGCGCGCCTGGACGTCATCCGCCACCTTGCGCGCGTCGTCCGGGCTGTCCGCGTGGCTGATAAACACCGGCCCGATTTCGTCGCCGCGCTTATCGCCCACCGCTTCGACCATCATGTCCACCAGCTTGGCCAGCGCTTTTTTGCGGCCGCGCGTCTTGTAGATGGGCACCAGCCTTCCGGCACTGTCGCAGTGGAGCACGGGCTTGAGCTGCAGGATGCTGCCCGCAAACGCCGCGGCGGCCGATAGCCGCCCGCTGCGGCGCAGGTAGACCAGGTCCTCCACCGTAAACCAGTGGTGGATCAGGTCGCGGTGCGTCTCGATCCACTGGGCGCACTCCTCGATGGCGGCGCCCTGATCGCGCATCATCACCACGTAGTGGGTCAGCAGGCCAAGCCCCATGGAGGCCGAGCGGCTGTCCACCACCACGATCTTGCGCGCGGGGTAGGTTTCCAAAAGCTCATCGCGCGCGATGCACGCGCTCTGGTACGTGCCCGAAAGCGCAGAGGAAAACGCGATGTAGAGCAGGTCCTGTCCGCCGGCAAGTGTGGGCGTCCAATCCTGCTGGAAGGTGGCGGCATTGATCTGCGAGGTGGTAACCACCGCGCCGCCGCGCATGGTATTGTAAAAATCGTGGTAGGAGCAGCTCTGCCCCAGATCGTCGGACACGTCGCCGGTCTGTTTGGATGTATAGATCATCATAGACAGCCCCAGATCGTGCGCTTGCACGTACTGCTGGGAAAGATCGGCGCAGGAGTCGATAAAGATTTTAAACGGCATGGGCACCTCCAACGAAAATAAACATTTGGCTTGCATCGGCATATTGCCAGAACTTATCAAAATTATATACAGAAACGATTGCAAAAGCAAGACGGCATCGCCCGCGCGCGGCCTTGGCATTGACAGCCCTGCTTTTGTTACGCTACAATGGCGGGTGGACAAGTATGCGCTTGGCCAATTTTGAGGGTTGGGAAGGTAAACACGTTGAAACGAGAGAATTTGCGCAACATTGCCATTATCGCACACGTCGACCACGGCAAGACCACCTTGGTGGACGCGATGCTGCGCCAGGCCGGCATTTTCCGCCAGAACCAGGCGGTGGCCGAGCGCGTCATGGATTCAGGCGATCTGGAGCGCGAGCGCGGCATCACCATCCTGGCCAAGAACACGGCGCTATATTATAAGGATGTCAAAATCAACATTGTGGACACCCCGGGCCACGCGGACTTTGGCGGCGAGGTGGAGCGCGTCATGCAGATGGTCGACGGCGTGCTGCTCTTGGTGGACGCGTTTGAGGGGCCCATGCCCCAGACCCGCTTTGTGCTGCAGCGCGCGCTGCAGGAGGGCCTGCGCGTGGTGGTGGTGGTCAACAAGATCGACCGCAGGGACGCCCGCTGCGACGAGGTAGTGGACGAGGTGCTGGAGCTTTTGATGGACCTGGACGCGAACGAGGAGCAGCTCGATTCTGCATTTGTGTTCGTCTCGGCGCGCGAGGGGCGCGCGGGGCTGGCGCCCGACGCCATCGAGGATGATCTCACCCCGCTTTTTGAGACCATATTGACCCACCTGCCCGCGCCCGAGGATGCGCGTGACGCGCCGCTGCAGGCGCAGATCGCCACCATCGACGCCAACGACTACGTGGGCCGCATCGGCATTGGACGCATTGTGCGCGGCCGGCTGCGCACGGGTGACGAGCTGGTGCTTGTGCGCCACGGCGAGGAGGGCACGCGCACGGTGCGCCCCCAGGTGCTCTACCAGTTTGAGGGCCTGGGCCGCGTGCAGGTGGAGCAGGCCGAGGCGGGCGACATCGTGGCCATTGCGGGCATCGATGGCATCAACATCGGCGACACGCTGTGCGACCCCGTGCGCGTGGAGGCGCTGCCCTTTGCCAAGATTTCCGATCCCACTATATCGGTGATCATGTCGGTCAACAACAGCCCCCTTGCGGGCACCGAGGGCACGTACGTGACCTCCCGCCACCTGCGCGAGCGCCTCTACCGCGAGACGGACAGCGACCTTTCGCTGCACGTGGAGGATACCGACACCACCGAGGCGTTCCGCGTCTCGGGCCGCGGCGAGCTGCACCTGTCCATCCTCATCGAGACGATGCGCCGCCAGGGCTACGAGTTCCAGATTTCCAAGCCCACGGTGATCTTTCGGGAGATGGACGGCCAGACGCAGGAGCCCATGGAGAAGGTGCTGCTGGACGTACCCGAGGCGTACATGGGTTCCATGATGGAGAAGATGGGGGCGCGCCGCGCCACCATGCTGGGCATGACGCCCGGGCCGGGCGGCCGCGTGCGGCTGGAGTTCTCGATTTCCTCCCGCGCGCTGATGGGCTTCCGCAGCGAAATGATGACCGACACGCGCGGCGAAGGCATCATCAGCGCCGTGTTTGACGGCTACGCGCCGGTGGCGCGTGGCGAGGTCTTCTCGCGCGGACGGGGGGCGCTGGTCGCCTCTGAGAGCGGCGAGTCGGTCGCCTACGGTCTGTTCAACAGCCAGGGCCGCGGCACGATGTTCATCGGCGCGGGCGAGGCGGTGTACGCCGGCATGGTGGTGGGCGAGTGCGCCCGCGCGGAGGATATCGACGTCAACGTCTGCAAAAAGAAGCACGTCAGCAACATGCGCGCCTCCGGCTCGGACGAGGCGCTGCGCCTCACCCCGCCGCGGCAGATGTCGCTGGAGCAGGCCATGGAGTGGATCGACGAGGACGAGCTCATTGAGGTGACGCCCACCAGCCTGCGCATTCGCAAAAGAATTTTGGATGCCACGCAGCGCCTGCGCGAGCGTGCGCGGCGCAAAAACGCCGGCGTCTGACGCCGGACGCGGCGCAATACGGGCAAAAAACGGTATAACAGGCAGCGATGCCGCTTCGGTATCTTGCCTGCTGCTCGGTGCGCCGGTGAGATAGTCGAAAACAGCGATGTATATAGAGGCGAGATGGCGCCCAAGGTGCGCGCAGGGCCGGTAGCCAGATGGCAGGCCCTGCGCGCCGCAAGGCCAGTATGTGCCGCGCCATTGTGCAACACAGCGATGCAAAGAGCAGCCAAGGGCTGCTTTTTTTGTTGCGCGGGTGCGGGCGCGCGGATGGATATGGAAGGCGCGCTTCTTGGCATGCCGGACGGCCTGCCGCCTTTTTTGCAGGTGCGCGGGTGGGGAAGACGCGCTGCCTGACGTGCCGGACGATTGCCGTTTAGCCGTTTATTTGTGTGAGTGCGCTGGTGTGGAACGGAAAAAGCAAAAAAGGAGCGCCTCCGCCCGCGCAAATTGGCGCGCGCGGTTTTTTTATACCCGCAAAGGCGCATACCCTTATAGCGTATGCCATGGCTTTTGAGACAGGCGGGAAAGGAGGTGCGCGCCCATGCTGCAAAGGAAGATCCGCTCTCCCTATATCAAGGCGGCGCTGTGCGCCTTTGCGGTGCTGGCCGCCCTGCTGCTGCTGTGGCGAGTACTGGATTCCATGGGGGATATTCAGCAGTGGCTGCGCCAGATGGCGGGCCTGCTCTACGGCGCGCTGCGCCCCTTTATCATCGGCGTGATCGCCGCCTACCTGCTGGAGCCTTTTGTGCGCGCTGCGGCAAGGCTGCTTGCGGCGCTGGGGCTTGAAGCGCGCCTGGGAGCGCGCAGATGCCGCGCCGTCAGCGTGGCGACGGTGTACGTCCTGCTCTGCGGGGCGCTGACACTGCTCATTACCCGCGTGCTGCCCGATGTCTTTGCAAGTGCGGGCAACTTTGTACAGGAGGTGCCGGGTTATTACCAGGCCGTAAGCGATATCATTGAAGAGAAGGTGTTCGCCCACCCGCTGCTTGCAAACGCCCAGGTGCGCGCCTTTGTGGACGCGCAGCTGGAGCAGGTCAGCCAGTGGATCAACCAGAGCGCCCAGGCGCTCTTTGCCCAGGCGCTGCGCGCGCTGCAGTCGGTGGGCAGCGGCATCGTCAACACCTTTTTCGGGCTGATCGTGGCGCTATACGTGCTGCTGGACCGCCCCGCGCTCACCCGGGCGGCGCGCGCGCTTTTATGCGCTGCGCTGGGCAGGGCGCGCACCGCGCGCGTGGAGCGCCTCGCGCGCGATGTGGATCTGGCCTTCGGCCGCTACATCAGTGCGGTGATCGTGCAGAGCGTCATTCTTGCGGGCATGACGTACGTGGGCCTTGCCATTATCCACCTGCCCTACGCGCTGCTGCTGGCGGTGCTGGTGGGCTTTCTCAACGTCATCCCCTACTTTGGCGCCACCCTCTCCACGCTGCTGTGCCTGCTTGTGGCCTTCTTTAAGTCGCCAGCCAGCGCGCTTTACACCATCCTCTTTCTCACCGTGGTGCAGACTGTGGACAACTGGGTGGTGACACCGTGGCTCTTTGGCGATAAAATGGGGTTGAAACCCATCTGGATCATCTTTGGGGTGCTGGTGGGGGGCGCGCTCTTTGGTATGTGGGGCATGATACTGGGGGTGCCCACGCTCTCGGTGGTGCGCGTGCTGCTGCAGCGCGCCGAGCACAGGCGGGGCCGCACGCATCCTGCGTGTGTGGAGGCGCGGGCACAGCCCCAAGAGGCGGGCAGCACGCCCGAAGCGCACCCCCGCGGGCAAAGCGCCCCCTCTGCAGGAAGGAGAAAATTCATATGAAGACGATTGTAGCGACAAAGGAGGCGCCCGGCGCAATTGGACCTTACAGCCAGGCGGTGGAGGCGGGAGGCCTGCTCTTCCTCTCCGGCCAGCTGGGCATCGATCCTGCAACGGGCGCGCTGCGCGCGAACGCGGCGGATCAGGCCAGGCGGGCGCTGGACAACCTTGCGGCCATTTTGCGCGCGCGCGGGCTGGACATGCGCGCTGTGGTCAAAACCACCATCTTTCTTGCGGATATGGGGGATTTCGCCGCGGTCAACGAGGTTTACGCGGCCTGCTTCGGCGCGGGGGATTACCCTGCGCGCTCCTGCGTGCAGGCGGCGGGCCTGCCCCGCGGCGCGCGGGTGGAGATCGAGGCCATCGCCAGCCTCTCATAGGGTGTGTGGCTTGGAATGATTTTGCCTGCAGACACTCGGTGTGTAAGCATTGGGCTTGTGGATTGCAGCCGGTGACAGTGCCGCGCGCCGTCACATCGCCCCAATATGCTCCGCAGGGAGCGTCGCGCGCGCAAAAAAGCGCAAAACCGTAAAAAAGCCGTGCTGCATCTATGTGCAGCGCGGCTTTTTTGCCTGCGGGGTGGGTTTTCAGGCCTCCAGCGCGGCCTCCAGCACCTTGCGCAGGATGTCCTCGGTGGGCACGCCGCCCCAGAAAAGACGTCCGTTGATCACAAAGGAGGGCACCACGCGGTAGCCGTAGCGGTCGGCTTCCTCCTGCTGGGTGACCTCATCGATGATGCGGATGGGAACGGCGGCGTACGCCTTGTTTTGTTTGCGCAGCTTCGCCAAGATGGTGTCTGCGCGCTTGCAATAAGGGCAGTAATCGCCCCGGATGTACAAAAGCTCCTGCATGATCCGCTCCTCTCCTTGTGGATGGTCGCGCCCTCTGCGCGCAAAAGAGCGCCTGCGCGCCGCGCATTCAAAGACGCGCATTCCTATTGTACCCAGAATGCAACAAAATTTGCAAATATGGTGTGCGGTGCAGCCTTGAATGCAATAACGCAGCGCTGTTTATGTAAAAACACGGAACGAGTACCCCCGCAGCTGGAACATAATGCAAGAAAAGTGATGTGAAATTGCAAAATATGGTTGCGCGGGCAGCCCCATTGTTGTAAGATAGAGCCAGTGTCCCGCAAGGGCGGGGTGCACATCCGCAGGAGATTTTACAGCGTTTTTACGCGACAGAAAGCTAAAGACAGAAAGTTAAACAGGAAGGTATAAGGAGGAAACACACAATGCAACTTTCGCAACTGGCACAGAGCATCAGCGCCTCGATGACGCTGGCGATTGACGCCAAGGCCAAACGCATGCGCGCCGAGGGCGTGGACGTCGTGGGCTTTGGCGCGGGCGAGCCGGATTTTCCCACGCCCCAGCACATCATCGAGGCCGCCAAGCGCGCCATGGACGAGGGCCAGACCCGCTATACGCCGGCGGCGGGCACGCTTGCGCTGCGCCAGGCCATTTGCGAGAAGCTGCAGCGGGATAACGGCCTTGCCTACGAGCCCGCCCAGATCGTGGTCTCCAACGGCGCCAAGCACGCGCTCTTCAACGCCTGCCAGGCGCTGCTGAACGCGGGCGACGAGGCGATTATCCCCGCGCCCTACTGGGTCACCTACCCCGAGCTGGTCAAGATGGCCGGCGCGGTGCCGGTGTTTGTGGACACCAAACCCGAGGAGGATTTTCTGCTCACGCCCCAGGCGCTGGAGGCAGCCATCACCGATAAAACCCGCGTTGTGATCCTCAACAGCCCCTCCAACCCGTGCGGCAGCATGTACAGCCGCGCCCAGCTGGAGGCCCTGGCCGCGGTGATCGAAAAACACGATCTGGCGGTGATCTCCGACGAGATTTACGAAAAGCTTGTCTATGACGGCGCGCAGTTTTTCAGCATCGCTTCCTTAAGCCCTGCCATGCAGGCGCGCACCGTGGTGGTCAACGGCATGTCCAAAGCCTACGCCATGACGGGCTGGCGCATCGGCTACACCGCCGCGCCCAAGGACGTCTCGGCCGTGATGTCCAACTACCAGAGCCACTGCACCTCCAACCCCAACTCCATCGCGCAGGCCGCGTCCCTGGCCGCGCTGCAGGGCCCTGCAGGCCCCATGCAGGACATGGTGGAGGCATTCGGCGTGCGCAGGGACTACATGATCAGCCGCGTGGCGGATATCCCGAACCTTTCGTGCACCCATCCCCACGGCGCGTTCTACCTGTTTGTGGATATCTCCGCCTGCTTCGGCAAGGCGTCGGGCGACATGCGCATCGCAAACTCCATGGACTTTTGCGCGGCGCTGCTGGAGAAGCGTCAGGTGGCTGCCGTGCCAGGCGTGGCCTTTGGCGCGGACAACTTCATGCGCCTGAGCTACGCCACCAGCATCCAGACCATCGAAAAGGGAATGGACCGCATTGCCGCCTTTGTATGCGGCCTGAGCGACTGACGGCTTTTCGCCGCAGGAAGGAGCAACCGTATGCCCAAACCGCGCATCGCGTTTTCCGATAAAAGCAACGTGCTGGAACAGTCCGCCTACCGCTACCAGCTGCAGGATGTGGCAAAACCCAACCTGTACCGCGAGCTGTTTGATTACAAGAGCGTGCCCAAGGTATCGTTCAACCACCGCCTGGTGCCCATGGAGGTGCCTGACGAAATCTGGATCACCGACACCACCTTCCGCGACGGGCAGCAGTCGGTCTCCCCCTTTACGGTGGACCAGATTGTGGACCTCTTTAAACTGCTCTCCCGCCTGGGCGGACCCAAGGGCATCATCCGCCAGAGCGAGTTTTTCCTCTACACGGATAAGGACAAGGAGGCGGTGCGCCGCTGCCAGGATTTGGGGTTGGCCTTTCCGGAGGTGACCAGCTGGATTCGCGCCAACGCCAAGGATTTTGAGCTGGTGCGCCAGATGGGCGTCAAGGAGACGGGGATACTGGTCTCCTGCTCGGATTACCATATCTTTAAAAAGATGCACCTGACGCGCGCGCAGGCCATGGAAAAGTACCTGGCCATCGTCAAGGCCGCGCTGGATGCGGGCATCCGGCCGCGCTGCCACTTTGAGGACATCACCCGCGCGGACTTCTACGGCTTTGTGGTGCCGTTCGCGCTGGAGCTGGCGCGCCTGAGCGACGAGAGCGGCATCCCCATCAAGATTCGCGCCTGCGATACGCTGGGCTTCGGCGTGTCCTACCCGGGCGTGGCGCTGCCGCGCAGCGTGCCGGGCATCATCTACGGGCTGCGCCATTACGCCCAGGTTCCCTCCGCGCTATTGGAGTGGCACGGGCACAACGATTTTTATAAAGTGGTCACCAACGCCGCGAGCGCCTGGCTCTACGGCTGCGCAAGCGTCAACTGCGCGATGCTGGGCATTGGCGAGCGCACCGGCAACTGCCCCACCGAGGGCATGGTGATGGAGTACTGCTCCCTGCGGGGCACCACCGACGGGATGGACCTGTCGGTCATCACCGAGATCGGGGAGTATTTTGAGCGAGAGATCGGCATCCCCATTCCCCCGCGCACCCCGTTTGTGGGGCGCAACTTCAACTCCACGCGCGCGGGTATCCACGCAGACGGCCTGCTCAAGGATGAGGAAATCTACAATATCTTCGATACCGGCGCCATCCTCAATCGCCCCGCCACCGTGGCGGTGGATTCCCACAGCGGCCTTGCGGGCATCGCGCACTGGATCAACGGCTACTTCCGCCTCAAGGGGGAGGACGTGCTCGATAAGCAGGCGCCCATTGTCGCCCAGATCAAGGAGAAGGTGGACGCCCTTTACGCAGACGGTCGCAACACCGTCATGGGCGACGAGGAGCTGATCGCCATCATGCGCGAGGTGGACGACGATTACTACCTGCGCTTGGCATACATCCGCCACGGACGCCATAGGCACGGCAAAAAGTAATACAGGATTTTTATAGGGTGGCAAACGCGCGGCGTTTGCCGCCTTTTTTCGTCTGAATGGGATACAGGTGCATGCGTGTTGTGTTAAGATAAGAAAAAACCGCGTTGTGCGCGATTGTCCAAATACATGCAAATACTGTATCGAAAGGAAGCTTATATGATAACGTTTTTTGCCGCGCTGGCGGTGCTCATCGGCGGATACTTTGTATACAGCAAGGTGGCCGAGCGCATCTTTGGCGCGGATATGCGCGCCACGCCCGCCGCCCAGAAGGCGGACGGCGTGGACTACGTGCCCATGAAAAAGTGGCGTGTCTTTCTCATCCAGCTGCTCAATATCGCGGGCCTGGGGCCCATCTACGGGGCGCTGCTGGGCGCGCTGTGGGGGCCGCAGGTCTTTCTTTGGATCGTCTTTGGCACGCTGCTGGCCGGCGGGGTGCACGACTACCTCTCGGGCATGATCTCCATGCGCCACGATGGGGCGAGCATCTCGGAGGTGGTGGGTATCTACCTGGGGCGGGGCATGAAACAGGTGATGCGCGTCTTTTCCGTGGCGCTGCTGGTGCTGGTGGGCACGGTATTTATGACCGGGCCGGCGGGCTTGCTGGCAAAGCTGACGCCGCAGGGGCTAAACGTGCCGTTCTGGCTGGTGGTTATCCTGCTGTATTATTTCCTTGCGACGATGCTGCCCATCGACAAGGTGATCGGCAGGATATACCCGGTCTTTGGCATTGCGCTGATCGTGATGGCGCTGGGCATCGGCGGGGGCATCCTCATCGGCGGGTACCACATCCCCGAGCTGACCTTTGCAAACCAGCACCCCGACGGATTGCCCGTGTGGGCCATGATGTTTGTCACGGTTGCATGCGGCGCGATTTCCGGTTTCCATGCCACCCAGTCCCCCATGATGGCGCGCTGCGTCCAGCACGAGCGCGAGGGTAGGCAGGTGTTCTACGGCGCCATGGTGGCCGAGGGCGTGATCGCGCTGATCTGGGCTGCGGCGGGCGTGGCGTTTTATGAGACGACGGGCGGCCTTTCCCAGGCGCTGGCCGCGCTGGGCGGCCAGGGCGGCGTGGTGTACGATATCGCCACGGGCCTGTTGGGGCCGGTGGGCGGCGTGCTTGCGATGATCGGCGTGATCGCCTGCCCCATCACCTCGGGCGACACGGCCTTTCGCAGCGCGCGGCTGACCCTTGCCGACTGGCTCCATATGGATCAGAAACCCATTGCCAAGCGCCTGGCGCTCTCGCTGCCGCTGCTTGCCGCGGGCGCGCTGCTCTCGCAGATCAACTTTGACGTGGTGTGGCGCTATTTCTCCTGGAGCAACCAGACGCTCGCCATGATGGCGCTCTGGGCAGGCGCGGTGTACCTGCACCGCTACAGCCGCTACCGCTTCGGCTGGGGCATCGCGGCGGTGCCGGCCGTGTTTATGTCGGCGGTGTCCATGACGTATATCCTGCAGGCGCCCGAGGGGTTCCGGCTGTCCGCGGCCATCGCCTACCCCTGCGGCGTGGCATTTGCCGCCCTGACGCTGGCGCTGTTTTGCTGGTACATGCACAGGCGCCCCCGCCAGGCGGAGGATGCGCTGCAGCAGAGCGCCTAAGCGCGGCGTCGTAGGCGGACGGCCCCGAAAAAAACAGGGACCGCACGCCGCTTACAGGGGCAACCTGCGGACGCCCTGCGCCCCCTTTGGCGCTGCGCGCGGGGCGGCGGCGTCCTATTTGCGCGTCTCCCGCGCAAAAATGACCAAACGGTAAACTTTTTGCCCGCCCAGCGCGCCCCTCGCATAGGCGAACGCGCACGGCCCCAGGCGTTTACGCCCGCCTGCGCAGGCGGGCGCGCGGGCAAAAGGCCCTTCCCTCAAAAGGGACAATGCGCTATAATAAACAAAACAACGCAAGGCGCATTGTGCCAGAGGCGCGCCTGCATGTATCATCAACAACAAGGGGGTATTTGCAATGATTGAAATTATCTGCGGCAAAAAGGGATCAGGCAAAACCAAACGGCTCATCAGCCAGACCAACGAGGCGGTGGAGTCCAGCCGCGGTAACATCATCTTTATCGATGATGACAAGGATTATCTCTACGATATCCGCCACCAGGTCCGCTTTATTGACGCAAGCGAGTATGACATCGACAGCCCCAAAATGTTCTACGGCTTCCTTTGCGGACTGGTCGCGCAGGACTTTGACCTGGACACCATCTTCATCGACGCCTTCCTGCGCATCGTCAAATACCCGATGAGCCAGCTGGAGGAGTGCTTCCAGCACATGGAGCGCATTGTGGAAAAACACAACATCCGCCTGGTGCTGAGCGTATCGTGCGCCGAGGAGGAGATCCCCGAATACGCCGCAAAATATATCCAGAAATAGAAAACGCCCCGATACAAGCAACACACACGCCTGTGACGGCCCCTTTGGCCGTGGCAGGCGTTTTGAAAGGACGATGTACATCTTGCAGTACTGCAGCACAAGAGACGCAAGCCTCCGCCGCACGGGCGCGCAGGCGATACTGGAGGGCCTGGCGCCCGATGGCGGGCTGTACGTGCCCGTGCAGGTGCCCCGCGTAAGCCTCGGCCAGATCGCATCGCTGTGCGATATGGACTACACCGACCGCGCGCGCGCCATCCTGCCGCGCTTTTTGGACGACTACACGCCCGAGGAGATCGCGGCGTGCGCCCGCCTTTCCTATCGGGAGGGTCGCTACGACGACGCGCGCATCGTGCCGCTGGTCGAGCTGGACGGGGCGCTCTCGCTGGCCGAGCTGTTCCACGGCCCCACGCTCGCCTTTAAGGACATGGCCCTGCAGATCATGCCCCGGCTGCTTTCGCTGGCGGCGAAAAAGTGCGGCGTCAAGGACGACGTGCTGATATTGGTGGCCACATCGGGCGACACGGGCAAGGCCGCGCTGGAGGGCTTCCTGGACGTGCCCGGCACGCGCATCGTGGTCTTTTATCCAGCCGAGGGTGTCAGCCACGCGCAGTACCTGCAGATGGCCACGCAGGCGGGGAGCAACACGCACGTGGTGGGCGTGACAGGCAATTTTGACGACTGCCAGCGCGGCGTCAAGGCGCTGTTCGCCTCGCCGGACTTCCAGGCGCGCCTGCGCCAGGCGGGCTGCCAGTCCTCCAGCGCCAACTCCATCAACTGGGGCCGGCTGCTGCCTCAGATCGTCTACTATTTTTCCGCCTACGCGGACCTGTGCAAAGAGGGCCGCGTGACGCTGGGCGATCCGGTCAACTTCGTCGTGCCCACCGGCAACTTCGGCGATATCCTCGCGGGCGAGTACGCGCGCGCCATGGGCTTGCCCGTAGGCAGGCTGATCTGCGCCTCCAACGCCAACAATGTGCTGGTGGACTTCTTCCGCACCGGCAAATACGACCGCCGGCGCACCTTCTACAAGACCATGAGCCCCTCGATGGACATCCTGGTCTCCAGCAACTTAGAGCGGCTGCTGTTCATGCGCTCGGGCATGGACGACGCGCGCGTCAAGGGTTGGATGGCCCAGCTCTCCGGCGCGGGGGATTACGACGTCTCCGGCCTCTACGAGGCGATCACGCAGGGGTTCTATGCCGCAAGCGCGAGCGAGGCGGACACCGCGCGCGCCATCGCGCGGGCGTATGAAACCTGCCATTACGTGATGGACCCCCACACGGCGGTGGGCTATCACGTCTACGGCCAGTACGTCCAAGAGACGGGGGACGCGTCTACGCCCACCGTGCTGCTCTCCACGGCCAGCCCCTATAAATTTTCCGAGGCGGTGCTCTCGGCCATCTCGGGCAGCGCGCCCGCCGATACGTTCGCGGCCGCGGCCGCGGTGCAGCAGCTCTCGGGCGTGCCTGTGCCCGCAGCGCTCTCGGCGCTGGCCGACGCGCCCATCCGTCATAAGACGATCTGCGCGCCCGAAGAGATGGGCGCAGCCGTGCTGGCGCTGCTGTAAACGCGTTTTTTGCGCGCCTGCGCGCGCCTATACCTTAAAGGAGCCATTGCAACATGAGTGAGCAACCGAAAAAACCCGTCGTCTTTTCCGGTATCCAGCCCTCGGGGCTGATGACCATCGGCAACTACATCGGCGCCATCCGCAACTGGAAGGCGCTGCAGGAGGACTACGACTGCGTCTACAGCGTGGTGGACCTGCACGCCATCACCGTGCGGCAGGAGCCTGCGGCGCTGCGCGCCAACACCCGCAGCCTGCTTGCGCTGCTGATCGCCTGCGGGGTGGACCCGGAAAAAAGCGTGTTTTTTGTGCAGTCGCACGTGCCCCAGCACTGCGAGCTTGCCTGGCTGCTCAACTGTTATACGCCGGTGGGCGAACTTTCGCGCATGACCCAGTTTAAGGACAAGAGCGAGAAGCACGCGGGCAACGTCAACGCGGGGCTGCTGGATTACCCGGTGCTGATGGCCGCGGACATCCTGCTTTACCAGACCGATCTGGTGCCCGTGGGCGCGGATCAGAAGCAGCATCTGGAGATGTCGCGCAACCTGGCGGTGCGCTTCAACAACGCTTACTCGGAGACGTTCAAGGTGCCCGAGCCCTACATCCCGCCGGTGGGCGCGCGGGTGATGAGCCTGCAGGACCCCGCGCGCAAGATGTCCAAGTCCGACGAGGACGCCTGCTACGTGGCGCTGCTGGACGCGCCCGATGCGATCGCGCGCAAGGTGCGCCGCGCGGTGACCGATTCGGTGGGTGTGATCGCCTATACCGAGCAGCAGCCCGGCGTGCGCAATCTGATCGATATTTTAAGCGCCTTCTCCGGCCGCACGCCCGAGAGGATCGTGGCGGACTTTGCCGGCAGGGGTTATGGTGATTTGAAGGAGGCGACGGCCGAGGCCGTCATATCGGTGCTAGTGCCCATCCAAAAGGAGCACGCCCGCCTGATGGCGGATAAGGCCTATCTGGATGGCGTGATGCAGAGGGGCGCGCTGCAGGCCCAGCGCCGCGCGCAGCGCACGCTCGACAAGGTGCGCCGCAAGATCGGCTTTGTGCCGCTGCCCCGCTAGGCAGAGGGAGGGGACGAGAGCACCAAAGAGGATGGGCGCCAGCGGCAGAGACAGCGCAAGCAAGCGCGCCCGCCCTCTTTTTTTAAAGGCAAGGGAGGCGGGGCATAGGTGCAGGACGGCGCAGTGACGATCCGCCGGGCGCGCTTGCGGGATGTGCGCGGCATCCGCGCGATACTCAACGACAATATCGCGCACAAGACCAATACCATGGACGCGGCGCCCTGGAGCATGCTGCAGACGCTGGCGTGGTTTCTGCGGCACAACGAGCGCTATCCGATCCTGGTGGCGGAGTACGCCGGAGGCGTGGCGGGCTACGGGGCGCTGTCGGCATTCCGTGAGGGGGACGCATTTGCGCCCTGCATGGAAAACTCGGTCTACGTGCGCGCCGACGTGCAGCGCCGCGGCATCGGCACGCGGCTGCTGGAGGCCCTCAAGCGGGTGGCCCGCGCCCAGGGCGCGCGTGTGCTGGTGGCCACCGTTACCGCGGATAATCAGGCCAGCTTGGGCCTGCACGCCGCCTGCGGCTTTGTACGGATGGGCGTGCTGCGCGGGGCGTGCGCCTACCGCGGGCGCAGCGTGGATATCGCGCTTATGCAGTGCAGCCTGCAAGGGGATCCCCCCGGCGCAGAGGGTGTGTAGCGCATCAAAAAAGTGTCGCCCAGGATAAACTTTTGGTTGACTTCTTGCGTATAGGTGCGTATAATATTATTCTGCATCCATATGTTCCGATGGGGTATTTCCTCCTAGCGAGGAGAGATAGGGGATTATCTGTTGAGGCGACTGATGCAAGTGAATACAGCTCCGCTTGGCGGGGCATACTTAGCGCTAATATGAACATTTCGGACATCGCAATTTGAGGGGGATGGACCGGAAGGTTCTTATTGCCATTTTTAAGGGATGGGAGTGGTAAAAGGCATGCAGGAAGCAAAAGTGGGTATGCATGATGAACCAATGGGCAAACGGGTACGTAAGTCCTTTGCGCGCATCAAAGAAGTGCTGGACATGCCGGACTTGATTGAGGTACAGAAGAATTCGTACAAACGTTTTCTGGAGCAGGACCTCAAGGAAGTGCTGGCGGATGTCTCCCCCATCACCGATTATACCGACACGCTCGCGCTGGAGTTTGTCAGTTATCGGCTGGATGATGAGCCTAAATACGAGGTGGACGAGTGCAAGGAGCGCGACGTAAACTACGCCGCGCCGCTGCGCGTGGGCGTGCGCCTGATCAACCGCGAGACCGGCGAGGTGAAGGAGCAGGAGGTGTTCATGGGCGATTTCCCGCTCATGACCGAGACCGGTACCTTCATTATTAACGGCGCCGAGCGCGTCATCGTCAGCCAGCTGGTGCGCTCCCCCGGCGTCTATTACGATAAAACCATCGACAAAGTGGGCAAAAACCTGTTCTCCGCCACGGTCATTCCCAACCGCGGCGCGTGGCTGGAATACGAGACCGATTCCTCCGACGTGATGTACGTGCGCGTGGACCGCACGCGCAAGCTGCCCATGACGGTGCTGCTGCGCGCGTTCGGCTTCGGCACCGACGCGGAGATCATCGATCTATTGGGCGAGGATGAGCGCATCCTTGCCACCATTGAAAAGGACAACGCAAAGAGCGTCGAGGAGGGCCTGCTGGAGGTCTACCGCCGCCTGCGCCCCGGCGAGCCGCCCACGGTGGATAGCGCCAAGTCCCTGCTTTACAGCATGTTTTTCGACCCCAAGCGCTACGACCTGGCGCGCGTGGGCCGCTACAAATTCAATAAAAAGCTGGCGCTGGCCGCGCGCATCGCGGGCCAGGTGTCGGCCGATACCCTGGCGGACCCCGCCACGGGCGAGGTGCTGGTAGGCGAGGGGGAGACCATCTCGCGTACGGCCGCCTGGGCCATCCAAAACGCCGGCATCAATCACGTGTGGGTGCTGGTGGAGGATAAACGCGTCAAGGTGATCGGCAACGGCTTTGTGCAGACGCGCGCGGTGCTGGGCGATCGCTTTGAGGACATGAACCTGCCCGAGATGCTGCACGGCCAGACCATCGCGGCCATTTTAGAGGCGTGCGCAGGCGACGAGGAGAAGCTGCGCAGCGAGATCGCCGAGCGCATGACCGATCTTTCGCCCAAGCACATCCTGGTGGATGACATGATCGCCTCGATGAACTACTGTGTCAACCTGTCCTTCAACATGGGCAACGTGGACGATATCGACATGCTGGGCAACCGCCGCCTGCGTTCGGTGGGCGAGCTGCTGCAAAACCAGATCCGCATCGGCCTTTCCCGCCTGGAGCGCGTGGTCAAGGAGCGCATGGCGATTCAGGACGCCGAGACTGTCACCCCGCAGGCGCTGATCAACATCCGTCCGGTGTCCTCGGCGATCAAGGAGTTCTTCGGCTCCTCCCAGCTATCGCAGTTTATGGACCAGACCAACCCCCTGGCCGAGCTTACGCACAAGCGCCGCCTGTCCGCCCTGGGCCCCGGCGGCCTGAACCGTGAGCGCGCCAGTTTCGATGTGCGCGACGTGCACTACTCCCATTACGGGCGCATGTGCCCCATCGAGACGCCCGAGGGCCCGAACATCGGCCTGATCGGCTCGCTGGCCACGTACGCGCGCATCAATCAGTACGGCTTTATCGAGACGCCGTACCGCGTGGTGGACCGCGCCCGCGGCGTGGTCACCAGCGACATCGTCTACATGACGGCCGACGAGGAGGACGACTTCGTGGTGGCGCAGGCCAACGAGCCGCTGGACGCCGAGGGCCATTTCGTGCGCGACCGCGTGCCTGTGCGCATCCGCGATGAGATCACCGAGGCGCCCAAGGAGGACGTCGAGTATATGGACGTATCCCCCCGCCAGGTGGTTTCCGTGGCCACGGCCATGATCCCCTTCCTGGAGAACGACGACGCCTCGCGCGCGCTGATGGGCTCCAACATGCAGCGCCAGGCGGTGCCTCTGCTGGTGCCGCAGGCGCCTGTGGTGGGCACTGGCATGGAGTACAAGGCCGCCCGTGACTCGGGCGTGGTCAAACTCAGCCCCGAGGACGGCGTGATCGCCTCGGTGTCCGCACGCCACATCACTGTGCGCGGCGACAGTGGCCAGGAGCACACCTTCAAGCTGCAGAAGTTCCAGCGCTCCAACCAGGGCACCTGCATCAACCAGCGCCCCATCGTGGACGCGGGCGAGCGGGTGGCCAAGGGTCAGGTGATCGCGGACGGCCCCGCCACCGATACCGGCGAGATCGCGCTGGGCCGCAATATCCTCATCGGCTTTATGACGTGGGAAGGCTACAACTACGAGGACGCGATTCTGATCAGCGAAAAGCTGGTCAAGGACGACGTGTTTACCTCCATCCATATTGAAGAGTTTGAATCCGAGAGCCGCGACACCAAGCTGGGGCCCGAGGAGATCACCCGCGATATCCCCAACGTGGGCGAGGAGGCGCTGCGCGATTTGGACGCGCGCGGCATCATCCGCATCGGCGCGGAGGTGCGCTCGGGCGATATCCTGGTAGGCAAGGTCACGCCCAAGGGCGAGACCGAGCTGACCGCCGAGGAGCGCCTGCTGCGCGCCATCTTCGGCGAGAAGGCCCGCGAGGTGCGCGACACCAGTTTGCGCGTGCCCCACGGCGAGGGCGGCATCGTGGTGGACGTCAAGGTGTTCACCCGCGAGAACCGCGACGAGCTGACCCCCGGGGTCAACGAGCTGGTGCGCGTCTACATCGCCCAGCGCCGCAAGATTTCGGTAGGTGACAAGATGGCCGGACGCCACGGCAACAAGGGCGTCATCTCGCGCATCCTGCCCGAGGAAGATATGCCCTTTTTGCCGGACGGCACGCCGCTTGAGATCGTGCTCAACCCCCTGGGCGTGCCCTCGCGCATGAACCTGGGCCAGGTGCTGGAGGTCCATCTGGGCCTTGCGGCGCGCGCCAACGGCTGGCACATCGCCACCCCGGTATTTGACGGCGCCACCGAGGAGCAGATCGCCCAGCTGCTGGAGATGAGCGGCCTTGCGCCCGACGGCAAAAGCGTCCTTTACGACGGCCGCACCGGCGAGCCCTTTGAGAACCGCGTCACCGTGGGCTACATGTATATGCTCAAGCTGTCCCATCTGGTGGACGATAAGATCCACGCCCGATCCACCGGCCCCTACTCCCTGGTCACCCAGCAGCCGCTGGGCGGCAAGGCGCAGTTCGGCGGCCAGCGCTTCGGCGAGATGGAGGTGTGGGCGCTGGAGGCCTATGGCGCCGCGCACACCCTGCAGGAGATCCTCACCGTCAAGTCCGATGACGTGGTGGGCCGCGTCAAGACCTACGAGGCCATCGTCAAGGGGGAGAACATCCCCGAGCCGGGCGTTCCCGAGTCCTTCAAGGTGCTCATCAAGGAGCTGCAGAGCCTGGCGCTGGACGTCAAGGTGCTCACCGAGGACAAAGAGGAGATCATCATCCGCGAGATGATGGACGAGGACGACGAGGTGGGCGTCAGCGTGAACATCGAGGGCCGCGAGGAGAGCGCCCTTGTGGAGGAGGACGAATCGGGCGCGCTCGACGAGCCTGTGGCCGACGATGAGGACTTTGGCGAACTGGATCTGACCGATATCCCTGAGCTGGATGATTTTGACGATCTGCTGGGCAAGGACGACGATACCCCGGGGGATGACCTGGATATCTGAAAACCGCGCCTGCTGCTTTGACTTGTTCCCGAGGCCGCCGCTTGCGTGCGCCCGCACAATTGCGCGCACGCAAGCATGCGGCGGCCGATACGCCACGTGAAGGGAGAGAGACGCGTTGTTTGAACTGAACAACTTCGATTCCATTCAAATCGGTCTTGCTTCGCCGGAAAAAATCCGCGAATGGTCGCACGGCGAGGTCAAAAAACCTGAGACGATCAACTACCGCACGCTGAAGCCCGAAAAAGACGGGCTGTTCTGCGAGCGCATTTTCGGGCCCACCAAGGACTGGGAGTGCCACTGCGGCAAATATAAACGCATCCGTTACAAGGGCATCATCTGCGACAAGTGCGGCGTGGAGGTCACCCGCAGCAAGGTGCGCCGCGAGCGCATGGGCCACATCGAGCTGGCCGCACCGGTGTCGCACATCTGGTACTTCAAGGGCATTCCCTCGCGCATGGGCCTGCTGCTTGACATGTCCCCCCGCGCGCTGGAGCGGGTGCTCTATTTCGCAAGCTACGTGGTCATCGATCCGGGCGACACGCCGCTGCAGGCGCGCCAGCTGCTCAACGAGAAGGAGTACCGCGAGGCCATGGAGAAATACGCGGGCCACTTCCGCGTGGGCATGGGCGCCGAGGCCGCCAAGGAGCTGCTGGAGCAGATCGATCTGGACCAGCTCTCCGAGCAGCTGCGCAGTGAGCTCAAGAGCACCTCGGGCCAGAAGCGCGTGCGCGCCGTCAAGCGCTTGGAGGTGGTGGAGGCCTTCCGCAAATCGGGCAACAAGCCCGTGTGGATGATCATGGACTGCATTCCGGTCATCCCGCCGGAAATCCGCCCCATGGTGCAGCTGGACGGCGACCGCTTCGCCACCAGCGATTTAAACGATCTTTACCGCCGCGTCATCAACCGCAACAACCGCTTAAAACGCCTGCTGGAGCTGGGCGCGCCCGATATCATCGTGCGCAACGAGAAACGCATGCTGCAGGAGGCGGTGGACGCGCTGATCGATAACGGCCGCAGGGGCCGCCCCGTCACGGGCCCGGGCAACCGCCCGCTCAAGAGCCTCTCCGACATGTTGCGCGGCAAACAGGGGCGCTTCCGCCAGAACCTGCTGGGCAAGCGCGTGGACTACTCCGGCCGAAGCGTCATCGTGGTGGGGCCAGAGCTCAAGATGTACCAGTGCGGCCTGCCCAAGGAGATGGCGCTGGAGCTGTTCAAGCCCTTTGTCATGAAAAAGCTGGTGCAGGAGAACTTCGCGCACAACATCAAGAGCGCCAAGCGCATGGTGGAGCGCGTGCGTCCCGAGGTGTGGGACGTGCTCGAGGAGGTCATATGCGAGCATCCGGTGCTGCTCAACCGCGCGCCCACGCTGCACCGCCTGGGCATCCAGGCCTTTGAGCCGGTGCTGGTGGAGGGACGCGCGCTGAAGCTGCATCCCCTGGCATGCAAGGCGTTCAACGCGGACTTTGACGGTGACCAGATGGCCGTGCACGTGCCCCTTTCGGTGGAGGCGCAGGCCGAGGCGCGCTTTTTGATGCTCTCGGCGCACAACATCCTCAAGCCTCAGGACGGCAAACCGGTCACCGTGCCCACGCAGGACATGATCATCGGCTGCTACTATTTAACCATCATCCGCCCCGGCGCCAAGGGCGAGGGCATGGTCTTCGCCAACGAGCAGGAGGCCATCATGGCCTACGAGGTGGGCGAGGTGACGCTGCAGTCCCGCGTCAAAGTGCGCTTTACGCGCGTAATTGACGGGGAGAAAAAGCAGCGCATCATGGATACCACCGTGGGCCGCATCATCTTCAACGAGGCCATCCCGCAGGATCTGGGTTTCGCCGACCGCTTCAGCGAGGAGGGCAAGTTCTCCCTGGAGATCGACGACATCGTAGGCGATAAAAAGCTGGGCAAAATCGTGGAGCGCTGCTACCAGGTACACGGCCCCACAAAGACGTGCGAGGTGCTCGACGCCATCAAGGCGCTCGGCTACCGCTACTCCACGCGCGGCGCGCTGACCGTCAGCGTCATGGACGTGATCGTGCCCAAGGAAAAGAAAAAAATTCTGGCCGAAGCGGATCGCCAGGTTGTGGAGACCGAAAAACAGTTCCGCCGCGGCTATATCAGCGAGGAAGAGCGCTACGACAGCGTGGTCAAGATCTGGACGGACGCCACCAACGACGTCACCAAGGCGCTTGCCGGCTCCCTTGATGAGTTCAACCCCATCTACATGATGGCAAACTCCGGCGCGCGCGGCAGCATGAACCAGATCCGCCAGCTGGCCGGTATGCGCGGCCTGATGGCCGCGCCCTCGGGCCGCATCATCGAGATGCCCATCCGCGCCAATTTCCGCGAGGGACTGACGGTGCTGGAGTTCTTCATCTCCAGCCACGGCACCCGCAAGGGCCTGGCCGACACCGCGCTGCGCACTGCGGACTCCGGTTACCTGACCCGCCGTCTGGTCGATGTCTCGCAGGATACCATTGTGCGCGAGGTGGACTGCTTTGAAAACGCCGGCGAGACGCCCAAGGGCATCTGGGCCGAGGCGGTCACCAGCGGCAAGGAGGTCATCGAACCCTTGGCCGACCGCATCATGGGCCGCACCGCGGTGGACGACGTCGTCCATCCCGAGACGGGCGAATCCCTGGTGCACGCCAACGAAATCATCACCGCCGATATCGCAAACGCCATCGAGGAGGCGGGCATCAAGCGGGTGCAGATCCGCTCGGTGCTCACCTGCCGCAGCAAGCACGGCGTGTGCGCCCGCTGCTACGGCGCCAACCTGGCCACCGGCCGGTTGGTGGATATCGGCGAGGCGGTGGGCATCATCGCGGCGCAGTCCATCGGCGAGCCGGGCACGCAGCTGACGATGCGCACCTTCCACACCGGCGGCGTGGCCGCAAGCGACGACATAACCCAGGGCCTTCCCCGTGTGGAGGAGCTCTTTGAGGCGCGCAAGCCCAAGGGCCTTGCGGTCATTTCTGAGATTTCGGGCAAGCTGATGTTCTCGGAGAACAAAAAGAAGCGCGAGATCACCGTTACCGCCGACGACGGCGAGACCAAGACCTACCTGATCCCCTACGGTGCCCGCATCAAGGTGCAGGACGGCCAGGTAATCGAGGCGGGCGACGAGCTGACCGAGGGCTCCATCAACCCACACGATATCCTCAAGATCAAGGGTGTCAAGGGCGTGCAGAGCTATTTGCTCAAAGAGGTGCAGACCGTCTACCGCCTGCAGGGCGTGGCCATCGCCGATAAGCACATCGAGGTGATCGTGCGTCAGATGCTGCGCAAGGTCAAGATCGAGGACGCGGGCGATACCGACATGCTGCCCGGCGGCCTTGTGGATATCTTCAAGTTTGAGGAAGCCAACGAGGAGGTGCTCATGCGCGGCGGACAGCCCGCCGTGGCCAAGCGCGTGCTGCTGGGCATCACCAAGGCGTCCCTTGCCACCGACTCGTTCCTGTCGGCAGCCTCCTTCCAGGAGACCACCCGTGTGCTGACCGAGGCGGCCATCAAGGGCAAGAGCGATCCGCTGGTGGGCCTCAAGGAGAACGTCATATTGGGCAAGCTGATCCCCGCGGGTACCGGCATGCGCCGCTACAAGGACATTCAGATCCACACCGAGTCGGACGCGCGCATGGCAGCGCTTGCAAGCCTGCGCCTGGACGACGCCGCGGCGGATCAGCAGAGCGACCAGCTCGCCTTTGACGCCATGGGGGGGGACATGCTGCCCACCGGCGAGCAGATTCTGTCGCTGGACGATCTGCAGGGATAACCCTGAAAAGGCGAACATTGCGGGCAAAACAGGCGCGTGCCGACCGGTGAAATCCATTGACACGCGGTGCCTTGCTTGCTATAATATCGTGGTGTTGCATGAAAATAATGTTCTTTTCTGCGGCATCACAAAGCACGATGTGTAAAACATACGCATGAAGGGTGTTGAAATACACATGTCTTCGCTGGAGGACATAAAGCATGCCCCCAGGCGCGTGGTGGGCATCAAACAGGTGATGCGCGCCATGGAAACCGGCGGCGTCCAGGCGGTCTATCTGGCTGCGGACGCAGACGCCGCTTTCCGCACGCGCGTCCAGGAAGCCTGCACGCGCTACGCCGTACCCCTGCACAGCATTGCGTGCATGGCGGACCTGGGCAGGGCGTGCGGCATCGCCGTGGACGCCGCGGTGGCCGCTGCGCTTGGCGCGGACTGATGCTATCTGCCTATGACATTGCCCTCATTTCGGGTTGCGAGGGATAATGTTCATACAAATACAGAAACTATCTCTCAAGTATGCGAAAGGAGGTGCGCACAAGCGTGCCCACAATTAACCAGTTGATCCGTAAAGGCCGCGAAAAGGTGACGTACAAATCCAACGTGCCCATTTTGCAGCAGTGCCCGCAGAAACGCGGCGTCTGCATGGCCGTGCGTACGATGACGCCCAAGAAGCCCAACTCGGCTCTGCGCAAAATCGCACGTGTGCGTCTGACCAATCTCCAGGAAGGTACCGCCTACATCCCCGGCATCGGCCACAACCTGCAGGAGCACTCCGTGGTGCTCATCCGCGGCGGCCGCGTCAAGGACCTGCCTGGCGTGCGTTACCACATCATCCGTGGTGCGCTGGATACCGCGGGCGTTGCCAACCGCAAACAGGCCCGCAGCCGTTACGGCGCCAAGAAACCCAAGAAATCGTAACGACCAAGTGACACCTGCGCCCAGCTTGCGCGCGCTGATTTGCTGGCGCGCCTGGGCAGCGTGGTGCCGCGCGCGTGTCTTGAAACCTGCCAGAGGCGCAGATTCCGGGGGAAGGAACGCATCCCTCTGGATGGTTGCACTGCGTTTTTATGCCAGGGAAAAGACGTGCGTAGCGCGGTGCCTGCAAGGCCCTGGCGCATGGCGGAAACGCCCCGCGCTGGCGCAATGTGTGTACCCCGTCGCCCGTCCTGCAGGATGGGGCGCGCGGGCTTTGGTGATGTGTAATATTTTGATGTTAAAAAAGGAGGGACTGTCGTGCCCAGACGTGGTTCAGTACCCAAGCGCGAAGTGCTGCCCGATCCCATTTACGGCAACACCATCGTAACCAAACTGATCAACAACGTCATGCAGGATGGCAAGCGTGGTACCGCGCAGCGCATCTGCTATGATGCTTTCGCTATGATCGAAGCGCAGGCGGGCAAGCCGGCGATGGACGTCTTTGAGGCGTGCCTGACCAACATTCTGCCTGTGATGGAGACCAAATCCCGCCGCGTGGGCGGCCAGAACTACCAGGTGCCCATGGAGATCCGTCCGGAGCGCCGCCAGACGCTGGCGCTGCGCTGGCTGGTGGACTTCTCCCGCGCCCGCAGCGAAAAGACCATGAAGGAGCGTCTTGCAGGCGAGATACTGGATGCTGCCAACAACACGGGCAACACCGTCAAGAAGCGTGAGGACGTGCACCGCATGGCCGAGGCCAATAAGGCGTTCGCGCACTTCCGCTGGTAAGAAGCAAGAAGAGAAGGACAAGGAGAATCGTGATTTTGATCGAGATGTATACCTTTACAGGATTACAGGGAGGAGGGAACCACCGTGGCGCGTGAATTTTCTTTGGAGAATACCCGAAATATCGGTATCATGGCGCATATCGACGCCGGTAAAACGACCACGACCGAGCGTATTTTGTACTACACCGGCCGTGTGCACCGTATGGGTGAGACGCACGAGGGCGCCGCTACTATGGACTGGATGGTCCAGGAGCAGGAGCGCGGTATCACCATTACCTCGGCTGCGACGACCGCAACCTGGCGCAACATGCGCGTCAACATCATCGATACGCCGGGACACGTGGACTTCACCGTCGAGGTGGAACGCTCCCTGCGCGTACTGGACGGCGCGGTTGCCGTATTCTGTGCAAAGGGCGGCGTAGAACCCCAGAGCGAGACGGTGTGGCACCAGGCGACCAAGTACAGCGTGCCCCGCATCGCCTATGTCAACAAGATGGACATCACCGGCGCGGACTTTTTCCGCGTGGTGGATATGATGAAGGACCGTCTGGGCGCCAACGCCGTGCCCATTCAGCTGCCCATCGGCGCGGAGGACACCTTCCGCGGCATCGTCGATCTGATTGACATGGACGCGGTGGTCTACTACGACGAGATGGGCGCGGACATGCGTGTCGAGCCCATTCCCGCCGATATGCTGGAGCAGGCGCAGGAGTACCGCGGCAACCTCTTGGAGGCGCTCGCCGATTTCGACGAGGACATCATGGAGAAGTATCTCGACGGCGTGGACATTCCCCGCGAACAGATCGTCGTCGCGCTTCGCCGCGCGACCATCGCTGTCAAGATCGTGCCCGTGGTCTGCGGCACCTCGTACCGCAACAAGGGTGTACAGAAGCTGCTGGACGCCATCGTCGACTACCTGCCGTCCCCCGTGGACCTGCCGCCCATCGTGGGCAGCAGCCCCGACGATCCGGACGAAGAGGTGGCGCGAAAATCCGACGACGACGAGCCCTTTGCAGCGCTCGCATTTAAAATCATGGCAGACCCCTTCGTGGGCAAGCTGGCCTTCTTCCGCGTGTATTCCGGCACGCTTTCCACCGGTTCGTACGTCTACAACTCCAGCAAGGGGCGCCGTGAGCGCGTGGGACGCATCCTGCGCATGCACGCCAACCACCGCGAGGAGGTGGAGACGGTCTACGCCGGCGACATCGCCGCCATGGTGGGCCTGAAGGAGTCGGGCACGGGCGATACGCTCTGCGATGAGAACCATCCGATCCTGTTGGAGTCGATGGAGTTCCCCGAACCGGTCATCCGCGTGGCCATCGAGCCTAAGACCAAGGCTGGCCAGGATAAGATGAGCATGGCGCTGGTGCGCCTTGCAGAGGAGGACCCCACTTTCCGCACCTACACCGATGAGGAGACGGGGCAGACCATCATCGCCGGCATGGGCGAGCTGCACCTGGAGATCATCGTGGACCGCCTGCTGCGCGAGTTCAAGGTGGAGGCGTCGGTGGGCAACCCGCAGGTCGCCTACAAGGAGACCTTCCGCAAGCCCGTGCACGCAGAGGGCCGTTTCGTCCGCCAGAGTGGCGGCCACGGCCAGTACGGTCACTGCCTGGTGGATATCGCCCCGGGCGAGCCGGGCAGCGGATACGCGTTCATCAACAAGACGGTGGGTGGCTCCATTCCCAAGGAGTTCATTCCCGCCATCGACGCCGGCATCCAGGAGGCCTCTCGCAGCGGCGCGCTGGGCGGCTATGAAGTGGTGGACTTTACCGCGACCGTCATCGACGGCTCGTACCACGACGTGGACTCTAGCGAGATGGCATTCAAAGTTGCCGGCTCGCTCGCCTTCAAGGACGCGATGCAGAAGAGCGGCATGACGCTGCTGGAGCCCGTGATGAAGGTGGAGGTCGTGGTGCCCGAGGACTATATGGGCGACGTCATCGGCAACCTCAACGGCCGCCGTGGCCGCATCGAGGGCATGGAGCCCCGTGGCAACACCCAGGTGGTGCACGCGATGGTGCCGCTGGCCGAGATGTTCGGCTACGCCACGGACCTGCGCTCCCGCACCCAGGGACGCGCGACGTTCACCATGCAGTTTGACCACTATGAGGAAGTTCCCAAATCCATCGCCGCCAAGGTGGCGGGAGACGATAAATAAGGCGCAGGCATTCCTTTCTGCGCACTTACAGCACATGCCGCTTGTGCAAGCGGTGATTTGGAAATAAGGAGAGAAAGAAAGATGGCAAAAGCGAAGTTTGAACGCAACAAACCGCATGTAAACATCGGTACGATTGGTCACGTAGACCACGGAAAGACGACGCTGACGGCGGCGATCACGATGACGCTGGCGGCCAAGGGCCAGGCCGAGGCGATGAAGTACGACGAGATCGACAAGGCGCCGGAGGAGAAGGAGCGCGGGATCACGATCAACACGGCGCACGTGGAGTACCAGACGGAGACGCGCCACTACGCGCACGTGGACTGCCCGGGGCATGCGGACTATGTAAAGAACATGATCACAGGCGCGGCGCAGATGGACGGAGCGATTCTGGTGGTATCGGCGGCAGACGGCCCGATGCCGCAGACGCGGGAGCACATTCTGCTTGCGCGGCAGGTGGGCGTGCCGTACATCATCGTGTTTATGAACAAATGCGACATGGTGGACGACGAGGAGCTGCTGGAGCTGGTGGAGATGGAGATCCGTGAGCTGCTGTCGAGCTATGAGTTTCCTGGGGACGACATTCCGGTGATCCGCGGCAGCGCGCTCAAGGCGCTGGAGGCGGCGCAGGCTGGGAATGTGGAGGGCCCGGACAGCCAGTGCATCTACGAGTTGATGGACGCGGTGGACAGCTACATTCCGACGCCGGAGCGCGATGTAGATAAACCGTTCCTGATGCCGGTAGAGGACGTGTTCTCGATCACGGGGCGCGGGACGGTGGCGACGGGCCGCGTGGAGCGCGGGACGGTAAAGGTGCAGGACACGGTGGAGATCGTGGGCCTGAGCGACGAGAAGAAGTCGACGGTGGTAACGGGCGTAGAGATGTTCCGCAAGCTGCTGGATCAGGCGGTGGCGGGGGACAACATCGGCGTGCTGCTGCGCGGGATCCAGCGCACGGAGATCGAGCGCGGGCAGGTGCTCTCGCAGCCGAACTCGATTCATCCGCACACGCACTTCAATTCGGAGGTATACGTGCTGACGAAGGAAGAGGGTGGTCGACACACGCCGTTCTTCAATGGATACCGTCCGCAGTTCTACTTCCGCACGACGGACGTGACGGGTGTGATCACGCTGCCTGAGGGTGTGGAGATGGTGATGCCCGGGGACAACATCCGCATGGAGATCAAGCTGATCACGCCGATCGCGATCGAAGAGGGCCTGCGTTTCGCCATCCGCGAGGGCGGCCGCACGGTGGGCGCGGGTGTCGTTGCCTCCGTTATCGAATAAGCAGGCAAAACGCGCGCTTCTCGCGCGTATATAGGGACGTTTAACACGCAAAAAGGAAGCCGATATGGACGCCTTGCCCCATGCAATGCGCCTGTATCGGCTCCGTGCGTGCTAAAATGATCGCTCTTTTGGTGTGTAGCACAGAAAATATACTTGCAAAAGGGTTGCATGTCCTTTATACTGATTAAGTTGCGACGATTCTAATGGGATGAAGCGGGAGGTTGCCGGCAGGGGGGCCGGGTAGTTTCCGTGGACTATGTCCGACAATCGGACGACGGGCTCAAAGGGGCACCGTCGTGTAAAAAAGTGTTGCGACACACACGGCAGAGTGTATTTGAGAACGACAAGGAGGATTATCAATGGCCAACCAGAAAATTCGTATCAAACTCAAAGCATACGAGCACGTTTTGATTGATTTGGCTTCCGAGCGCATCGTGGAAGCGGCCAAGCGGACCGGCGCGTCCGTATCGGGCCCCATCCCGCTGCCCACCGAGAAGGAGGTCATCACCATCCTGCGTGCACCGCACAAATACAAGGATTCGCGCGAGCAGTTTGAGATGCGTACGCACAAACGCCTCATCGACATCCTGAACCCCACCAGCAAGACGGTGGACGCGCTGATGCGTCTGGACCTGCCCGCCGGTGTGGATATTGAGATCAAGCTCTAAGGCAGGCGAAGGAGGGACTACCATGAAGAAAGCAATTCTCGGAAAGAAGCTGGGAATGACCCAGATCTTTGCGCAGGATGGTACCGTCATCCCCGTCACAGTGGTGGAAGCCGGCCCCTGCATCGTCGTGCAAACCAAGGACGCGCAGCGCGATGGCTACGACGCCATCCAGGTCGGTTTTGGCGATATCCGCAAAAATCTGGTCAACAAACCCGTCAGCGGCCATTATGCCAAAGCGGGTTGTGATGTAAAACGCTACCTCAAAGAGTTCCGCTTTGACAACAGCGCCGACTACGCGGTGGGACAGCAGATCAAAGCAGACATCTTTGCCGAAGGCGACAAGATTGACGTATCGGGCCGCAGCCGCGGCCACGGCACCGCCGGCGTCATGAAGCGCTGGAACAGCCACGGCGGCCGCGCCTCGCACGGCGCGTCGCGCTTCCACCGCCGCCCCGGCTCCAACGGCTCGGCGACCGACCCGTCGCGCGTGCTGAAGAACCACCGCGGCATGGGCCGCTATGGCGCTGAAAAAGTCACCGTTCAGAATCTCGAAGTGGTCCGCGTCGACGCCGAACGCAACCTGTTGCTGATCAAGGGCGCTGTGCCCGGCATCCGCGGCGGCCTGCTCGTCATTCGCGAGACGGTCAAGGCCTAAGGGCGCTTGAGCTTGAAGTAAGGAGGACAGGATCCATCATGCCGAAAGTTGCATTAAAGAACATCCAGGGCAACCAAGTTGGCGAAATCGAACTGGCCGATTCCATCTTCGGTATCGAACCCAACGTGCCCGTGATGCATGAAGTAGTGCGCGCCCAGCTGGCCAACCGCCGCCAGGGAACGCAATCGACGCTGACGCGCGCAGAAGTGCGCGGCGGCGGCCGTAAACCGTGGCGCCAGAAGGGGACCGGCCGCGCGCGCCAGAGTTCCACCCGCGCCCCGCACTGGATTAAGGGCGGCGTCAACTTCGCCCCCAAACCGCGCCTGTACACGCTGCACGTCAACAAAAAGGTGCGCCGCCTGGCCATGAAGAGCGCGCTGAGCGCCCAGGTGGCCTCCGGCCAGGTCATCGTGCTTGACGAGCTGACGATGGACGCGCCCAAAACGAAAGCGATGCAGGGCATCCTTTCCGCCATCAACGCCACCGGCAAAACGCTCGTGGTGCTGCCCGCGGTGGATATGAACGTGATCAGCTCCCTGCGCAACATCGAAGGCGCCAAGGCGCTGATCGTGGGCACCCTCAACGTGGTCGATCTGCTCAAGTACGATCACGTGGTGCTGACCCGCCAGAGCGTTGAAAAGATCCAGGAGGTGTACATCTAATGAAAACCCCTTATGACATCATCCTGCGTCCGGTATTGACAGAGAAATCCTACGACATGTTGGGCGACAAGCGCTACAACTTCGTGGTGGATATCCGCGCCAATAAGACCGAGATCAAAAAAGCTGTCGAAGCCATCTTCGGCGTGAAAGTCGCCAAGGTCAACACCATGCGCACGCTGGGCAAGATCAAACGGCAGGGCGCCACCAAGGGCCGCACCCCCGAGATCAAAAAGGCCATCGTGCAGTTGACTCCCGACAGCAAGGCCATCGAGTTCTTCGAAGGCATGGCCCAGTAAATGAGGAGGTAACAGCATGGCGATTAAGAACTATAAACCGACTTCCCCGGCGCGGCGCTTCATGTCGGTCTCCACGTTTGAAGAGATCACCACCAGCACGCCCGAAAAGTCGCTGCTGCGCGCGCTTTCGAGCAAGGCTGGCCGCAACGCCGACGGGCGCATCACCGTGCGCCACCGCGGCGGCGGCGTCAAACGCAAATACCGCATCATCGATTTCAAGCGCGACAAGGACGGCGTGCCCGCCAAGGTCGCGACCATCGAGTACGATCCCAACCGCAGCGCCAACATCGCCCTTCTGCATTACGCGGACGGCGAGAAGCGCTACATCCTCGCGCCGGAAGGCCTGCGCGTGGGCGACGCCATCCTCTCGGGCGAGGGCGCCGATATCAAGGCGGGCAACAGCCTGCCCATCGCCTCGATTCCTCTGGGCACTATGGTGCACAACATCGAGCTGTTGCCCGGCAAGGGCGGGCAGATGTGCCGCGCAGCGGGTACCGCCGCGCAGCTGATGGCCAAGGAAGGCGCTTACGCGCAGGTGCGCCTGCCCTCGGGCGAGGTGCGTCTGGTGCCCATGAACGCCAAGGCCACCATCGGCCAGGTGGGCAACATCGACCACGCTAACATCTCGCTTGGCAAGGCGGGCCGCAAGCGCCACATGGGCTTCCGCCCCAGCGTGCGCGGCGTCGTGATGAACCCCAACGACCATCCGCACGGCGGCGGCGAGGGCAAATCGCCCATCGGCATGCCCAGCCCGGTGACCCCGTGGGGCAAACCCACCATGGGCCATCGCACGCGCAAGAAGAACAAGCCCAGCAGCAAGTTCATTGTCCGCCGCCGCAGCAAGTAAGGCTTGCGCGCAGAGGACTGGATAAAAGGAGGCTTTTACAAGGATGTCAAGATCGGTTAAAAAAGGGCCTTTCGTCAGCGAGCGGCTTTACAAGAGAATTGAGGAGCTTAACGAGAAGAATGAGAAAAAGGTGCTGCGCACCTGGAGCCGTTCTTCTACGATCTTCCCTGAATTCGTGGGTCACACCATCGCCGTGCATGACGGCCGTAAACACGTGCCGGTGTACGTCACCGAAGAGATGGTCGGCCATAAGCTTGGTGAATTTGCGCCCACTCGCACTTTCCGCGGTCACGCCGGCGAGAAATCGTCGGGCGGCCGTTAAGCAGCAGGCGAAGGAGGAGCTAACCAATGGCTACGAGAATGAAGGAAAAAGCGGCCGCGCGCCGCGAGAATAAAGATCGCCGTCCCCATGCCGTGGTGCGCTACGTGCGCATGTCGGCGCGCAAGGTCGGCCTGGTCATCGATCAGATCCGCGGCAAGTCCCTTGCCGAGGCCGAGGCGATATTGGAGTACATGCCCAAAGCGGCCGCTCCCGTGGTGAAGAAGCTGATGCTCTCCGCCGCGGCCAACGCCGAGAACAACATGATGATGGATCGTGACACGCTCTACGTGGCGGAAGTGTTCGCCGGCCAGGGGCCCACGCTCAAGCGCTACCGCCCCCGCGCGCGCGGCTCGGCCGCGCCGATCCGCAAGCGCACGTGCCACATCACCATCATCCTTGACGAGAAAAAGTAAGGCAGGAGGGTTATCATGGGCCAGAAAGTCAATCCGCATGGAGCGCGCGTGGGCGTTATCAAAGGCTGGGATACCCGCTGGTATGCCGACAAAAAGCATTTCGCCGATTTTCTGATCGAAGATCATAAAATCCGCACGACGCTCAAAGAGAAACTCAATGCCGCCGGCATCTCGAAGATCGAGATCGAGCGTGCCGCCGGCAAAATCATCATCAATATCTTCACCGCACGCCCCGGCATCGTCATCGGCCGCGGGGGCGCGGGCGTGGAAGCCATCCGCAAAGAGATGGAAGCCATGACGGGCAAACCCATCAGCCTCAACGTCGTTGAGATCAAGAACGCTGATCTGGACGCCCAGCTGGTGGCCGAGAACATCGCCTCCCAGCTGTCGCGCCGCATCTCGTTCCGCCGCGCGATGAAGCAGTGCCTGGGCCGCACCATGAAGGCCGGCGCTAAGGGCATCAAAGTGCTGTGCGCGGGCCGCCTGGGTGGCGCTGAGATCGCCCGCTCGGAAGGCTATCACGAAGGTTCGATCCCCCTGCAGACCCTGCGGGCGGACATCGACTACGGCTTTGCTGAAGCACAGACCACCTATGGTCGCATCGGTGTGAAAGTGTGGATCTACAAGGGCCAGGTTCTTCCCCAGAAGAAAGGCCTGCAGGCCCGCGCCGGATCGCAGAAGGGAGGGCGCTAAACCATGTTGATGCCCAAAAGAGTGAAGCGCCGCCGTGTATTTCGCGGTCGCATGAAAGGGAAAGCCCTGCGCGGCAATTTCCTGGCCTACGGTGACTACGGCATCGAGGCGCTGGAGCCGGCGTGGGTGACCTCCAACCAGATCGAGGCGGCCCGTGTCGCCATGACGCGTTTCATCCGCCGCGGCGGCCAGGTCTGGATCAAGATCTTCCCCGACAAACCGGTAACGGCCAAACCCGCTGAGACCCGCATGGGCTCCGGCAAAGGTTCGCCCGAGTACTGGGTCGCGGTCGTCAAACCCGGCCGCGTGCTGTTTGAAATTGCCGGCGTGCCCGAGGAAACTGCTCGGGAGGCGCTGCGACTGGCATCGCACAAGTTGCCGATGAAAACTCGCTTTATCAAACGTACGAGCGAGAATACGCAAGTGGGTGGTGAAGGCCGTGAAAGCTAATGCACTTCGTGAATTAACGACGCCCGAGCTCAATGATAAGCTCAAGGACCTGAAAAGCGAGCTGTTCAACCTGCGTTTTCAGTTGGCCACCGGCCAGTTGCAAAACCCCATGCTCATCCCGGCGTGCAAAAAAGATATTGCCCGCGTCAATACCATTCTCCGTCTTCGTCAGCTTGACGCCAAGGCGCAGTGACGGGTTTTGAAAGGAGGATATCGTTGTGGCAGAAGTAATCCGTAATAACCGCAAGACCCGCGTGGGCGTGGTCGTCAGCGATAAGATGGATAAGACCATCGTCGTGGCCATCAAAACCAAGGTCATGCATCCGCTCTATGGAAAAACCGTCAACCGTACCACCAAATTCAAAACCCATGATGAGGAGAACAGCGCCAAGGAAGGCGACCGCGTCAAGATCATGGAGACGCGCCCCCTGAGCCGCGATAAGCGCTGGCGCTTGGTGGAGATCATCGAGCGGGCCAAGTAAGCCCAGAGATAGCAAGGAGGATAAACCATGGTTCAACCGCAAACGCGTTTGAAAGTCGCCGACAACACCGGCGCGAAGGAAATCATGTGTATCCGCGTGCTGGGCGGCTCGTTTAGGCGCTCGGCCAACATCGGAGACACCATCGTCGCTTCCGTCAAGACCGCCTCCCCCGGCGGCGTGGTCAAAAAGGGCGACGTTGTCAAGGCCGTTGTCGTTCGTTCCAAGAAGGGTACCCGCCGCGTGGACGGCTCGTACATCCGCTTTGACGACAACGCCGCCGTCATCATCAACGACCAGAAACAACCCCGCGGCACCCGTATCTTCGGGCCCGTGGCCAGAGAGCTGCGCGAGCGCGACTTTATCAAGATCGTCTCGCTGGCTCCTGAAACGCTGTAAGGGAGGAGACGATCAGCTATGTCGATTCCTAAGAAACTGCATGTCAAAACCGGCGATACCGTCGCCGTTATCTCGGGTGCGAACGCCGGCAAATCCGGCAAAGTGCTCGCGTGCTTTCCCAAAGAGGGCCGCGTGATCGTGGAGGGCGTCAACATCATCACCCGCCACACCAAACCCCGCGGTCAGCAGAATCAGGGCGGCCGCATCCAGAAGGAAGCCCCCATCTATGCCTCCAAGGTTATGCTTTACTGCGATAAGTGCAAGCGCGGCGTGCGCGTCGGCCACAAGGTGGAAGACGGCAAAAAAGTGCGCGTGTGCAAACGCTGCGGCAAAACCTTCGAAGCGTAATCGGGAAGGGAGGTAGAATGCACGTGGCAAATGAAAATTATGTGCCCCGTCTCAAGACGGCGTATCGAGAAGACGTCGTCAAGGCCATGATCCAGAAGTTCGGCTACAAAAACGTCAACGAAGTGCCGCGCCTGGAAAAAGTGGTGCTCAACATGGGATTGGGTGATTGCAAGGATAACGCCAAGGCCCTGGAGGCTGCGGTAAACGAGATGACCATCATCGCCGGCCAGAAACCGCTGGTGGTGCAGGCCAAGAAATCCGTGGCAAACTTCAAAGTGCGCGCCGGCATGAACGTGGGCGCCAAGGTGACGCTGCGCGGCACCCGCATGTATGAATTTGTCGATAAGCTGTTCTCCATCGCGCTTCCGCGCGTGCGCGACTTCCGCGGCGTGAGCCCCAAGTCGTTTGACGGCCGCGGCAACTACGCCATGGGCGTCAAAGAACAGTTGATTTTCCCCGAGATCGATTATGACGACATCGATAAGATCCGCGGCATGGACATCATCTTTGTGACCACTGCCAAAACGGACGAAGAGTCCCGCGAGCTGCTCCGGCTCATGGGAATGCCCTTTGCCCAGAACTAACGTAGGAGGGAAAATCACGTGGCAAAAATGAGTATGAAAGTCCGGCAGTCTCGTCCGGCCAAGTATTCCACGCGCGCGTACACGCGCTGCCGCCTGTGCGGTCGTCCGCACGCGGTACTGCGTAAATATGGCATCTGCCGTATTTGTTTCCGCGAGCTGGCCTACAAGGGAGAGATCCCCGGCGTCCGGAAAGCCAGCTGGTAACCCGAAGGGGAATTGGAAAGGAGGCAGAACGATGGTCACTACCGATCCCATTGCCGATATGCTCACACGCATTCGTAATGCGATGGTTGCAAAACACGACAAGACAATTGTGCCCGCTTCGAAAATGAAAAAGGCCATTGCACAGATTTTATTGGACGAGGGCTATATCCGCGGCGTGGATGTCAAATCTGACGGCACCCAGGAGAATATCACCCTGACCCTGAAGTACGGCCCCAACCGCACCAGTGTCATCACCGGCTTAAAACGCATCTCCAAGCCCGGCCTGCGCATCTACGCAGGCAAGGACGAACTGCCCAAAGTGCTGGGCGGCCTGGGCGTTGCCATCATCTCCACCCCCCAGGGTGTGATGACGGACAAGAGCGCGCGCAAGGCGGGCATTGGCGGCGAAGTTCTGGCTTACATTTGGTAACCCAAGGGTAATTTGATACGGAGGTAAAGAATATGTCGCGAATCGGCAAGCTTCCCATCAGCATCCCTTCGGGCGTGACGGTCAACATCACCGAGGACAACACCGTCATCGTCAAAGGACCCAAGGGTGAACTGAGTGAGAAGATCAACAAGGATATCAACGTGGATGTGACGGACGGCGTGCTGAGCGTCACCCGCCCCACCGATGACAAACAGCACCGTGCGCTGCACGGCCTGTCGCGCGCACTGATCAACAACATGGTGCTGGGCGTGACGCAGGGCTTTGAAAAGCAGCTGGACATGGTGGGCGTCGGCTATCGTGCGCAGAAGACCGGCAACAAGCTGGTGCTCACGGTGGGCTACTCCCATCCCGTGGAGTTTGTGGAGGCGGACGGCATCACATTTGAGGTGCCCGCGCCCACCCGCATCGTCGTCAAAGGCGCAAACAAGCAGATGGTCGGCGAGATCGCCGCAAAGGTCCGCTCGGTGCGCAAGCCCGAACCCTACCTGGGCAAAGGCATCAAATATGTCGATGAAGTCATCCGCCGCAAGGAAGGCAAGGCCGGCAAGTAAGAGGAGTGAGAGGCAATGTTCAAACGATTGGATAAGAACGCTGACCGCAAAGTCCGGCATTACCGCGTGCGCAAGAAGATCTCGGGCACGCCGGAGCGTCCGCGGCTCAACGTATATCGCAGCCTGAAACACATCTATGTGCAGATCATCGATGATGTGGCAGGCAACACCCTGGCTTCCGCATCGACGCTGGAAGCGGCGCTGAAGGAAGAATTGGCGGGTAAAAACAAGTCCGCGCAGGCGCAGGTCATCGGCAAGGTGGCTGCTGAGCGCGCGCTGGACAAAGGCATCAAAACCGTTGTGTTCGACCGCAGTGGCTACGTCTACACCGGCCGTGTGGCAAAGGTGGCCGAGGGTGCCCGCCAGGCCGGGCTTGAGTTTTAAGAGGAGGGACACCGATGCAACAGCGTTTTGATCCCAGCACTGTGGATATGCAGGAAAAACTGGTCGCCGTCAATCGCGTGGCCAAGGTCGTCAAGGGCGGCCGCAACTTCCGCTTTTCCGCGCTGGTCGTGGTGGGCGACGGTGACGGCCATGTCGGGGTCGGCATGGGCAAAGCTACCGAGATCCCCGAGGCCATCCGCAAGGCTGTGGAAGATGCAAAAAAACAGATTGTCACCGTATCTCGGGTGAATACGAGCATTCCCCACCAGGTGATCGGCCGCTTCGGCCGCGCCGAGGTGCTGATGATGCCCGCCCCCGAAGGTACCGGCGTTATCGCGGGCGGCCCCGCGCGTGCCGTGCTGGAGATGGCCGGCATCCGCGACATCCGCACCAAGAGCTATGGTTCCAACAACCCCATCAACTGCGTCAAGGCGACCCTGCAGGGCCTGGCCTCTCTGATGACCGCAGAAGATGTGGCGAAAAAACGCGGCAAGTCCGTGGAAGAACTGTTGGGTTAAAGGAGGCACAAACCTATGAGTAAGCTCAAAATTACACTGGTGAAGAGCCCCATCGCCGCCAAACCCAACCACCGCGCCACCGTGGAGGCACTGGGCCTGCGCAAGCTGCACCACAGTGTGATCCAGCCGGACAACGCGGCGATTCGTGGCATGATCTTTACGGTTCGTCACCTGGTGGTGGCCGAGCCCATTGAGCAATAAGGAGGAGCACCCAGATGAAATTGAACGATTTGCATCCTGCGGCCGGCTCCCGTACGGCCCCCAAGCGCGTGGGACGCGGCATTGGCAGCGGCCTGGGCAAAACGTCGGGCCGTGGACACAAGGGCCAGAAGGCCCGCTCCGGCGGCGGTGTGCGCCCCGGCTTTGAGGGCGGCCAGATGCCCCTTGCGCGCCGCCTGCCCAAGCGCGGCTTCTACAACCCCTTTGCAAAACAGTACGCCGTGATCAACGTCTGCGACCTGGAGCGCTTTGAAGCCGGCGCCGTGGTGGATTTCGCCGCGCTGAAGAACGCGGGCCTTGCAAAGAAGGAGTACGACGGCGTCAAGGTGTTGGGCAATGGCGAACTGTCCAAAAACGTGACGGTGAAGGCGAGCAAGTTTACCGAAACTGCCCGCAAAAAGATTGAAGCGGCCGGTGGGAAAGCCGAGGTGATCTAACGGTGTTTCAGACCATCCGCAACGCCTGGAAGATCAAGGAACTGCGCCGCAAGATTCTCTATACCTTGCTGCTGCTGTTCCTCTATCGCCTGGGATGCTTTGTCCCGGTGCCGGGCCTGAACGTGGCGTACCTGCAGTCTGCGACCGCAGGGGTCGACATCCTGCAGCTGCTTAACATCATGGCGGGCGGCGCGCTGGGCAAGTGGACCATCTTCGCCCTGGGCGTCGGTCCCTACATTACTTCTTCCATCGTGATGCAGCTGTTGACCATTGCCATCCCCAAGCTGGAGCGCATGGCCAAGGAGGGCGGCGAAGAAGGCCGCAAAAAAATCCAGAAGTATACGCGCTACGTGGCGGTGGCCTTGGGCTTTGTGGAAGCCGTCGGCATCATCCTGTCGCTGGGCGGCTCGGCAGACACGCTGATTCACATCGGCCTGCCCACCTGGCTGCAGTACATCACCATCGGCCTGACGCTCACAGCCGGCACCATCTTTGTCATGTGGATCGGCGAGCGCATCACGGAAAAGGGCATTGGCAACGGCGTGTCGCTGATCATCTTCACCGGCATCACCGCCAACCTGCCCGCCACCATCAGCCGCTACTTTTCGCTGGTGACCAGCGGACAGCTGAACTTCTGGTTCATTCCGCTGCTGCTTCTGGGCATCCTGGTGCTCATTACGGCCATCACCTTTGTGGATATGGGCGAACGCCGCCTGCCTGTGCAGTATGCCAAACGCGTCGTGGGACGCAAGATGTACGGCGGCCAGAGCACCCACATTCCCATCAAGATCAACTCTGCGGGCGTGCTGCCGCTCATCTTTGCGATGGCGCTTTTAAGCTTTCCGCAGCTGATCATGCAGGCGTTCTTCTCCAAGTCGTCCGCCTACGCGTGGTATGTGCAGTACATGGGCACAAACTCCGTCATTTATCCGATTATCTATGCGCTGCTGATCGTGCTCTTTGCGTATTTTGCCAACAGCATGACCTTTAACCCGGTCGATATCGCCAAGAACATGCAGCAGTACGGTGGATTTATCCCCGGTATCCGCCCGGGCCGTCCCACGTCGGACTACATCCGCCGCATTTCCAATAAACTGGTGCTTTTCGGCGCCGTGTTCCTCACCATTGTGGCGGTTATCCCGATGTTCTTTACGAGACTGACGGGCATGCAGTCCAGCTTTGGTGCCACGAGCCTGCTGATCATGGTCAGCGTTGCACTGGAGACTTCCAAGCAGCTCGAAGCGCAGATGCTTGCGCGGCACTATCGCGGATTCCTGAAGTGAGGGTGTTGTTATGAGAATTGTGCTACTGGGGCCTCCGGGCGCCGGCAAGGGAACGCAGGCGGTCAAGATCGCGCAGGCATACGGCCTGGCCCATGTCTCAACGGGCGATATCTTCCGCAAAAACCTGCGGGAGAAAACCGCGCTGGGCAAGCTTGCCCAGTCCTACATGGATAAGGGGCAGCTTGTCCCCGACGACGTAACCATCTCCATGGTGGAGGACCGCTTGGCGCAGGAGGATTGCGCCAAGGGTTTCCTGCTGGATGGCTTTCCCCGCACCTTGGCCCAGGCCAAGGCGTTTGACGATAAGATGAACGTGGACATGGTCATCGAAATCGAAGTGCCCGACGAGCTGCTGGTCACCCGCATGAGCGGGCGGCGCATGTGCAAGTGCGGCGCGACGTACCATGTGAGCATGCTGGCGGGCAAAACCACGTGCGAGAAGTGCGGAAGCGCGCTCTATCAGCGCGACGACGACCACGAGGCTACCGTCAAAAAGCGCCTGGACGTCTACCATCGGGAGACCGAGCCGCTGGTCGCGCACTACGCCGCGCAGGGCGTGCTGGTCACCATCGACGGCACGCAGGGCATTGACAAAGTGTTTGCCGATATCCAGGCGGTGCTGGGAGATGCCCGTAAATGATTGAGCTGAAATCGCGCGAGCAGATTGATGCAATGCGCCGCGCCGGCCGCATCGTGGCGGGCGCGCTGGAGGCGGTTGGCGCCGCCGTCCGGCCCGGCGTAACGACGCATATGCTTGACGCTGTGGCAGAGGAGTACATCCGAAGCCGCGGCGCAGTCCCTTCCTTTAAGGGGTACGGCGGGTTTCCGGCAAGCATCTGTACATCGGTCAACGACCAGGTGGTGCACGGGATCCCCTCCCCGCACGTCAAGCTCAGGGCAGGCGATATCATCGGTATCGACTGCGGCGCCATCCTGGAGGGATGGCAGGGTGATGCGGCGCGCACCTTCGCGGTGGGGGATATTGCGCCTGAGGCGCAGCGGCTGATCGACGTAACCCGCCAGTGCTTCTACGAGGCGCTCAAGGTTTGCCACGAGGGCAAACGGCTGGGAGACATCGGCCACGCGGCGCAGGCGTACGCGGAGGCGCACGGCTACAGCGTGGTCCGCGACCTGTGCGGGCACGGCATCGGCCGTGAAATGCACGAATCGCCCGAAGTGCCCAACTATGGCTCCCCCGGCCATGGTATCCGTCTGAAAAGCGGCATGGTGCTCGCAATCGAACCTATGGTCAACGCCGGCGCGTGGCCCGTACGCAGCCTACAGGACGGCTGGACGGTCGTCACCGCGGACGGAAGCCTCTCAGCGCACTACGAGAACACCGTTGCAATCACCGACGGCGAACCCGAGCTGCTGACGCTTGTTTGACGGCCATAAGGAGGCGTGCATGAGCAAACCGCAATGCGAACTTGGGCGGATCGTCCAATCGCGCGCCGGCAGGGATGCCGGCAGGGCCTGCGTCATCGTGCGCATCGTCGATGAACACTACGTGCTCATTGCCGACGGCCAGATGCGCAAGCTGTCGAACCCAAAGAAGAAAAAGATCAAGCACCTTGAGCTGAAACCGGTTGTGCTTTCAGGGCTCAAGGAAAAGCTGGAGGCGGCTAAGCCCATCTTCGATTCTGAGGTGCGCAAGCTGCTGGAGCCCTACAACCGGAACGAACAAGCCGGAGAGGAGTGAGACCTTGTCCAAGACGGATGTCATTGAAGTAGAAGGCAAGATTGTGGAGGCCTATCCCAACGCAATGTTCCAGGTGGAGCTGCAAAACGGCCACAAGATCCTGGCGCATATCTCGGGCAAGTTGCGCATGAATTTCATCCGAATTCTGCCTGGCGACAAGGTGACTGTGGAGTTATCGCCTTATGACTTGACGCGCGGCCGCATCACGTGGCGCGGCAAATCGTAAGATCACTTTCCTTACAAGGGAGGACACGAAAATGAAAGTTAGACCGTCTGTAAAACCCATTTGCGAGAAATGCAAGATCATCCGCCGCAAGGGGCGTGTCATGGTCATCTGCGAAAATCCCAAGCATAAGCAGAAACAGGGTTGACGAAACCAAGCTTTGCCCATATGATTATATGGTCAACAACCGGCAGCACGCGGCTGCACGCCACTACCCGATATGCATGTCCGCAGGGTAGCGTTGCGTGGTGCGCCGGTTTTTCTGGGACATGCGCTTGTATGAATGGAATCATCTGAGAGAAACTTCTGGGAGGTGCACCTATAGCATGGCACGTATTGCTGGCGTAGACCTGCCCCGCGACAAACGCGTGGAAATTGGTCTGACCTACATTCACGGCATTGGCCGTGTCACTTCCGACAAGATCCTCAGCGAGACGGGCATCAATCCCGATACCCGCGTGCGCGATCTGACGGAAGATGAAGTGGGCAAAATCCGTGAGTATATCGACCATAACCTGAGAGTCGAGGGCGATCTGCGCCGTGAAACGGCGCTCAACATCAAACGCCTGATCGAAATCGGCTGCTACCGCGGCGTGCGACATCGTCGTGGTCTTCCTGTGCGCGGACAAAATACCAAGCAGAATGCCCGCACCCGCAAAGGCCCCAAACGCGTCGTAGGACGTAAAAAGGGCAAATAAGGAGGAATGAGAGATGGCAGCAGCAAAACCGAAAACCAGACGGACGTCGGTTCGCCGTCGCGATCGCAAGAATATCGAGCGCGGCGCAGCCCATATCCGTTCTTCATTTAATAACACCATCGTCACCATTACCGACGTGCAGGGCAACACCCTGTCGTGGGCGAGCGCTGGCGGCCTTGGTTTCCGCGGCAACAAAAAGAGCACCCCCTTCGCAGCCCAGATGGCGGCGGAGAAGGCTGCCAAGGCCGCGATGGAACATGGCCTGAAGACTGTGGAAGTCTTCGTCAAGGGTCCTGGTTCGGGTCGTGAAGCGGCGATCCGCGCGCTGCAGGCGGCGGGGCTGGAAGTTAACATGATCAAAGATGTTACCCCCATCCCCCACAATGGATGCCGTCCGCCCAAACGTAGAAGAGTGTAAGGGGGGAAACACACGATGGCAAGATACACCGAATCGGTATGCCGGCTGTGCCGCCGCGAGGGGACCAAGCTGTTCCTCAAGGGCGATCGTTGCTACAGCCAGAAATGCGCGGTCACGCGCCGCACGGCCCCTCCGGGCCAGCACGGCCAGAGCCGCCGCAAACCCAGTGAGTACGGCCTGCAGCTGCGCGAGAAGCAGAAGGTGCGCCGCACTTACGGCATTATGGAAAAACAATTCCTGCATTACTTTGAGATGGCCGAGCGTATGCGCGGCGTCACGGGCGAGAACTTCCTGCAGCTGCTGGAGCGCCGCCTGGACAACGTCGCCTACCGCCTGGGCCTGGGCGATTCCCGCGCGCAGGCGCGCCAGTTCGTCACCCATGGCCATGTGACTGTCAATGGTAAGAAGGTCACCATTCCTTCCTACTTGATCAAAGCAGGGGATGTTGTGGAGGTCAAAGCGGGCAGCCAGGACATCGAACGCATTAAGGAACTCCGTGAAGGTAGCAACCGCCCCCTGCCCAAGTGGCTGGAGATGGACTATCAGAACCTGACGGGCAAGGTTGTGGCGCTTCCGCAGCGCGATGACATCGACATGACGGTCGAAGAGCATCTCATCGTCGAGTACTACTCCCGTTAATCACGGACCCAAGTGCCCTCAACAACACTGCCAAAGACAAAGGAGGGTTAGATCCGATGATCGAAATCGAAAAACCGAAGGTCGAATGCGTCGAACTGAGCGAGGACGAATGCTATGGCAAGTTCGTCATCGAGCCGCTGGAGCGCGGCTTTGGCACCACGCTGGGCAACTCCCTGCGCCGCGTGCTGCTCAGCTCCCTGCCCGGGGTGGCGGTCACGTCCGTCAAGATCGACGGCGTGCTGCATGAGTTTTCCACTGTCCCCGGCGTCAAGGAGGACGTCACGCAGATCGTCCTGAACTTAAAAGGTCTTTCCGCGCGGCTGCACACCGAGATGCCCAAAATGGTCATTGTGGACGCCAAGGGCCCCATGGAAGTGACCGCGGGCGACATCCAGCCCGACGGCGAGGTGGATATCCTCGATCCGGATATGCACATCGCAACATTGGGCGAGGACGCCACCTTGCATATGGAGATCATGCTGGAGAAGAACCGCGGCTACGTCTCCTCGGAGAAGAACAAGCAGCCCGGCCAGCCCATCGGCGTCATTCCCATGGACGCCATCTTCACGCCGGTGCGCCGCGTCAACTATCAGGTGACCAACACGCGCGTGGGGCAGATCACCGACTATGACAAGCTCACGCTGGAGGTGTGGACCAACGGCGTGGTGCGTCCCGACGAGGCGGTGAGCCTCTCGGCCAAGATCTTAAACGAGCACCTGATGCTGTTTGTCAATCTGGCGGACAACGTCAATGACGTGGAGATCATGGTGGAAAAGGAAGAGAGCAAGAAGGAGAAGCTGCTGGAGATGACCATCGAAGAGCTGGACCTCTCCGTGCGCTCCTACAACTGCCTCAAGCGCGCCGGCATCAACACTGTGGAGGAACTGGTGCAGCGCACCGAGGCGGATATGATGAAGGTGCGCAACCTCGGACGCAAGTCCATGGAGGAAGTGCAGCAGAAACTGGCAACGCTGGGGCTCAGTCTTGCCAACAACGACGATTAATCACTGCATTGGATAAAGGAGGGAGAACATGGCCATGCGCAAACTGGGGAGACCCACCGATCAACGAGACGCCATGTTACGCGGCCTGGTGACCGATCTTCTGTGGTATGGCAAGATCGAGACCACCGATACCCGCGCCAAGGAAGTGCGTTCCATTGCGGAGCGCTACATCACCCTGGCAATGAAGGAATACAATAACTCCGTCGAGGTGGAGAAGACCACCACCGACGAAAAGGGCAACGTCGTCAAAGTCAAGGTCAAAAACGACATGCCCTCCAAGCTGGCGGCCCGCCGCCGTATGATGGCTTACCTTTACGACGTGCAGGAACCCCGCAAACAAAAGGAGTCCCGCACCGACTACCACAAGCGCACCAAGGATATCGCCCATCCACTCATTGAGAAGATGTTCGGCGAGATCGCGCCCAAGTACGCCAAGCGCCGCGACGAGTCCAACCAGGGCGGCGGCTACACGCGCATTCTCAAAAAAGGTCCCCGCAAAGGCGATGCCGCCGAGACGGTGATCCTGGAGCTGATCTGACAGGCGCTTGCGCGCCATTTGATCGAACAGAAAAGACGGGCCGGGTGCGGCCGCGCGTGCGGCCTGAAACAAGCATCCCTGCCCGTCTTTTTGCTGTATAGGAGGGCTGATACGCTTGGATACGGTGATTCATTTGGAGGACGTGACATACGAATATGCGCGTACCGACGGTGAGGAGACGCCCGCGCTCTGCGCCATCAATCTGGATATCGCGCGCGGCAGCTTTGTCTGCATCATCGGTCACAACGGCAGCGGCAAGTCCACGCTGGCCAAGCTGTTAAACGGCCTTTTTCTGCCCTCGAGTGGCAAGGTGGAGGTGATGGGCATGGACACCGCCTCCGGACGCGATATCTGGAACATCCGCCAAAAGTGCGGCCTGGTGCTGCAAAACCCGGATAACCAGCTGGTGGCCACCGTTGTGGAGGAGGACGTGGCCTTCGGGCCGGAGAACATGGGCGTGGCAAGCGCCGAGATTCGCAGGCGCGTGGACGCGGCACTGGACGCCGTGGGCATGCGCGACCGCGCCAAATCCGCGCCCCACATGCTCTCGGGCGGGCAGAAGCAGCGCGTCGCCATCGCGGGCATCCTTGCGATGCGCCCCGAGATCATCGTGCTGGACGAGCCCACCGCCATGCTGGACCCCTCCGGCAGGCGGGAGGTGCTGGAAACCGTACACCGGTTAAACAGGCAGGAGGGCATCACGGTGGTGCTCATCACCCATTTTATGAACGAGGCGGTGGACGCCGACCGCGTCATTGTGATGGACGACGGCCGCATCGTAATGGATGACGCGCCGCGGCAGGTGTTTGCGCAGGTGGAGGCACTGCAGGCGATCGCGCTGGACGTGCCCACGGCCACGGAGCTTGCGCACGCGCTGGAAAAACGGGGCGTGACGATGGCGCGCACCCCCATTGGCATCGAGGAACTGGTGGAGGCAATATGTCAATCGTAATCAAGGATATGTGCCACGTCTACATGCCGGGTACCCCCTTTGAGGCGATGGCGCTACACGACATCAACCTGGAGATCGAACAACGGGAGTTCATTGGACTGATCGGGCACACCGGCAGCGGCAAGTCCACGCTGGTGCAGCACATCAACGGGCTGATTGCGCCCTCCTCGGGCACCATCATTGTCGACGGCGTGGACCTGACGCGCAAGGACGCGGACAAGCGCGCGGTGCGCAGGCAGGTGGGGCTGGTCTTTCAGTACCCCGAACACCAGCTTTTTGAGGATACGGTGGAGAAGGACGTGGCCTTCGGCCCCTCCAACCTGGGCGTCAAGGGGGAGGAACGCACTGCGTGCGTGCGCGAGGCGATCGAGCAGGTGGGCCTGGATTTTGCGCAGGTGCGCGCCCGCTCGCCCTTTGAGCTTTCGGGCGGCCAGCGCCGCAGGGTGGCCATCGCGGGCGTGCTTGCGATGAAGCCCTCCTTTTTGATCCTCGACGAGCCCACCGCGGGGCTGGACCCGCGCGGCAGAAGCGAGGTGCTCGCCCTGGTGCGGCGGCTGCACGCGCAGGGTATCGGCATCATGATGGTCACCCACAGCATGGACGACATCGCCCGGGTGGCTGACCGCATCATTGTGATGAACCAGGGCACCATCGCCATGTCCGGCACGGCCGCTGAGGTATTCGCCCGTTCCTCGGAGCTGGAGGCAATGGGCCTGGATATCCCCGATACGGTGCGCATCGCGCACCTGCTGCGTGCGCGCGGGCTGCAGGTGCCCGACACCCTCTTTGATATCGAAGCCATGGCGGACTGCATCGCCGCGCAGCTGGGAGGGAAGACGCATGCTTGAGAACATCACCTTCGGGCAATACATTCCCGGCGCATCGGTGGTGCACCGCATGGATCCCCGCATGAAGATTCTCCTGGTGGCGGCGCTGATCGTGTTTGTGTTTCTGGCGCAGACGGCGCTCTCTTACGCGGCGCTGTTCGGGTTTATCTTCCTGACGGCGGCGCTTGCGCGCATCCCGCTGAAGTTTCTGCTGCGCAGCGTCAGGCCCCTGCTGTTTATCGTAATCTTTACCTTTGTGCTCAACATCTTTCTGGTGCGCGATGGGCAGGTACTGCTCAAGTGGTGGATTTTTACCGTCACATCGGGAGGCATCCGCTATGCCATCTTTCTTGCGCTGCGGTTGGTGCTGCTTGTGATGGGCACATCGCTTTTGACCTTTACAACCTCGCCCATCGAGCTGACGGACGGGCTGGAGCGGCTGATGCGCCCCTTGCGGGTGATCCACTTCCCCGCGCACGAGCTGGCGATGATGATCACCATCGCGCTGCGCTTCATCCCCACGCTGCTGGAGGAGACAGACAAGATCATGAAGGCGCAGAAGGCGCGCGGGGCGGATTTTGAATCGGGCAGCCTGCTGCGGCGCGCCAAGGCGCTGGTGCCGCTACTGGTGCCGCTGTTTATCAATGCGTTCCGGCGCGCGGACGAGCTGGCCATGGCGATGGAGTCGCGCTGCTACCACGGCGGCGCGGGGCGTACCCGCATGAAGGTGCTGCACATGCACCGCATCGACGCATACGCCTTACTTGTGATGGCGGCGGTGGGCGCGTTTGTGGTATTGGATAAGATCTACGTATTTCTGGTATAAATGGGCATCCTAGGCAACGGGGGAGGGAGGGGCGCGCATGCGCATCAAGCTGGTGCTGGAGTATGACGGCACCGCGTACGCGGGCTGGCAGCTGCAAAAAAACGCGCCCACGGTGCAGCTGCGCCTGGAGCAGGCGCTGGAGAAGTGCACCGGCGCCTTTACCCGCGTCACAGGCGCCAGCCGCACGGACGCGGGGGTGCACGCCGCGGGGCAGGTCGCGCATTTTGATACGGAGAGCGCCATCCCGCCGGAGAAGTTCAGCTACGCGCTCAACACCCTGCTGCCCCCCGACATCCGAGTGCGCGCCTCCATGCGCGCGCCGGACGGGTTCCACGCCCGCTTCTGGGCGTCGGGCAAGCGCTACCAGTATCTGATCTACAACGATTTGCACGCCTCGGCGCTGCTGCGCTGCCGCACCTGGCACGTCTACCAGCAGTTGGATATCCAGGCGATGCGCGCGGCCGCCCGCCTGCTTGAGGGTACGCACGATTTTGCGCCCTTCTGCGCCGCGGGGAGCGTGGCAAAGACGACAACGCGTACGCTGCAAAAGGTGCGCGTGTACGCGCCGCAACCCCACATCGTGGCCATCGACGTTGCGGGCACCGCCTTTCTCTACAACATGGTGCGCATCATCGCGGGCACGCTGGCGGGCATTGGCGCAGGCAAGCTTGCGCCAGACGTGATTGCGCGGATGTTTGCCACGGGGGACCGGCGCATCGGGGGCGTCACCGCGCCTGCCTGCGGCCTGACGCTCGCACAGGTGTTCTACCACAGTGAAAAGCCGCCCTGGGTGCGGCTGTAAGGGGCGCACACACGGGAAAGTTGTCCTTGACAGGACATGCACGCTCCTGTATACTTATGGTTGCGTTCTCAGGCTCCACAGCCCGGAGCTTTGAAAAAATCGGCGGCGAACGACTGTCCAACGGGCGCTGCCGGACATACAAGCATCCAAGCCGGCTGCATCCTTTTTGGGCCGGTAAACTGGGAGGGAATTGATTCGTGAAAACATACATGGCAAAGCCCGCTGATGTGGAGCGTAAATGGTATGTTGTCGATGCCGAAGGGAAGACCCTCGGCCGTTTGGCAAGCCAAGTTGCCTCGGTGCTGCGCGGCAAGAATAAGCCGACCTTCACCCCGCATGTGGATACCGGCGACCACGTCATTATCATCAACGCCGATAAAGTGGTGCTGACGGGTAAGAAGCTGGATCAGAAAAACTACTACCGTCATAGCGGTTACATCAGTGGCCTCAAAACCATTCCGTACCGCGAGCTGATGAAGAATAAACCCGAGTTTGCGGTGTACGAAGCTGTGCGCGGCATGCTGCCGCACAACACGTTGGGCCGCCAGATGATCAAAAAGCTGCGCGTCTACCGTGGCAGTGCGCATGCGCATCAGGCCCAGCAGCCCGAAACGCTGGAACTGTAAGGGGAGGAGAGAGCAATTATGGCACAGGTTGTATTCTGGGGAACGGGTCGCCGTAAAAAGGCCATCGCCCGCGTGCGCTTGATCCCTGGCGAAGGCAAGTTCATCATCAATCACCGCTCGATCGACGAATTCTTCGGCCTTGACACGCTGAAGATGCTGGCGCGTGCGCCTCTGGCGCTCACCGAGACGGCGGATAAATACGATGTGTACGTCAACGTCCGCGGCGGCGGCTACACCGGCCAGGCCGGCGCGGTGCGTCACGGTGTGGCGCGCGCACTCATCAAGGCGGATCCGGATCTGCGTCCGGCCGTAAAAAAAGCGGGTTTCCTCACGCGCGACCCGCGCATGAAGGAGCGCAAGAAGTACGGTCTTAAAGGCGCCCGCCGCGCGCCGCAGTTCTCCAAGCGCTAAACGAACTGCATTTTGTATGGTGCATTGGCCGCCGCAGGGGTTTGTCCCGCGGCGGCTTTTTATTACTTGTCCTACGGCGCCTGAGACAGCGGCGGCGCGCGCATTGCCGTAAAAAGCGTGCGCCCCATTTGCGCGGATGAGGAGGGAAGCTTTGCAGTATGATCAGCAGGGCGTGCGCGCCCTTTTGGAGGCGCATGGCATTGCTTATACGCACCAGATGCATGCGGCGGTTCACACCATGGCCGAGGCGGAGGCGCTGCCGGCGCTGGGCGCAGCGCCCAAAAACCTCTTTTTGCAGGATCAGAAGGGAAGACGCTTTTTTCTGCTGACGGCGTGCGCGCAAAAGCGGCTGGATATCAAGGCGCTGCGCGCGCAGCTGGGGGCGGCGCCGCTGCGTTTTGCCGCAAGCGACACGCTTGCCCGCGTGCTGGGTGTGGCGCAGGGCGCGGTATCGCCGCTGAACCTGCTGGGGGATGCGGCGCACCTGGTGGAACTGCTCTTTGACGCGGCGCTGTGCAGGGAGGCGCGCATCGGCGTGCATCCCAACGACAACACCGCCACGCTGTGGCTTGCCCCAGGCGATCTGCTCGCGTTGCTGCGGGTGCGCGGCTGTACGGTGCACGTGCTGGGATTGCCTGAAATACAGCAATAAAATATCGATTTACGATAAAATAATATTGACTTTCGTCTTAAAATGCGCTATCCTTTAGACACAAAGACAAGGAGGCGCATTCTTTATGCAGCAAAAGACGTTGGCGCGATGGCTGCAGGCCATCACCATCATTGTCGGTGTGATCGGCGCGGGGCTTTACGCGTACATCTTCCCCGTGTGGGGGCAGACCTGGGCGCACGCCCACCCGGAATTTGCCTACGCCTACTGGCCCTGGCTGGTCTTTTTGTGGGTCACGGCGGTGCCCTGCTACGTCTGCCTGGGCTATTTTTTCCGTATCTGTACGCGCATTGGGGAGGACCGCTCCTTCTGCGCGGAGAATGCCCGCGCGCTTGCGCGCATCTGCCAGTGGCTGCTTGCAGACGCGGCGGTGGCCTTTGCGGGCAACATCGGCCTTTGGCTGTGCAATATGAGTCACCCGGGCATCGTGATTCTGGGCTGCGTCATCATCTTTGCAGGCGTGGCCATCGCGGTGGTGGCTGCCACGCTCTCGCATTTTGTGCGTAAGGCGTGCAGCATCCAGGAAGAGAACGACCTGACGATTTGAGGTGAAACACCATGGCAATCATTGTCAATATCGACGTCATGCTGGCCAAGCGCAAGATGAGCGTGACGGCGCTTTCGGAAAAAGTGGGCATCAGCATGGCCAACATGTCCATCCTCAAGAACGGCAAGGCAAAGGCCATCAAAATTGCCACGCTGGATAAGGTGTGCCAGGCGCTGGACTGCCAGCCGGGCGATATCCTGGAGTGGCGCGCCGCGCCCACACAGGAGGAGGCGCCCGTATGAAAAAAGCTTTCCGCCTGCTGTTGACGCTGCCCTATGTCCCTTCGGGCTGCGGATACCGTAGGCAGTGTGCGGACGTGCCGGGAGGTGGACGGGTGTGAGACGGATTTTTGCGCTGCTGCTTGTGCTGCTGTGCGGCATGGGCGGCTGCGCGCGGCAGCTGCCGGCGCATAGCCAGCGCGCGCGCATCGCAGCATCTATCGGCGTGCGCATTCCTCATGGTGCGCGCGTGCGCTACAGCGACACACACGGCGGTTTTATGGGCGACGGCGTGACGTACGCGGAGGTCAGCTTTGCGGACGCGGCGCAGGCAGAGGACTTTGCCTGGCAGCTGCCGCGCGCCGAAGGCTGGCAGGCGCTGCCTCTTGCGCACGAGCTGCAAGAGGCGATGTACGGCAGCTTCGCCCTCGCCCGGCAGGTGCAGATGCCCGAGGTGCGCCAGGGATACTATTATTTCTATGACCGCTACGCGGATATGTATCCAGGCGACGCCGCGCCGCTGCTGGAGCGGCCGGCATTGAACTTCACATTGGCGGTATTTGATAGCGATCACGGCGTTTTGTATTTCTACAGCATCGACACGTAGCATTTTGTGGGAAAAGGCCGTCATGGCCGCGGGTACGCAGGGCCCGCGGCTTTTTTGTGCGCTTTGGGGCACAATAAAAGGAAATCCGTGGTATGCTATATACCAAACGGTGTTGGTTTAGGAGGCGATGTACATGTTTGACTGCATGATTATCGGCGGGGGTCCCGCGGGGCTGACGGCGGCGCTGTACGCCGCGCGCGGCGGGCTTTCCACCGTGGTGTTGGAGCGGGGCATGCCGGGCGGGCAGATGGGCACCACGCACCTTGTGGAGAACTACCCGGGCTTTGAGGAGGGGGTGGAAGGGCCGGACCTTGCGATGCGCATGATGGCGCAGGCGGAGCACTTTGGCGCACAGGTCCGCTACAGCGACGTGACGGCCCTGCGCCTGGAAGGGAAGACCAAAACGGCGACGCTGCTGGACGAGAGCGTGGTGCAGGCCAGATGCGCGATACTGGCGCTGGGCGCGTCCCCCCGCAAGCTGGGCATCGAAGGGGAGGAGCGCCTGCGCGGGGCGGGCGTCTCCTACTGCGCCACGTGCGACGGCGCGTTTTTCCGCGATAAGAACGTGGCGGTCATCGGCGGCGGCGATACGGCGGTGGGCGATGCGCTGTATCTGGCGCGCTTTGCCGCGCATGTGCACATTGTGCACCGCAGGGACGCGTTTCGTGCCTCCCACATCCTGGTGGAGCGGATGCGGGAAAACAAAAAGATCACCGTCAATACCCCCTATGTGCCAGTGGATATCCAGGGCACGGAGGTGGTCACGGGCGTGACGCTGCGCCAGGCGCAGGGGGAAGAGACGCAGCTGCTTGCATGCGACGGCATCTTTATCGCGGTGGGCAACGACCCGCAGACGGCGCTGGTGAAGGAGCAGGTGGCGCTGGACGCGCGCGGCTACATCATTACCGATGCGGCGATGCAGACCTCGCTGGAGGGCGTGTTCGCCGCGGGCGACGCCTGCCAGACATCGCTGCGGCAGATCGTCACCGCGGCGGCGGACGGCGCCAAGGCGGCCGCCTCGGCGGTGGAATGGCTGATGGTTCGCTAAAAGGCATTGTCACGGACAAGGGGTGCATGCTACAATAAGGCAATGTGAAATCGACAAAATAAGCACTTGTTGAAAGGGGCACCTGCTTTATGGGAAGATTGTTTGGCACCGACGGCGTGCGCGGCGTGGCGGGCAGCGAGCTTACGTGCAAGCTGGCCTATGACCTGGGCCGCGCAGGGGCGTATGTGTTGGCGACCAACGCGCACCGCCCGCGCATCCTGATTGGGCGCGACACGCGCATCTCGGGCGACATGCTTGAGGCGGCGCTGGTGGCGGGCATCTGTTCGGTGGGAGCCGAGGCGATTTGCGCCGGCGTCATCCCCACGCCGGGCATCGCGTATCTGACGCGCAAGCACGGCTGCGACGCGGGCGTGGTCATCTCCGCCAGCCACAATCCCTTTGCATTCAACGGCATCAAGTTCTTTGACGGGCGGGGCTACAAGCTGCCCGACGCGCTGGAGGAACGCATCGAGGCCATCATCCTCGATGGGGCGGAGCAGCCGCCCCTGCAGACGGGCAGCGGCATCGGCCGTCGATTGGAGATGCGCGACGCGGCGCGGCAGTACATAGACTTTGTACAGTCCACCACCGATGTGCTGCTTGGCGGCATGCACATCGTGGTGGACTGCGCCAACGGCGCCACCAGCGCCATCGCGCCGGTGGTGCTGCGCGAGATGGGCGCGGTGGTCACCAAGCTTTCGGACGATCCTTCCGGCGTCAATATCAACGACAACTGCGGCTCCACGCATCTGGAGCAGCTGCGCGCGCGCGTGCTGGCGGATCGCGCGGACATAGGCCTGGCCTTTGACGGGGACGCGGACCGGCTGCTGGTGGTGGACGAAAAGGGCCAGAGCGTGGATGGGGACCAGATCATGCTCATCTGCGGCCACGAGATGATGCAGCGCGGCAAGCTTGCCAAGGATACCATTGTGGCCACGGTGATGACCAACCTGGGCATGGATATCGCCTGCAAAGAGTTGGGCATCCACCTTGTCAAGACCCAGGTGGGCGACCGCTACGTGCTGGAGCGCATGTTGGCCGAGGGCTACAGCCTGGGCGGCGAGCAGTCCGGGCACCTGATCTTTCTGGAGCATAACTCTACCGGCGACGGCATGATCTCCGCGCTGCAGCTGCTGCGCGTGATGGTCAAAACGCAAAAGAGCGCCTCCGCCCTGGCGGCCATGATGCACCCGCTGCCCCAGACGCTGGTCAACGCGCACATCCCCGAGGCGCGCAAGAATGACTATCTGCAGGATAAAATCATTACTGCCTACATCGCTGAGCTGGAGACGAAGTATGGGGAGCGCGGCCGCGTGCTGATTCGCCCCTCGGGCACCGAGCCGCTGGTGCGCGTGATGATCGAGGGCGAGGATCAGCGCGAGCTGGACCGGGACGCCAAGGCCCTTGCGCAGCTGATGGAGGCGCGCATCGGGGAATAAACAAACGCATAAAAGTGCGCCGCACAGCGTAAAATCGCTGTTAAAGCGGCGCTTTTTTTGCGCGTTCTCCCCCATAGGGCATGGATTTTTTATGGGAAGTGTGTTTTTATAGTAACGTACCCGCGCTTTGGAGAAAAAGCGAAGCATTCTTTTGTGGGAGGGACCATTGTTATGACGAAACAAACGCGCATTGGCATTGTGGGCTACGGCAACCTGGGCCGCGGCGTGGAGCTTGCGGTCGGGCAGAACCCGGATATGACACTTGCCGCAGTCTTTACGCGGCGCGACCCCGGCGCGCTTGCGATCCGCTCGGACGCGGCGGTATGCGCCATCGACGATGCGGAAAACTGGCAGGATAGAATTGACGTGATGATACTCTGCGGCGGCTCCGCCACCGATCTGCCGCAGCAGGGCCCGCGCTTTGCGGCCCTGTTCAACACCATCGATTCCTTTGACACACACGCCAACATACCCGCGTATTTCGACGCGGTGGACAAGGCCGCCCAAGCGGGCGGACATTTGAGCGTGATCTCCGTGGGCTGGGATCCGGGGATGTTCTCCATCAACCGCGCCTACGCCGAGGCGGTGCTGCCCCACGGTGCGACATACACCTTCTGGGGCAAGGGCCTCAGCCAGGGACATTCCGACGCGCTGCGCCGTATCCCGGGCGTGAAGGACGCGGTGCAGTACACCATCCCTGTCAAGAGCGCGCTGGAGGCGGTGCGCGCGGGCGCGCAGCCGGCGCTCACCACGCGCGAGAAACACACACGGGAATGCTACGTGGTGCTGGAGGAGGGCGCGGACCAGGCGCGCGTGCGCGCACAGATCGTCTCCATGCCCAACTACTTTGCCGATTACGATACCACCGTGCACTTTATATCGCAGCAGGAGCTCAGAGAGAATCACCGCTCTATGGCGCACGGCGGCTTTGTGATGCGCAGTGGCACCACGGGACCCAAGGACGAGACGCGCCACCTGATCGAGTATTCCTTAAAGCTGGATTCCAATCCCCAGTTCACCGCCAGCGTGCTGGTGGCCTATGCGCGCGCGGCGCACCGCCTCAGCCAGGAGGGCGCGCGCGGCGCGCGCACGGTGCTGGACATTGCGCCGGCCTATCTCTCGCCCAAGTCGGGCGCCGAGCTGCGCGGTATGCTGCTGTAAAACGCGCCAAAGAAAGGCGAATCATAGCAATCCATGCAAGCGTAGGGCGCGCGGATGTAACGTATCCGCGCGCCTTTTTTGTTGCGCGGCAACGCTCTTCAGTCTATACTTTGGGTAAATGATTTGCGCAATTAGGTGCTTGCTAAACAAATGTAGGAAAAAGGAGGGACATAAACCACATGAAAGCAGCCGTTTGCTATGAATGGAACCAGGTGACGTTTGACGACATCCCTGTGCCGGTGCTCAAGGAAGACGAGGCGCTGGTCAAAATCGTGTACTGCGGCCTGTGCCAGTCCGATCTGAAGGTGTACACGGGGCACCACCCCCGCGCCGCCAAGCCCATGATTGTGGGGCACGAGTTCAGCGGGGTGATTGCGAAAATCAACACGGCGCGGGATATCGACCTGCGCGTGGGCGACAAGGTGGTGGGGCAGCCCTTTACAGGCTGCGGCGTGTGTGCGCTGTGCACCAGCGGGCACGACAATGTGTGCAGGCAGCTGCGCAACTTCGGCACGCAGAAGTTCGGCAATTTTTGCGAATACTCGGTGGTGCCGGTGCGCAAGCTCTACAAACTGGCGCCCGATGCGGACCTGCGTCTCTTTGCGCTGGCTGAGCCGCTGGCTGTGGCGGTGGGCGCGGTAAACGCGTGCGATATACGCATCGGTGCGCGCGATGATCATCGGCGGTGGGCCCATCGGCATCCTGTGCGCCATGGTGGCGCAGCGCGCGGGCGCGGTAAGCGTGGCGGTGGCGGATATCGCGCCGGAGCGCCTGGCGTTTATGGAAAAGCTGGGCCTGCGCACCTTTGACAGCAGCAGGCCGGATTTTTTCCAGCAGGCCATGGCCTACACCCAAGATCAGGGCTACAGCGCGGTGTTTGAATGCTCCGGCTCGGCCTTCGGCGCCCGGGCGATGACCGACCTTTGCGCGCCGCGCGGCCGCTGCATGCTGGTGGGCCTGGCCTCCGAGCCCTACCTGGTGGACACCTGGGCCATCGGGCAGAAGGAGCTGTCCATCCACAGCGTGCGCATTCATACGCAGGACGCGTTTGGCAAGGCGGTGGCGCTGCTCAAATCGGGCGGCATGGACGCCCAGCTGCGCGCGCTTATCACCGATGATTACACCTTCTCCCAGCTGCCGGAGATGTTCGACTTTGCGCTGCGCGATAAGGCGCACTGCAAGATCATGGTCAAGGTGGACGAGGATTATCAGGATTAGAGGATGGCGCCACACGCCCGCCGCGTCATATCTCCAGCCCGCCAGGCCTGCCGGCTGGCTGCGTCACACGCGCGTGTAAGCCCCCTGATACAACCCTTAAAACACAGGTATCATCAGATGGTGCGTCGCCTCCTGCGCGGGCGCAGCTTGGCGAAAGGGCGCGCGGCAGCGCTTTTTTACGCGCATACGCCCGCGCAGCTGTGTATCGGGCGGAAAAGCATTGAAAAACGGCCTCAAAACGGGTATCATAACATCGTAAAGGCTATACATCCCCCGCGTGGGCTTTCAAATGGGTGAAGGAGGAATTTTTCGTATGGGTAAGTGTGATATTGGTGTCATCGGCCTGGCTGTGATGGGCCAGAACCTGGTGATGAACATGGCCAACCACGGCTTCTGTGTCGCTGCGTACAACCGCACTGCAACGCGCACCCAGCAGTTCATGGATGGACCCGCCAAGGGCAAGGAGATCGTCCCCAGCTACAGCCTGGAGGATTTTGTGGCATCCATCCGCAAGCCCCGCGTGATCATGCTGATGATCCAGGCGGGCCCCGCAGTGGACGCAGCCATCGACCAGCTGCTGCCTTTGATCGATAAGGGTGATATCATCATCGACGGCGGCAACTCCTATTTCCCCGATACGCGCCGTCGCTGCGCGCGCTTGGAGGAGATGGGCTACGCCTTTATGGGCGTGGGTGTATCCGGCGGGGAGGAGGGCGCCCTCAAAGGGCCCAGCATCATGCCGGGCGGCTCGCGTGCGGCGTGGGACCGCGTGGCCCCCATCCTGACGGCCATCTCGGCCAAGGTGGGCGCGGACGACACCCCCTGCTGCGATTACATCGGCACCGACGGCGCCGGCCACTACGTCAAGATGGCGCACAACGGCATCGAGTACGGCGACATGCAGCTGATCTCCGAGAGCTACTTCCTGCTCAAAGAGCTGGCAGGGCTGGACTACCCCGCCATGCAGCAGGTGTTTCAAAAATGGAACGAGGGGGAGCTGGACTCCTACCTCATCGAGATCACCGAGGACATCCTGGGCCGCACGGACCCCGAGACGGGCAAGCCCATGGTGGAGGTGATTCTGGACCGCGCGGGCCAAAAGGGCACCGGCAAATGGACCAGCCAGGAATCGCTGGAGCTGGGCGTGGCCGCGCCCACGGTGGCGGAGGCTGTGTACGCGCGCTGCATGTCGGCGGATAAAAAGGGCCGCGTGGCCGCCTCCAAGATTCTGCGCGGGCCTACGGAAACGTTCAACGGCGATGTTTCGCAGCTGATCGACGATATCGGACAGGCGCTCTACGCCTCCAAAATCTGCTCCTACGCGCAGGGCTTTGCGCTGCTCTCCCAGGCCAGTGAAATCTACAACTGGGACCTGGATTTGGGCAACATCGCGCTGATGTGGCGCGGGGGCTGCATCATCCGCGCACGCTTTTTGCAGCGCATCAAGGACGCTTACAGCCGCGATCCCAAGCTGGCCAACCTGATGCTTGACCCCTACTTTACCCAGGCGCTGGACAAGGCGCAGGCTTCCTGGCGGCGCGTGGTGGCGCTGTGCGCCCAGCTGGGCGTGCCCGCCCCCTGCTTTGCCAGCGCGCTTGCGTACTTTGATTCCTACCGCAGAGAGACGCTGCCGGCCAATCTCATCCAGGCCCAGCGCGATTACTTCGGCGCGCACACCTACGAGCGCGTGGACCGCGAGGGCGTGTTCCACACCAACTGGATTCAGGAGCGCGGCGAATAACGTACGAACCCACTTGCAAATGGCTGGAGGCGTATCCAGCCATTTGTCCTATCTTTGCACGGGGATTTATAAGCATACAAATCGCGAAAAAAGGAGGGCTTTGCCACTATGAAACCACTTAAATGGGCCAGCGACGCAGCCATCAGCAGCGAGGCGCTGCGCGAGGCGCTGCTTGCGTCCATTGCGGACGAACGCGCGCAATGGAAAAAAATTTTGATCATTCCGCCCGATCTGACGCGCGGCCACTCCAAGGCGGGCGTGATCACCGCCATGCTCTACAACGAGCTCAAGGACGACTGCCAGATCGATATCCTGCCCGCGCTGGGCACCCACATGGCGATGACGGACGACGAGCTGCGCGCATTCTTCGGGCCGGACATCCCGCTGGAGCGCTTTATCGTGCACGACTGGCGCAACGATACCGTGACGCTGGGCACCATTGAGGCAAGCTTTATCAGGGAGATATCGGGCGGCCTGCTGGATTACGACGTGGAGGCGGCCATCAACCGCCGCGTGATGGACGATTCCTACGATGCCATCCTCTCGGTGGGCCAGGTGGTGCCCCACGAGGTGGTGGGCATGGCCAACTACACCAAAAACCTGTTTGTGGGCGTGGGTGGCGCGCAGATGATCAACCGCTCTCACTTCCTGGGCGCTGTGGTGGGCCTGGAGAGCATGATGGGCCACGCCGATACCGCGGTGCGCCGCCTCTACAACGAGGCATTTGAGCGCTATCTCAAACACCGTCCCATCCACTTTATCCTGACGGTGATCGCGCCGCAGGACGGGGAAAACGTGCTGCGCGGCCTCTACATCGGGGATGATGAACAGACGTTCCAGGATGCGTGCGTGCAGAGCCGCGCGCTCAACATGGATTTGCTGGAGAAACCCATCAAAAAGTGCGTGGTGTATCTGGACCCCGACGAGTTCCGCACCACCTGGGTGGGTAACAAGGCGGTGTACCGCACCCGCATGGCCATTGCGGACGGGGGCGATCTTGTCATCATCGCGCCGGGCGCGCACCGCTTCGGCGAGGATGACGATATCGACGTGCTGCTGCGCAAGTACGGCTACGCGGGCCGCGACAACATCCTCAAGTGGGCCAATGAGAAGGAGGATTTGAAAAACAACCTCTCGGCCGCGGCGCACCTGATCCACGGCTCCTCAGACGGCCGCTTCAATATCACCTGGTGCCCGGGGCACCTCTCGCGCGAGGAAATCGAGAAGGCGTGTTTCAACTACATGTCGCTGGAGGACGCGATGGCCAAGTACCATCCCGATACCCTCAAGGACGGTTACAACATCCTGGAGGACGGCGAGGAGATCTTCTACGTCTCCAACCCGGCGCTGGGCCTGTGGGCGCTCAAGAGCCAGTTTGCGGACTGACGCGCAGGCGGGGAATCAAAGATAAATAGCACAAAAAAGCCCGGCAGCGCCGGGCTTTTTTCTGTACACACATCGCGCGCGCCTGTGACTTGCTTGCGGAGGCGCCGCATGATCTGGGCGGCGGAAGCGCATGCATCGCGCGGGCGCTCCTACGCCTTGGGCCAGCGGTAGCCGTAAGCGTGCAGCACCTCCAGCGGCAGCTCCATGCGCACCGTCATGAGGGGGTCCACCACCTGGCAGATCACCAGATCCCCCACCAGCGAAAGCAACATGCACGCGCCGATGGCGTCCAGGCCGCAGGCCTGCATGAGAAAGTCGCGCATGGCGCGCGCGGCCAGGGTGCTCGCCTCCTGAAGCGTGGGGGCGGACTGCACGCTCATGCAGTGGGTGGCGTTGCGCACCATGGGGGTGGGCAGCTTCGCATCCTTGAGCACCCGCACCCGCACGTCCACGCTGCCGCGGCACTCCAGCCCGCAGGAGGCCACCTCGCCGTCGCCCATGCGCGCGTGCAGATCGCCGATGCATAAAAGTGCGCCCGGCGTGTTGACAGGCAGATAGACGCGCGCGCCCTGGGTGATGCGCCGGCAGTCCATGTTGCCCCCGTGGGGGCCGGGCGTCTTGGTATCGATGCGCGCGCCGTCCGCCGGTGCGGTGGCGATCACGCCCAGCATGATGTCCACGGGGATGCGCAGCGCCTCGTCAAAGCGGATCATCCCCTCCTCGATGGGATAGATGCGCGGTTCTTTGCGCGTCACCACGTCGTCAAAGGGGCCTACGCCGGGCGTGGTGCGCACGATGCCCGTCTGCGCCACCTCGATGTGCAGGATGTCCACCTGCAGCACGTCGCCGGCCTGCGCGCCCTCCACGTAGAGGGGGCCGGTGACGGGGTTGGAGTAAGTGCGCGGCAGGGTGGGCCCGTCGGGGGTGACGATACTGTCGTCAAAGCAGTCGCGCGTGATAAAGCGCACCATATCGCCGCTTGCGCAGCGCGCAGCGGGCGCGTTTGCGTCGCTCAATACGCCCAGTACATGTTCGCGGGAAATTTCGATCACAGGCAACACCGACCTTTCTTCTTCTAAATCTGGGGGGGAAGAAACTGCATGCGTACGGTTGCTTGAAGGCGCGTGGGGGGCTATTTCGTCTGATATATGGCGGTGATTTCACCGTAATAGAAGGTGTGGTAATCCGGCTCTCTGTACCAGGTATCGCCCAGCTGGGTATCCAGCAGCGCGGGTTCCATGCTCTGCTCATAGACCACGCGGCACTCGACCTGCCATGCGCAGCCCGCAACCACCGGAGCGTCTACACTGCGCGCTGGGGCGGTGGACAGGCCCGCCGCGGCGAACTTATCCCCTTCGCGCCCCGAATGGCTGCCGCAGTAGGCCAGGGCCTGCACAAGCGCACCGGGCGCGGGGATGCTGATGGTAAAGGCGCCCGCCTGCTCCAGCAGTTTGTAGGTATGCCGGCTGTGGCGCACCATCACGGTTGCGATGGGCTTGCCCCAGAGGAACCCCAGCGAGCCCCAGCCGATGGTCATGGTGTTGGGTGATTCGCCCCCCACGTTCAAAAAGGCGCCGTGGCCGCGCATCGCTGCGTAAAAGGGCGCCTGCAGGGCTGTGATATCCAGCGTTTGACGCATAAAACAACCTCCTATGGTACATGTGATGGTGTGAAAATGCTTGCGCGTGTGAAATATCTTTATTGTAGCATAACGCGATGCGCATTGACAGGTGGAACCGCTTTTGTATATGCTAAATGGGAATAAAACGTACAGACGCAAAACCTGCGCCCTGGATTTTTTATGAAAGGAGCTGCCTGCCTGTGACGCCCGCAGACCTTGCGCGCATGCCCTATCCGGTATGGATGCTGCCCTACGTAGGATGGGCGCTGCCGGTGACGCTCATCCTCTTTGCGCTGTGGCAGCTGTTGCTGCTGTATATATGCAGCCGCGCCATGGGCATCCGCCCATTTGCGCTGGTGTGCAAGCGCACGTATATCAAGGTGTACCCCATTGTGATGCTGATGCGGGTGGTGTGCGCGGGGCTGCTGCTGGTGCTGCAGGAGTTCATGCCCACGGGCAGCATCTTCGCCAATGTGGCAAGCGACCCCTACGCCAACAACTGGAGCATTGTGCTGGTGTGCGCGCTGGAGCTCTGCTACGTGGTGGCCACCTATGCGCTGTTGCGCAAGATGGTCTTTGACAGGCTGTCCATCAAGGGGTGGCAGAGCAGCGTATACTGCATCGTGCTGGCGCTGCTGTTTGCGCCCTACACGCTGCTCGTGCCCTCCCAGTGGCTCTACACCATTTTATAAAGCAACAAAAAACCGCGGCGCTTCCTGTTTTTTCAGGGCGCGTGCCGCGGCTTTTTTTGTGTATGGTCAGCATCAGTGGGTTTCTTCGTGCTTTTTCTGAAACAGCAGCGGGATGCACCACAGTGCAGCCAGCGCGACCAGGCAGTAGACGATCCGCGCGCCCATCGCGGCGGTGCCACCAAACAGGGCTGCAACCAGGTCATACTGGAACAGGCCCACCAGGCCCCAGTTGAGACCGCCGATGATGACCAGGATCAGTGCGATAATGGTCGTAAGAAACATGCGCTTTTTCAACTCCTTTGCATCGTTTGGTTAGAAGTCTGCCCCAAAACGTGCAAAGCTAAACATCCTGCAGCTCAAAAAAACAGAAATGCGCAGGTAGCCCCTTTACGGCGGCCCAGGCGCACGCATGCGCAGGCGCCCCTTCAGTCCCCCAGCTGTTGCTGCTCCGCGCGCTCGACGATGGCCTCCACCTCCAGCGCGTCGTAGGGAAACGCCTCCACAAACTGGTCAGGCTTGAAGATCACCCGGCCGAAGGTGTCAAAATCGTGCACGTGCCGCTTGAGAATCATGGGGCGCGGGATATCCCACGCGCGGCAGATATCGTTTAAGCTTTCGGGCAGCGCCACCTCGGTGGGGCGCATGTCGTTGTAGGGGGCCAGCGCGTCGTGCACAATCTTGTGTTTGCGCCGCAGGATAACCCAAATTTCAATCATAGAGCGTGTTCCTTTCGTTGCATGTACAGATGCGCCTGTCCGCGCGGCGGCGGTGTTGCAGCCGTGACAGCACGCCGCGGCGCGTGGTATACTAAAACCAACAATCCGTTGTTTTGTGATGGCAAAGCGCTTTACGCGCGAAACAGCGCGCAGTCAAAGGCCTCGTCCACCAGGCGGCTGTAGCGCGCGATGAAAGCGCGCCCTGCCTCGTCGGCGCACACCCGCGCGGCGGCCAGGCGGCACGCCTCCAAAAAGGCGGGATCCAACGCGCGCAAATGCTCTTGTGCAAGCGGGCATACGCCGCGCGCCAGCGGGTTGAGACGCAGGCGCATGCGCGTGCCGTTTGTGTAAACCATTGCCGGAAAGAGCCGGCAGAAGAGCGGGCGCATATCCCTGGGGCACGCGCCTTCGCATACCAGGATATCCATATCACCCTGGGTAAATACCCGGCACCAGTCTGCCCCTGCAAAGCGCGCCTTCTCCCCGGGGAACAGCGGCATGCCGTCGTGCGGGCCGCCCTGGCAGCACGCATGGCCGCACAGCGCGCCACAATCGGTCAAAAGCGGCGTGCGCCCGTCAAACAGTGCATAGATTTCCGGCCAGTTCAGCAAAAGGCGCGTCGCTCCCTTCAGGCTTGCGCGCCCCGGGGCGGGGCGCATCTGCCTCGAGCATACCATAGCCGCCCGGCGCAATGCAAGCGCGCGGCATCAGCGAAAAAAGGAAGGTTAGTCCTCATGGAAAAAGGCATGCTTTGTGAGCGCTATCACCAAGGTCCCTGGCAGGGCACGCTGCTTGCGGCGGACGCAAGCGGGGGCGTGCCGCCCTGCTGGCAGCAGTACTGCGGCCAGGTGGCGCTGGTGTATCTGGATCCGCCGTTTCTGACGGGGAATTCTTTCTATTACAGCCAGTGCCTGGGCACGGCGGGCTGGCGCGCGGGGCAGCTGCGGCGCGACTACGCGCTGGACTTTGACCGCTGGCATGGGGATGAAGAGGCGTACTGGACGATGATGCGGGGTGCGCTGGAGACCGCGCACGCGCTTTTAAGCCAGACGGGGAGCATTTACGTGCATGTGGACGCGCGTGCGTGCGTGCGCATGCGCCTGCTGCTCGACGAGATCTTTGGGGCGAAGAACTTTCTCAACGAGATCATCTGGCACTACCGTTCAGGCGGGCGCTCCAAGCGCTATTTCAGCCGCAAGCACGACAATATCCTCTTTTATAAAAAGGGCAAGACCCACTACTTTGACATCGAAGCGGTGGGCAGGCCGCGGGGCAGGGGCGTCAAAAGCCATCTCAAGCGCAGCGTGGACGCGCATGGCAAGCTGGTGTACTCCATCCGCTCAGGTGGACGCGTCTATACCTACGCAGAGGACGATCTGGTCTTTCCCGACGACGTGTGGGAGGATATCGCGCACCTGCACCAGCGCGACCCGCAGCGCTGGGGTTACGATACCCAAAAGCCGGAGGCGCTGCTTGCGCGCATCATACGCGCGTCAAGCAGGCCGGGCGACATCGTATGCGACCTGTTTGCGGGCTCCTGCACCACCCTTGCGGTGGCCCAGCAGCTGGGGCGCCGCTTTTTAGGCATGGACAAGGGCCATTTTGCGTTGCACATCGCCCGCAAGCGGCTCACGGGTATGGGCGCGGTCCAGATCATCGCGCCGCGGGAACCGGCCGAGCCCCCGGATTGCCCGCTGCCACGCGTGGCGGCGTCCTGGCGCGCGCGCGCCGACGGCACGCTGCGCGTGGACCTCAACGACGTGGACATGGGGGCGGATTACCGCGCCCAGCCGGACCTGCCGCTGCTGGCGCCCGATATCCCCGCGTGCGACGGCTGGGGCATCGGCGTGCTGGACGGGGACGTGCTGGAGGTATTGGCGATGAGCCAGCGCACAGGCAGCCATCCCCACCTAGAGCGGGCACTCTCCATGCCCGCGCCGCAGCGCGGGCAGGCGGTGCTGTTTGTATCGGATATTGCAGGCAGGCGGATCATCCTGCCGCGCGCAGACGCATAGCGCCTCAAGCAGGGCGCGCCGCATAGGAAAAGCAGGAAGCTTTTGTCAATTCTTTGCGGGCGCCTTGCCGCAAGACGGCGCGCGCGGCTATAATAGAGGCGGTTTTCGCAAGGGACAAGCTATGGACACAACGACAGGAGGGATCATGCGATGGCGAACATCATTGCCAGCCCGGGCCGCTACATACAGGGCCGCGGGGAACTGGGGAATCTTTACAAACACATTGGCCCGCTGGGCAGGGGCTTTTTCATTCTAGCCACGGCGTCGGGCTTAAAACGGGTGGAGGACACCATCCGCGCAAGCTTTGCCGGCAGCGGGGCTGCGCTGCATTTTGAGGCTTTTGGCGGTGAGTGCTCCGCATCGGAGATCGCGCGCCTGCAAAAGCGCATGCAGGAGAAGGGGTGCGACGTGGTGGTCGGCGTGGGCGGCGGCAAGACGCTGGATACCGCCAAGGCCGTGGCCTATTACCAGAAGGCGCCGGTGGCCATTGTGCCCACCATTGCCTCGACGGATGCGCCCTGCAGCGCCCTTTCGGTGATCTACAGCGACGCGGGCGTCTTTGAAAAGTATCTCTTTCTGCCCAGCAACCCCAACATGGTTATCGTGGATACCGACGTGGTGGTCAAGGCGCCCGCCCGCCTGCTGATCGCGGGCATGGGCGATGCGCTGGCCACGTACTTTGAGGCGCAGGCGGCCATGGACGCGGGCGCGGACAACTGTGTGGGCGGCAAGGGCACCATGGCGGCGCTGGGCCTGGCCAAAATGTGTTACGAGACGCTGATGGCCGACGGCATCAAGGCCAAAGTGGCGGCGGAAAACCACGTGTGCACCAAGGCGGTGGAGAACATTATCGAGGCCAACACCCTGCTTTCAGGCCTGGGATTTGAATCGGGCGGCCTGGCGGGCGCGCACGCCATCCATAACGGCTTTACGGTGCTGGAGGCCTGCCACCACCTCTACCATGGCGAAAAGGTGGCCTTCGGCACGCTGGTGCAGCTGGTGTTGCAGAACGCCGATACCGAGGATATCGCCGAGGTGATCGCGTTCTGTACGGCGGTGGGCCTGCCCGTGACGCTGGCGCAGATGGGCATTGCAAAGGTTAAGCCGGAGGAAATCATGCAGGTGGCCCAGGCGGCCTGCGCGACGGGCGAGTCCATCTACAATATGCCCATGGAGGTGACGCCCGAAAAGGTGTACGCCGCCATTATGGGCGCGGATGCGCTGGGACAATACTACGCTGAGGCGTAGGCGCGGGATAGGCGGGGAACTGCCCGGCATTTCTTCCCGCGCGTGGGGGACGGGCGCGGCGGTGTAAAAAGAAGAGGCAATCGAGGCGGGTGCTATCGCCCCGGGTGCCTCTTTTTTGGGGGAATAGCCCCCGCGCTATGCGCGGCAAAGACGCATGCCCCCCCTGGTTTGGCCGCGCCCTCCGCGGGTGCGCAGCGTTTGAGATGAACGAGAGACTGCGGGTGCGCAACGCATTGCGCCGCATCGGCGGCGCGCCGCCTTACAACGCGCCTGCGCAGCATATGTGCGCTTGTACGCAAAAAGTCATGGAGGCGGGCGAAAACGCATGAAAAACGCGCCTGCGGGCGTCGGGTTTTACCCAGCCCTGCCCGGGCGCGTTCTTTCGTGCGTTTTGTTGTAGCGCGCGTGCTTAAAAGATATCCAGCGCCACCGGACAGTGGTCGCTGCCCAGCACGTCGCTTAAAATGCGCGCGTCCCGGATGTGGGGCCGCAGCCGCTCGGAGACCAGAAAATAGTCGATGCGCCAGCCCGCGTTGGTATCGCGCGCGTGGAACATGTAGCTCCACCAGGTGTAGGCGCCCGTCACGTCGGGGTAGAGCGCGCGGAAGGTGTCCACAAAGCCGCTCTGGAGCAGTTCCTCCATTTTGGCGCGCTCCTGCTCGGAGAAGCCCGCGTTGCCCACGTTCGTTTTGGGGTTTTTCAAATCGATTTCGCTGCGCGCCACGTTCATGTCGCCGCAGACGATCACCGGCTTTTGCGCGTCAAGTTCCAGCAGGAAGGCGCGGAAGGCGTCCTCCCAGACCATGCGGTAATCAATGCGCGCAAGGCCGCGCTGGCTGTTGGGGGTGTAGACGTTGACCATGAAAAAATCCCCCATGTCCAGTGTGATGACGCGCCCCTCGGTATCGTGCGCAGGCACGCCGATGCCCAGAGAGACGCGCAGCGCGGGCTGTTTGGTGAAGATCGCGGTGCCCGAGTACCCTTTTTTGACGGCGCTGTTCCAGTACTGCGTGTAACCCTCGATGGTGAATTCCGCCTGATCGGGCTGCATCTTGGTCTCCTGGATGCAGAAGATATCCGCGCCCTGCTGGGCGAAGACATCGGCAAAACCTTTTTTTAAACAGGCGCGCAGCCCGTTGACGTTCCAGGAAAGCAGTTTCATGTATGTGTTCCCTCCTTATGGTCGAAGAAGCGCGTCATTGCGCCTCCAGCGCCTCCAGCGCGCCGAACGCCTCCTCCCAGGCGTCCATGGCGCGCTCCAGTGCGGCGGAAAGGTCGCTGTAGCGCGCGGTGGTCTCGACAAGCGCCTCGCCTGAAAGCTGCTCGGGCGCCGAGAGCACGCCCTCCAGGCGGGCGATTTCCTCCTCCAGGCGCTGCACCTTCTTTTCGCAGTCGCTCACGCGCAGGCGGGCGGCCTTGCGGGCGCTCTGTGCCGCGCGGGAGAGCCGCTGCTCCTTTTTCAGCGCAGTGCGCGTCACGCCGTCGGGCAGCGCCTGCGCCGGCGGCGCGGCCGCGCGCTGACGCGCCAGGTAATCGTCGTAATTGCCGATGCTCTGCAGCAGGGTGCCATCCTCTTGGAGTATCCACAACTTGGTGGCGAAGCGGTTGATAAAGTAGCGGTCGTGCGAGACGGCAAGGATGGTGCCGTCAAAGGCGTCCAGCGCCGCCTCCAGCGCCGCGCGCGCGTCCACGTCCAAATGGTTGGTGGGCTCGTCAAAAAGCAGCGTGTTGTCGCGGCGCATCATGATTTTGAGTAGCGCCAAGCGCGCCTTCTCCCCGCCGGAGAGGGTGGCGATATCCTGAAACACGTCGTCGCCGCGGAACAGGAACGCCGCAAGCGCACCGCGCACCTCCCCCTCGCTCATGGAGGGATGGTCCGCATGGATTTCCTCCAGCACCGTGCTGGAGGAGATCATCTCGGCCTGCTGCTGGTCAAAATAGCCGATGGACACCCCTGCGCCCAGTCTGACCCAGCCCGTATCGGGGCGCATGCGGCCGCGCAGAATCTGCAGCAGGGTGGACTTGCCCGAGCCGTTTGGCCCGATCAAGGCGATGCGCTCGCCCGCGCGGATGTGGATGTCCACATCGTGAAAGAGCGCGGTTTTGCCGTCAAAGGACTTGCTCAGGTTCTCCGCCATCAGCACGTCCTGCCCGCTGGGGCGGGCGGCGGCAAAGGAGAAGTGAAAGGCGTCCTGCTGCGCGGGACGCTCCAGCAGCGCCACGCGCTGGAGCATCTTTTCGCGCGAGCGGGCCTGCTTAATGCTCTTTTCCCGGTTAAAGCGGCGGTAGCGCGCGATGATCTCCTGCTGGCGCGCCACCTCGCGGCGCTGGTTCTCAAAGTGCTTTTCGGCAAGCTCCCGCTGCACCTGGCGCTGGGAAAGATAATGGGTGTAGTTGCCGTGGTAGGTGGTAAACACCCCGCCGGACAGCTCGCATATGTCGTCGCAGAGCGCGTCGAGGAAGTAGCGGTCGTGCGATACGATGATCACGCTGCCCGCGTAGGTGCGCAAAAAGTCCTCCAGCCACTGCACCGCGGATAAATCCAAATGGTTGGTGGGCTCGTCCAGCAGCAGGATGTCGGGGGATTCAAGCAGCAGGCGCGCCAGCGCCAGGCGGGCCTGCTGGCCACCGGAGAGCGTGTTGCAGCACTGCGCAAACTGTTCCTTGGTAAAGCCCAGCCCATAGAGCGTGCCCTGCAGGCGGCTTTTCCATGCGTAGCCCCCCGCCTCGCTGAAGCGGTCCGACAGCGCGGCGTATCGGCCGGCGATGCGCGAAAAGGCGGGGGACTGCGCGTCCACCGCGCCCATCTCGCGCTCCAGATCGCGCATCTGTGCCTCCATGGCAAACACAGGGTCAAAGACGCTTTTCAGCTCCTCCCACACGGGGCGCGCCCCCATGGGCGCCACCACCTGGGCAAGGTAGCCGATGCGCGTCTGGCCGGGCGTGACGATGCGGCCCGCGTCCGCCTCCGTTTCACCCGCCGCAATGCGCAAAAAGGTGGACTTGCCGCAGCCGTTGCCTCCCACAATGCCCAGGCATTGCCCCTGCTGCAGCGTCAAATCAGCCCCCGCAAGTACGGTTGCGGTGCCGAAGTGCTTTTCGATTTTCTGTGCCTGTAAAACCATCATAGACGTAAAGGTCCTCTCCTAGCGGCGCTTGTTGCGCCTCTATTGTAACAAAAAAAGGGCGCACTGGCTACGCGCGCTCGTAAAGGTTGGGCTGAGGTGACCTGCGCCCAGGCGCCGCCCTCTATCCACTGCTCACGCGCGCTATTGGGGCGGGGCATGCCGCATGCAGCATCATGTGCGTTCGCACGTAGCGGCGGTGCAGGCGCGCTTGATGCGGGGCGGCAAATCAAGTATACTTAAACGCATAGTGATATTTTTTTAACAACCAACCGCGCTGCGCGTAGACGGCGGCAGGCGCGGTTTGCCCAACTGGCAGAAGGAGAGGGTTTATTATGCCGCAGCGCAAAATCTCCGAGGCGGTCATCCGCAGGCTCCCGCGCTACCACCGCTATCTGTGCATGCTCCAGCAGGAGGGCGTGCAGCGCATCTCTTCGCAGCGCCTCAGCCAAGCCATGCACCTGACGGCCTCCCAGATACGGCAGGACCTCAACTGCTTCGGCGGCTTTGGCCAGCAGGGCTACGGCTATGCGGTGCCCGAGCTCAGGCGCCAGGTGGCGCGCATACTGGGTTTGGACCGCCGCTATAACGTGGTCATCATCGGCGCGGGCCACATCGGCAGCGCGCTGATCCACTATCAGGGTTTTAAACGCGAGGGGTTTGACGTGGTGGCCGCCTTTGATATCGACAGCCGCCTGGTGGGCACCACCGTGGACACCACGCCGGTGCTGCCCATCGATGCGCTCGCCTCGTATCTGGGCAGCCACAGCGTGCACATCGGCGCGATCACATCGCCGGGCGCGCAGGCCCAGCAGGTGGTCGATACCCTGGTGGCGGGCGGGGTGCGCGCCATCTGGAACTTTGCGCCGGTGGACGTGCTGGCGCCGCAAGATGTGCATGTGGAGAACGTGCGCCTGAGCGACAGCCTGTGCGTGCTTTCCTATTACCTGTCCAACGATGCGCAGGAACGTTTGTAACATACCCTGATACAAATCTTACAATTATATGACAAATAGGGAATTGGCCAGGTATAATATTTACATCGGGGCGGCGATACGCTACCCTATATGCAAGTCGTTTTATGCCGTAACACAAGGTGCGGCGCACACGTTGAGAGTGCCGAAAGGAAAGACAAGATGGACCGTTTTGATGAGGGAAAAAACAAGGAGCAGCTGACCCCGCAGCCGGATGACGCGCCCAAGGCGCAGCAGATGGAGGCGGGCATGGCGGAGCTGGACGCCGCCATTGCCGAGGCGATGGCCGGCGGAGACGCGCCCGAGGCCCAGGCAGAGGATGCGCCCGGCGCGGAGCCTTACGCGCAGGACGTGCCCGCGCGTGACGCCTCCAGGCCGCAGGACGACGGGCTGGACGAGGTGCGCCGCGCGCTGGCGGACGATGCGCCCGACAGGGAAGCGCAGGCAGAACAGGATGAGGCGTTTGCCATGCCGCAGGAGGATGACACGATGGCGCCCAAGCGTAAAAAGAAGAGCAGAAAACCGCTGTGGATCACGCTGAGCGTGCTACTGGTGGTGGCCATCGGCGTGGCGGCGTTCCTGCTGATCAAGGCGGATCAGGATAAAAAGGCGCGCATTGCGGCAGAGGACGCGCTGCTTGCGCAGGAGACCCTCTATGAGGGGATTTCCATCGACGGGGTGGACGTCTCGGGCATGACCCGCCAGCAGGCAACCGAGGCGGTGGACGCAAACCACGCCACCCGCCAGCAGACCTTTGCGCTCAACCTGACCGACGGGGATAAGAGTTATCCCCTCAACATCGGGGAGATGTCTCCGGCGTTTGATACACAGGCGGTCATCGAGCAGGCCTACCAGGTGGGCCGCGAGGGCACGCGCGAGGAAAAGCTGGCCCAGATCGAGCAGGTCAAGCAGAACAAAAAGGCGTTTGCCACCACGTACACGGTGGATCAGGCCGCGGTGGAGGCCAAGGTGGCGGAAATCGCCCAGCAGGCGTGCACCGATTTTAAGGAGCCCAGCGCCGCCATGAACAAGGCTGACCCGGGCAACCTCTTTACCTTTACCGAGGGACAGGACGGCCGCACCTTTGACCAGGCGGCGGTGGTGGCCCAGGTCATGGAGATGATCAAGGGGGACGCATACAGCGACATTCCCTTGCCCATGCAGGTGAGTAAGCCCACTCGTTCGCTGGAGGATATCAAGGCCAACACGGTCAAGATCGCCTCGTATTCCACCACGTTTACCAACGTGCCCAACCGCAACCACAACATCCGCAAATCCGCAGAGACCATCAGCGGCACCGTGGTGCAGCCGGGCGAGACGTTCTCCTTTAACCAGACTACCGGCAACTGCAACGCGGCCAACGGCTACAAAGCCGCGGACGTGATCGTGGACGGCGGCCGCATCGTGCAGGAGGCCGGCGGCGGCATCTGCCAGACGTCCAGCACCATCTACAACGCGGTGGTGCGCTCCGATCTGGAGATTGTGGCGCGCCGACCGCACTCGCTGCCCTCCTCGTACGTGCCGCTGGGCCAGGATGCCACCGTATCGTGGCCCTCGCCCGACTTCAAGTTCCGCAACAACACGGATTATCCCATCTATATCTACAATGTGGTGACCAGCAACACCATCACCTGCACCATCTACGGCCGGCCGCTGCCTGACGCCCACCATATCGACCTGTCCACGCAGGTGCTCTCCTCTTGGGGCGCGCCCGCGTCGCAGACGCGCGTCAACAACAGCCTGGCGCCGGGCACCAAAAAGACCATCCAGGCCGCGCGCGGCGGCAAAAAGGTGCAGGTCACCAAAACGTGGTACGACGCCAACGGCAAGGTGATCAAATCGGTGGTGGACCATGTGGATACCTACGCCGCCAAGGCGGGTATTTACGAGGTGGGCCCAAGCGCGCCCGCGCAGACGCCGGTCAACTCGCCCGCGCCTACCCCCACGCCAGCACCCACGCCCGCGCAGACGCCGGCAGGCGATGCGGGCGGCAGCGGGGATGTTGGCGGCGCGGTGCAGGGCGGCGATGCCGCCTGAGTCGTTTGCGCATTGTATAGGAACCGTTTGATTGGAAAGAGATGGGAACGCAAAAACCTTTTGCGCTCCCATCTGTTTTTATCTTGACAAGAGCCTTTTTGCCGTGCCATGATGGGCGGTATAAAACACGAATACATGGGAGGGGTACTGGGATGAATATCTGGCACGACATGGACCCCGCGCGGGTGACGCCCGAGGATTTTATGGCGGTGGTGGAGATCCCCAAGGGCGGCAAGATGAAGTATGAGCTGGATAAGGCCACGGGCATGCTCAAGCTGGACCGCGTGCTCTACACCTCCACCCACTATCCGGCCAACTACGGTTTCATCCCCCGCACGCTGGGGGATGATAAGGACCCGCTGGACGTTCTGATCTTATGCTCAGAACCTATCGAACCCATGACGCTGGTGCGCTGCTATCCCATCGGAGTGATCACCATGATCGACGCGGGCGCCAATGATGAAAAGATCATCGCCATCCCGTTTGGCGATCCCACCTACAACGGCTACCGCGCCATCGACGAACTGCCCGCCCATATCTTTGCGGAGATGCGGCACTTTTTCAGCGTATACAAGCAGCTGGAGGGCAAGCAGACGGCTGTCAATGAGGTGGACGGCGCGCAGCAGGCGCACGACATCATCGCAGCGTGCATCGCCAATTACGCGGCGCGCTTCGGGCAAAAGTAGGCGCCGCGCGTGCGCCGGGGAATTGCCACCACGGCGCGCGCGGTGCTACAATAAAAACGACACAGTGGGCATATTTTTAAGGGTGCCGGCCCTGCGCGCAGCGCGCGCCGGCGCAAAGCAGAAGGAGGCGCAAAAACATGCAGAGCAAACTGGATATGGATATCCTGGAGATTCTGATGGAGGACGCACGCACCACGCCCGAGCAGATCGCGGTGATGCTGGGGGAGGAGCCCCAGCACATCAAGGAGACGATCGCACGCATGGAGCAGGAGGGCGTGATCATCAAATACCGCGCGCTGCTCAACTGGGAAAAGCTGGATACCGACCTGGTGGAGGCCTGGATTGAGGTGCGCGTCACCCCCCAGATGGACGCGGGCTTTGACGCCATCGCCGAGAAGATCTACCGCTACCCCGAGGTCAAGGCGCTCTATTTGATGAGCGGCCCCTTTGATTTGATGGTGCGCGTGGAGGGTCATAATTTGAAAAACGTGGCGATGTTCGTCTCCCAGAAGCTCTCGCTCATCGAGGGCGTGCAGTCCACGGCCACGCACTTTTTGCTCAAGCGCTACAAGAGCGACGGCGTGGTGCTGGAGAAGAAATCCACCGACCGCAGATTGGTGGTATCGCCGTGAACTACGAGAAGATCATCAACAAAAAGATTCAGGACATCCCCCCTTCGGGCATCCGCAAGTACTTTGATATCGTCAGCGAGATGAAGGACGCCATCTCCCTGGGCATCGGCGAGCCGGATTTCGTCACGCCCTGGCACATCTGCGAGGCGGCCATCTGCGCGGTGGAGGAGGGCCAGACCCACTATTCCTCCAACTGGGGCACCATCGAGCTGCGCCGCGAGATCGCGCGCTATATGAAGCACCGCTTCGCCCTGGAATACGACCCTAAGGACGAGATCCTGGTGACCGTGGGCGCGAGCGAGGGCATCGACCTTGCGCTTCGCACCCTGCTGGAGCCGGGCGACGAGGTGCTCATCCCCGAGCCGTCGTACGTATCGTACATGCCGGGCGTCACCTTTGCGGGGGGCGTGCCCGTGGGCGTGGTGACGGGCGAGGCGGACGCGTTTAAGCTGACGGCCGACGCGGTGCTTGATAAGATCACCCCGCGCACCAAGGCGCTGATTCTGCCCTATCCCAACAACCCCACCGGCGCGATCATGGAGCGCAGCTATTTAGAGGCGCTGGCCGACGTGCTGGAAAAGACGGATATCATGGTGATCTCCGATGAGATCTACGCGGAGCTTTCCTACGGCGGCACGCACGAATCCATCGCGCGCCTGCCGGGCATGCGGGAGCGTACCATCGTGCTCAACGGCTTTTCCAAGGCGTTTGCCATGACGGGCTGGCGCATGGGCTACGTGTGCTGCCCGCGCCAGATCATGCAGTGCATGGTGAAGATCCACCAGTACACCATTTTGTGCGCGCCCATGATGGGGCAGAAGGCCGCCGAGGAGGCGCTTGCCATCGGCTATGAGAACGACTACGCGGATATCTCCTACATGCGCCGCATCTACGACCGCCGCCGCAGGATGATGGTGCAGGGCTTTCGGGATATGGGGCTGGACTGCTTTGAGCCCAAGGGCGCGTTTTACGTGTTCCCCAACATCCAAAAGACGGGCTTTTCCTCGGAGGAATTCTGCGACCGCCTGCTGGAGGAGCAGCACGTGGCCTGCGTGCCGGGCACGGCCTTTGGCCCCAGTGGCGAGGGCTTTGTGCGCTGCAGCTACGCCGCCGCCACCGACCAGCTGAAGATCGCGCTGGAGCGCATCGCGTGCTTCGTCAAAAAATACATCAAAGCAGGGTAAGCTATGCAGCAAACAGAGCAGGGCGCCAAGGTGCAGACCAGGCGCCTCTACCTCAACCGCAAAAAACCCATCGCCACCTACTGCATACTGGGCGTCACCATCGCGGTGTTTCTGCTGGAGTGGCACTTCGGCGCGCTGGACGACGCCTGGGTGCTGGTGCAGATGGGCGCCAAGTTCAACCCCGCTATCGCCGCGGGGCAGTACTGGCGGCTGATCACCCCCATCTTTCTGCATGTGGATTTGATGCACATCTTCTGCAACATGCTGGCGCTCTACTGGTGGGGGCCCACCATTGAGCTGCTCTTCGGCAGGGCGAAGTTTGTGGCGATCTACCTGCTTTCGGGAATCGTGGGCAACGCGCTGAGCTACTTTTTCTCCGCCTCGCTGGCGGTGGGCGCATCGGGCGCCATCTTCGGCATCTTTGGCACGCTGCTCTCCTTTCGCAAGTCCTATCCGGACGTGTATAAACAGGTCTTCGGCACGCGCGTGCTGATCATCCTCGCACTGAACATCGTCAACGGCCTGCTCACCCCCCAGATCGATAACTTCGGCCACCTGGGCGGCATCATCGGGGGCTTTCTCGTATCCGAGATGCTGGGCACGTTGGGCTTTGGACGCATCAACAGCCGCAAAATCGCCGCCGGCGCGGCGCTTGCGGCGCTCATCGGCGTCTGCCTGTACATAGGTCCGCTGCATATGATCTAACCGCAAGCGCAACGCCCCTGAAAAGAGGAAGATGTGGATGAACCGCAGCCGCATTCTGTTTGGCCAGCTGAAAAGCCGCGCCTATGAGATCGTCTTCGGCGGCAATGTGCCCAGCAACCCCTACAAGCGCGACCAGGACCTGTTTGTGCTGGAGGGCATGAGCGCTAATGTGTTTGTGCAGACCACCACAGGCGTGTACCTGACGGGCTACGCGCTGCTGCTCGGCGTGCCGCCCTACATCGTAGGGCTGCTCTACGCACTGCCCCAGCTGACCAACGTGCTGCAGATGGTGGTGGCCCCCCTCTACGAAAAGCTGCCCCGCAGAAAGCCGTTGATGGTACTTTTTAATGTGCTTTACCGCACGCTGATGGTGGGGGTGATCCTCATCCCGCTGCTGCTGCCCAAACCCGCCTGGCCGGTTGCCATGGTGGTGATGGTGCTGCTGGGCAACGCCGCCTACTCGCTCTACCTGCCGGGCGTGAACAACTGGACGCTCTCGCTGGTGCCGCCCGAGCTTCGGGCGCGCTATTTTCCCATGCGCGAGTCGGGGCTGCAGTTTGTGGCCATGATCGTCAGCCTCAGCGTGGGCGTGCTGACCGACGCGGTGGGCGGGGGCTACGCGGGCTTTGCCACGGCCTACGGCATCGCGGCGGCGGCCGTTGCGTGCAATATCTACTTAACGGCGCGCATCCGCGAGCCAAAGTCGCCCCATCCCCCCATGCGCATGCGCCTGTCCAGGCTCCTCAAAATTCCGCTGGTTGACAAGCGCTTTGTGCGCCTGGTGCTGTTCTACAGCATCTACAATTTCGGCATGTGGATGAGCATGCCCTACGAGAGCATCTACATGAAACAGCATCTGCACCTGTCCTTTGGCGTGATCGCACTGCAGAACGCGGTGTACCTGCTCAGCTTTGTGCTGACCATCCGCATCTGGGGCAGGGTGGCGCGCGCGCGTAGCTGGAAGTACGCGCTCACCTGCTGCTGCGCGGTCTACACCCTGCGCGTGGCGGTGTGGTCCCTGGTCGGGCCCGGCACGTGGTGGCTCGTATTTCCCAACGCGTTGATCGCGGGCGTGGGTTACGGGGGGCTCAACATCGGCATCCTCAACGCCGTGGCCGAGGAGGCGCAGGACGACTGCCGCACGGTATACCTGTCCCTGCAGGCGGCGGTGACGGGCATCTCCTCCTTCTCCGGACCGCTGCTGGCGGGCGGGGCCATCGCGCTGCTTGAGCGTCTGGCTGCGGCGTGGGCGGTGCCCGGCGTATCGGGCATGCAGCTGTTCTTTCTGTTTTCCTCGCTGCTGATGCTGGCAGGCACGCTGCTTTTATTCGGGTTGATGCGCGCCTACGCGCGGCCGCAGGCATCGGCTGCGCGCAGGGCCGCATAGGTATAGACAACGGTATGGAAGGGTATGACGCATGACCAACGATGCACGCAAGACCGTCGCGCTGATGCGGCTGGAGACATACGCGCGCGCTGACACGGCGCGCGCGCTGGACGGCGCGCTGGACCTTATGGGCGGCATTTCGTCCATGATCGCGCCGGGCATGCGGGTGCTTGTCAAGGTCAACCTGCTGCGCAAAAGCGCGCCCGAGCAGGCGATCACCACCCATCCGGCGGTGGTGGAGGCCGTGTGCCGCGCCCTGCAGCGGGCGGGCGCCACGCCCATCATCGGCGACAGCCCAGGAGGGCGCTTTACGGGCGCAGCGCTCAAAGGCGTCTACGAATCCTGCGGTATGGCCGAGGTGGCCCGGCGCACCGGCGCGCAGCTCAACTGGGATACCGCCACGTGCGATGTACAGTACCCCGCCGGCGGGGTGATGCGCGCCTTTACCATCGCGCGCATGGTCACGCAGGCAGACGCGGTGATCTCCCTTGCCAAGCTCAAGACCCACGGCATGACCGGCTACACCGGCGCAGTGAAAAACCTCTTTGGTGTGATCCCCGGCACGGTCAAGGTGGAGCACCACTACCGTTTCCCCACGCTGGACGCCTTCGCCGATATGCTGCTGGATATCGAGGGCTATGTGCGGCCCGTGCTGAGCGTGATCGACGCGGTGGAGGCCATGGAGGGGGAAGGCCCCTCGAGCGGCGATGCGCGCCACATGGGCGCGCTGGTCGTCAGCAAAAGCGCGCACGCGGCCGACTGGGTGGGTATCTCGCTGATGAACCAGAAGCCGCCGCGCATCTGCACGATCCAGCGCGCCATCGCGCGCGGCCTGCTTGCGGCGGATGGCGCGGACATCGCGGTATTGGGCGAGCCGATCGACGCGCTTGTGGTGCGCGATTTCAAGGTCAAGCTGCCCAAGTCGACCCAGATGAACACGCTTGGCGCCATCCCGCCGCTGCTGCGGGGCGCTGCGGAGCGCCTGCTGCGCGTCAAGCCCCAAGTGGACGGGGGCAAGTGCGTAGGTTGCGCCGAATGCGCGCGCAGCTGCCCAGTGCAGGCCATCACCATGGCCAGCGGCAAGGCGCAGATGGACCTGGGCAAGTGTATCCGCTGCTTCTGCTGTCAGGAGCTCTGCCCCCGCCTGGCCGTCTCCATCCACCGGCCCTGGATTGTCAAGCTGCTCAAATAGCGTTATAATGAAGCATGGATTTATTTACGCCTATACGATGCACATGCTGTTGAAGGAGGTTGTACTATGTTTTGTCAGTACTGCGGCAGGGCGATTGATGACGATGCGGTGACCTGCCCCCAGTGCGGTCACCTGACGGGCGTCACGCCCGCGGCCCCGCCCCAGGCGCCGGTACCGCCCATTCCGCCGCAGCCGCCGGTCGCGCCGGAGGCGCCGCAGGGTATCCCCGCGCCGCAGCCGCCTGAGGCCTACGCTGCACCGCCCATTCCGGCGCAGCCGCCGGTCGCGCCGGAGGCGCCGCAGGATATCCCCGCGCCGCAGCCGCCCGAGGCCCACGCTGCGCCGCCCATTCCGGCGCAGCCGCCAGTCGCGCCGGAGGCGCCGCAGGATATCCCCGCGCCGCAGCCGCCCGAGGCCCACGCTGCGCCGCCCATTCCGCCGCAGCCGCCGGTCGCGCCGGCAGCGCCCCAGCCCCAGCCAAACGCCTATGCACCGCAGCCGCCGGTTGCGCCGCAGGCCGGCGCGCCAGTGCCCCCGCCGCCCCAGGCGAACGTCTATCCGCCCCAGCAGGGCGCGCCAGTGGTCAAGACGGGGCTGGTGTTTGCCATTATCGTAACCAGCTTTTCGCTGGTATGCTGCAGCTGGATCGGCCTGATTTCGGGCATCATCGCCATCGTGTTTGCCGCCATGGCCAAAAGCAAGGCTGATAAGGCCCTCTATGCCGAGGCGGAGAAAAACGCCAAGGTGGCGCGCATCCTCAACTGGGTGACGCTGGGCCTGCTGGTTGTGGTCATCGTTGTGTGGATCATCCTCTTTGCGTTCTACGGGTCGTTTATGGCCTACCTGTGGGAGGATCTGCGCTATGAGCTTGACCTCAACACGGTACGCCAGGGCCTGCGCGACCTGTCGATGATGATCATGCGCTGACGGGCACATGTATGCATGGGAACCGCATAAGGGCGGTTCCCTTTTTTACAAGGAGGGTTCCGTCAGATGCGTACCTGCCTTACGTGCGGTGCCGCCGTGCCTGATGATGCAAAGTTTTGCCCAACTGCGGGGGGCGGCATGGGGGAAAAGCTGTGCCCCGCATGCGGCACGCACTGCCAGCAAGGCGCGCGCTTTTGCCCGCACTGCGGCGCTGCGCTGGGTGCGGGCGCAGTGCGGGTAACGCTGCCGCAGGTACCGGCGCGCAGCAGCCCGTGGATGCAGAGGAGGCAGGGCCGGATGTGGGCTTTGCCATTGTGGTGACGGTGGTCAGCCTGCTTTGCTGCAACTGGATTGCGCTGGTATTGGGTGTGTTGGGCATCATCTTTGCGGCGATGGCTGTTTCGGCGCTACGTGATGGCGCAGTGGCTACGTCATCACAACGCGCGTGCTCCCCCGGGCGGGCCTGGTGCTGCTGACGGCGCTGATCGCCTGCGCGAGCGTGTGCCTCTCCTGATGGGTAAATGTAAAATCGTTCCATACGACGAGAAAAGAGGTTCGTAGCAATGCGTGTATGCGCTTACTGTAACGGTGAGATGCCGCAAGATGCGTCCTGCTGTCCGTCCTGCGGGCGGGTTCAGCCGACGCGGGAGACGTACAACGATTACCTGCCATGGAGCATTGTGGCGGTCATTTTGTGCGCGTATCTGCCCACATCCATTGTGGCGCTGGTATTCTCCATCCTGGCCCGCCAGAGCTATGCTCAGGGCAACGAGACGGACGCCCGGGCCAAGGCCAGGACGGCCAAATTATTCCTGTGGATCACGCTGGGCATCGGCGCCGCCATGCTGGTGCTGGGTGTTTTATGGACGATGTTTGTGATGGTGATGGTGGGCGGCGGCCTGGGCGCCGCGCTGCGGCATCTGGGGTGCCTGCTGCTGTGGTGATGAACGACAGGCCCTGCGCGGCAAAGAGGCGCGCGTGGCCGCGCTGGCTCGTCCGCGCGCTGCTTGTGCTGGGTGCGCTGGCCGCGGGGCTGATGCTCTGGTGGCTCTACAGCCTGGACGTGCATACGCGGCGCAGCTTTATCCTGCCCTGCATGAACCGGCTGATGCTGGGTGTGTACTGCCCGGGGTGCGGCATGTCGCGCGCGCTGAACGCGCTATTGCACGGTGCCTTTTACCAGGCGCTGCGCTACAACCCGTTCGTCTACGTGATGGTGCCGCTGGGCGCGTATCTGGGGGCGGACGTCTTTCTGCGCCTGTGGATGGGAAGGCGGGTGCTGCCGCGCTTGCCCGTCAGCTGGAAGGGGTGGGCGGCGCTGGGGGTGCTGCTGGTGCTCTTTGGCGTGGCGCGCAACCTGCCGTGGTCCCCGTTTACCAGCTGGGTGCCTACGTACGTGCTGGGCTGACGCGCCAGATACGGCCTGCTTAAGGACGAAAGCTTTGGGCGGGCCTTTTCTTTGGAAAAAAGAGAAGGGGGAGAGGATTGCGATGGCTGTGCATATCGTGCTGGTGGAACCGGAGATTCCGCAAAACACGGGCAATATTGTGCGTACCTGCGCCGCCACGGGCAGCGTGCTGCATTTGGTGGGCAAGCTGGGCTTTCGTTTGGAGGACCGTTACCTGAAGCGGGCGGGGCTGGATTATTGGCCTATGCTCGAAATGCATGTACATCCCGACGTGGAGGCGCTCATGCGGGCGTACCCCGGTATGCCCGCATTCTACCTGACTACCAAGGCGCCGCAGAGCTACGTGCAGGTGGACTATCCCAGGGACGTTCTGCTGTTTTTCGGCAAGGAGAGCGCGGGCCTGCCCGAAACGCTGCTGCACGCGCACTGGGACGCGTGTTTGCGCATCCCCATGGCAGGGGACACCCGCTCGCTCAATTTGTCCAATTCGGTGGCCATCGTGCTTTACGAGGCGCTGCGCCAGCACGGCTTTGATCAGTTGCGCACGGCGGGCCCGGGCCTGCGCACAGTGTTTTAGTGGATTGACAAGCCGCGGCAATGCCCGGTAGAATATATTTGTCGAAGTAGGTAGAAGAACATCTAAAGAAAAATAGGAATGGGGAAAATATGCCATGTCCTACACAAATCTGTTGAACCTGGCGGCCGGTCTGGGATTCTTCCTATACGGCATGGATATGATGAGCAACAGCCTCAAGGAGGTTGCGGGCTCCCGCCTGCGCAAAATCCTCGGTGCGCTGACCACCAACCGTTTTTTGGGTCTGCTGGTGGGTATGCTCTTTACCGCGATCATCCAGAGCTCCTCGGCCACAACCGTCATGGTGGTGGGCTTTGTCAACGCCGGCGTCATGAACCTGATGCAGGCGGTGGGCGTCATTATGGGCGCCAACATCGGCACCACCATCACGGGCCAGCTGATCGCGCTGAAGCTTGACACCATCGCGCCCATCTTGCTGCTGCTGGGCGTGGGCATGGTGATGTTTACCAAGCGCAAGGGCGTGCAGGGCGTGGGCCGCACGCTGGCGGGCTTCGGCATGCTGTTTGTGGGCCTGGGCATGATGAGCGGGGCTATGAAGGGACTGCAGGACGTCCCCCAGTTTGTCAACATCCTTGCCACGTTCGATAATCCCTTCCTGGGCGTCCTGGCCGGCGCGGTGTTTACCGCGATCATCCAGTCGTCCTCGGCTTCCGTCGGTATTTTGCAGGTGATGGTGGCCCAGGGGTTGGTCAAATTTGAGAGCGCTGTGTTCATCATCATGGGCATGAGCATCGGCACGTGCGTCACCGCTATGCTCGCCTGCATCGGCACCAACAAGACCGCCAAGCAGGCCGCGGCGATTCACCTGATCTTCAACATTTTGGGTTCCACCCTGATGTTCATCCTGCTGCAGGTGCTGCCCGTGGTGGACTGGATCAAGGCGCTCGCGCCCAACGATGGTTTGGTGCAGGTGGCAAACGCCAACACCATCTTTAAGGTGGCTGAGGTGATCATCTTCTTCCCGTTCGCCAAGCTGATCGTCAAGCTGGCCCAGCGCGTGGTGCCGGGCAAGGAGATGGACGTGGACGAAAAGCGGCTGATGTTCGTCGACGAGCGCATGCTGCGCACGCCCACCGTGGCGGTAGAGCAGACCACCAAGGAAGTCAAGCGCATGGGCGATATGGCCATGGGCGCGGTCAAAAAGGCGATGGAGGCCTTCTTCAAGCAGGATACTGCGCTCTGCAGCGAGGTGGAGCAGCAGGAGGACGTGCTCAACTTCCTCAACCACGAGGTCACGCGCTATCTGGTGCGCGTCAACCAGACCGAGGGCCTGCTCAACGCGGACGCCAAGCTGATGGGCACCTACTACCATGTGGTCAATGATATGGAGCGCATCGGCGACCATGCGGAAAACCTGGTGGAGGCGGCGCAGATCCGCATCGAGGAAAAGGCCGCGTTCTCCGAGTCCGCGCTGGAGGAGCTGCAGGAGATGAGCGAGCGGGTGTTCCATTTGCTGGACTTTTCGCTGCACATCCTGCAGACGCGCGATACCGAGCTGACGCTGCAGGTGGCCGCCATGGAGCAGGCCATCGACACCATGGAGAAGGATTTGCGCAACCGTCACATCGAACGGCTGAACCTCAACCTGTGCCAGCCGCGCTCGGGCGTGCTGTTCATTGAGATGATCTCCAACCTGGAGCGCGTGGCGGACCACGCCACCAACATCGCGTATTCTGTGCTCGACGCGCAGTAAGCGTTGCGGATATTAAGCGGCGCGCGGATACACCTGTCCGCGCGCCGCTTTTTGTATCATGGGGCGCGAAAGATCGTGCGCAGCGCGTCAGGGGCATTCTAAATGTGCGTGTGCGCGGTTCATAGAGGCGCGGCGGAAAAAAAGGGGAATGTCGGGTATCTGCGATCAAACCGGACGAAGTCCCAACGAGATACGCGAAAGAACGCACTGCCGCCGGGGATCGTGATCAGAATGCCACAAAATATGTTAAGACACTGCGACCAAACCGGACGAAGTCCGAACGAGAGAAGCAAAAGAGCGCGCTGTCGCCGGGGATCGTGATAAAAAAAGCAGGGGAAACCTGCCAAGCTCCTGCGATCAAACCGGACGAAGTCCGTCCCGTAGGGACAGTTGATCTTGCGTGCAACCGGAGGATGACGTATACTAATACTGTATGCACATATCCTTTGCGCAGGAAGGCGGAAGATCGCGGCATGTTGGCAGACGCACAACGGGAAAAGATGAATATGCTCGAGGCTCTGCGGCGCATCACGCCGGAGTGGTTTGACACGCTGACGCGCCGCTATAACGTGCTGCACGCCATTTCGGTGCTGCAGCCGGTGGGCAGGCGCGCGCTGACGGGCCATCTGCGCTGGTCAGAGCGCAAGGTGCGCAGCGAAATCGACGCCCTCAAGGACAACGGCCTTGTGTGCGTGCGTACCCAGGGCATGACCCTGAGCGAGGAGGGCGCGGAGGCGCTCTCAGGCATCGGGGACATCATGCGCCTGATCAACGAGCTGGGCCCGCTGGAGGAGCAGGTCACCGCAGTGCTGGGCGTGCTGCGCGTGCGCGTGGTGGCGGGCGACTGCGAGCGGGACGCATCGGTGCTGCGCGAGATGGCGCGCGCGGCCTCGCAGGAGCTGCGCGGCGTGCTGCACTCGAGCGACATCATCGCGGTGACCGGGGGAAGCACCATGGCTGCGGTGGCCTACGAGATGGAGGAGACCACCCGCTGGAAGGATTTGACATTCATCCCGGCGCGCGGCGGCATGGGGCGCTTTGTGGAGCGCCAGGCCAACACCATCGCGGCGGTGATGGCGCGCAAGCTGGGGGGTAACTACCGCTTGCTGCACGTACCCGACAGGCTGCGGGGTGAGGCGCGGCGCGCCGCGCTGGAGGATCCAGAGACGCGCGAGGTGCTTTGCGAGCTGCGCAAGGCGGACATCTTCATGTACGGCATCGGTCGGGGCGACGAGATGGCGCGCAGGCGCAACCTGCCCGAGGAAGTGGTGGCGCTGCTGCGCGACGCGGGTGCGGTGGCCGAGGCCTACGGCTACTACTTCAACGCGCAGGGAAAGAGCGTGTACACCGTCAGTAACGTGGGCCTGACGCTGGAGCATCTGGATGGCATCGCCAACCATATCGGCGTGGCGGGCGGCGCGCAAAAGGCGGAGGCCATTATGGCGGTGGCGCGGCACAACGCGATGATGACGCTTGTCATCGATGAGGCGGCGGCGCGACGCATTGTCAGTTTGCAGACAGGGGAGGCGGCCGAGGCGTGACGCTTTGGCCTGCGCATACCCTTGCTATATAAGCGCAAAGTTTCAAAAACACCACACTATGTCAACGAAAAGGAGCGTATAGGCGTATGAACAAAAAGACCATTGAAGACATCCAGGTTGCCGGCAAACGCGTGCTGGTGCGCGTGGATTTCAACGTGCCGATGGACAAAGAGGGCAACATCACTGACCAGACCCGCATCGTGGCGGCGCTGCCTACCATCAAATACCTGGTGGCGCAGAATGCCAAGGTGATCCTGTGCTCGCATCTGGGCCGCCCCAAGGGTGAATTCAACCCCCAGTACTCGCTCAAACCCGTTGCCAAGGCGCTCTCGGCGCAGCTGGGCCAGGAGGTCGTCATGGCCGAGGATGTGGTGGGCGACAGCGCTAAGGCCTGCGTGGCAGCCATGAAGGACGGCGATGTGGTGCTGCTGGAGAACGTGCGCTTCCATAAAGAGGAGACCAAAAACGACGAGGGCTTCAGCAAGCAGCTGGCTTCGCTTGCGGAAATCTACGTCAACGACGCGTTTGGCAGCGCGCACCGCGCACACGCCTCCACCGCGGGCGTTGCCAAATTCCTGCCCGCCGTGGCCGGTTATCTGATCGGCAAAGAGCTGGCTGTGATGGGCAAGGCGCTGGACAATCCGGATCGTCCTTTTGTGGCCATTTTGGGCGGCGCCAAGGTTTCCGATAAAATCGGCGTGATCAACAACCTGCTGGAGAAGGTGGACGCGCTCTTAATCGGCGGCGGCATGAGCTACACCTTTATGAAGGCCATGGGCGGCGAAGTGGGCAACTCGCTGCTGGAGGAGGACAAGGTGGCGCTGGCCAAGGAGCTGATGGCCAAGGCCCAGGCCAAGGGCGTGCGCCTGCTGCTGCCCGTGGACAACGTCTGCGGCAAGGAGTTCTCCAACGATACCGAGCGCATGGTTGTGGAGAGCGGCAAGATCCCCGAGGGCTGGGAGGGCCTGGACATCGGCCCCAAAACGTGCGAGCTGTTCGCCGCAGAGATCAAGAACGCCAAAACGGTGGTGTGGAACGGGCCCATGGGCGTCTTTGAGTTCCCCAACTTTGCGGTGGGCACAAACGCGGTGGCACAGGCCATGGCCGGTTGCGGCGGCACCACCATCATCGGCGGCGGCGATTCGGCGGCGGCCGTCAAAAAGATGGGCTTTGGCGAGAAGATGACCCACATCTCCACCGGCGGCGGCGCCTCGCTGGAGTTCCTGGAAGGTCTGGAGCTGCCCGGCGTGGCCGCGCTCAACGATAAATAACATCGCTACAGACGGGACGTCCCGGCGGCGCGGCGAAGGCGCACGCCGGGCCTTGTCCTGTTTATAAAAATATTTTTGTAAGGATATCCTATTTGATACAAACGGAGGAATGTAACGTGAGAAAACCCATTATTGCAGGCAACTGGAAGATGAATAAAACCGCCAGCGAGGCCACGGCCCTGATCAACGACCTCAAGCCACTTGTGGCGGACGCCGCATGCGACGTGGTCGTGTGCGTGCCCTTTACTGACATTGCCGCGGCAAAGGCGGCCATCGGCGATAGCAACATCGGCCTGGGCGCGCAGAACCTGCATTTTGAGGAAAAGGGCGCCTTTACCGGCGAAATTTCCGCCGAGATGCTGGTGGAGGCGGGCGTGCAGTACGTCATCATCGGCCACAGCGAGCGCCGCCAGTACTTTGCCGAGACGGATGAGACCGTCAATAAAAAGATCGTCACCGCCCTTGCCCATAAGCTGATCCCCATCGTGTGCGTGGGCGAATCCCTTGCCCAGCGCGAGGCGGGCGAGACCGAGACGCTGGTGCGCGGCCAGGTGAAGGCGGCGCTTGCCGGCATTGCCAAGGAGGACGTGCCCACCATCGTGATCGCCTACGAACCCATCTGGGCCATCGGCACGGGACGCACCGCATCCAGCGCGCAGGCCGAGGAAGTGTGCGGCATCATCCGCGACGAGATTGCCCAGTGCTACGATGCAGCGACCGCCGCGGGCGTGCGCATCCAGTACGGCGGCAGCATGAACCCCAAAAACGCCAGCGAACTGATGGCCATGGAGAATATTGACGGCGGCCTGATCGGCGGCGCCAGCCTGAAAGCGGAAGACTTCACCAAAGTGGTGCATTTTTAAGGAGGCAGTTTCATGAGCAACCCCATCACAGCGCTGATTATCATGGATGGTTTCGGCATCAACCCCAACCAGGAAAACAACGCCATCGCCATGGCGGGCACGCCGCATCTGGACGCGCTCATGCAGGCCTATCCCAACACCACCATTGCCGCAAGCGGCATGGACGTGGGCCTGCCGGAGGGCCAGATGGGCAATTCGGAGGTGGGCCATCTCAATATCGGCGCGGGGCGCATTGTGTACCAGGATTTCACGCGCATCACCAAGGCGATCAAGGACGGCGACTTCTTCAAAGAGGGCGCGTTTCTGCGCGTGATCAACCAGGTCAAGACGCAGGGCAAAAAGCTGCATTTGATGGGCCTTGTATCCGATGGCGGCGTGCACAGCCACAACAGCCATCTCTACGCGCTCATCGAGCTTGCCAAGCAGCAGGGCCTTGACAATGTCTACGTGCACTGCTTTATGGACGGACGCGACGTGCCGCCTGAAAGCGGCAAGGGCTACATCCAGCAGCTGGAAAACGTGATGCGCGACAAGGGCTTTGGCAGCATTGCCACGGTGATGGGCCGCTACTACGCGATGGACCGCGACAACCGCTGGGAGCGCGTACAGCGCGCCTATGACGCCATCGCCTTTGGCGAGGGCAAGCTGTGCGACGATCCGGTTGAAGCGATGCAGGCCTCCTATGACGCGGGCGTCACCGACGAGTTCGTCGAGCCCGTGGTCATTGCCAAAGAAGGCGCGCCTGTGGCGATGGTGGAGGAGGGCGATGGTATCATCTTCTTCAACTTCCGCCCCGACCGCGCGCGCGAGCTGACGCGCACCTTTATCCAGAAGGATTTTGAGGGCTTTGCCCGCAAAAAGGGATACTTTCCGGTGCATTTCGTCTCCTTTACGCAGTATGATGCCACCTTCAGCAACCTGGAGGTGGCCTATCCGCCGCACAACCTGACCAATACGCTGGGCCAGGTGCTCAGCGCACGCAAATTGACGCAGCTGCGCATCGCCGAGACGGAGAAATACGCGCACGTCACCTTCTTCTTCAACGGGGGTGTGGAAAAGCCCAACGAAGGGGAGGACCGCGCGCTGATCCCCTCGCCCAAGGTCGCCACGTATGATCTGCAGCCGCAGATGAGCGCGCCCGAGGTCACCGAGGAAGCGGTCAAGCGCATCGCCTCGGGCAAGTATGACGCGATGATTCTCAACTTTGCCAACTGCGATATGGTGGGCCACACGGGTGTGATCGAGGCGGCGGTGGCCGCCGTGCGCACGGTGGACGACTGCGTGGGCAAGGTGGTGGAGGCGGTGCTGGCCCAGGGCGGCCAGGCGATCGTCACGGCGGACCACGGCAACGCCGACCAGATGGTGGACCCGGTGACAGGCGCGGTCTTTACGGCGCACACCACTTTTCCGGTGCCGTTCATCCTGGTGAGCGAGGCGCACAAGCACGACAAACTGCGCACCGACGCACGCCTGGCGGATATCGCCCCGACGATGCTGCAGCTGATGAGCATCACCAAGCCCGACGAGATGACGGGCACGTCCATCATCGAGAAATAGCCTGCGCCGGGCTGCGCGCAAGGCGTGCGCCCACAGGCAAGTCCATATGCGCTTTTCAGGACGGCATGGCGTTTGCTATGCCGTCCTGTTTTTTGCGCCCGCTTCGCTTTATGCCCCCTGCACGTGATCGCCGTGCGCGGCTGTACACCCACGCCTTTGCTCCGCTGGACGTTTGCGTTTTCCCCCTGGCGCCCGCCTGCGCTCCGTTTGCCTGTAAACTGTGGTATAATACACCCATCCATCAAGCAAAAAAGCGCTGGCGAAAGGCGGGATATCGTATGAAAAAGCGCATGGCCGGTATCGTTTCCCTGTTGTGCCTGCTGGCTGCCTATGCTGCGATTCGGTATCCGCTGTTTGCGTGGCATGGCATGAAGGGGTTTCCCCTGTATCTGCTTGTGCCAGGCGTGGCGGCGGTCGCGTATGCGGGGCTGGTAAGGGGAAACAGGGTTGTTCCGGTTTTTACAGCGGCAGGGTACATCCTCGGCTTTTTTTGCGGGCATCTGTTTGCCGCGCCCGCTTTTGACCCCGGCGGCGGGTTGACCAGCAACATGTGGGCGATTTGGCTGTGCGTGTATGGCGGGGCGATGGCCACAGGCGCGCTTGCCGCTGCTTTTTATGGCAGGCGGGCAAAGCCGCGCACGCGCGCGCCAGGCGGGCGGCAGCGCCAAGTGTAACGCGCCCTGCTTCGGACGCGCGCAAAAGGCCGACGCCTCTCTGGGCGCGGTCAAGCTTGTGGCGGCAGAGACAAAAAAGCGCGGGGCAGGCCTGCCCCGCGCGCTTTTTTGCTTTTGCTCAGATATCGATGCCCAGGAAATGCTTGACCACAAGGCCAATCACAAAGGAGATGGCCGCCACCGTCAGGCTGATGCCCGCCATCTCGGCAAAGCGCCTGCCAAAGGGCAGCGATTTTGCCACCGATATATAGTAGTTGAAAAAGAGGATGATCACGATCACCGTGCCCAGCATGGCGGCCAGCGCCGCCACGTAGAGGTGGTTGGGGAACAAGAGGTAGGGCAGCACCAACAGCGCCACGGTGATGAGGTAGGCGATGCCGGTGTACAGGCTGGACTTTAGGGCGTTTTTGTTGCCGCTCGCCCGCTCGGCCAGATAATTGGAGGCGGCCATCGACAGCGTGGCGGAGATGCCGGTGATGATGCCCGAAAGCGCCACCAGCCGCGTGTTGAGCAGCGCAAAGGTCATCCCTGCGATGGTACCGGTCAATTCCACCAGCGCGTCGTTTAAGCCCAGCACCATGGCGCCTACGTACTGCAGGCGCTCCTCGTCAAGCATGCCGATGAGCTCTTCCTCATGCGCATCCTCCTGCGCCATAAAGTCCAGCGCCTCGGGCACCTCCTCGCCCAGGCGCGCGTATGCCTTCTGGGTGAGCTGCTCATCTTTCTGGATGCGTTTGAGCACAAAGGTAAAGCCCATCACAACGCTCAGCGCCACGTAAAACCACACGCGCAGCCTGCGCGGGCGCACATCCTTTCCCGTGTAGCTGCGCCACATGTCGGCGTGCTCCTGCTCCTCCTGGGCCATGCGCGCAAGCAGCGCCTTGTTTTGCGGATGCTTCTGCCTGCGGGCGATGGCGGCGTAAATCGCGCTGCCGGTGATCTCATCGCGCTGGCAGGCCAGCAGCGTTGCGCGCGTCTGGCCGCTGATGGGCCGCGCGGCCCCGGTTGCATTTGCCATAGCTGACCGTCTCCTTTACATACAGTATAAAATATATGTTTGCATAGGTATTATACCAAATCTTTTCCGCAAAGAAAAGAAGGCGCGCCGCAGCTTTGCGGTGCGCCTTTGCTGGCTGTACTATGAGGAATGGAGCATGTCGTTGACGTCCTTGACCTTGCGCGACCAAAAGCGGTACTGGCAGTACCAGCAGATCGCGTAGGTCACAAGAAAGATGCCGATATACGCTAGGATATAGTCCAGCTCCACGGGCATCCACTGGCAGAGCACGGATATGAGGAACATCACCGGCGTGACGATGCAAAAGTGCAGGCACGTCTGCTTGAGCAGGCTCCAGCGCTCCACCTCAAAGATGCAGGAGGCGCCGGCAAACACCGCGCCCAGCAGCATGCTCAGCCCGTACTGCAGGGCAAACGCTGCCACGGGGTCCATCTGGCTTGCGGGGATAGCTACCACGACCAGTTCCCCGCGGCACAGGGAGAGGATAAGCGCGATCGTCATGCAGATGAATACGCCCAGCGGGGCGCCCAGCAACGCGCGTAAAAAGACTCTTTTCTTCATAAACAATCACCTCAATTGCAGTTGTTGTTTGATTTTATCGACGTAGCGGCGGGAGACAAAGGTTTGGCTGCCGTCCTTGAGTTTGATGCAGATGCTGCCGCTGATGCGCATATCCAGATGGGACACCATGCACAGATTGATGATCTCCGCATTGGAGATGCGCACAAAGCGGGTGCCGGCATACTGCTGCTCCAGCTGGTAGAGGCGGCTTTTGACGCGGAACACGCCCTGCGCGCTGCGCGCGTAGACGTGCTGGCCCTCCGCATAAAAGCTGATAATCTGCTGCGCGTCCAGCAGGAACACCGAGCCGTCGCGCCAGCCGGCCACGCTCTGGCTGGCGTTCTGCGTGAGCTTCTCCATAAGTTCGCTGACTTGCGGCGTCATGCCAGGCGCGCAGATGACGATTTTGACCTCCGGGTATTGGGATCCCAATTTCAGTTCCACATCCATGTGTGCACCTCCCCTGCTTGCAAGATGAGTGTACCCTGCAAAAGACGGTTGCGCAATGCTTTTACGATATGCGGTCGAACTGCGCATACAGGCGGTGGGATCGTGTATAATGGAGGAAAGAAAAAACAAAAGGAGGGGAATTGGGCCATGGCGAAAAAACTGCGCGTGGCGATGATCGGCTATGCGTTTATGGGGCGTGCGCACGCAAACGCGCTCGCGCGCCTGCCCATGTTCTTTGACGTGGGCGCGGAGGTGGAGCGCGCGGTGCTGTGCGGGCAGCGGGAGGAACCGCTCAAAGCGGCGGCGGCGCGCCTGGGCTTTGCGCAGATAGAGACGGACTGGCGGCGCGCGGTGGCGCGGCGGGATATCGACGTGGTGCACATCTGCACGCCTGCCTTTCTGCACTACGATATGGCGATGGCCTGCGCGCAGGCGGGCAAGCACATGTTGCTGGAAAAACCCATGTGCTTTACCCTCGCGCAGGCGCGCGCCATGGCCGAGGCGGCAGGCGATGCGGGCGTGGTGGCGCAGCTGGGCTTCAACTATCGCTATGTGCCCGCGGTACTGCTGGCGCGCCAGATGCTTCAAGAGGGGGCGCTAGGGCGCATCTACCATTTCCGCGGTGTGTATGCGCAGGACTGGGGCAACGACGGCGGCCAGGGCATGAGCTGGCGCTATCGCAAACAGTGCGCGGGATCGGGCGCGCTGGGGGACATCGGCTCCCACGTATCGGACCTTGCGCGCTATCTGGTGGGGGAGGTCGACTCGGTGGCGGCCCAGCAGCGCACCTTTGTCGCAGCGCGCCAGGGGGAGCGCGTGGATGTGGACGATGCCTGCGGGTATCTGGCGCAGTTTGCCTGCGGCGCGATGGGCAGCGTGGAGGCCACGCGCTTTGCCCCGGGCGAAAAAAACGCTCTGCGCTTTGAGATCAACGGGGAGAAGGGATCGCTGCGCTTTGACCTGCAGCGGTTCAACGAGCTGGGCTACTACAATGCCGAGGATCCGCAGGCGCTCGCCGGCTGGCGCACCATCCAGGTCAACGATGCGTGCCATCCTTACGGCGGGTGTTGGTGGCCGGTGGGCCACGCGCTGGGCTATGAGCACACCTTTGTGCATGAGATGGCGCACTTTTACAAGGCGATCGCCCAGGGCGGAGAGGCCATGCCCGACTTTACCGAGGGCGCGCGCACCACAGCGCTGCTGGAGGCAGTCGCGCGCGCGGCGGCCACGCGGGCCTGGACGGACGTGGAGCGGGTATAATGTATAAAAGTATTGCTTGCAATGGCACAATGTCCATGCTATAATACATCTGTTATTTTAGCGAAAGAACAAGGAGGGATGGCCGTGCTTACGGTGATTGAGATCATCGCAACGGTGCTCCTGGCATTGATTAGCATTGCTTTGATTGTGGTCGTCATGATGCAGGACAGCGCTTCGGACGGCATCGGCGCGCTGGGTGGCAGCACGTCAGACACGTTCATGAATCGCAGTCAGACCAAGAGCCGCCAGCAGCGTCTGGTGATGTACACGCGCATCGGCGGTATCGCGCTTGTCGTATTGTCGATCGCAATGGTACTGATGCAGAAGTTCGGTGGCTGATGTGTGCATACACGTTTGCTAGATAAGGCGGCGGCGGATAAGCTGTCGCTTTTTTCATACATTAAGTACATACCGGTGCTTATCGCGGAAAGAAAAGAAGTTGTGGATGGAGCAAAGAGGAGGATTTTACTTGAAGGAAGAGGAAAAACAACAGCTGCGCGACGATATACTGGACGTGCTCAAGCGGCACAGGAACGCAGTTCTGCCCGAGGATGTGGCTTTGGACCTGGATATCGACCCCAAGGACGCGGATTTTCAGGAGGCGCTGCGCTTTCTGGAGGAGCAGGCGTATGTCATCGCCAGCAAGAAGGGACGCCTGGCGCTGCCTGAGCTGATGGGCATGCTGCGCGGCCGCATGCAGCGCAACGCGCGCGGCTTCGGCTTTGCGGTGGGCGACGATAAGGTGAAGGAGGACGCCTTTGTGCCGCCTCCGCACATGAACGGCGCGATGTCGGGCGATATTGTGCTGGTGCGCATCATGCCCTCGGGAAGGCGCGGCCGCGGGCCGGAGGGCGCGGTGGAGCGCATCGTGCAGCGCAAGCGCACCTTTATCGTGGGCATGCTCGATACGTCCAAAAACCTGCCTATCGTCATTCCCGACGACCCGCGCATCTGTGATCCCATGATCGTGGAGAAGAAGGACCTGCACGGCGCCAAACACGACGACCGCGTGGTGGCGGAGATCACCCAGTATCCCGAGCAGCGCAGGGCGCTGCGCGGCCGCATCAGCGAGGTGCTGGGCGCGGCGGGCACGCCGGGCTGCGATATTCTGGCCATCGTGCGCCAGTACGGCCTGCGCGAGGAGTTCCCCGAGGATGTGCAGCGCGAGGCGGAGCGGATCGACAGCGCTGGCATTACAAAGAAGGACATGCAGGGCCGTGAGGACCTGCGCGATCTGATGATCCTCTCCATCGACGGGGCGGATTCCAAGGACTTGGACGACGCGGTCTCGCTGGAGGTGCTTTCAGACGATGTGATGCGCCTGGGCGTGCATATTGCGGACGTGAGCCACTACGTCACCCCCGGTACGCCGCTGGACGACGAGGCGCTCTATCGCAGCACCAGCGTGTACTTCCCCGACAGGGTGATCCCCATGCTGCCGCGCGAGCTTTCCAATGGCATCTGCTCCCTCAACGAGGGGGTGGACCGCCTGGCCATGACCGCCTTTATGGACATCAACAGCCTGGGGCGCGTGATCAACTACCGCATCTGTGCCAGCGTCATCAACAACAAGCACCGGCTGGTGTACGACGATGTGACGGCGTTTTTAGACAATGACGATCCCGAAATCAGGGACCACTTCGGCCCCGAGCTGTGCGATACCCTCAGACAGATGCAGACGCTCATGGGCTGGCTGCGCGCGCGCCGCATGAAGCGGGGCAGTATCGACTTTGACTTAAGCGAGTCCTACATCGTGCTGGATGACGAGGGCAGGGCCGTGGACGTCAAGCGCCGCGAGCAGGGCACCGCCAACCATATGATTGAAGAGTTTATGCTCTGTGCCAACGAGACGGTGGCCGAACACGCCCGCACCATGGATATCCCCTGTCTGTACCGCGTGCACGAGCAGCCCGATCCGCAGAAGATGATCGCGTTTTCCCATTTCATCGCGCTGTTCGGCTACAAGCTGCCCGAGCGCTCCGAGGGCATCCAGCCGCGCGTGCTGCAGCAGCTGCTCAAGCGCATCCGCGGCACCGCGGAGGAAGTGGTCATCACCCGGCTGATGCTGCGCTCCATGCAAAAGGCGCGCTATCTGCCCGTTAATTTGGGTCATTTCGGCCTGGCGCTGGACGATTACTGCCACTTTACCTCCCCCATCCGCCGCTATCCGGACCTGATTGTGCACCGCATTTTGCACTATCAGATGGACGGCAAGCTCACCGACCGCATCGTAGCCATGCTGGAAAGCGAGCTGGACGGCATCGCGAAGCAGACCAGCGAGTGCGAGCGCAACGCCATGGACGCAGAGCGTGCCGCGGACGATCTCAAAAAGTGCGAGTACATGCTGGGCCATATCGGCGAGGAATACGACGGCCTCATTTCGGGCGTGGCCAACTACGGCTTTTACGTGGAGCTGGATAATACCGTGGAGGGCATGGTGCATATATCTACCCTGACGGATGATGCGTACAACTACGACGAGACGCGCCAGTACCTGATGGGCGCGCGCTCCAGGCGCACCTTCCGCATGGGCGATATCGTGCGCATCCGCGTGGTCAAGGCCAACATGACCAACCGTACCATCGATTTTGAGCTGGCGCAGCCCGAGGCGAAACAAGCTTGATCCGCACGCGGGCGCGTGCTATAATAAGAGCCCATCGCGGCAAAAGGGGGTGAGGGCATGGCATCGAAAAAGCAGGAGGGCGTAAAAATCGTGGCGCACAACCGCAAGGCGCGGCACGATTACTTCATCGAGGATACGATGGAGGCAGGCCTTGTGCTGGCCGGCACGGAGGTTAAATCCATCCGCCAGGGCAAGGTCAACCTGCGCGATAGCTATGTCGTCATCCGCGAAGGGGAAGTTTACGTCCAGGGCATGCACATCTCGCCTTTTGAGCAGGGAAACCGCTACAACCAGGATCCCATGCGCACGCGCAAGCTGCTGCTCAACAAAAGCGAGATCCGCAGGCTCATCGGCGCCGTGGGACAGGACGGCATGGCCCTGATTCCGCTGGAGCTCTACCTCAAGGCGGGCTTGGTCAAAATGCGCCTGGCCCTTGCCAAGGGCAAAAAGCTGCACGATAAGCGCCATAGCCTGGCGGACCGTGACGCAAAGCGCCAGATCGAGCGCGCGTTCCGCAGCCGCGCAAAGGAAGCATAGCATTTGCGGATGCACCCCGCATCCGCATGATAGGGGGACGTACATGGTTTCGACGGGGATCAGTGAGAACAGATAAGCGAGCCGCGGATTCTGGCCGCGTCAACAACGGAAACCTACAAATTAAACGCGAACAATAACAAAGTCGCACTCGCAGCCTAACGGCTGTGCGTCTGCCGCACGGTTCCCACGCCGCGCGTGCTAGGCGTCATTAAGGTGGGGAACCAGCCTGCGTAAGCTTTGCCGCAGGTGGGATTGATGAAGCTACTAAAACCGGCACTGTGTCCATGCAGGGCCGGCAGAGGGAATGTCAAAGCATGGTCTGCGCTCGGAGAAAGTCTGTAGGATCGGTCTTCGGACAGGGGTTCGACTCCCCTCGTCTCCACCAGCGGCAAGTTGCCGCACCCAAGTTCGCAAACTGCTTTGACGGTTTGCGAATTTTTTATTGCCCGAAATAGGGTATCCATATCGTCAAGCCCAGCCACGTCGCCGCAAGCTGCATATCGCTTGCGGCGACTTTTTTGTAAAGTCACCGGCGCACTCATTCCGCTGCACCTCCTTCTCCGAAAAAGGTCACGCTGCGCCTTCGCTGTGCGCTTGTAAACGCGCTCGCCACGCTTCGGCTTGCTACCAACCTTTTTCGGGGCACGAGAGTTCAGTACGCTCATCTAAAAACGCAAAAATATCTTTTTCATGTGGCTCACACAAGCTCAAGCCCAAGAGCCCCAGCGGGTTCGGGGCTTTTTGCTTACCGCAGGTACACAATAAAGTACGCGATTTTTCCGAGCGCGCGCTTAAGCACTGTATCCTTGATAGCAGACGGCGCCTTGCCCTGCGCCCTGTAGCGCTAAAGAACGGAAAGCGGCGGGGGTTGTAAGGCACAGGCAGGCGTGACGGGGTTTGTCCGTGTTTTATAACCGTCAGATATGGAGCAAAGAAAACGCCGCTCTCCCCAAACATGTGACAGGGCAAACGGAGATGCATCTTTTGACCGCAGGTAAGACATATGTGCTCCCGCCCAATGCGCTCTTACTGCGTGGGGCGTCTGTAAATTTGGAGGCGATACGTGCAGCAAATTCCTGGATAATCTTTTATAATGGAGGCAGACGCCACATTGCACGCTTTGCGCGGAAAGGAACGCTGCAATTCATGGAACACTACGCCTATCTGCTCCGCTGCGCGGACGGCACCATCTACAGCGGCTATACCACAAACCTTGCCCGGCGGGTGCAGGCGCACAACCAGGGCAGTGGCGCCAAGTACACGCGCGCGCGGCTGCCGGTTACGCTCGCCTATTATGAGGCGTTTGCCAGCAAGCACGAGGCCATGCAGCGCGAGGCGGCGCTGAAAAAACTGACCCACGCGCAGAAAGAGGCGCTGATCCTGCGGGGCAACGCACGCACTTGAAGCTTGCAGCGCGGCCACCCTTGCGGCCGTGTCAAAGGACGGACGCGGGCGTCTAAACGGGCATATATGCCGCGCGGTATCAACTTTTGCGCGGCGCTCTTGCATGTCCCCTGCCTGATACAAGGAAGGAGCTCGCAGCGTCGGCGTGTGCAGTGCTCCCCCGATGCGGTACGCAGTCTATAGCGGTCGCCGTGCCTGTACGTGGTCCCTGCATCCGGTATAAAGGGGCCTGCGGTGCAAGTGCTCCCCCGATGCGGCGCGCAGTCTATGGCGGCGGCCGCGTCTGAACGTGCCCCCTGCCTGATACAAGGAAGGAGCTCGCAGCGTCGGCGTGTGCAGTGCTCCCCCGATGCGGCGCGCAGTCTATGGCGGCGGCCGCGTCTGAACGTGCCCCCTGCCTGATACAAGGAAGGAGCTCGCAGCGTCGGCGTGTGCAGTGCTCCCCCGATGCGGCACGCAGTCTATGGTGTCGGCCGCGCCTGTACGTGCTCCCCATCCGATACAAAGAATGGTTCCACGGCGCCGACGGTGTGCGGCGCCCTTTTTCGAGCGCGGCGCCAACGCGCGCAGGTCCCCTGCACTTGCGTATGGATGCAAAATCCGATATGCTAGGAAAAAGGAATTTTGTCGATTGTTCTTTGCAGCGCCGCGCTCGTGCGCGTTGCCATCGTCTGTGTCCGCAGCCCAAAGCGGCTGCTTTTTCCCCGCGTGCAGGGGTGTATGCGGTCAGTTGGGAGGGTTAACATGGATCCAAACAGGGATTTGGCGCAGAAGATGCTCGCGGCCATCAACCAGGTGCTGCTGGGCAAGGAGGAGCCCGTGATGGAGGCGTTTGCCACCATGCTCGCGGGCGGGCACGTGCTCATTGAGGATATCCCGGGCGTGGGCAAGACCACGCTGGCGCTTGCGCTCTCTCGCCTGATGGGGCTGCAGTGGCGCCGCGTGCAGTTTACGCCTGACGTGCTCCCCTCGGATTTGACGGGCTTTTCCATCTACCGCAAGGACAAGGAGGCGTTTGTCTACCAGCCCGGCGCGGTGTTCTGCAACATCCTGCTGGCCGACGAGATCAACCGCACATCCCCCAAAACGCAGTCCGCGCTGCTGGAGACGATGGAGGAGGGCGCCGTGAGCGTCGACGGCGTGACGCGTCCAGTGCCCGCGCCCTTTTTCGTCATCGCAACGCAAAACCCCCTGAGCGCCGAGGGTACCCAGCCGCTTCCCATGGCGCAGATGGACCGGTTTATGATCCAGATGTCCATCGGCTATCCGGATTTTGCAAGCGAGATCGCGCTGGCCAAGCAGGCCAACGGCGAGAAGCGCGCAGAGCAGCTGTCCGCCATGATAGACGCATCTGCGCTGTCGGCCATGCAGCGCGCGGTGGGGCAGGTGTACCTGCATGATACCGTTTACGCATACATCGTGCGCCTGGTGGCGGCCACGCGCGATGACCCTTACCTGCAGATGGGCGCAAGCCCCCGAGGCACCATTGCCCTGGTCAAGATGGCGCGCGCTGCTGCCTGGCTGCGGGGCCGCGATTTTGTCACGCCGGCGGATGTCGTAGACCAGTTCCCGCTGGTGATCACCCACCGCATTTTGCTCAACGGCAGGGCGCGTCTGGAGGGGGTGCGCAAGCGCGACGTGCTGCAGCGCATTCTAAAGGAGACGGACAAGCCCACGACCCGCGAGGCGTGAGACGATGAAAAAGGCGCTGTTTCTGCTATTGAGCGGCCTTACGTTTTACCTGGCCGGCTTTTATCATTCGCCTGCGCTGATGCAGCTGTTTCTGGTGCTACTGTTGCTGGGGGCTTGCCTGTTTTTATGCAGCCAATATGCGGTGCGCGCGCTGGAGGTGCGCGTGGCGCTCGATGGCGCGCAGGTCTATAAGGGGGGCGCGCTCAAGGGCAGCCTGGTGGTGGTCAACCACGGCCGACTGCCCATCACCCAGGTTGTGCTGCGGCTGTCTGGTGATCTGTGTGCGGAGGCATGCGCCCAGCAGCTGTGCGCAGGCGTGGCGGCGGGCGCGCAGCAGACGATTCCCTTTGAGGTATGCGCGCAGTACTGCGGGGTGCTGCGCGTGACGCTGGAGCAGGTGCGCGCGTACGACGCGCTGGGAGTTTTCTGCGGGCGCAAAAGGATCGGCACGCGCGTGCAGGCGCTGGTGCTGCCCGCAGAAAAGGCTATGCGTATCGCGCCGGCAGGCATGGATCAGGCCGTCTGGCAGGAGCAGCCCGCGCCAAGGGCGGGGGATCAGCCGCCTGATATCTATCAAATCGATGCATACCGTCCGGGCGACGCCATGCGCAATATCCACTGGAAACTGAGCGCGCGGCAGGGCACGCTGATGAGCAAGCGCTACAGCGCGCAGCAGCGGGGGCGCGTCGCGCTGCGGCTGGATGCGGCGGGCCTCGCCCCAGACGTGCGCGCGCGGGATGCCTTTTTGGAGGTGGCCTCCGCCCTGAGCCTGGGCCTGTTGCAGCTGCAGATGCCCCACGACGTATACATGGCGGGGGATCAGGGTGCATACTTCAGCGTCGAGACGCCGGCGGGTTATCGCCAGATGATCGCCGCGCTGGTGGGACGCGTGTGCGCGGACGAGGCACTGCCTTCCCCGCAAGTGGGGGCGCGTGCCTTGGACCAGCCGTGCTTTGAACTGGACGCGGGCCTGGCGCTGCACTGGCAAGGGCGCGTGCTTGCCCAATTTACGCCGGACGACTGTATCAGCCAGATGGAGAGAAGGTGTCTTTTTGTCTAGGCGGCCGCACGGACAACGCGTGAAGGGAGGGGCGCAGGCAGTTGCGCTGCGCGCTGTGGAGCCGCAGCAAGAGACGCAGGCGCGCGCGGCGCGCATCGCCGAACTGCTGTGCTTTCTCTGCGGCATGTACGGCATCCTCTATGAGGTTTGGCACCTGGTGTATGTGGTGTTCAACCTGGAGCTGCTGTGCTTTTTGGTGCTGCTCTTCTGCATCGTGATCTGGTGGTGGCGCCATGATGGAGGGGCGTATCCGCATATCCGCATCGCCCTAGGCGCATTGGCGGCGGTTATTGCCCTGATGGGCCTGCCCGCCATGCTGCGGCAGTGGGGCCGGATACTCGATGCCGTCAAGACAGACCCGCCTTCCCTGCAGGCCATTGACGTCACCGCCACCGCGGCGGTATTTCTAGCGCTGTGCGCGGTGGGGCTCTATTTGCTGGCCTTTGTGTGGCATAAGGGCTGGATGTTTTTGTGCTTTTCGCTGCCCATGGTGCTGCTGGCCCAGCCCCTTGGCAAAAGCACGGATTGGCTGTCCATCGGCCTGTTCGGTGCGTTCCATATCGGCTGTAGCGTGCTCAACCAGGCGGAAAGGGTGCGCTATGCATCGCCCAGGGCGGGGGTGCAGATCACCAGCCTGGTGCTGGTGCTGGCATTCTGCGCATCGGCGCTGGTGGCGGTGTGCCAGCTGCCGCAGGCGTCCATGGACCGGTTGTTTTCCATGTCTGAAGCGCTGGACCGGCAAATCCAGCGCATCCGCGCGGAGGGCGGCGTGGACGCGGCCACGGGCATTGTCAACAGGGGGAATCTCTATCCGGAGGATGCGCCCCGCCTGGAGGTGACGCTGGATGCGCGGCCGAAAGCGCCGCTCTATCTCAAAGGGTTTACGGGGGGCGCCTATACAGGCGCGGCGTGGGAACAGGCGCAGGATCCAGCTGTGCTGCTGGGCGGCGAGCTGTCCGTCTATCTGCCGCAGGAGAACGTGGCCGAACGGCAGTGCGCGCTGATGCAGTGGATGGTGGCGCGCGGGGCGCCGCTTGCGGAAAACGCCGCGCGCATCCGCGCGCTGTCACCGGATACGTTGGACGCGTACGCGCCGTACATCTCGATGCGCAGCGATGTATCCAAGGCGGAATACCGTTTCTTCGACGTGCAGACGTTTTTGGCGACTCTCGATTCCGCCAAGCGGACGCAGGCGATCCTACAGCAGGGCGCCGTAGGCGATGTGATGTCCTTCTATGCCTCCAGCGTTTACGTGGATGTGGATATGGTTGGGGCGCTGCCCGACTGGTATCTGCCGCAGGAGAACGCCTACGGGCAGTTTGCCCACGGCGCCTATCTGGACGCCGAGCAGGCGCGCATCCCCCGCATTGCGGCGCTGTGCGCGCAAAACCCGCTGAAAACGGAGGAGGAAATCACCGCGTTTATCCTGCGTACGCTGCGAAGCAACACCACCTACACCCTCACGCCGGGCAATGCGCCGCTGGGCAGGGATATTGCGGAATACTTTCTCTTTGAAAGCCGGCGGGGCTATTGCCAGCACTACGCTACCACCGCGGCGCTGATGTACCGGCTATACGGAATCCCGGCGCGCTATGCGACCGGGTATGTGGTGCAGCCCGACGCGTTTGTCCGGCAGCAGGACGGCAGCTATCGGGCCGTGCTGGCCGACGCGCAGGCGCACGCCTGGGTGGAGGTATACCGCGCGGACGCGGGCTGGATCCCCGTGGAGGTGACGCCGCCGGGTACGGCCAACAATCCGAGCGATATGCCATACGCCGAGGCGGTGCAGCAACCTCAGGCCACGCCCACCCCCGCCCAGAGCGCGCCGCAGCCCACACAGAGCGCGCCTGCGCCGGGTATAGCGGCAGTGCGCGGCGCGCCTGGCTGTGGATTGCAGCGGGCGCGATGGCCGCATGCGCGCTGCTGGTGCTGGGCGCATGGATGCACCGGCACCGGATGCTGCGGCGGCATGCGCGTCTGCGGGCGGATAAGTTGCTGGTGCTGGCGCTGGAGATGCTGCACTGGGCCGGCCTGTTGCGCGATTACGATGGGTCTGAGCCGGATTTCTGCGCCGCGCTTGCGGCGGCGTTGCCGCAGGTAGCGCAAGGCGCATCCGCGGTTTTGGTGCAAGCTGCGCAACAGGAGGCGTTCGCCCGCGCACCCGCATCTGACACGGTGACGCGGGAAGCGCGCGACGCCTACGCGCGCGTCTGCCGCGCGCTTTACGCGCAGCTGCGCTGGGGTAGAAGGATGGTCTTTACCTATGTCAAGGCGTATCTGTAGCGCGGGATAGCGGCATGGGCAGGGGTGTGCTTTTGCGCGCCGGGCACTATTCTTTGGATTGGATCAACGAGGCGAAAGGGAGGTGCATGCATGACAGATTCGGTGGTGGGGCGCTTTGCGCCCACGCCCAGCGGGCGGATGCACCTGGGCAACCTGTTTTGCGCGCTGCTTGCGTGGCTCTCGGCGCGCGCCCAGGGCGGGCGGGTGGTGCTGCGCGTCGAGGATCTGGACCCCGACCGCTCGTCGATGCCATACGCGGCGCAGCTGGAGGAGGACCTGCGCTTTCTCGGTCTGGACTGGGATGAGGGTGGAAGCGACGGCGGGCCGCACGCCCCCTATTACCAGGGCCAGCGCGGCGCCTATTACGCCCGCATGCTGGATCAGCTGCAGCAGATGGATATGGTCTATCCCTGCTTTTGCAGCCGCGCCCAGCTGCACGCGGCCGACGCGCCCCACGCCTCCGACGGCGAGGTGATCTACAGCGGCCGCTGCCGCGGCCTGGACGCGCGGCAGGTGGCGCGCCGCATGCTGCAGCGCAGGCCCGCCCTGCGCCTGCGCGTGCCCGATGAGACCATCTCTTTTACAGACGGGCATTACGGGCAGGTATGTCAGTACCTGCCCAGCGACTGCGGAGATTTCATCCTGCGCCGCTCCGACGGCGTGTTTGCCTACCAGCTGGCGGTGGTGGCGGACGATGCGGCCATGGGCGTCACCGAGGTGGTGCGTGGTAGGGACCTGCTATCCTCCACGCCGCGGCAGCTGCTGCTCTACCGTCTGCTGGGCTTTAGCGCGCCGCGCTTCTGCCACGCGCCACTGCTACTGGCGGCCGACGGCCGCCGCCTCTCCAAGCGCGACGCAGACATGGATTTGGACGCGCTGCGCACGCGCGGCCTGTGCGGCGCGGATATCGTGGGGCGCCTGGCCTATGCGGCGGGGCTGCAGCAGCGGCCCGTGCCTGTCACGCCGCAGGCGCTTGTGGCCGGTTTTTCCTGGGCGAAGGTGCCCCATGCGGATATCCGCCTGCCCCGGGGGCTGTTTTGATGGTCCGCGGGCTGGCATGTGTAAAACGAGGGGGAGGATAAAAGAGGGGCTGCCAGCAAAGGCCCCCGCGTGGGCAGAATGCGCGCGAGGCAAAGGGCTTTGCGCAATAGCGGAGGCGAAAAAACGCGCCGGGGGGATAAAAAAACGCCCCCGCGATGCGGGGGCGTTTGGACAGGCATGTCTCATTGTGCGCTGCACAGGGTCGCTTCCCCTGCCTGCGCCAGCAGATCCTCCACGGCAAAGACGTCCAGCGCCTGGTTGAGGCCGAACATCACGATGGCATCGCGCGGCACGCGCGCGCCCGCCGCCGCTTGCCAAGGGAGAGACGGGCGAGCTGGGCGGCGTCTAGGCCACGCTGGTGGATGTGACCGAGACGGCAGGCGCGCTGATCAAGCCCGAGGCGGGCAACGTCTTTTTGCTCTGCAAGCTGGATATCCAAAACAACAGCGACCGGGAGCTGGCCGTCAGCTCCATGATGTCGTTTGCATGCTATGTGGATGACACCAAGGTGGATATCAGCATCCCTACGCTGGGGAGCAAGGGCAGCGAGGCCCAGCTTGACGGCAGCGTGGCGGCAGGCAAAAAGATGTCCGGCGTGCTTGGGTACGAGGTGCCAGAGGGGGGAAAACGGGAGATTTCCTTTAAGCCCGACCCGCTCAAGACGCAGCAGCTGGTGTTTGCCGCAGAAAAGGAATGATGTCATCGGGCACAACGGCATTTTGACAGGGGCGCGCGCGTACCGCAAGGGGCGCGCCTTTTTTTGTATCGAAAGGCGCCGCGCCAAAAGAGGTGGTCCTAGGGAATAGCTGTGTTTCCTCCCATAAAGGCATTGCAATGCCGATAATTCCTATCATATAATAGGATATAAAGGGGGCGAAGCTGATGAAGATTTCCACAAAGGGACGCTACGCACTGCGGCTGATGCTGGATTTGGCCCTGCATGACACGGGCAAATGCGTCTCGCTGCGGGATGTTTCCCAGCGCCAGGGTATCTCCGTAAAGTATCTGGAGCAGATTGTGGTGCTGTTTCACCGCTCCGGTTTTCTCAAAAGCGTGCGCGGTCCCCAGGGCGGCTACATGCTGGTGCGCGCGCCGGCCGGCTACACGGTGGGCGAGATCCTGCGCGTCACAGAGGGCAGCCTTGCGCCGGTGGCCTGCCTGGAGGATGATCCTAACCAGTGCGCGCGCTGCAGCCGGTGCGCCACGCTGGCGGTGTGGGAGCGGCTCTACAGTGCGATCAACGATGTAGTGGATAACATCACCCTGCAGAACCTGGTGGATATCCAGCGCGCCAAGGATGGCGCAGGGGACTATGTGATTTAGCATGGAAACGTGCGTTTGCGGGCATTGCTAGTTATAGCAAGGCCCTTTTTTCATGTTTGAAAGGATTGACAGAGCATGGAAAGAGAATTATCATAGTAAACATATAGGAAATATAGAGTAAACCGTCCGATAAGCAGTACCCCCCTTTGAAAGGAAGGTTTTATAGATGAACATTCATCAGAGTATCGCGTCCCTGGTGGGCGCAACACCCCTGGTCGCCCTGGGCAACTACAGCCGCGCGGCGGGCCTGACGCGCCCCATCGTGGCCAAGGTGGAGGCATGCAACCCCGCTGGCAGCGTCAAGGACCGCATTGCGCGCGCCATGCTGGACGCGGCCGAGAAGAGCGGCGCGCTGCGGCCGGAGAGTGTGATCATTGAACCCACCAGCGGCAACACGGGCATTGGACTTGCTGCTATCGCCGCGGCGCGCGGCTACCGCGTGGTGCTCACCATGCCCGAGACGATGAGCGTGGAACGGCGCAGGCTGCTGCAGGCGTACGGCGCGCATTTGGTGCTCACCGATGGGGCGCAGGGCATGAAGGGGGCCATCGCCAAGGCGGAGGAACTGGCCCAGGCAGAGCCCAACGCGTTTATACCGGGCCAGTTCAGCAACCAGGCCAATCCCCAGGCGCATTATGCGGCCACCGGGCCGGAGATCTGGCAGGATACGGACGGGCAGGTGGACATCTTTGTCGCCGGCATCGGCACGGGAGGCACCATTACGGGCGTGGGGCGCTATCTCAAGGAACAGAACCCGCGGGTGCGCGTGGTGGCTGTGGAGCCGGCCGATTCGCCCGTGCTCTCCGGCGGCGCGCCCGGCCCCCACAAGATACAGGGCATCGGCGCGGGGTTTGTGCCCGATACCCTGGATACCAAGGTATACGATGAGATCCTCCATGTGGAAAACGAGGACGCCTTTGCCGCGGCGCGGGCCATTGCCGCGCGCGACGGCGTGCTTGCGGGCATCTCCTCGGGCGCGGCGGTGCACGCCGCAACCCTTCTGGCCCAGCGCCCCGATTGCGCCGATAAGCTGATCGTGGCCCTGCTGCCCGATACGGGCGAGCGCTATCTTTCCACGCCGGCGTTTGGCTGATACATATATAAAAAAAGCTGCCGTCAGCGCAGGTATTCTGCCGAGATGTTCGCATGCCGCCGCTCGCGCCGGTGCTGCCGTTCATGCTGGTATCCGGCTGCCATGGCCTATGCAAAACGCCCCGGGGTTTGATCCCGGGGCGTTTTATTCTGCAATCTTGCCGGATGGGGCGCACACGCTGCGAAAGAAGGCCATGTAACGCGCCACCACGACGGGCCAGGCGAAGTGGGAAAGCACGTACGCCCTTCCGTTTGCGCCCATCTGCGCGGCAACATCACTGTGGTAGAGGATGTAATCCACCCCCCCTTCAAACTCCAGGTAATTGGCAAAATACAGGCCGCCGTTGCTGTCCGCAGCAAAGTGGCGCGTCACCGCGCAGTCCTGATGCACCAACACGGGCCGCCCGCATAGCCAGCTTTCCATGATGACCAGCGAGAAACTCTCATTCTTGGAAGGCTGGCACAACAGCGTAGCGGCGCTGTAGGCGTCATACTTGTCCTGCACGGGGACAAAGCCCAAGTCGATCACGTCCTGCTTGATGCGCGCGGGGATCTCGATCTCGCCGCCGCCGATGAGCACCAGCTTCAGGTGGTTGAGGTGGCGGTGTTTGTAGGCGTACATGTAGTTGAGCAGGGCATGGATGTTCTTCCCCGCGTCCTTGCGGCCCGCGTACAGGATAAACGGATCTTGCAGCTGGTATTTTTCCCGAAAGCGCGCAGCGCAGCCGGAAACGTCTGTGTCCAGGCCGGTGCCCAGCACTGCCGTCTTGACCTTGGAGAGGTCGTACGTCGCATGCGCCAGGTCGCTCTCGGGCTGCGCGTGGAAGATCATGCCCGCCGCACGCGGGAACAGCGCCTTGAAATGCTGCAGCTCAATGTACTGCTCGCGGTGGAAGCAGGGGATCATGACGGATTTTTCCGGGCACACCTGCATGCCGTAGTAGGTGGTGCCGAACATGTAGGGGATAAAGACAAAGAGGCTGTATTGTGCCTGATGCGCGTCCATGTAGGCGTACAGGTCAGGGCTGTTGACCATCTCCCACAGAAAGACATCCTCCTCCTCGGGCGCAAGGGGGATGTTGCACATAAGTTTGTAATTGACCTGATCAAACGCGGCGGTATCGCGCTGGCGTACGGAAAAACGGCGCACGCAGATGCCGTCGATCATCTCCACGCCCTCGGGGTAGTAGTCTGTGTTCCAGTCCGCGGTAAACTCTTTGACGCGCGTGGTGAGAATCTCCAGCGCCACGCCGGAAGCGTGCAGCGCGCGCGTCAGCCCGCGCAGCGCCGCCTCCGCGCCGCCGGGGATGGATTTTGCAAACCAGGGAATGACAAAACCGAGTTTCTTCATGCTGCTGCTCCCAAAGGATTTGATTGTCGAAACAGGACAGGTTCGCGCGTCAAAGCACGCATGCTGGCGATGTGCATCGAATCTGTGTTTCTATCTGCATCTTATCATAGAATGCATGCGGATGCCACGTTGGATATGTACATCGCCGTATGTACACGGACGGATGTGGGATAAAATTTTTTGCCAGAGAAAAGAATTTTGTGAAAATTCCCGTTTGCTTGCGCGCGCCCAGGCGAACGTGGTATTTTTGAATTAACGGAAGTGTTTTGTATTTTTTAAAAAAACACGTTATTGGCTGGGGGGCTTGTATCTATGGAGAGAAAGATCGCAGTCGCGCTGGATATTGGCAACAGCGGCGGCAAGCTGTTGGCCGCCGCCATGCGCGATGGCCAGATGGAGATATTGGATGAGACGGTCATCGAGAACAAGTTTGTCAACATCAACGGCCACATGTACTGGAATCTGTTCAACATCTATCAGGACCTCAAGGCGGGCATGAAGCGTTTTTCCGCGCTGGGGGACGTGGTGAGCATCGGCGTGGACGCGACCAGCGGCTGCTACGGTTTTGTCAACGATAGGGGACGGCTAGCGGGGCAAGTCGCCTCCAGCAGGGACGTGCGCTTTAAACAGTGGGAAAAGTTTCTTGCGCCCATCATGACGCCGCGCGAGCTCTACGACGCAACAGGCGTGTTCCCCATCAGCGGCAACAACATCTGCAAGCTGCTCTGTGAGGTGGGCGAGGGGGACCTGACGGGCGGCATGCACGCCACCCTGCTGCCCCTGTCGGGCCTGATGAACTTCTTTTTGACGGGCGAGCGCGCGGTGGAGCACTCCATGGCGGGCGCAAGCGTGCTAATGGACAGCCACTTTGATGATTGGAATTATCCGCTGCTTGAAAAACTGGGCATCCCCACGGATATTCTGCCACGCGTGGTACCACCGGGCACGGTGGGCAGGCCGCTGCTGCCCCAGGTGGCGGAGGAGACAAACTGCCCCAACTGCCGCTTTGTCTACACGGTGGAATTTGACAGCTCCACGGCCATGCTCTCGGCGCCGGGCTTTAACCAGGATAAGATCTATCTGTCGATGGGCACCACGATCAACCCGGGCGTGGAGGTACCCACGCCCATCATCAACGAGCTCGCCTACAAGAGCCGCTACAAAAACGTGCCCGTATGGCCGGGGGCATACATGCTGCTGAGCGACGTGACGGGCTTTTTCATCGTATCGGAGTGCCTGCGCTACTGGAACGGCAAGGGCGAGAAGATCGGTCACGGCGAGCTGGTGGAGCTGGCATCCCAGTGCCAGACGGACAGCTATATCGACGTATTCGACCAGCGCTTCAGCATCTACCAAAGCGACATGCCCGAGACCATCCGCGCCTATTGCCGCGAGACGAACCAGGAGGTTCCCCACAGCATCGGCGAGGTGGCACGCTGCCTCTACGAAAGCTATGCTCTGCAGCTCAAGCGTTCGATACTGGACCTGCAGCGCATCACGGGCCGCAGCGACTACACGGAGATCACCATCATCAGCGGCGGCAGCCGCAACGCCCTGCTCTGCCAGATGATCAGCGACGCAAGCGGCATGCAGGTGCGCGCGGGCAACCCCTTTGCCACGGCCATGGGCAATCTGCTCGGCCAGTTTTACGCGCTGGGCCACATTGACTCCCTTGCGCAGATGCGCGTGGTGGCGGAGAAGACCTGCCCCATGAAGACTTACCTGCCGCAGGACGGCGGACACTTTGCGCGCGCCAGCGCGCGCATCTTCGGCAGCTGAGGGAGATGAGGCGGGCAGCTGATGTAAGAAATGTGCGTTTGTTACATTTTTCGCGCGTTTGATCCATGTTTATTGCTGCGCGGCGCATCGTGCGTGGGTGCATTGTAGATTGTACAATGCACCTTTTTCAGAGTGCATGAGACAATATGCGAAGCGACTGTAGGCAGGCGCAGCGGGGAAACGTGCGCAGGCGCGCACAAGGTACAATCCACCCTGTGTTTTTTGTATATGCGCTGCGACCAATGCATTGCAGAAAAATGGACGCCTGCCTTGCTATTGACAGAGAAAAGCACCGCTATCTATAATAACTGCAGAAGTTCGGCCGAGCCAGGTATGTTTCCCCACTGCACATTAGGAGGACACAATTTATGAAAAAACATAACGCAAAGCTTGCGCTGTTGCTGGCGCTTGCGCTGGTTTGTGCTGCCAGCCTGCTGGGCTGCGGCGCCAAAGAGCAGGCCAAGGATGAGGGCGCGCTGGAATTCGGTCTTATCATCCGCACCGTCAACGTGCCGTTTTTTGTCAATGTATACCAGGGGGTACAGGACGCCTTTGCGGATTATAACAAGGAAAACGGCACGCAGCACAAGCTGACGATGCTCGACAGCAATACGGACCTGCAGAAGGAGACAAATAACGCGGAGGATTTGATCAACTCCAAGGTGGACTGCGTGTTTCTGGTGACCGTGGATCCGCAGGGCTCCATAGCGACGCTCGATACGCTGGACCGCGCGGGGATTCCCGTGGTGATCATCGATTCGGGCTGCAACAACGCTGAGCTGGCCAAGGCGTTTATCAAGACCGACAACGTGGCGGCCGGCCGCATTGAGATGGAGCATCTGGCCGAGGCTATGGGGGGCAAGGGCAATTTGATCGTCTTTGAGGACAGCACCAATGCAAACTCGCGCGACCGCGCGCAGGGCCGCGACGAGGTGCTGGCCAAGTATCCGGATATCAAGATCATCGATACCCACGATGGCAAAAACACGGTGGACGCGGCACTGGAGGTGTTTAATAATTTCATGCAGTCGCACGGCGAGGATATCGACGCGGTATGGACATTCTCCGACACCGCGGCGCAGGGCGTCATCGCGGCACTGGAGGGCACCAAATTGCAGGAAAAGGTGCTCGTGGCGGGCATTAACGGCGACGATATCGCCAAGGGCTTCATCAAAGAGGGCAAGCAGTTTGGAACCAGCGCCCAGTTCCCCTACAAGCTGGGCTACGATGGCGCAAACCTGGGCTTCAAGGTGATGCGCGGCGAAGAGATCAAAGAGCCGCTCGTGCTGATGACGCCCGAGTGGATCGAAAAGGACAATATCGACAAGTTCCTTTAAGCGCAGCACCGGCGCGTCAACTTGGGTGCTGACGGACAAAGGGCGCGTGGACAAGCGTTCACGCGCCCTTTATATATGGATGCCGCCATGATGCGTCCCTTTGGCAGCTGCGTACGATCATGAAGGGAGCGCGCGCCCCGTTTTCGGGCGTTTGCGCTTCATGGCGCGGATGCGCCGCCTGTCCTGGTCGCTTACGCGTCGCGACTCGATGATCTTCTGCAGCGCCTTATTGTAGGTTTCATCGTCCAGATCGGCCGTCTTGAGGCAGGCAAGCGTGCGCGCGGGGTATTTGATATAGCAGATGGAAAGCGCCCAGGCCACGGCCATCTTCACGTAGTAGCCGGGGTGCGCGATGCCGGGGAGCAGCCGGAGCACCTGGTCGATGTAATCGTCCGTGACGTAATAATCCAGCAGCATCACCACGCAAAAGCGCAGCGCGTACGCATCATCTGCGTGCAGATAGGGTTGCAGGAACGCCCACATGCGCGCGGGCTGCTTTTTTGCGATGTGCAGGCTGGCGCAGAAGCTGTCGCACACCGCCCAGTTGTCGATCTTCGGCACAAAGGATGCGATATAGGGCAGCACTTGATCGATGTGCGCGCGCACCGCGCCGATGACCATGCCCTGCAGCATGGTTTCCTCCAGCGAATCGTCGCGCGCAGCACGCAGATACGCCTCCCAGTCGCCCTGGGCGATCTGTTTTGCGATGGCGCGCAGCGCGGGCAGGCGCACACCCAGCACAGGCGCGGTGGGCACGCCCAGCAGTTTTTGATGAAATGCGCGGTAGGTTTCGTCCGCGAGCGTTTCCAGATGCGCACGCAGTTGCTGCATGTTGCCGTCCTCCTTTTTTCGTATGCTTTTATTGTACCATGCTCCATGATGCATAGGCGCGCAAGGGGCGGGCAAAACTACAAGGTATATCGAAAGATGCAGGTGGTTTTCGTGGTATTTGGTGGAAAGAACGTGGAAAAAGAGATTTACCTGGCGGGTGGATGCTTCTGGGGGCTGGAGGCCTACCTGCAGGAGGTGGAGGGCGTGGTGGAGACGTGCGTGGGCTACGCCAACGGCGATACGCAGCGCCCCACCTATGAGCAGGTCTGCCACCAGCACACCGGCCACGCAGAGACGGTGCGCGTGCGCTACGATGCGCAGGCGGTGACGCTGCCCTTTTTGCTGGAGCTGTTTTTCAACGCCATTGACCCCACGAGCGTGGACCGGCAAGGCAACGACGTGGGCAACCAGTACAGAAGCGGCGTCTATTACACGGATGCGGCGGATGCGCCCATCATCGCGCGGGTCGTGACCGCCCTTGCGGCGCACTATAGCGCGCCCATCGCGGTGGAGGTTGCCCCCCTGCGCTGCTTTTATCCTGCCGAGGCGTATCATCAGCAGTACCTTAAAAAGCATCCGGACGGCTATTGCCACATCAGCCCCGCGCAGTTTGCCCGCGCCCGCGCCGCGCGCGACGCGGGCGCCATGCGCATCGAGACGGATGAGCGCGCGCTGCGCCAGCGCCTTTCGCCGCTGCAGTACGCGGTCACCCGCCAGGGCGGCACCGAGCCGCCCTTCCACAACGCCTACTGGAACCATGACGCGCCGGGCATTTACGTGGATGTCATCAGCGGGGAGCCGCTGTTCTCATCGCTGGATAAGTTTGACGCGCCCTGCGGCTGGCCCAGCTTCACCCGGCCGGTGGTGGAGGCCGCGGTGGCGGAAAGGATGGATTACTCTCACAACATGGTGCGCAGCGAGGTGCGCACGGTGGTGTCGGACGCGCACCTGGGGCACGTCTTTGACGATGGTCCGCTGGAGAAGGGCGGCAAGCGCTACTGCATCAACTCAGCGGCGCTGCGCTTTGTGCCCAAAGAGGAGATGGCGCAGCAGGGCTACGGGGAGCTACTGTCCCTCTTTGAGACGCAGGACGCCTGAAGAAAAGCACAAAAAACACGCCCGGACAGGTCCGTCCGGGCGCGTTCTGTTCTGTCGCGTTCAATCCTGCGGCTGCTCCAGCGCATCGATGCGCCGCATCAGCTCCTGGGCAAAGCGCGCCGGTTCTTCGGCGATGGGGCTGTGGGCGGAATGCTCAAACCACACCAGCTCCTTGCGCGGGGCGCGCACGCGCGCGATGTATGCTTCCGAGAGCGTGCGCGGAGTGTTGTAATCCTGCCGGCCGATGAAGTAGAACATGGGCACGGCAAAGTCCAGATAGCCCTCCAAAAAGTCCAGCTGCACCACCTCGGGCCACATGGTCTTGAGGCTGTAGCTGTAGCCGCGCAGCACACCCGCGATATCGCCCAGGCTGTACTCGCCGGAGAAGAGGATGGGCCGCACCGTGGACTTCCACAGCGACGAGCCGCCCGCGATGCCCCCGCCGTAGCGCATCATCAGCTTGCGCTGGGCCATCAGGCCCTTGAAGAAATCCCCCTTGTAGAGGCCACCCTCGGGCCGGCCGATGGCCTGCAGCGTGGCGAGCGCCTTCTGGTCATGGGCCGCCGTCGCCTTCTCCAGCACAAAGTCGTAGGAGAGCGCCTCGTTGCGCGCGCCGTCCACCAGCTGGCCCTGCCCGATGTAGGCCTTGATGTGCTCCGGGTAACGCTTGACAAACACCGTGCCCAGCGCACTGCCCCACGAGTGGCCCACAAGGTAGAGCTTCTCTTTGCCAAATTTTTCGCACAGGTAGGTGACCATCGCCCTTGTGTCCTGCACAAACTGTTCCAGGTTCATGGTCTCAGGCGCCGCCCCCTTGAAGCTGCCCCCCGTGCCCCGCTGATCCCAGGTGGCCAGGGTGATCCGCTCGTAGAGATGGCCCATGTGCGCAAGCACGCTGTGCCGGTCGGTGACGCCCGGCCCGCCATGTACAAACAGCACCACGGGGTTGTCCGCGTCGCTGCCTATGATGTGCACCCTTTGGGCCAGGCCGTTGATGGGGACCTTTTGTTTGATATCGATAGGATATGCGGCCATACGCGCATCCCTCCTTTTTCGTCAATGTACCACATCTTTACGCGCGCTGTCGAGACAAACCTTGCCCAAGGGGCGCGGCTTTGGCTATAATAACAGCAGAATAGGGGGCGATATCAAGTGGAACAACGGGTAACCTGCCCAAGCTGCGGCGCGGTCTCTGTGATGCGCGTGGTGCGCAGCGTGGATGCGCGCGATGCATCCGCCAAAGAGGCGCTGCTTTCCGGAAGGATGTTTTCGCACCGCTGTCCCGCCTGCCGCAGGAGCGTGATTGTGCACTATAGCTGCGTATATGTTGACGCAGATAGGCGCTTTGCGGCGATGCTGCTCGGCGAGGGCGCGCCTGCGGACATCGCGGCGCAGGCTGGTCTGCCGCGGGATTATACACTGCGCGTGGTGCGCCGCGCGGACGCGCTGATCGAAAAAGCGCTGCTTGCATCAGACGCGCTGGACGACCGCGTGCTGGAGGTGTGCAAGTTGATGGCGCGCGATACGTACAACAAGACCCACGCTGCATCGCCGGTGGGCGCGCTCTACTACGCGGGGAGCGCATCGGGCGGGCAGCTGCTGTTCTACGGGCAGGCGGCTTCGGGAGAGGCACTGCACCTGTCCGTGCAGCGGGATACCTACGATGCGGCGGCGCAAAACCTGCGCGCGGCGCTGAAGGCACCCGCACCGCTTGAGGTGAACGCACAGTGGGCTAGGCAGGTGCTTGGTACGGCACTTTTTACCAAACAGGAGGATTAGCAGACATGGCGTTTTTATTTGTAGCTTATCCCAAGTGCAGCACCTGCAAGGCGGCGCAGCGCTTTTTGGAGGACCATCAGATGGATTACGCGCTGCGCGATATCACGCGCGATGTGCCCACCGCCGCGGAACTGGACGCGTGGCAACAGAAAAGCGGCTTGCCCCTGCGCGCGTTTTTCAACACCAGCGGCCTGCGCTACCGCGCGCTGGGCCTTAAGGACAGCCTCGCGGACATGCCCCGCCAGGCGCAGCTTGCGCTGCTCGCCTCCGATGGCATGCTCATCAAGCGGCCGATACTGGTGGGCGCGCAGCAGGTGCTGGTGGGCTTTCGGCCTGCGCAGTGGGAAGAAGCGCGATAAAGCGCTGATTTCGTGTGCAACCATCCGGATTTCTTTGGAAGAAAAGGGGAGATGAGGGGGATATGACACGCATTGCGGCGGCGATCATCCATCAGGGAGGAGCGGTGCTGATCTGCAAGCGCGCATCCGGGGGCGCGTGCGGCGGCCTGTGGGAGTTCCCGGGCGGCAAGCTGGCGCCCGGCGAATGCGCAGAGGACTGCGCCGTGCGGGAGTGCACCGAGGAGCTGGGCGTGCACATCGTGCTGGAAAAAGCGCGCGTCGTGGTGCGGCACGACTACCCGGAAGGCGCGGTAGAGATCACCTTTTTTGACGCGCATATCACACAGGGTACACCCCAAATGCGCGTACATACGGATATGCGCTGGGTGCCTGGACGCGCGCTGGGCGACTACGCCTTTTGCCCGGCCAACGCGGATGTCGTGCGCGCGCTTGTGGGGGAGCCTTGAAGCATGCGCACAGCGGGAAATAGGCATCTCTGCGGGTGCCGGCGCATGCGCTGCCGCCGCTCCTGACGCCGGGCACGTGCCCGCGGGGCATAAGCGTTTTGCTTGGCAGTGGGCCTGCGCGCGCATGCAAACGCGCAAAAGCCCGTCGCGGCGGCGGCGCTGCCCAGGGGGTTATTTGCCGGGCAGGCGCGTGCAAAGTCTGTGCTGCGATGACCATGCATGCGCCATCGGGCGCGTGCCGCGCACGCCCAAAAGAACTAAGGGCGCATAAAAAACAGGACCCCGCCCGCAGGCAGATGTCCTGTCTCTTTTCCAACCGGTTTATTGCTGGATGTTGAAGCTCGGCGGCTGCCGCTTGGCAGGGTCGAAGTTCTGTCCACCCGGTTTGGAAAGGTCAAAGTAGATGCGGGAATCAGCTGTCTCGCCCCAGTGCTGCTGGGAACCCGCGCTGTCCTGGATGCGGTTGAACGCCTCGCGGAACATCGTGTTGTGCGCTTCCTCGCGGTTGAGCAGAAAATCGATGGTCTCGCGCACGCCCTTGTCGTTGATCTGCCGGTACAGGTACTGATAGACCACCTTGGCGCGCTGCTCGGAGGCGATGTCCGAGAGGATATCCGCGGCCAGATCGCCCGTCTCGTTGACGTAGGCGGCGGTCCACAGATAGCCCGAGGCATTGGCAAGCATGGGCGTCAGGCCGGAGAGCACGTGCGCCTCCACGTTGCCGATGGTGGCGTTCTTTGCGTCGATGGTGTGCCCGTTGAGCAGGTTGACTGCGTGGGCCACCATCTCCATGTGGCAGAGCTCCTCGGCGGCAACGTCCAGGAACAGGTCCTTGATCTCCGGATCCTTGATGCGCAGGCTCTGGGAAAAATACTGCATGGCGGCCTTAAGCTCGCCCTGCGGCCCGCCCAGCTGCTCCTGCAGCAGTGCGGCGTAGTTGGGGTTGGGTGCGTCTACGCGCACCTCGTGCAACAGCTTTTTTTCGTGTTTGAACATTTTTCGCATCCCTCCTTTGCGCCTGCTTAGTATGCGCGAAAAGCGCGGCGTCTATGATAGGAGGAGGGGCACAAGGAAAAAACAGGCGGCTTTTTGCCGCCTGTTTTTGTTTTGCCAAATTTTTTTGATTGTTTTTTGCGCGGCGCCGCTCAAAGCTGCTGCAGCGCGCGCAGCATCGCGCCCGTATCCGCCTTTTTGCCGGTCCACAGGCGGATGCCCAGCGCGCCCTGGTGCACCAGCATGCCCAACCCATCGCAGGTGGTGGCGCCCTGCGCCTTTGCGGCGTCCAGAAAAGGCGTCTGCGCTGGATTGGGGATGATGTCCTGCACCAGCATGCCGGCCGTGATGTCCGCATAGCAGATGTCCGGCCTGCTTGCATCGGGGTACAGGCCGATATTTGTTGCGTTGATCAGGATATCGCACGCGGGGATGTGCACGCCCGCCGTCCAGGGGATATATCGCGCGTCGCAGCCCGTCTGTGCGCGCACGCAGCCCGCCAGCGCAAGCCCTGCTTCCTCGGTGCGGTTGATGATGACGATGGACGCGCAGCCCGCAAGCGCGCACTCCACGCAGATGGCACGCGCCGCGCCGCCCGCGCCCAGCACCACAAGGCGTTTATCCGCAAGCGAGACGCCGCGGCTCTGCATGCCCAGCACAAAGCCCTTGCCGTCGGTGTTTTCGCCGTGCAGCTTGCCGTTTTTGATGACGACGGTGTTGATCGCGCCGATGATGCGCGCGCTTGCGCCCAGGCTGTCCATGTACGCCATGGCGTTCACCTTGTGGGGGATGGTCAAGTTCAGGCCGGAGAAACCCATGGCGCGCATACCCGCCATGGCGGCTTTCAGATCCTGCGCCTTCACGCGGAACAGCGCATAGCGCCAGTCCAGCCCCAGGGCGGCAAAGCCCGCCTCAAACATCACGCCGGAGGGGTTTTCGTCGATTGGGTCACCAAAGGCGCCCACCACGTTGTGCCGGTAACTTGCCTGCATGCAAAATCGACTCCTTTCAAGCGGTGCCAGCAGCGGTTTTACGATGTTACCTTCATCATACGTGCAGGGAGCGGGCGCGTCAATAAAGGATTGTATACATCCCGTCCAGCGCGTATAATGAAGGTGACATTCTTACGGACGCCATGTTTTGAAAGGGGTTTTACGCTTTGAACAAAATCGGACTGAACGCCATCTACTGGCGGGGCACGGGCATTGAAAACGACCTCTATGAGATGATGCGCAGAACCGCGCTGTGCGATGTGGACATCTACGAGGTGCGCGCCAGCTACGTGCAAGACTTTACCAACCAGCAGTGCGACGATTTCCGCAAGGCCTTGGCGGATATCGGACTGGGGCTGATCTTTACCGGCGGCCTGAACGCCGCGCAGAACATCGCCTCGGATGATGAGAACGTGCGCCGAAACGGCGTGGAATACAGCAAGCGCCTGGTGGAAAAGATGCGCCGCTGCGGCGGGCGCATCTGGTCGGGCATCAACTATGGCCAGGGGCAGGGCAAGCCGGATCACGTCACCGACTGGGCGGAAAAACAGCGCATGGTGGATGTGAGCGTGCGCTCCATGCGCGAGATTATGAAGACGGCAGAGGACGAGGGCCTGGTCTACGCCTTTGAGGTGGTCAACCGCTTTGAGCAGTTCCTCTTCAACACGGCCAAGGAGGCGGTCGCCTACTGCGAAATGGTGGACAGCCCCAACGCCCAGCTGCTGATCGATACCTTCCACATGAACATCGAGGAGGATTCCATCACCGAGGCCATTGAATACGCCCACGCGAAGGGCCGCATGGCGCACTTCCATGTGGGCGAATCCAACCGGCGGGTGCCGGGCATCGGCAAGGGGCATATCGATTGGCCCAGCATCTTTGCCACACTGAAAAAGGTGGGCTACCAGGGCGCGATCAGCATCGAGCCGCTGGTGCTGATGAGCACGCCCGACTGCTTTGTGTGGCGCGATCTGGCCTCGCGCAAGTGGGAGGACCTCTATGCGGATGTGCGCAAGGGCGCGGCTTACCTGCGCGCCAATTTGGCGGATTAAACCTGCGGATGTGCGCCACATAGGGTTACGTATAAAGAGTGAAGCGCCCGGTCATATTGAAACCGGGCGCTTTTTTTGCTTGGCTTTATGACTGCTGCGCGTCCTTTGTGCCGGCGTGCGGCAGGGAGGCGCGCTGCAGCGCCACCAGCTTTTCCGCCATCATCTTGCTGGCATTGGAGGCGATGGCCATCTCCAGGGCGAATTGATCCAGCGCGCGCTGCGCGCCCAGCGCCTCGGATTGCGCCAGAATCCCCGCAAGTGCCTGCTCCTGCAGCGTGCGGAAGCGCTCGTAAACGTCCGCAATGCTGCGCGTCTGCAGCTGCAGGGCGATCAGCGACTCGATGGCCGAGATGGGCAGCACCTGTTTGAGCATGCAGATGATCAGCAGGTAGGCGATGTGCGTGCGCGTGTAGCGCTTTTTGACCGGCGGCGGAATGACGCCCAGTTTGACGTAGTTATTGACCATGGAGGAGGAGATCAGCTTACTGCCCTGTGCATCGGGCATCACCCCCAGGTACCTCTCCAGCAGCGCAATGATCTGGTCCATGTATAAATCAATCTCCGGCAGCGCCTGCCAGCTGGGCAGCTTGCGTGCGGCAAGCTCCTGCCCCCACGCCCCGAGCGCCTTGCGCCATGCTTCCTGCATGTAAATCTCGCCTTCCCTTTGCACGTATTGGTTAAGACTATTGTAATATAGAATAACGAGTAAAACAAGTGAGAAATATTACTTGACGTCTATCAAGAGTAATGATAAACTGGTTTTGAAAACTAGATAACGCGTCATGATATACGCCAAGAACGCATATCATACTGTTTAAGCAGGAGGATGTAAAACGATGTCGTTTGCGATTGTAACGGACTCTTCTTCCAACCTCACCGATGCGATGATCGAGGACTACAAGGTGCATATCCTCTCGTTGGTCTTTCGCGTGGACGGCAAGGAGTACAAAAGCTATGTCCCCGGTGAAAAGACCGACCTGAAGCGCTTCTATACCATGATGCGCGACAAAAAGGCCATCACCACCTCACTGATCGATATGCAGGACTGCATGCAGCTCTTTGAAGCGCTGCTCAAGCAGGGGGAGGATATTCTCTACATCGGCTTTTCCTCCGCGCTTTCGGGCACGTACCAGGCGGCCAGCATGGCGGCGGACACCCTGCGCGAGCAGTATCCCGCGCGCAGGATTTTAACGGTGGATACGCTGGGCGCGTCCATGGGCGAGGGGCTGCTGGTGCACTACGCGTGCAGCATGCGCAGCGCGGGAAGCGATATCGACGCCGTCTACGCCTGGCTGCTGGAAAACCGGCTCCACCTGTGCCACTGGTTTACGGTGGACGATCTGTTCTTCCTCAAGCGCGGGGGGCGCGTATCGGGCGCCACGGCGCTGGTGGGCACCATGCTGGGCATCAAGCCCGTGATGCACATGGACGACGAGGGCCGGCTGATCCTGGTGGGCAAGGCGCGGGGGCGCAGGCGCGCGTTAAACGCGCTGGTGGAGCACATGGCGCAGACCGCTGTCAATCCGGCGGAGCAGGTGGTGTTCATCAGCCACGGGGACTGCATCGAGGATGCCGAATACGTCGCCGCACAGATCCGCGCGCGCCTGGGCGTCAAGCAGATCTTTATCAACTACGTGGACCCCGTCATCGGGGCACATTCCGGCCCGGGCACAGTCGCGCTGTTCTTTATGGGGACAAAGCGTTGACGCCTCTGGCGGGACAAAGGAGCGATCAAAAGGTATGCAACTGGCAAAGCGCATCGAAATCTTTGGCGATTCCCTCATGAAGGGCGTGCTGCTGGACAGCAAGAGCAAGCGCTATCACATGCTGCCCAAGGAGAACATTGAGTCGTTTGCCCGCGCGTTCGCGCTAGATATCCAGAATCAGTCGCGCTTTGGCTGCACCATCACCAAGGGATGGCAGCTGCTGCAGCGGGCGCTGGGGCAGGAGATGCACAGCGATATGGTGCTGCTGGAGTATGGCGGCAACGACTGCGACTTTGACTGGAAAGAGGTGGCCGCCGCACCCGACGCGGAGCATCAGCCCCACACGCCCCTGCCGCTGTTTGTGGAGACGTACGAGGCGATGATCGACGCGCTGCGCGCGCGCCAGCTGATCCCCATCGTGATGTCCCTGCCCCCCATCGATGCGGAGAGATATTTTGCCTGGATCACGCGCGGCGGCCTCTCCCAAAGCGCGATTCTGCGCTGGCTGGGCGATGTGCAGATGATCTACCGCTTTCACGAGCTGTATTCCAATACGGCCACGCGCATCGCGCGGGAGAAGAACTGCCTGTTTGTGGACGTGCGGCCCGCGTTTTTGCAGCGGCGGGATTACCGCACGCTGATGTGCGAGGACGGCATCCATCCAAATGAGCAGGGGCACCGCGTGGTGGCACAGACGTTTGCGCGGTTTGCAGCGGATTATCTCGGCGTGCCGCTGGCAGGCGTATAAAGCGCGTGCGGCTTCATGCGGCTATATGTGGGTTTTGCGGGCTGTCACGGCAAATGCCGGGGCGGCCTTTTGATTGCGCAGAACGCCTGGTAAAAGAGGGTTGCGTTGCCAAATGCGCGCATATTTTTCCCGAATATTGCTATTACAGCAAGTTTTTTAGCACACCGATGCGCTAAAATGCACTATATTTCCGCACGTGGGTGTGATAGAATAAGGGACAAGTATGCGACACAATTGATTTTGACGAAAGATGTCGCATTTTCATAATAGTGTACTTTATTAACTATTGGGAAATGCGCAAAAAAGCGCCCCGAACAGGGCGTTTTTCGGGGAAATGCCCCCCGGTAAAAAAGTACCCCTTTTTGCCGGAGGTGCATACCTTCGCGAGCCCTGAAAGCAATGCAGTAGGGAGAGGGGGAACGAGGATGCTGCCTGAGCGCGTGCAGATGCAGGAGCCGGAAGCGGCAGAGGATGCCGGCGGATTTGATCTTGCCACGGTAAAGGACGTCGTGGCTGCCACGCGGCAAATCGCATGGCATGTGCGCTTTTTCAAGCGCCTCTTTGATATCGTCGTATCCTTTCTGCTGCTGGTGATGCTCTCGCCGCTGGTGCTGCTTGTCAGCATCGCCATCTTTTTCGTGGACGGCGTGCCGGTGATCTTCCGCCAGAGGCGTGTGGGCAAGGATGCAAAGGCGTTCTATATTTACAAGTTCCGCACCATGCACAAAAACACGCCCAAAAACGTGCCCACCTACGAGCTGGAGCATCCAGAGCAGTTCATTACCAAGTGCGGGCGGTTCCTGCGCGCTACCAGTTTTGACGAGGTGCCGCAGCTGTTCAATGTGCTTAAGGGGGATATGAGCATGGTGGGCCCGCGCCCACTGGTGGAGACGGAGCCGAACATCCACGCGATGCGCAGCGCGCGCGGGGTGTACAGTGTCAAGCCGGGCATGACCGGCTGGGCCCAGGTGAACGGGCGGGACCTGATCTCGCTTGCGGAAAAGGTGGATTTGGACGCCTACTATGTCGCGCACCTGTCGCTGGGCCTGGATGCCCGGATTATCCTGCGCACCATCAAGGTGGTGCTTACAGGCGCCGGCGTGGCCGAGGGAAAACGCTCCTGATACGTCAAAATGCGCAGCGCAGCCAGATGGCTGCGCTTTTTTTCATGCAACCTTTATGGGGAAGCACCCAGGCTTAGCGCCATGTTTATATGCATCCTGCTACAATCGAGGTGTACCAGGCAAGAGGAGGTAAGGATGCCATGATGAGCAGTTTGATGCGTATCCATCCATTCCATAATCAATGCGGCGCGCCCGCGCTGCACGTGCCCGCGCGCCTGACCGCGCAGGTGGAGGCTCTACTGCATCAGGGCGACTACGCGCGCTGCGCCCAGCTGCTGCGCGCGGCCATGTATGCGCGGCCCGACGCGGCGCAGCCCCACAATCTGATGGGGGTTATGCTGGAATACCAGCACAGATACGCCGATGCCATGAAGCACTACCGCGCGGCGCTGGCGCTGGAGCCGGAGCTGCCGGCCGCCAAGCATAATTTGGAGCGCCTCTCTGGCGCGGACCGGAAAAACAATACCCGCATCGACTTCGGCGCGGACCAGCCAGGGTTCTCCCTGTTTCACGGCCGCGCGTAGCGGCGGATAAACGTTTTACGATAGATGGAGGACAAAGAGGCATGCAGTGCCCACACGCTGCATGTCTTTTTGTCTTTTTTTATCAAAGGTGATTGACAGCGACCTGTTTTGGGGTATACTAAATGCAGATACCCCCCAGGGGGTGGGGTATGGGAGGTTCTATGAAACAGCAAATTTTTGATGTAACAGGCATGACGTGCGCGGCGTGCAGCGCGCACGTGGAAAAGAGCGTATCCAAGGTGCCGGGCGTATCGGAGGTCAACGTCAACCTTTTGCGCAACAGCATGCGGGTGCGCTACGACGAGGCGCAGACCGACGATGCGGCCATCATCCGCGCCGTGCAGCAGGGGGGCTACAATGCGTTTGTGCACGCAGCCCCGGGCGCAGCCGCGCCTGCGGATAGCGCGCCCCGGGCAAGCCACGTCTCCGAGGAGATCGCAGGCATGAAGCGGCGGTTGTGGATATCCATCCTCTTTACCGTGCCGCTGTTCTACGTGTCCATGGGGCACATGATGGGCTGGCCGCTGCCCGGTTTTTTGCTGGGGCATGAAAACGCGATCGCCTTTGCGTTTACCCAGCTGCTATTGTGCCTGCCCGTGATCTTTGTCAATTTTGCCTATTTTAAAAACGGCTTTAAGACCCTGTTTCACGGCGCGCCCAACATGGATTCGCTCATCGCCATCGGTTCAACCGCCGCGGTGGTCTACGGCATCTACGCCATCTATAAGATCGGCTTTGGCATGGGCCACGGCGATATGGCACTGGTGCATCAGTTCAGCATGGACCTGTACTTTGAATCGGCGGGCATGATCCTGACGCTGATCACGCTGGGCAAATTCCTGGAGGCGCGCGCCAAAGGGCGCACGTCCGAGGCAATCAGCAAGCTGGTGGACCTGGCGCCCAAAATGGCGGCCGTGCTGCGCGAGGGCGTGGAGGTAGAGGTGCCGGTTGAGCAGGTCGTGGTGGGGGACATCCTGGTGGTGCGCCCCGGCGCGCGCGTGCCGGTGGACGGCGTGATCGTGCAGGGCGACTCCGCGGTGGATGAGTCCATGCTCACGGGCGAGAGCATCCCCGTGGAGAAGCACCCGGGCGACAGCGTGGTGGGCGCCAGCATCAACAAGACGGGCGCCTTCCGCTTCCGTGCCACCAAGGTGGGCGAGGACACCGCCCTTGCGCGTATCATCGCGCTGGTGGAGGAGGCGAGCTCTTCCAAAGCCCCCATCGCCAAGCTAGCCGATAAGATCAGCCGCGTCTTTGTGCCTGCGGTCATCGTCATCGCGCTTGCCGCCACCGTCGTGTGGCTGGCGCTGGGCTATAGCTTTGAATTTGCCCTGTCCATCGGCATCTCGGTGCTGGTGATCTCCTGTCCCTGCGCGCTGGGCCTGGCCACGCCCACGGCCATCATGGTGGGCACTGGCAAGGGCGCGCAGCACGGCATCCTCATCAAATCCGCAGAGTCTCTGGAGATCGCTCACGAGGTGCGCGCCGTGGTGCTGGATAAGACGGGCACCATCACCGAGGGCAAGCCGCGCGTGACGGATATCGTGGTGGGGCGCGCCAAGGACGAGACCGCGCTTCTGTCCACTGCGGCGGCCATGGAGGCGCTCTCGGAGCATCCGCTGGCCGAGGCAATCGTGCAGGAGGCGCGCGCGCGCGCGCTGCCTCTGGCCAAGGTGGACCGCTTCGAGGCGGTCTCGGGCAAGGGTATTTCGGCGCAGATGCAGGGCGTGGCGTATTTTGCGGGCAACGCGCAGTGGATGCGCGCACAGCAGGTGGATATATCCGCGCTGGAGCCGCAGGCCGAGCGCCTGGCCGCGCAGGGCAAGACGCCGCTGTACTTTGCGGGGGCGCGCGAGGCGCTGGGTGTCATCGCGGTGGCGGACGTCGTTAAGCCTGACAGCAGGCAGGCCATCGAGGCCTTTGGCAGGATGGGCATCGAGGTTGTGATGCTCACCGGCGACAACAGGCGCACCGCCGAGGCGATCGCCTCCCAGCTGGGCGGGGTGCGCACGGTGGCGGAGGTGCTGCCCGGCGACAAAGCCCAGCAGGTGGCCCAGCTGCAGCAGGAGGGAAATAAGGTGGCCATGATCGGCGACGGCATCAACGACGCGCCCGCGCTTGCGCAGGCGGACGTGGGCGTGGCCATCGGCGCGGGCACGGATGTAGCGATTGAATCGGCGGACATCGTGCTGATGAAGAGCAGTCTCATGGACGCGGTGACGGCCATCGAGCTTTCCCGCGCGACCATCCGCAACATCAAGGAAAACCTGTTCTGGGCGCTGTTTTACAACAGCGCGGGGATTCCGCTTGCGGCGGGTGTATTCTTTACGCTGCTGGGCTGGAAGCTCAACCCCATGTTTGCCGCGGCGGCCATGAGCTTAAGCTCGGTCTGCGTGGTATCCAACGCGCTGCGGCTGAAGCTTTTCAAGCCCAAATACGGGGCGAGAGCGCAGGAACAGGCCTGCCCGGTGGGCAGCGCCCTTCCCATAGTTGATTCTTCAGAAGAATCAACAGAACAAAGCACTGAACAAAGGACGGAAAAAGGAGCGATGACGATGACCAAAACAGTGATCATTGACGGAATGATGTGCGCGCACTGCGCAGGCCGGGTGGAGCAGGCGCTGGGCGCGCTAGAGGGCATCACGGCCAAGGTGGACCTGGAGGCAAAATGCGCGACCGTGACGGGAGATGCGAGCGACGAGGCGCTGCGCAAGGCGGTGACGGACGCAGGCTACACGGTTGTAGAGATCAAGTAAGGGGCGATCAAGTGCAATGAAGGCAGACAACGGCAGCGTGCTGCGCCTGCTCAGGACGGCGCGCGGGCAGATGGACGGCATCATACGCATGGTGGAGGAGGACCGCTATTGTGTGGACATCTCCAACCAGATCCTGGCCACGCAGTCCATTTTGCAGAAAGTCAACCGCGAGATCATCCGTGCGCATCTCAAAGGGTGCGTGCGCGATGCCTTCGCATCCGGCGAGGCGGACGCAAAGATCGAGGAGATGATCGCGCTGCTGGATAAAATGGCCAAGTAGACGCCTCTGCAGGCAAGGGAAAAGGCGCGCATCCATCATGGATGCGCGCCTTTGCATGCGCTATAAAACGTTTTTACTGTTCGCAAGCCAGCGCCCGCGCAAGATCCGCCGCGTAGCGTTTCTGCTGCCGCCGCAGATAGAGCCCCGCCACCGGCCGCAGCAGCGGGCGCTTGGGCGTCACCTCCTCGGTGAAATCCAGCTGGGTGCCGCCCTGCACGGCGGTAAAGAGGCCCTGCCACGTGCCGCACATATTGTCGTTCTCCAGCGTAAACGCGTAGCGCCGCATGGGATCAAATGCGGTGATGGCAAAGGTGGTGATGATGCCCTCGGGCGTCACCTCCACAAACCGCCGTCCCGCCTCCAGCACGTCGATGCGCGCGATATCGCTGCGCCAATCGTACTGCGCAAGGTCTGTTACAATGCGCCACACCCGCTCCAAATCGTGTGGCAATACTATGGTGATGTGCGCGCGTGCCATCCTTACATCCACTCCTTTACGGCTCCATTGTACCTGGTTTGTACAGGGATGGCAAACGCCATATCTGCACACAAAGGCCCGCTTTGCTTACAACAAAGTGGGCCTTTGCGCGCTGTATGGGGGAAAGGATAAGAAGAGGTATTACGCGTGTTTGTGCGCGATGGCGTTGATCCGCGCCCGGATGCCGCCCGCCTTTTTTGCGGACCTTTCCCTGCGCGCGCCGTCGTTCTTTTCGAGCTCCTCGCGAGGAATTGCCCCCGAGAGGATCAGGCCCGCCTTGGAGCACGCGGGGCCCATCATCTCGTAGAGCACTGCCGAGGAGAGGATGATGGTGGAAAGCAGCATGCCCATATCCGCGGGCAGCAGCCGCTGCCCCAGCGCGGCCAGGCCGATGGAGACGCCTGCCTGCGGCACCAGGCACATGCCCAGATATTTTTTGATGGGGGCACTGGATTTGGCGACGGCCGCGCCCAGGCTTGCGCCGGCGTACTTGCCCACGATCCGTACGATGAAGTAGGCCACGCCGATGACGCCCGCCGTTACCAGCGAGGGGACGTTAAGCTTCATGCCGGAAAGCACGAAGAAGCACAGCAGGATGGGGGGGGTAAACGCGTTGACGTCGTCAAAGAGGGTCTCGTCGTCCTTGATGTTGACGTAGGTCGCGCCCATCACCATGCAGGCCAGCAGCGGCGAGATATCAAAGGCCGAGCAGAAGCCGGTCAGCGCCAGCACGATGGCTACGCTCAGCACCAGGCGATGGTCGCTGGAGCGCTTCTCGTTGATGACGCGCGAGAGGGCAAACCCGCACAGCCAGCCCAGGCCCAGCGCCAGGATGTTGTAGATGACGGGCAGGATGACAACCGAAAAGCTCATGTGGCCCACGGCGAGCCCCTGCGCGATCGCCGCGCAGACCGAGAAGGCGATGAGCGCTACCGCGTCGTCCAGCGCCACCACCTGCATGACCATGTGCACGAAGTCGCCCTTGGCCTTGTACTGGCGGATGGTCATGATGGTGGAGGCGGGGGCCGTCGCGCAGCCGATCGCGCCCAGCAGAATGGAGAAGCCCACCGGCAGGCGGAACACAAAGATCATCACCAGCGCGATGACCGCCGCCGCCATCAGCGATTCAAACAGCGTCACGATGATCGCCTGCTTGCCGCTCTGCTTGAGGGTGGCGAGCTTGAAGTATTTGCCCACGCCAAAGGCGATGAACGCAAGGGCGATGTCCGTGACAAAGTCCATGTGCGCGATGGTTTCGGTGGGGATGACGCCCAGCACATAGGGCCCTAGGATGATGCCGGCAAAGATATAACCGGTGACGTTGGGCAGTTTACATTTTTTTGTGATGCGCGTCAGCAGAAATCCTGCGAACAGGATGACGGCGAGGCACAGAATCACGCTGGCCGTGGTACCGGGTTTGATTAGGTTAGACAGCATTACGGTTCACCTGCTTTTCATAGATTTTTGCCGCAGGGGCATATATGTGGGATATCCCGCAACCGGCACGGTGGAACCTGCACCGCAGCCGGGAAAGAAGATCTTTTGTTTGTGCCTTGATTATAGGTGGGCACTGCGATAAAATCAAATTATCGTTATTGATCGGCTGATAAAAAATACTGATAATACTGCGATTTTCAGGGAGGCGATGGCTGTGATTGACCGCAGAATCTACACATTGCTGGCGCTTGTGCAGTCCGGCAGCTACACAAAGACGGCACAAATGCTCAATATGACCCAGCCCGCGGTGAGCCACCAGGTCAAGCAGCTGGAGCAGGATTACAATATCAAATTGTTCTACAGCGACAAAAAAGAGCTGAAATTAACCGCAGAAGGGGCTATTTTGATCAAATACGCCCGCCGCGCGGTGGCGATCGCCCACAGCGCTCAGCAGGCCATCGAGGATAACAAAAGATCCGTGGAGCGCTTCAGCATCGGCATCACGCCCACTGCCACAGAGTATTTGCTGCCCCAGGTCATGGCCATGTACTGTAATGAACACCCCCGTACGCACATAAACATTGCCACTGACTCCATAAATAACATTTATAATAGAATGAAGGCATATGAGCTGGATTTGGCTATTGTGGAGGGCGTCATCCCCGATGCGAACTATACCTCCGTGCTGCTGGATACCGATTACATGTGCCTGGCCGTCTCGCCTCGGCACCGCTTTGCCAAGCGCAAGAGCGTGAGCATGGAGGAGATGAAGCACGAGCGCTTCATCCTGCGCTCGGCGGGGGCGGGTACGCGTGAGCTGTTTGAGGATTACTTGAAGCGCCACGGCGATACGCTGGATAACTTCAACATCATCATTGAAATCGACAACGTCACCACCATTAAAGAGCTGGTCACGCTGGATTTGGGCATCACCATCATCGCCCACAGCGCGTGCCGCGAGGATGAGCAGACGGGCCGCCTGGCGGTGGTGCCCATTGAAAACGCGCGCATGGTGCGCGAAATCAACATGGTGCATCACAAAGATTTCAACCATCCCGAGATCCTGGACGACCTGCGCAGGCTCTACAACAGTGTGCGCTATTGATGGCGTGACACTGGGGCATTGTAAATAGGTAGGGTAGCCGCCCGCGCACATGCGCGGGCGGCTCTTTGCTGCGCGGGGCAGGGCGCCGCACAGGCGCTGTGCGGCAAACGTATATTGGTAGTGTCCATGTCTCAGCAGGCCTATGGCAGGCGGGAATGTGGAACACTGATGGATGGAAGTGACAAAATTGTATTATAACAATGGATATACAGCAGGCAACCCAGATGTGCGGCGCAACTGCTGCCCGCCGCCTCGTCCCTGCCCGCCTCCCTGCAGGTGCTGCTGCCCGCCAGGGCCGCGCGGCCCGCAGGGCGTGCAGGGCCCCCAGGGCGTGCAGGGTCCCCAGGGGCCGCAGGGCCCCCAGGGTCTCGCCGGCGCAACGGGCCCGCGCGGTCTGCAAGGACCCCCGGGGCCTCAGGGCAATCAGGGCGTTACCGGCCCGACTGGCCCAACGGGCGTGACGGGCCCTACCGGCGCTACCGGACCGGCAGGTCCCACGGGCGTCACTGGCCCTGCGGGGGTTACCGGCACGACGGGCGCTGCCGGTGCAGATGGCGCGACGGGCGCAACCGGCCGCGCGGAGACCATCACGGTGCGCAATACTGCCACGGCTGAGCCGGAGGAAAGCGCCGCTGTGATCGATTCCGGCGGACCGGATCATATATTTGATTTTGTGATTCCACGCGGCGCAACAGGTGCTGACGGCAACGACGGTCAGGATGGGCAGGACGGCGCAACGGGCCCCGCAGGGCCCGCTGGCCCCGCTGGTGCCATAGGCGCGACAGGTGCTACCGGTGCTACGGGTGCGACCGGCCCCATTGGCCCCACTGGCGCCACGGGCGCTGCCGGCGCGACAGGCGCAACCGGCCCTGCTGGTTCCATGGGTGCGACCGGCCCCATTGGCCCCACTGGCGCCACGGGCGTTGCCGGCCCTGCAGGGGCGGCAGGCGCAACCGGTGCTGCTGGCGCTACGGGTGCGACCGGCCCCGCTGGCCCGACAGGCGCAACCGGTATTTCGGAAACGATTACCGTGCGCAGCACCACCACGGTAGAGCCAGGTACGCCTGCGGAAGTGCAGGATTCCGGCGGGCCGGACCACCAGCTGGATTTCATCATCCCGCGCGGCGCCACGGGCGCGGACGGTGCCACCGGCCCCACGGGTGCGACAGGCGCGGATGGGGCTACCGGCCCCACCGGCCCTGAGGGACTGCAGGGTGAACGCGGCGACCAGGGCCCGCGCGGCGACCAGGGCCCCGAAGGGCCCGCAGGCCCGCAGGGACCGCAGGGCCAGCCCGGGCAGATCGGCGCCACTGGACCCACTGGACCCACTGGCCCGACAGGCCCCACCGGTGCCACTGGCACTGCGGCCACAATCACCGTAGGCAATGTGATCACAGGCGCGCCTGGGTCACCGGCTGAGGTGATCAATATAGGTACGGACACCGAGGCGGTTTTTGACTTTATCATCCCCGAGGGAAAGCCGGGCGGCGGCGGCGTGCCCGATGTGCTTGCAACCGTGGATACCACCAGCCAGTCGCCAGCAGCCGGCCAGGCGCTGGTGTTCAGCGATACGCCGCTTATCTCCGGTTACGCAATCAGCCACCAGCCGGGCGCTGCAGAGGTGGAGATCTACCAAAGCGGCATCTATAAGGTGGATTTTAACAGCTCCGTCGCTGTGGCGGGCGGAACGACCATCCCCGCCGCGGTGAGCGTGCGCCTGCTGCTCAACGGCGTCCCCGTAATGGGCGGCATCGCGCGGCACACGTTCGCCTCCTCCAGCGAGGTGGCAAACATCACATTTAACGTGCCGGTGCGGGTGGACGCTGCCACCTCCTATCTTACGGTGGAGGTGCAGGAGGACGGCTTCATTTTTGAGGAAGCTGCGCTCACGGTGGTGCGGCTGGGCGAGGCATACTGATGCATGCGCAGCACGCCGCTAGGTAGATGTGGGGGTGCCGCCTTTGGCGGCGCCCCTTTTTGCGCCCTTTGCACCTAACGGCGCCCTGCGCCGTATATTGGTAGTGGTCAACTGAAGGCAACCCACCACGATTATCGACAAAATGGAGTGAAGCGCTTTGAATGCAAACAACTACTTTGATCCAGACATCTGTGTCAATGTGGGCGTCCGCACGGATGTGCAGGATGGCGGCCAGCCGCTGCCCTGCATGAACATCCGCACTACGCGCATGCGCAACAACCGCATGTCTGAGGGCTACTGCCCGCCGCCCAACCCTTATCCGCCGTATCCCACCATGCCTCCCTGTCCCTCTCCGGTGACGCCGTGCCCGCCTCCCTGTCCGTCACCGTGCCCGCCTCCCTGCCCGCCGGTGTGCGATTGCTGTGATCCGTGCTGTGACGGTACATCGGCAGATTGCTGCTGCTGCCGCGGTCCCCAGGGTCCGCAGGGTCCGCAGGGCGTGCCCGGACCGCAGGGTCCGCAGGGTGTACAGGGTCCGCAGGGCCCGCAGGGTGAACGCGGTCCGCAGGGCCCGCGCGGCATTCAGGGCGTGCCCGGCCCCGAGGGCGCCGTCGGTCCCATGGGTGAACAGGGCCTCATCGGTCCGACCGGCGCGACGGGTGCCACCGGTGCGACTGGCCCGATCGGCCCCGCAGGTCCCACCGGTTCTACGGGCGCGACGGGCGTCACAGGCCCCACGGGCGCGACCGGCCCCGCTGGCGCAACAGGCGAGCCGGGCCCCGGCCTGAGCACCACCACGGTGTTCGATCCGGCAGCGAGCTACCTTGCAGGCGATTTGGTTCTGTATAATGGCGCGCTATACCGTGTCGCACGCGACAATCCGTCTGGAACGCCGGACACCTCGCCGGACTTTGAGCAGCTTTCTGTAGCTGGCGCCACGGGTGCAACTGGTGCGACAGGCGCGACGGGTGCCACCGGCGCTACGGGCGCTACGGGTGCCACGGGCCCGACCGGTCCGACGGGCGATGCTGGCCCTGCGGGCGCGACCGGCCCCACTGGTGCCACCGGTGCGGCGGGTGCGGCAGGCGCAGCTGGTGCCACGGGCGCCACGGGCCCGACCGGCCCGACAGGTGATGCTGGCCCCGCAGGCGCCACGGGCGCCACGGGCCCGACCGGCCCGACAGGTGATGCTGGCCCCGCAGGCGCCACGGGCGCCACGGGCCCGACCGGCCCGACAGGTGATGCTGGCCCCGCAGGCGCCACGGGCGCCACGGGCCCGACCGGCCCGACAGGTGATGCTGGCCCCGCAGGCGCCACGGGCGCAACGGGCCCGACCGGCCCGACAGGTGATGCTGGCCCTGCAGGCGCCACGGGCGCCACGGGCCCGACTGGCCCCACCGGTGCAACCGGCCCCACTGGCTCTGTGACAGCTGGCCCCGCTGTGGCGGACCTCTCTGTGACGGCAACCTTGGGCGATGTGATCAACACGGTCAACAGCCTGATCGCTTCCCTGCGCACGGCGGGCGTCATCAACACTTGACGCGCAGGACGGTTCCCACAACAATAAAAGGATGCGCAGACACCTGCGCATCCTTTTTTGCATATTGCGTATAATACACATTTTTTATGCAATCTTTATGCGGGTTTTATACAGAATGGCAAGTTTGTATAGCAATACGATAAAGTGGTAAAAGCGCAAAGTTTTGTGCTTGACAGCCTGTGGTGTTCATGGTAGCGTGGTTCTTGTACAAAAGTTTGGGCAGCATGGGTATTATATGTAGTGATAGGTAGGGTGGGATCGATAGCTTATGACAATTACGCGGGAAACGGATTATGCCATACGGGCCATACGGGCACTGGCTTCGGATGCAGGCAGGATTGTAAAGGCGGCGGATATTGCCCAGCAGGAGAGTATTCCGGTAAACTTTCTTTTCAACATTCTGCGCAAACTCAAGACGGCGGGCATTGTGGATATCCGCAGGGGCAAGTACGGCGGCTACCAGCTGCTTAAATCGCCCAGCGAGATCACCCTGCGCGACATGATTGAGCTCTTTGAGGACGGTGTGCATTTAAACCTGTGCACCATTGATCCTTCCCTGTGCCAAAACGCGCGCACATGCAAGGTACATGAGGAGTTTGAACGCATCGAGCGCCAGCTGCTCGAGGAGCTGCAGCGCTACAGCTTGGCGGAAATTCTGACAGGGGAAACAGAATAACGGTTATGATGCGGCGATCAAAGGGGAAAGCTTTTCGGCTTTACCCCTTTTTTTCATGCGTTTGTGCGCCCGCGCCGAGTGTCTACGCTGGAAAATGTCGCATGTAATAAAAAATTTTACAAGATACAACTGCATGGGAGTGAAGGTAGGGAAAGCTGGAAACGACGCGGATTGCGGCGTTTCAGGACATGCGAGGCCTGCGCACGCGTGTGTGGGCGTGTGATTTTTGTGTATAATCAACGCGGATTGTGACAGATTTTTACGCTTGCATGAATTCGGCATATACTCTAAAATTATTTTCATAGAAATGAGTTGTACGGAAACGCATTTTACAGAAAAGAATATTGCTTTTGTATCCTTCGGACTGCGGAAAGTTGGTATCGGCTATGGTAGAAAATGCGACACCACGTATCCTGCTGCAGATCAAGGCAGCCTTGCCGTCAATGAATGAAGCGCTGAAGAAAGTGGCGCTGTTCTATCTGGGACAGGATTTGCGCGAGTCGGCGCAGATGGGCATCAAGGAAGTGGCGGCCCACAGCGGCGTGAGCGATTCCACCGTGACGCGCTTTGTGCGCGAGATCGGCATCACCAGTTTTAAAATGCTGCAGATGGAGTTTGCGCTCGCCTGCTATAACAATGGGGAGCCGCAGGAGTTTCCGGTTTACACCAGCATTACCGGCGAGGATAGCTTAAAATCGATCTGTAAAAAGATCGTTGCGCATAATCTGATGGGGATACGCGATTCCCTCTCGCTGCTGGACGAGGACCAGCTGCGCGGGGCGACCAATCTGGCCTGCAGGGCCAAGCGGCTGCTCTTCTTTGGCGAGGGACGCTCGGCCATCGCGGCCAAGAGCGCGCAGCAGCGTTTTTTTCGGCTCGGCATCAACGCCCATCTTTATGTGGACCGCTCCGAACAGGTGATTGCCACCGAGTACCTCACGCCGGAGGATCTGGTGGTGGGGGTGAGCGTATCGGGCCTAGTGCAGTCCACGGTGGACGCCGTGCGCCGCGCCAAGGAGAAGGGCGCCCGCGTGGTGGCGGTCACCAGCAGCAGGCACACGCCCCTTACGGATCTGGCGGACTACGTGCTCTATACGGCGGCGGAGATCGGCAAAACCATGGAGCACTCCTTTTCCACCGTCGCGCAGATGGTGGTGCTCGATTGCTTCTATATGGCAGTGTTTGCGCGCATGGGCACCAAGGTGCGCACGCAGATTGCCAACACGGCGCGCGCGATGCGGGAGGATAAGCTCATCTTGCCCGCGCAGGCTGCCAAATAAACACCGGCAAACCAGCTTTACAGCCCGACTGCAGGCAAATTTTCCATGTGACCGATCAAAAGAGAATGCCCCCTGGGATGGGCGGGCGGCGTACCTGTACAAAAATGCGCCGCGCGCAGGTGTTCTTTTTGTACCCTTTTTCCGAAGACGGCGCTGGCGGATCCCAACGCCCCAACCCCCTGCTTGTTACGCACGCAAGCGTGCTTGACAAAGAATAGAACGAGAGAGGTTTTGTGTGATGTTTGTACCCCTGAAAGACTTACTGGAACAGGCTGACCAGGGCGGATACGCGATCCCTGCATTTAACTACGCCACGCTGTGGGACCTGCTCGCCATCATTAAAACGTGCGAGGAAGAGAAGTCTCCTGTGATCGTTGCCAGCAACTCGCAGGTGGCTAAAAACGTGGGGCTTGCGTACTGCCAGGGCATGGCGGCCGTTGCGATGCGCAATGCGTCCGTTCCGGTGGTGAATCATCTGGACCACTCCTTTGGCATTGAACAGTGCCGCGAGGCGGTGGATGTGGGTTACCCCTCCGTCATGATCGACGCATCCAAATACTCCCTGGAGCAGAACATCGACTGGATCCGCCAGGTTATCGCATTTGCGCATCCCAAAGGCGTACACGTGGAAGGCGAGCTGGGCCGCATCAAGGGCAAGACGCTGGAAGGCGAGTTTGTCGAGGGCGAGGATTTCCTGATTCAGGTGGACGAGGCCAAACGCCTGGTTGAGGAAAGCGGCGTCGATTCGCTGGCAGTGGGCATCGGCACCCAGCACGGCTTCTACGCGGGCAAGCCGGAGATCAACTTCAAGCGTCTGGCAGAGGTCAACGCGGCCATCCCCACCAAGCTGGTGCTGCACGGCGGCACGGGCATCCCGGCGGAGGATATCCGTGAGGCCATCAAAAACGGCATCAACAAGGTGAACGTGGGCACCATCATCTCCCATACCATGGTGGAGACCCTGCGCAAAAATCTGGCCGAGGACGACAAGGCCAATTCCCTGAGCATCATGTTCCCGGTCGTGGAGGCGATCCAGGAGGCGATCCGCCCGTGGATCCGCACCTGCATGTCCAACGGCAAAGCGCGCTGAGGCTGGTTACAAACCATACCTTTTTATCTGGGTATTTTCATGAAAAAAACGCCTATAAATAGGCGTTTTCGGAATCATATATTCTACTTTTCGGTTTATTTTTGCCCAGATAAAAAGGTATCCTTTTACGACCATCCTCGCCAGACAAACGAGAGAGGAAGTGACAATCATGAGCGAATACATTCTGGAAACGCAAGGCATCGGCAAGAGTTTCGGCAGCATTATCGCCCTGGACCATATCGACTTCAACATCAAACCCGGTGAGGTTGTGGGCGTGGTGGGCGACAATGGCGCGGGCAAATCTACTTTTATTAAAATCATATCGGGCGTGCACCGCCGCAGCAAGGGCGAGATGGTGTTTGACGGAAAGCCCGTGGATTTTGAGAACCCCCACCAGTCTATTGAGGCGGGCATTGAGACCGTCTACCAGGACCTGGCGCTCGCGCCGCACCTGGACGTGCCCAGCAACATCTATCTGGGCCGCGAGGTGTACAGATGGGGCAAGTTCGGCAAAATGCTCGGCGTGCTCGACCGCAAGACCATGCGAAAACACACCAAGGAAGTGCTCGACCGCCTGAAAATTACCGTCAAATCCCTGGACCAGCCGGTTGGCGTGCTCTCCGGCGGCCAGCGCCAGGCGGTGGCTATCGCCCGCGTCATCGCGTGGGGCAGCAAGCTGGTCATACTGGATGAACCCACTGCCGCGCTGGGCGTTGAGGAATCGGAAAAAGTGCTCACCCTTATTGAGGAAGTGGCGCGCCAGGGCATCGCCGTCATCCTCATCAGCCACACCATGCCGCACGTGATGCGCGTGTGTGACCGGATGACCGTGTTCCGCCTGGGTAAGAGCATTACGACACTGAACCGCGAGGACACCAACCTGGATGACCTGGTCATGTGGATTACCGGGTCCAAGCAGGCGGGATAAGGAGGTGGCGCACATGGAAAACAAAAGTAAAATGCACAAAAGTGTATCGATGGCCAAAACATTTGAAAAGATCGGCAAGTTTTGGACGCTCGGCATCTTTGTATTGATTCTCTGCTTTTTTGCCCTGCAGCAGAGCCGTATCTTCTCTATCGACTACTGGGGCTCCACGCTGGAGTATATGACGGAAATCCTGCTGCTGGCCATTGGCGAGGGCATGGTTATGCTCACCGGCGGCATTGACCTTTCCATCGGCGCGGCGTCTGGCTTTATTGGCGTGACGACCGCGGTGCTGATTAAGGCCTTTGTGCCGGCGATGGGCGAGGTGCCCGCCATCATTCTGGCGATTGTCATCGGCATTGGCATCGGTGTGGTGCTTGGCTTTATCAATGGCACCATCATCACCCGCATGAAGCTTTCCCCGTTCCTGGCGACCATCGGAACGATGGGCATCTGCGCCGGCCTTTCGCTGGTGCTGAGCGAGGGCCATGAGGTGGTAGGTCTGCCGCGCATCATGGGCGAATTTGCCAACCACCGCATGCTGGGCTTTATTACGCCCAACGTGCTGGTCAGCTGGCTGGTGCTGCTGTTCTTCGTCTACCGGCTGCACTGTACCCGCTGGGGATTGTATACATACGCCTGCGGCAGCAATATTGAGGCCGCCAAGCGCGCGGGCATCAACGCCACGCGCCACGTTACCGGCGTCTATATCAATGCCGGCCTGATGGCGGCGCTCTCCGGCATCCTGCTGATGATGCGCTTTACATCGGCCTCCCCGCTGACCGGCCAGACGACCCAGCTGATCGCTGTGGCCGCGGCGGCCATCGGCGGCATCAACTCCAAGGGCGGCAGCGGCAAGGCGGAGGGCATTCTGCTGGGCGCGCTGATCATTTCGGTGGTCATGACCGGCCTTGTGGTTATCAACGTGCAGGCCTACTGGCAGCAAGTGGCTGTGGGCGTGATCATCGTCCTTTCGGTGTACATGGACCAGTTCAGCGACCGGGCGCGCCTGCGCTAACGAACCTTGGGCATCCGGCATGCAAATGCCTATCCTAATGCAACGGAACAGACATGAGGGAACCAAACACGCAAAAATCTACTTTTTCACATGCTCAAACCAGCCCCACAAATGAAAGGAGACTTACACAATGAAGCGTAAACAGATCGGCCTATTGACGCTTGTAGCCCTGCTCATCATCGCCCTTTGCGCCTGCGCCGCACCGGCGAGCCAGTCGCCCTCATCGAGCGCATCGGCCTCGCCGTCCGCATCGGCAAGCGCCTCGGCCTCCGCTTCCAAGGACCAGAAGTTCAAAGTGGGCTTCTGCCTGAGCAACATGTCCGACGCTTTTGTCGTCAGCGCGCAGCGCGGCTTTGAGCAGCGCTGCAAGGAGCTGGGCATGGAATACTTCTGCCAGGGCGCCTCGGAATCCGATTACACCAAGCAGACCCCCATCCTGGAGATGATGGCCACGCAGGATCCGGACCTGCTGGTGATCATCCCCACGGGCACGGATACCATGATCCAGCCCATCAAAAAGATCATCGACGATAAGGGCATCCCCTTCATCACCGTGGATACCAATATCTCCGACGACAGTCTCTACATCTCCAACATTACCTCCGATAACGCAGCCGGCGGCGCGCTGGCGGCGGACGCACTGGCTGAGTTGATCGACGGCAAAGGCAAGGTCGCCATCATCAACTCCCGCCCCGGCGTCACCACCAATGAGACCCGCCTGAAGGGATTCCAGGACCGCATGGCGGAGAAGTACCCCGATGTGGAGATCGTATCCAGCCAGTTCTGCAACAACGACCCCTCCACCGCCGCCTCCCAGATCCAGAACGTGCTGCTGGCCAACCCGGACCTGGCGGGCGTGTTCGGCGGCAACCTGTTCGCGGCCCAGGGCGTGGCCAACGGCCTGGAAGCCAAGGGCGTGGACATTCCGCTGGTGTGCTTTGATGCGGGCCCCGGCCAGATCGAGGCCATGCAGAACGGCACCATCCAGGCCACCGTCGTGCAGAAACCCATGCAGATGGGCATCACCGCGGCGGATTACGCCTACGCGTACCTGACGGGCGACAAGGATAAGATCGAGAAACAGGTTTACCTCGAGCCCATCGTCGCCACGCAGGATGATCTGGACGATCCCGAGATCAGCAAGTGGTTCTACACGATGGACTAAGCGCGTAAGCGTACCTTAAACGACCACACTACCTCCTGGTTTCCTCACCCTAGCGAAAGCGCCCGCACGTGTGCGGGCGCTTTTGCGTATGAAAAAAAGCGGGCGGGCCCGGCGAAGCATTGCCGCGCGTTCGCTGCGCCCATGCGCCGCTGCCTCTTTCTGTTGGTGGATCATGCGCGCTGCGCGTGTGTAAAACCTGCACGTAAAAACCTCGTGGGAAGCGATGCGTGGGAATCTGTGCGTGGAACGCGCCGGCATCCCTGCGAAAAGCAGGCGCATGTGCGTGGACGAAAAAAGTCCGGCGCTTTTGCGCCGGACGTGCGTCGGTCAGCATATTATTTGCGGCAGTACTGCCGGATACAGTCGCGCATAAAGGCGGCGGTGCCCGCGCCGTAGCGATCGAGGTTGCGCGCAAAGCGCGCGTCGCCTACGTACATCTCGCCCAGCTGGGCCAGCATCTCGATCGGACAGTCATAATAGTACGTTGCAATATGCTGTTGCCACTGCGCCGTGAGCTGCTGCGCCTCCAGCGCGGCGGGATCGCCCTTGCGCAGCGCGGCAAAGCGTGCAAAGAGCGCGTCCTGCGCTTCCTTGATGCGCTGCCAGTCTGCCTTGGTGTAGCGCGCGGCTTTGGCCGCGCTCTGGCGGTAGGCATCGGTCTGGCCCCAGCGCTGCTGCACCTCCTGCTGGTAGCGCCGCTGCTGGGCGTCCAGCTCGGATGTATCAAATGCGTCAAAGTCCATCGTGTTTCCTCCTTCCTTGAGCTGCGCGTCAATGGACGCGATCAGCCTGCTAAGGCGATCCCGTCGCAGCGCGAGCAGCGCGCGCTGCCTGCCCAGCGCCTCTTCGCGGTCAAAGTGCGGCGCGTCCAGGATGCAGGCGATGGTTTTGCAGTCAAAATCCAGCTCGCGCAGCATCCGTATCTGATACAGCCGCGCCAGCTCCTCGTGGCTGTACGCACGGTACCCGTTTGCGTCCGTGCGGCTGGGCCGCAGCAGCGCGATCTGGTCATAGTAGTGCAGCGTGCGCACGCTCACGCCGGCCAAATGCGCCACCTCTGCGATGCGGTAATGCATGGCGAAACCTCCTTTCATCTGCAAGGGTAGGCTATAACGCCGCGTCAAAGTCAAGGGGTATTTTGTATTTTTTCCTGCCAGAGCGCGAGCAGCGCCGCAAGGTCCTGCCGATAGTCGGTCTTTTCAGGGTTCTTGCTGTAGGCAAGGGTATCCAGCACCGTAAAGGTGAAGGCGGATGCGCCATGCGTTTTCCACAGCCGGCAAAGCGTGCGGTCCGGATGCGTGCCCGTATCCAGTTGCAGGCGCGCGCGATTCTCTGCCGCCTGGAGGTTGGGCGTAGCCATCAGGTATGCCTCGCCCGTCGCTTCGCAGCGGATGCGCAGCACGCCCATGGGGGGACGCATACGCCTGTAGGTGGCCTTGAGCGCCTTTTTATCAAGCTGTGCCATTGGCTTCAATACCCCATTTCCCGCAGGATGCCCGCAAGCACGCGCAGCCGCTCGCCCAGCAGCTCATCGTCCTGCGCAAGCGCGTCGCGAAACAGCGCCAGATCCTCCGCAATGTGCGGGTTGTCTGTGCATACCGCAACGTTCATGGCGTCACCCTGCATGCCGATGCGATCGACAGTGGGCTGCGCGGGGTCGTAGAGCTTGGGATAGCGGTACGCATCGCGGAAGTACTGCTGGCTGCGGCAGACCAGGATGGCCAAATCCAGCACGCGATGCAGCGGCAGTTCCTCGCTCTGGCGCGACCATTTCTCCCCGGTATGGCGCCACACCTTGGCGGATATATCCACTCTGCCGCGGTCGTTCCACTGCGCAAGGCCCAGTGAAAGGCCCTTGGCGTCGGTCTTATAGGCGTAGCGGCCGTCCACGTTCTCGTAATTTTCCGATACGATGACCGGTTTATGTTTCAAAGTAGCGGGTATTTGCATGATACAAACCTCCATAAGTAAATTAGTAATTTACTAAATTAGTAAATGTAGTATAACACGGGGTCTGCCAGCTGTCAACTGCCGATAGACCGAAACATTCACACAGCGCGCCTGCACATCCACCTATGTTTTTTGTGCTGCCTGACGTGCAGAGGAAGCGCCCGCGCACGGGACGGTTGGCCTCGAGCAAAGGTCCGCATGCATGCGCATCAGATGCAAGCGCAAGCGGGCATGTTTTCCGCCGCGATGCAAACGCGCGCAAGAAAAAAGCGCATCTGCTGCGCAGGGAGGACACAGCATGCGCTTTAACCGCGTGGCCGCATTCCCCAAAAGGCGGATCTGCAGGGCGGGCGCATTGGCGCGTGGGATTATGATGGTTGTACTGCGGCAATGTAGACCGCCATGCGCACGCGCTCGGGTGGCTGCGCAAGGATGGGCGCCCACCGGCGCGCCGCGTCCCCACATGGCAGTTTGCATGCGTCATGGATGCGCCCAGCGCTGCGCAAGCACAATGGACAGGCGACAATGTCCCTTCTTTCGCGCAAAGCGTGCTATCTGCGCCTGTCGCAGCATAGCGTTTAGTGTTATCTTTTGCATGTTGAGGGAGGATTTACGCGCATGGTCATACATATTGTGCAACAGGGCCAAACGCTCTACAGCATTGCCCGTCAGTACGGGGTGCGGGTGGAGGATCTCATCGCGGCCAACGGGATTACCTTTCCCAGCCGCTTGGTGGTGGGGCAGACGCTGGTGATACGCTTTCCGCAGGATGTCTACCAGGTGACCCGGCGCCAGACACTGGCGGGCATCGCGCGCGCGCGGGGCATGGAGGTGCGCGCGCTTGCGCGCAACAACCCCGGCATGGCGCCGGAGGCGCTGCTGGAGCCGGGCACGCGGGTGATCCTCAGCTACCAGCAGCCCCCCGTGGGCAGCACGCAGATCTTGGGTTATGCGTATCCCAACGTGGACCAGGCGCTGCTGCGCGCCACCACGCCCTACCTGACGTATCTGGTGCCCTTTACCCACGAGATCGGCCCAGACGATGCGCTGCAGGCGCCAAGCGACGCGCCACTGCTGCAGATCGCGCGCCAGGGGCAGGTCTCGCCCCTGATGGGCCTGTCCAACTTGCGCGAGCCACAGGGGTTTCTCGGAGAAGTTGCCCACCGCGTGCTGAGCGAGGTGACGTCGGCGGGGGCGGTGATCGCCCAGGCGGAGGAGATTGTGCTTGCCAAGGGCTACTGCGGCGTGGACGTGGATTTCGAGTACGTCTTTGCGGAGGACCGCCTGGCGCTGGCCGCGTTCCTGCGCCAGCTTGCCATGCGCATGCACGCGCTGGACCGGGAGGTTTTTGCCGCGCTTGCGCCGCGCGTCTCCGCCACGCAGCAGAGCACGCTTGTCTCGGGGCACGATTATGAGGCGGTGGGCGGCGCGGTGGACGCGGTGCTGCTGATGACCTACGAGTGGGGATACGCCGCGGGGCCGCCCATGGCGGTGGCGCCCTATGACAAAGTGCGCGAGGTGCTGGATTTTGCCGTGACCCAGATGCCGGCGGGCAAGATTCTGCTGGGCGTGCCCAACTACGGATACGACTGGCCGCTGCCCTACGTGCCGGGGCAGAGCCGGGCGCGCTCCCTGTCCAATGTGGCGGCGCTGGCGCTGGCCATGGAGCAGGGGGCGGAGATTCAGTTTGACACGGTGGCGCGCGCGCCCTATTTCCGCTACAGGCAGGACGGGGTGATGCACGAGGTTTGGTTTGAGGACGCGCGCAGCATCCAGGCCAAGCTGGAACTGATCCTGCGCTACGGCCTTAAGGGCGCGGGGTACTGGAATCTGATGTACCCCTTCCAGCAGAACTGGAGCGTGCTTGCGGCCATGTTTGACGTGGACGCGGGGCGGGACTGCGCGCAGGCATAATGCAATGTAAATGAACAGCGCGCCGGGCGTACGCCCGGCGCGCTCATCTTGCTATGCTATTTATTCCGCCACGATCAGCTCGATCTCGTGTTCCTTGAAGTAATCCATAAACTTCTGCGGCGGCACCGCGTCGGTGATGACGGTGTGCACGTCACTGACGCTGCAGTAGGTCATCAGCGATACGTTGTCAAACTTGGTGTGGTCGGCCAGCAGGTAGACGTGGTTGCTCTTTTGCACCGCCATCTTCTTGACCTCGCACTCCATGGGCGAGGAATTGGTCACCCCGTTCTGCAGCGAGATGCCGGTGGCCGCCATGAAGCACTTGGTGATGTTGTAGTTGCGCAGCACGTTGGCAGCGTCCAAGCCCGCGAAGGAGTAGGTCTTGCGGATCAGGGTGCCGCTTAAGGTGATGACGTCCAGATTCTCGTAGGGGATGGCGCGGCTGATCACCTCCAGGCTGTTGGTGAAGATGCTCAGGCCCTTGCGGTCCTTGATGCAGTCCACCAGTCCCAGCGGCGTGGTGCCCGAGTCGATAAAGACAATGTCCCCGTCGCGCACAAACTCCGAGGCCCGCCGCGCGATGCGCAGCTTGGCGCTCATGTTGGTGATGTTGCGCTCGTCAAAGGAGAGCAGCTCCTTGGAGGCGTTGGCCGTCACGCCGCCGTAGATCTTTTTGATGGTGCCGCGCACTGCAAGCTCGTCCAGATCGCGCCGGATGGTGTTTTTGGAGACGTCAAACACCTCGCAGAGCGTGTCGATCGTGACGGTCTTGTGCTGGATGATGTATTCCTCCACCTGCTCGATGCGCTTGGTACGCATAATGCCATCCGCCTTCCCTTCGCCCCGCATCAGCGTTAGATGTGGGCGCTTGCCCCTGTGGGGCGCATGTATTTGTAACTATTATATACTTTTTGTGCACCGTTGCCAATAAGGTTTTGGTGTTTTGGTAATATTATGATTTAATTGTGCAAAAAACGAGGCGTCTATCACCGAATATAACACTAAAATGACCATATAGTGCGGATTTTTATTGACAAATGCATGTCAATCTCATACAATGTAACCGTAAAATAATCAAAAGATAATCAAAAGTGCCTTGGGTAAGGCCGGAAGGAGTACGAATCATGGGAGCGCTATTTGTCATGCCGCACCGCATCTTCAGCGGGGAGAACGCATTGGAGCAGAGTGAACCGATCCTGACGCGCTACGGGAAGAAGGCGCTGATCGTTTCCGATCCTGTGATGACAAAGCTGGGCAACGTCGCCATTATCGAGCAGGCGCTGGATACCATGCACATCGCCCACGCCGTCTACGACGCCATTGACGCCGAGCCCACAGACGAAATGGTGTCGAGGGGCCTGGAGGCGTACCGCGATAACGGATGCGATTTTCTGGTGGCCATCGGCGGGGGCAGCGCGCTGGATTGCATGAAGGCCATCGGCGCCATGGCCACCAATCCGGGCGAGATTTGCGATTATATGGGCAAAATCATCCCCAACGAGCTGCCCCCCATGGTGGCGGTACCTACCACGGCGGGCACGGGCTCGGAGGCGACCCAGTTCACCATCATCAACGATACCAGGCGCAACATTAAGATGCTGCTCAAGGGGCCCAGCCTGATCCCCCGCCTGGCCATCGTGGACCCCCGCTTCACGCTGACCGCGCCCCCGTCGGTCACCGCGGCCACCGGCATCGACGCGCTGACCCACGCCATCGAGGCGTATACCTCCAGGGCGGCCCAGCCGCTTTCGGACACCTTCGCGCTCTCGGCGGTCAAGCGCATCTTTACCTACCTGCCCGTTGCCTACAAGGACGGCAGCGACATCGAGGCACGCAAGCAGATGGCCATCGCCGCACTGGAGGCGGGCATCGCGTTTAACAACTCCTCGGTGACGCTGGTGCACGGCCTGTCGCGCCCCATCGGCTCGCTGTTCCATATTCCCCACGGCCTGGCAAACGCCATGCTGCTGAAGGACTGCCTGTCCTTTGCCAAGGATGGCGCGCAGCGCCGCTTCGCCCGCCTATGCCATGAGATTCGCGCCGCGCGCGCCAAGCTGGACGACCACGACTCAGCCGATGCCTGCGTCACCGCCGTGGCGGATCTGTGCCGCACGCTCGAGGTGCCCACGCTTGCCCAGTACGGCGTCTCTCGCGCGGATTTCATGCACAATATGGACAAGATGGCCGAGGATGCGCTGCAGAGCGGCAGCCCAGCCAACACCCGTAAGGACGTCACCAAAGAGGACGTACTGGCCATCTACAGGAAGCTCTGGGAAGACTGAGCACGAGACGCAAGCAAGCGTCGGTGCCGGTAGGGAAGTGTTTTTAATTAAGAAAGCGCCGGCATGACGAGAAAAAGCGCAAAGCGCCGCGCCCCAAGGGGGCCGCGGCGCTTTTTTCGTATAAAAGGCAAGGTTTGGCGGGGGCGCGCATAAGCTTGCTTTAGGTGATGCGACATGTTTTTTGTGATGCGCGGCAAAAGAATACTGGCGGTGCTGCTCTGCTGCCTGGTGGCGGCGGGCGCAGGTGTTGCGCTGCTTTGGCATCCCGCAGATGCGCAAACAGCGGCGCCGGAGGTACGCTACGAGCAGGTGATGGCCATCCTGCCCGCCCAGGGGGCGGCGCAGGACGAGAGCCAGCAGGGCACGCAGGCGCCCGCGCCCTCCCAGAGCGCCGCGCCGCAGCAGACGCCCGCGCCCAGCCCCACCCCCTCGGAGAAGAAATACATCAAATGGGTGGAGTTCAACGTGCCCTACGAGGTGCTGGACCAGGCGCTCAAATACGATATCCAGAGCCACGGCCAGGCGGTGGAGCTCCACTGGATTGAGCTGATGGCCTACGCAGCGGCCAAAAACGGGGGCAGCTTTAAGGCAAACAAGCGCTCAGGTGAGATTGAGGCGCTGGTGGAAAAGCTGCAGGGCGGCGCGCGCATGGAGGACCTAACGCGCGAGATGAAGTATTACCCCTACTACCTGGAGGCGTACACCAGCATCCTTGCGGGGTTTGTGGGGGAGTACAAGATCGAGGCGCCCGACCCGAACGACGAGAAACGCACCATCGTCAAGGAGGCGTACGGCCTCAAGGCCTTTTCGCCCATCGCCAAGGGGTACGGCTTTGGGCATTACGAGGACTTCGGCTCGGCGCGCTCCTACGGCTACAAGCGTGTGCATCTGGGCAACGATCTGATGGGCAGCGTGGGCACGCCCATCATCGCGGTGGAGGGGGGCACTGTGGAGGCGCTGGGCTGGAACCAGTACGGCGGCTGGCGCGTGGGCATCCGCTCGGACGACACGCGCCGCTACTATTACTACGCCCACCTGCGCAAGGACCACCCCTACCCGCTGACGCTTAAGGAGGGGGACCGCGTGGAGGCGGGCGATGTGATCGGCTATCTGGGCATGACGGGCTACTCCACCAAGGAGAACGTCAACAACATCAACGAGCCCCACCTGCACTTTGGCCTGCAGCTGATCTTTGACGAGAGCCAGAAGGAGGGAACCAATCAGATTTGGGTGGACGTCTACCACCTGATCAACCTGCTGCAAAAGAACAAATCGGCCGTGGTGAAGGATGAGGCGACCAAGGACTACAGCCGCGTATACCACTTTGTCAAATAGGGAGGCGCAAAAGACATGCACATCTGGGTGCTGGAGGGCAAAAAGGTGCGGCGGGTTTGCGCCTGGGTGCTGGCGGCGCTGCTCTGCCTGCTTGCGGGCGTGGGCATCGCCATGTGGCGCATGCGCGCCTACAGCGCGCCGGTGGGCGCGATGGACGTAAGCGCCGGCGACGCGGACGAGTCGGGCGGCATCCGCCTGCCCATATTGATGTACCACAGCGTGCTGAAGGATAACAGGCGTGGGGGCAAGTTCATCGTCTCACCGGACGTGTTTGAAAAGGATCTTGTCTACCTCAGGGAGCACGGCTACCAAAGCGTGGTTATGGCGGATTTGATCGCCTACGTGGAGCAGGGAACGCCCCTGCCCGAAAAGCCGGTGGTGATTACCCTGGACGACGGCTATCTCAACAACATGGCCTATGTGCTGCCCCTGCTCGAGAAGCACGATATGCGCGCGGTGGTATCGGTGGTAGGCAGCTACACGGATAAGTTTTCCGAGACGGAGGATATCAACCTTAACTACGCCCACATGACCTGGGAGGACCTGCGCAAGGTGCAGGCCACCGGCCGCATCGAGATACAGAACCACTCCTACGGCTTCCACAGTCAAAATGGACGCAACGGCAGCATGCGTAAACGGGGAGAGAGCGCCGAAGCCTATCGCACCCTCTTTGAGCAGGACACCCAAAGGATGCAGGAGGCGCTCTTTGCAAAGTCCGGCATCACAGCTACCACCTATACCTACCCCTTCGGCGCCATCAGCGAGGAGACCACCGACTATCTGCGCGCGATGGGCTTTAAGGCCTCGCTCATCTGCTATGAGAAGGTGAATTTGATCACGCGCGACCCCGCCTGCCTGTTCCGGTTGGGCCGCTTCAATCGGGCCAACGGCGCCGCCACGGAAAAGTTTATGAAGCATCTGGAGGAAAAGGCGAAGCAGTGGTGAGAAACAGCCTGCGGAACGTTTATGCGCAGGCTGTTTTTTCAGATGAGCGTAGCTATATTGACAATGGGCATATTTCGTTCTTTACAGCAATCAACCGTATATTGCGTGCCGCTGGGCGCATGAGTCAAATAACAGATGCACATATCGCTGTGCCGGGCGAGATGCCGGTTTCTTTGCTGCATACAGCCAGGCGAATACGCATGTGCGGTATAGACGATTTTATCCGCTTTGGCCGCAATACGCGCAAAGCGGCGCTTTTCAGCAAGAGGCCAGCGGCATGTGTGGTTACGGCAAGGCAATACCAGTATCAGGCGTATGGTTGGGTAGCGATCGCGCATGGACAAGACTGTTTCGGACGCGAGCATATCAAATCCAAGCGCGCCGCCTGCGCCAAAGAAACAGATGTCTTGCCGCACACACGCGGCGATCTGCCCTTCCAGCAGGCGCTGCATGCGCGACATATGCGCGGGGTCGATGGTGCGGTGGCCGGTAAAGCAACATGTTTTCATTTTTCAGCCTCACAAAATGGTACTTAATATGTACTTAAATCGAGTAAACTAACAACATTATATCTCAAATTGAACTTAAAATAAACTTAAATTAAGATTATATGGAGCGTTATATGCCGAAAGATAAACATTTAGGAATGCGTATTGACAGTGAATTACATAAAAAGCTGCATTATATTGCCAGTTATGAAGGCCGATCTGCAAATGCGCAGGTTATCTACGCGCTGCGCCAATATATCAGAGCTTTTGAAAAGAAACACGGGCCAATCCCCATAGATGATGATCAGGGAAAAGAATAAGAACAGTAAAAACAGCCCGCGGCGATCGCTGCGGGCTGTTTTTTATCATTTTACGCCGCATCGATGCGGCTGGTATCCTCCCGCCACCTGCGGCTGACCGCCCGGTGGATGAAAAAGATATAGGGAAGGCCCATGTTGGTCTCGATGAGGGAATTGACGATCAGCGGCATGACACCCGCGGGCCGCACGCCGCTGATGAGCAGCACAAACTCCCAGCCGAACTGCACCAGGATGCCGATGGCGAGGATCCATAAGAGGGGATACCTGTCCTCTTTCGCGCGGGCGCGCACGTTGTGCACGCACAGCATCGCGTAGCCCACAAACAGCAGCAGCGCCATCACCCCGTGGTAGCTCGCCGTGCCCCGCGCGATAGAGATCTGCGCAAAACCCGCGCCGAAGTTCTGGCTCAGCAGCGCCACGGCCAGCCAGCCCGAGACGATCAGCGTGCTCCACTCCAGCGCCCGCCCGTCGCGGTCCAGCCATAGCCATATCCACACAAAGTTGGTAAAGCCATAGCTCATGCTCATCCACAAAAGGAACCAGAAGGGGTCCGCCCCCTGCACCACGCGCGTGCCCAGCGCCAGATAAAAGATGCCGTAATCCACCAGAAAGTACAGCAGCCCGCCCGCCAGGCCGAAGAAGAAGGCCACACGCCTGCGCGTGCACCACAAGATCACGCCCAGCGTGAGGAGAAAGGCGATATCCAGATAGATAAAGAGGGTGTTCAAGGTGCGTGCGGCGATCACCTGCGTGGGGTCCATGGCGGTTTACCTCCTGTCGTTGCTAGCGCGCTTAGGCGCAGGATGTCTGCATCTGGTCGCGCATGCCGCGCAGGCGGCGCAGGGTGCCGCCGGTGAGCGCCAGCGCCACCAGGAACGTGCATATATCGGCAATGGGCTGGCTCAGCTGCACGCCCAGCACGCCCAGCGGGATGGGCAGCAGCATGATCAGCGGGATGAAGAACAGGCCCTGACGCGCCAGCGCCAGCACGGAGGCCTGTGTGCCGTAGCCGATGGACTGGTACATCATGTTGGAGATGATCACCCACACCTGGAAGGGCAGCGTGGCGCTCTGCAGGCGCATGGCAAGGGTGCCGATGCGGATCACCTCCGGATCATCGATAAAGGCGGCGAGCACCTGCGGGGCGAAGAAAAAGCCCAGCGCGCCGATGGCCAAAAAGGCAAGCGTGCCCACCTTGACGCAGAACCAGAAAGCGTCCAGCAGCCTGTCGTAGCGCTTGGCCCCGTAGTTAAAGCCCGCCACGGGCTGGAAGCCCTGACCAAAGCCGATGAGCACCGATACCAGGAACATGATCACGCGCGTGGTGATGGACATGCCCGCGATGGCGCTGTCGCCAAAGGGGGCGGCAAACACGTTAAGCAGGATGGCCGCGACGCTTGCAAGGCCCTGCCGGTAGAATGTGGGCAGGCCCGTGCGCAGAATCTCGCGGAACATGGACCAGCGCACGCAAAAGTGCCGGATGTGCAGCGAGATGGAGCTGCGCCCCCGGGTGAAGTTGCTCAGCAGGATGAAGAAGCTGACCAGCTGGCTTAAGATCGTGGCCAGCGCCGCGCCCGCGATGCCCATGTTAAAGGTGAAGATAAACAGCGGGTCCAGCGCGATGTTGAGCACCGCGCCCGCGGCAATGCCGATCATGGACAAAAGCGCGCTGCCCTCGGAGCGCAGGTTGTTGTTCATCACAAAGGAGGCCGCCATGTAGGGCGCGCCGATGAGGATGTAGCGGGCGTAATCCCGTGCGTAGGGCAGGATGGTGGGCGTGGCGCCCAGCAGGCGCATGAAGGGGTCGATAAAGAGCAGGCCGAACACTGCAATCACAAGCCCGCACGCCGCGGCGCTGAAAAACGCGGTGGAGGCGGCCTGGTTGGCGCGCTCGGGATTGTGTTCGCCCAGCAGGCGGGAGATGTAGCTGCCCGAGCCCACGCCGAAGGTGAAGCCGATGGCCTGGATGATAGCCATCAGCGAGAACACGATGCCCACCGCGCCGGAGGCGCTGGTGCTGATCTTGCTGACAAAAAACGTGTCCGCCATGTTGTAAAATGAGGTGATCAGCATGCTGATGATGGTGGGTACGGCCAGGCGCGGGATCAGTTTGGGGATAGGCGTCTGCGTCATCTGGATGTAACGCGCATCGGCATCCGTTTGGGGAGAGCCCATAACAATCACACCTTTGGTTGCAAAATTTGTCCGTACAATCGAGGCGTTTTCATAAAACCTATTATCTATAAAGTATAGAAGTGTTGCGCGGGCGTGTCAAGCAGGCGCGCGCTTGACAAACGGCGCGCCCCTGTGGTAGCTTGCTTACAGTATACATCCATCGACCTTGCAGGGAGGGCATCAAGATGCGCGACAACGATCGTTTTGTCAAGGTGTATGATCAAAGCAAGATGGCCAGCGGCATAGAGATCTGGGTGGACAGCGAAACGGGCGTCAACTATGTCTATCGCTTTAACGGCTACAGCGGCGGCATGAGCGTGCTGTTGGACGCCGAGGGCAAGCCAGTCGTCACGGGGATCGAACCCCGCTAAAGGGCCGCCCTGCTGAAATGATGCAAACGTGTAAAAAGCCCCTGACGAGAGTCAGGGGCTTTTTGCATCTAACCTATACCTTATTTTACCTTATTTGAAGTAGCGCTCCAGCAGGCCCTTGAAGCCGCAGCCGTGGCGGGCCTCGTCCTTGGCCATCTCATGGACGCTATCATGAATCGCGTCATAGCCCAGCTGCTTGGCGCGCATCGCCAGGTCCTGCTTGCCGGCGCAGGCGCCGTTCTCGGCCTCCACGCGCATCTGCAGGTTCTTCTTGGTGGAGTCGGTCACCACCTCGCCCAGCATCTCGGCAAAGCGGGCGGCGTGGTCGGCCTCCTCAAACGCGTAGCGCTTGTAAGCCTCGGCGATCTCGGGATATCCCTCGCGCTCGGCCACACGGCTCATCGCCAGGTACATGCCCACCTCGGAGCACTCCCCGTTGAAGTTGGCGCGCAAACCCTCGATGACGTCGGCCTCCACGCCCTCGATGATGCCCACCTTATGTTCCGTGGCCCAGGTCATATCCGCGGCCATCTCGTTGAACTTTGCGGCAGGCGCGTGGCAGACGGGGCATTCGGCGGGGATTTCACCCTCGGCGACGTAACCGCATACGGAGCAGACGAATTTTTTCATGATGTAATACCTCCAAATAAAAGTTTTTTCAAGCGCAGTCGGTGGTTGTCGGTTTTGCTGTATCAGTGTCCGTGCCTGCGGGCGCAGGCGCGGCATTGACCGTAAAACATGGTGGCGTGGCCCGTGATTTCCACGCCCAGCGCCGAAGCGGCCTCTGCATCCAGATCAGCATGCAACGCCATGTCCACATCCTGCACGCTGCCGCACTGCAGGCAGGTGAAGTGGTAGTGGGGGGCGGGGTTGTGGTCAAAGCGATCGACGCTCTTTTCCGTGACGATCTTTTGGATCGTCCCATCCTGCGTCAGCATCGCCAGGTTGCGGTACACCGTCCCCAAACTGACGTTGGGCATCTGCGCGCGCATCGCGCTGTAGAGCATATCCGCCGTGGGATGGTCCGTGCGTGCGCGCAGGATTTCCAGAAGCAGCGCGCGCTGCCGGCTGTAGCGTTGCTGCATCCTGCGCGCTCACCTCCCTTGTTCCCAATCCCTAGGAACAACTGAATGATAACACTTCACTTAAACGCTGTCAATACTATCAGTAAAAATTCTTATTATTTTTTGCATGCCTCAATAGGGCTGTTCGGGATGGTGTAGGCAGGCGGGCCTGCCGTCGCTGTAGCAGGGGTTGGCGTGCACCACGCAGTGCAGCACCTCGGGCAGCATGCGCTCGATGCTTTTGTGCACCTGCTCACAGATATCGTGCGCCTGTGAAAAGCTCATGGCGCAGTGAAGCGCGATCTCCGTCTCTACATAGAGGCGGTTGCCGCATACGCGGGTGCGCAGGCTGTCGATGCGTATCACGCCGCTGGTGCTGCGGATGATGTTTTCCACCGCGCGTTGTGTATCTGGCGGCGCGGCCTCGTCCACCAGCTGATGCAGCGCGCTGCGGCAGATTTTGCAGGCCACCGCCGCGATGGCCAGGCAGATGCCCAGCGAGGCCACCGCGTCCATGCGCGCAAAGCCCAGGCGCGCAAGGCCGATGCCTATGAGGCTGCCCACCGAGGAGAGGGCGTCGCTTCGGTGGTGCCACGCGTCGGCCATCATGGCGGTGCTGTGCGCCGCCTTCGCGCCCCAGCGCGCGTAGTGAAAAAGCCCCTCCTGCACCAATATGGAGACGGCCGCGGCGATGAGCGCGAGGATACCGGGCGCCTGGGCGCGCGGCGGGCCCAGCAGGCTGCGCACCCCGCCCCAGCCGATGCCCAGCGCGCTTGCCAGCAGCACCAGCCCCAGCAGCAGCCCGGTTAGGCTTTCAAAGCGCATGTGCCCAAAGGGGTGCAGCGCGTCGCACGGCCTGCGGGAAAGGCGCAGCCCGATGAGCACCATCACCGTGGTAACCACGTCCGAGAGGGTGTGTACCGCATCGGACACCATGGCGCCGCTGCCGGCGAGGATGCCCGCGGCCAGTTTGAGGCACAGCAGCAGGGCATTGACGGTCAGCGTGGTGTAGAGCACGCGGCGCGCAATGGCCGCACCGTCGCGCGGTTTTTTGTTCTCTGCAAGCATGGGAAAAAACCCCTTTTGGCGTCGGATTTGTGCAAGAGACGTTGTTTTATCCTATGCCCGGGCAGGGGTGGGGGTGCGCGGCAGCCACGCCGAAGCGCCGTTGGCAGCGCGGGTGTGGATATGTTACACTAAAGGGGAAAATTCGTGTGGATTTGACAGCGCTGAGCGATATGGATAAAAGGAGCGGATAGCCCATGGATCACGCACCTGTTGACAACGAAAAGAGAGATGCCGAGGTTCGGCGCGCACCCAAGCACGCGGCGCCCGAGCCCATGGCGCAGCTGCAGGAGCATCTGCCCGAGCGCTTTGATACAAGGCTGCAGGACGCGCCTGTAGGCGGTGCTTCCGCAAAGCCGCCCCGCCAGGGGCCGCCCAACGCACAGGCGCAGCGGGTCAATGTGGTGCAGGAAGCGCCGCAGGACGAGGCGGCCCTTGACGCGCTTTTACATGAGGAAGAACCTGGCATGGCGGATGCGCCGCCTGTGCCGGAGCAGGTCGCCGGTGGCGAGGCATATGCGCAGCAGGCGTATGACGAAGCTACCTGTGTGGACGAGGTATATGCGCAGCAGGCGTATGACGAAGCTACCTGTGTGGACGAGGTATATGCGCAGCAGGCGTATGACGAAGCTGCTTATATGGACGAGGCATATACGCAGCAGGCGTATGATGAAGCTGTCTATGGTGAGGCTATGGAGGCCGATGCGGACGCGGCCTACGATGAGGATGCGGATGAGGATGCGGCGGCGCTCCCGCGGCGCAGCGTTGTGCCGCGCGCGCGCCGCCGCGGGAGGGGCCTGGCGCTGACGCTCTGCTGCCTGCTGCTGTCGCTGTCGCTGGGCGTGTGGGCCGCGCTCAGTGCGCGCAGCTACCGCAGCGCAAACGAGACTACGCGCCAGCAGGTGGCCTCCCTCAGCGCGCAGATGGATTCGGGCAGCATGGTGGAGGGGGCCACGCTCATGGACGAGATCTCCTTCTACCGCAGCGTGTTTGCCGCGTTGGACGAGCTGGACGCCGCCTTTGGCGCGCGCTACCGCAGCTGCTGGTGGCTCATCGGCCGCGAGAACGCGCAAGAGATTGGGCTTGCGCAGGCCATGCAGAAGCGCAGGGATCTGGAAGAAAAGCTTGCCAGCATCGCCCAAAAGACGGATGAGGCTGCGCGCGTGCAGCAGCGCGTCGCGGGCTATGCGCAGGCCCTGCCCGCGCTGGACGGCGCGCAGGGCGTCTTTCAGCAGGACAAGCAGGCGCTCTCGGAGTGCATCAGCGCTTTGGAGGGGCAGCGCGACCTGCCCGCCTCGCTTGCCGCGTGCGTATCCACGACCCTGGATGACTTGCGCGCGCAGGCCGGACAGATCGACGCCTATCTCGCCTACGTATCGGACCTGGCGCCGGTATCCAAGCAGGCGGCGGATTTTCACAGCGCGGTGGCGGCGCTGGGCGCGCCCACCGGCGCGTTCGCGCAGGATGTGGCAGCCTACGCCGCGGTGGTGGATGCGGGCGGCGCTATCCTCTCCAAGCTCGATGCGGTCAACCAGCAGGCGGCGTACGCGGATTTTGCGCTGCACTACAGCGCGGAGAACATCGGCCTGGACGATGCGGACAGGCAGGCGATCGGCTTTGTGCCCGCCCTGGCAGGCGCAAAGGAGCAGCTTGCGCAGATTGCGCAGGAGGAGGAGCGCATCGCTTCGGCGGTCTCCGGCGACGACGCGGTCACCGTGCGCCTAGCTAACCTGCAGCAGTGCAAGACGAACAACCAGCAGCAGCACGACGCCTTGCAGGCGCTCGCGCTGCCCGAGACGCTCCAGGCGGGGCAGCACCGCATGTGCGAGGGCCTGGAAAAGCGAGGCGCGTACATCGACGAGGGCATCGCCATGCTCCAGCAGCAGCAGAAGGCCCAGAGCGCAAACGCGAGCCACGCCACCTACAAGCAGCAGGCGGACCAGGCGCTGAGCGATTCGTGGCTGCTGGGCGTCAAGGGGGATTTTGCGGGTGCGCGCGATAAGATCGGGCAGTCCGAAACGCTCAAGGGCAAGGCGGACGCGCAGAAAAGGGAAGCGGACGCGGCCGCCACCCAGGCGCAGCAGCATGAACAGAACCTTCCCGCCCTCAGGCAGGCCTACGAGGCGCTGCTGGGCGCCGCCCCGCAGTAAGGCGCAGGGGGTAAAGCGCGCACAAGCGGGCATAGAGGCGGCGTGTCGCACATTGGCGCAGGCAAGACCTAAGCGCAGGCAACATCAAAGCGCGCCAGATACAAGCGGTTGCATCCGGCGCGCATTTTATACCAAAGCCTGCGCCGCATGCGGGGGCGGCGTGCTGCCGCGAGTAGAAAGGGGAGCGTATGACGAACCCTCCCCGTTTTTATTTATCGATGGCCTTGATCATATCTGAAAGCGATAATGAGAAAGCATGCAAGCACACGCTATACATCGCGCGCCTCACGCGCCACAGGCGGGGAAGTGCACGCATGACGGGCGCCTTTCGCGTTTTCGCCGATGCCTCGATCCATGTCTTGAAGCGGCCTGCGGAACAGCGCGTGTACGCGCTACGCGTTGCGTGAACCCCGCACGGCGGCCTGCATCGGCATCATCGGATGGAAAGCGCGCGCCCCGCACGTCTCCCAGATGTATAAACCGCCTGGCCTGCGCGCGGGTGGGCGTGGGGCACAGATTGCGGGCAGCGTTCGCTTGCGCGCGTCCTCGCAGGGGCCTGCCCACAGCCCGCCACAGCGTGGCCGCCCGACGCACGCGCCAGGCCGCTGTTTGCGCGCCTGCCCTGGAACACAGTCCCTCCCGCGCCGGCAGGGGGGAGGGGCTGCGCAAATGAACGCGCCGCAAAGTGAAAAGCATGGACATACCTGCCGGCACCTTTTTCATAGAATATAGCGCGGGGCCGTTGACAAAACAATCCGGATTGGATACGATGTAAGCGGCGGCTAACATAGGTGGCTGCCTTTCTATGGACAGAATGTTAGTCAAAACTAACAATGCGGCGGGGGACGAAGCAGTATGACATTGGATGCAATGAAAATCGGCCAGGAGGGGACCATCGCCGTGGTGGGCGGCGCAGGCGCGCTGCGGCGGCGCTTGCTGGATATGGGCCTGACGCCCCGCACGCGCGTGCTGGTGCGCAAGGTGGCGCCTATGGGAGACCCCATCGAGATCAAGCTGCGCGGCTATGAGCTGACGCTGCGGCGGGATGACGCACAGAAAATCCAAGTGACGGGGGTAAAGTAGGCATGGGCATCACGTTCGCGCTGATCGGCAACCAGAACTGCGGCAAGACCACGCTCTTCAACCAGCTCACCGGCTCCAACCAGCATGTGGGCAACTTCCCCGGCGTCACGGTGGAGAAGAAGGAGGGCGTCATTAAAAAACACAAGGACGCCGTCGTGGTGGACTTGCCTGGCATCTACTCGCTCTCCCCCTACACCTCCGAGGAGATCGTCACGCGCGATTTCCTCATGAAGGGAAAGCCCGATGCGATCATCAACATCGTGGACGCGACCAACATCGAGCGTAACCTGTATTTGACGCTGCAGCTGATGGAGCTACACATCCCCATGGTGCTGGCGCTCAATATGATGGACGAGGTGCGCGCAAGTGGCAGCAGCATCGACGTCTTTAAGTTGGAGCGGGCGCTGGGTATCCCAGTGGTGCCCATTGTGGCCAGCAAAAACGAGGGGGTGGCCATGCTGGTTACCCAGGCGCTGCAGACCGCGGAGGATCACCACTGCCCGCCCGAGGCAGACCTGTGCACGGGCGCGGCACACAACGCCATTGAGGGCATCGCCGCCTACATCGCGCCCAAGGCGCGCGAGGCGGGCATCCCCTTGCGCTTTGCCGCAACCAAGCTGGTGGAGGGGGACGCCCCCACGCAGCAGGCGCTGGCGCTTTCCGAGCCGCAGTATAAGCACGTGGAGGATATCGTGCAGCGCATGGAGCAGGCGCTGGGCACGGACCGCGAGGCGGCTCTGGCGGACGTGCGCTACCAGTACATCGAGCAGCTTATCAAGGTGGTGATGACCAAGCGCGCCGAGACCAAGCAGCAGCTGCGCTCTATCAAGATCGACAAGGTGCTCACCCACAAAATTTGGGCGATGCCCCTCTTTTTAGGCATCATGCTGCTGGTGTTCTGGCTGACGTTCGGCGTGGTGGGCTCCACCTTGAGCGACTGGTTCGCGGCCGCCATCGAGGCCATCACGCATGTGGTGGACAGCGCCCTGGCGAGCGCGGGCGTCAACCCGGTGGTGCACTCGCTGATCATCGACGGCATCTTTACCGGCGTGGGCAGCGTGCTTTCCTTCCTGCCCACCATCGTGATGCTGTTCTTCTTCCTCTCGTTGCTGGAGGACTCGGGCTATATGGCGCGCGTCGCCTTTGTGATGGACCGTTTGATGCGCAAAATCGGCCTTTCCGGCCGCTCGTTTGTGCCCATGCTCATCGGCTTTGGCTGCAGCGTGCCCGCGGTGATGGCCACGCGCACCCTGCCCAGCGAGCGGGACCGCAAGATGACGATCCTGCTGACCCCCTTTATGTCCTGCAGCGCCAAGCTGCCGATTTATGCTTTGTTTACCGCGGCGTTTTTCCCCAAGCACGGCGCGCTTGTGATGATCACGCTCTACGTGCTGGGCATTGTGATGGGCATCCTCTCAGGGCTGCTCTTTAAAAAGACCCTCTTTCAAGGGGATTCGGTGCCCTTTGTGATGGAGCTGCCCGCCTACCGCCTGCCCTCGCCCAAAAGCGTGCTGCTACACATGTGGGAGAAGGCCAAGGACTTTATCGTCAAGGCGTTCACCATCATCTTTGTGGCCACCATCGTGGTGTGGTTTCTGCAGACGTTCAACTTCCGCTTCCAGGTGGTGGCGGACTCGGGCGAGAGCATGCTGGCGGCCATCGGCCGCACGGTGGCGCCCATCTTTGCGCCGCTGGGCTTTGGCGACTGGCGCGCATCCACCGCGCTGATCACCGGCCTAACCGCCAAGGAGGCGGTGGTCAGCACCCTGGCCATCCTCATGGGCGCGGCCAACGAAAGCGCGCTGGTGCCTATGCTCTCGCAGCTGTTCACCCCGCTTGCGGCAGCATCCTTCCTGTGCTTTACGCTGCTCTACATGCCCTGCGTGGCGGCCATGGCCGCCATCCGGCGGGAGCTGCACAGCGGCACGCACGCGGCGCTTGCCATGCTTTACCAAACAGGTGTGGCGTGGGTGGTGGCCTTTGTGGTGTTCAACGCGGGCAAACTGCTCGGATTTTAAAGTGAAGTTGTAAAGTGAGGCTTTTATGGGCTGGATTGATGTGGTATTGTTAGGAGGGATCGCGGCCTTGGTCGCGCTGGTGGTGAATTGGATGCGCCACAGAAAGCGCGGCTGCTGCGGCGGTTGCAGCGGCTGCGCGCACAGCGGCAGCTGTGGCGGCTGCGCGCGCGATACACAGCGGTACGAAGGGAAATGAGCGATATGACTGTGCAATTAAAGCGGGCAAAGGACGATCAGGCGGTGGCGCTTATCGCCGCGCTGGCGGATGAAATCTGGCACCAGCACTACGCCGCCATTTTGGATAGGGCGCAGATCGACTACATGGTGGCAAAATTCCAGAGCGCGCCCGCCATCGCAGCGCAGATTGCGCAGGGGTATATCTACACCCTGGCGTACGTGGATGACGCGCCCGCAGGCTACTGCGCGCTGCATCCGGAACCAGAAGAGGAAAGGATGTTTTTGAGCAAGCTTTACGTCAAAAAGGCGTGCCGCGGCCAGGGGGTGGCGCGCGCGCTGCTGGACGATGCGCTTGCAAAGAGCGCGGGCTGTCGCAGCATATACCTGACGGTAAATAAGTACAACGCGGATTCCATTGCGGTCTACAAGCATCTGGGCTTTGCGGTTATGCGCCAGCAAAAGACGGATATCGGCAGCGATTTTTACATGGACGATTACATCATGGCGCGCAGCCTGTAAACCTGTATAACGACATGTGTATCGGGGGAGACATCTGATGAAGCAATACAAGAGGCGCTTGTGCCTGTTTTGCACGGTTATCCTGCTGGCTCTGACGCTCGTCGCGCCTGCAGGCCGCGCGGCTGCCCCCCCAAACGCCCCGCGCGCCTTTGCCAACGTGGTGGTGTTCGTGCAGTTTGATCCGCTGGCGCAGGGCAGTTGTGTCCAGGGCAAGGAGGCGCGCATCACGCAGATTTGGGACGACCGAAGCCGCGCCAAGTCCCTGGCCAGCTATCTGGACGCCATTTCCTACGGCCAGTTTCAGGTCAAGAATATATTTCCTCAGTTAAAGGACGGGGTGATCACGCCCTACGTGGTATCCACCGGCGCGCGCTACAGCGAGTACAGCCTGGTCTCGGAGGTCATTCGCCAGATCCGGCTGGATGCGGGCACGATGTTGGACTACGATGGCGACGGTGCGGTGGACAATCTGGTGATCATCGCCCAGAGCGGGTACATCGCCGACCGCAACGACACCCTCCACGCGCACAAGGCCAACTTTGACGACGCAACCCAATTGATCGGCGGCAAGCGCGTCTATACCTACAACATCATCAACAGCTACGCTGTTTTTGACGACACCCTTAGCGGCGAGGGTGTCGTTTGCCATGAGTTTTTGCATTCGGTGGGTTTTCCCGACCTCTACCGCAGCGAGGGCAGCGACACGCCCGTGGGCATGTGGGATTTGATGGCCTCCAGCTCCATCTACCTACAGTATCCGCTGGCCTACCTGCGCAGCGCTGTGGGCGGGTGGCTTGACGGGGACACCGTGACGGCGGACAGCCACTTGACGCTGGACGCGGCATCCAGTTCGAGCGGAAAACGATTTTACATCCTCAAGACGCCGCTGTCGGATACGGAGTTTTTTGTGGTGGAGTACCGCAAACAGGCCGCGCCCTATAAGGGGCTGCTGGAGGAGAAAATCCCGGGTAGCGGCCTAATCGTCTACCGCGTCAACACGCGCGTGGCGGGCTACAGCAACTTCGGCACGTCGACAGACGGTATCTACGTGTTCCGCCAGGGCGCCGCCTCCGAGCGGGCCTGCGGCGACAGGACGAGTCTTGCGCGCTCTTTCCTCTCCAGCGAGGCGGGCAGAACGCGCTTTGGCTCAGACAACCTGGAGGCGGGCCTGGCAGATAACGCCCTGGTGTATTCCGACGGCACCAATTCGGGCATCGTCATCGAAAACGTGGGCAGCGCCTCGGGGGATCAGATCAGCTTTGACGTCTCCTTTACCGACCTTGCGCAGCTGGACTACTGGAAGACGCTGGGCGGGCGGGTGCTGAGCGAGGCGGGCGGCTACTTTACCTGGGTGGACAGGGACGATGCGGGCCGCGTGTACGCGCTCTACAACGGGGCGGACGGCCGGTTTTACGCGGCCTGTTATGAAAACGGCGCATGGCGCGTGCTTGCGGGCGCGCTGCCCGCGGGCAGCACGGCCGAGCACATGTGCGTGTACAAAAACAAACCTTACGTGCTCTACAACGACGCGGGCAGCTATCACCTCAAGCTGGGCGTGTTTGAGGCGGAGGGCTTCCGCACCATTGACACGCTCTCCGCTACCATGGACCATCCGGGCGCGATGGCGACGGGCGAAAACGGGCTCTATATCGCCTACACCGAGGGCGAGATGGAGGCGGGTGAGCTGCGCCTGCAGCGCTATGACGGCAGCGCCCTACAGATGCTGGCGGACCGCGTGGATACGGGCTACCTGGTCAGCCCCAGCCTGGCGGTTTTGGGGCAGGACGTCTACATCGGCTACCGCGACTTTGGCCGCGGGGAGCAGGCCGTGGTCAAAACGTACAGCGGCGGCGGGGTGCGCGATCTGCCCGCCACGGGCGTGCGGGTGGGCGGCTGCAAGGTGCGGGTGGATGGCGCGGGCCAGGTGTACCTGCTTGCGATGAATCAGGCGGGGCTGTCCGTTTATCAGGCGGGCGCCGGCGGGTGGCAGGCGCTGGGTGCGCCGCTGACCCAGGGCAACGTGGTGGCGGCGGATATGCAGTTTGCCGGAAATGTGCCCTGCGTGGCGCTGTCGGACCAGAGCGCGGGCCGCACGTATATGATGGCGTATCGAAACGGGGCGTGGACGCGCCAGGGCGCAAACATCGACGCGCTCCCTGCAGCGAACCTCAGCCTTGTGCTGGATGACAGGAACGCCTACGTCGGCTACACGGTAAACGAGGCGGCGCAGGTCAAGTGCAAGCCGCTTGATGCGGGCAAGGACCCCATCGAGACGCCGCAGGAGAATCCCGTGCAGCGCATCCGCGTGACGCCGCCTGCCAAGGTGCGTTACACGGCTGGCGCGCCGCTGGACTTGACCGGCCTGCGCGTGGAGGCAGTGCGCGCCGATCAATCCGCCACGATGGTGGCGCTGAACGCCTGCACCATCAGCGGCTATGACGCGCAGCGCACCGGCGTGCAGCAGATCACGGTCGCCTACGGGGGCTTTTCCGCCTCCTTCAGCGTGACGGTGGAGGCGGCCGCGCCGCCCAGCAAACCCCTCGCGGGCATCGCGCTTGATACGGCGCACCTGTCGCTCAATAGGGGCGCGCAGTCGCGCCTGCGTGTGACCTATACCCCCAGCGACACCACGGATGATAAGACGGTGCGCTGGCGCAGCAGCAACACGGCGGTGGCGCGCGTGGACGGCGCGGGCGTGGTCACCGCGCAGGGCAACGGCAGCGCCACGATCACCGCCACGGTGGGGCAAAAGACAGCCACCTGCCAGGTGCAGGTGCGCACGCCGCTTGCGGGGATCTCCTTAAGCGCGGCAGACCTCGCGCTGCAGCAAGGACAAAGCGCGCGCCTGTCCGTCGTATACACCCCGAGCGATACCACCGACGCAAGGACGGTTTCCTGGAGCAGCAGCAACGCGGGCGTGGCCAGCGTGGACAGCAATGGCAATGTGCGCGCCCTATCCAGCGGCAGCGCGGTCATACAGGCGCGCGTGGGCAGCCGGACGGCCTCCTGCAGCGTGCGCGTCTCCTACGGCAACAACGTCAGGGGCTTTGTGGACCGGCTCTACCAGCGCGTGCTGGGCCGTGCGCCGGATCCCGTTGGTTTTAATGGATGGGTACAAGACCTTACGACCAGGAAGATTACAGGGAGTCAGGCGGCTGAAGGCTTTGTATGTAGCAGAGAGCTTCAGGCACGCAATCTTTCGGATGAAACATACGTATCGGTTCTTTATCGGACTTTTCTCAATAGAGATCCGGATCCGGTCGGACGTGCTAGCTGGATGAGAATGCTGCAACAGGGTGTCAGCCGGGAGTATGTGCTCAAAGGATTTGTTGATTCGCAAGAGTTCAATAGCATTTGTGTTCAGTATGGCATTGAAAAAGGAACCATCGTTTTAACCCAAGCGCGCGATCAAAACGACCAGGTGACAATGTTCGTATACCGTTTATATGCCAAATGCCTGCAGCGCACACCGGATATGCAGGGATTAAACCACTGGAGCGATATCCTCCTGCGGCATGCTGCAACGCCCAAGGAAGTGGCTTGGGGATTCATTTTCTCAGACGAGTTTCAAGCAAAGCACCATGGCAACGATGCGTATATCGAAATCCTGTATGAAACATTCCTCGATCGATCCTCTGATCCAATAGGTAGGGCATCGTGGCGGAAGGCATTGGCACAAGGTGCATCACGCCAGAGCGTCTTTCATGGGTTTGCGGACTCGGTAGAGTTCAAGGAATTGGTGCGCAGGTATCATTTGGGATAGTGCGATAAAAGCGTCTAAATCGATTGCCGATTTAGACGCTTTTCTGCATTATATAGCGACCTGTTTCTAATTGCGCAAACTGTGGATAGGCGCGGGCATGCGCCCGCCGCGGTTGATAAACGCGGAGGAATCCAGCGTGGAGACCGGCATCACCGGCGCGCTGCCCAGCAGCCCGCCGAACTCGATACGCTCGCCCACACGCTTGCCCGGCGCGGGGATGATGCGCACCGCGGTGGTCTTGTTGTTGATGATGCCGATGGCCGCCTCGTCTGCGATGATGGCCGACAGCGTAGTAGCGGGCGTGTCGCCCGGCACGGCGATCATGTCCAGGCCCACCGAGCACACGCACGTCATGGCCTCGAGCTTCTGGATATTGAGGGAGCCTGCCTCCACCGCGGCGATCATGCCCGCGTCCTCGCTGACAGGGATGAACGCGCCCGAAAGGCCGCCCACCTGGGAAGAGGCCATCACGCCCCCCTTCTTGACGGCGTCGTTGAGCAGGGCGAGCGCCGCGGTGGTGCCGTGCGCGCCGGTCTGTTCCAGGCCCATCTCCTCGAGGATGTGCGCCACGCTGTCGCCCGCAGCCGGCGTGGGCGCCAGGGACAAATCCACAATGCCGAAGGGCACCCCCAGCCGGCGCGATGCCTCCTGCGCCACCAGCTGGCCCACGCGCGTGATGCGAAACGCGGTTTTTTTCACCGTCTCGGCCACCACGTCAAAGGGCTTGCCGCGCACAGCCTCCAGCGCGGTTTTGACCACGCCGGGGCCGCTGACGCCCACGTTGATCACGCACTCGCCCTCGCCCGCGCCGTGGAAGGCGCCCGCCATAAAGGGATTGTCCTCCACGGCATTGGCAAAGACCACCAGCTTGGCGCAGCCCAGCCCCCCCGCGTCGGCTGTGCGGCTGGCGGTTTCCTTGATCACCTCGCCCATGCGCGCCACCGCGTCCATGTTAAGCCCCGCGCGCGTGGTGCCTACGTTGATACTGGCGCACACCCGCTCGGTGCGGGCGAGCGCCTCGGGCAGCGCGGCGATGAGCTTTTCATCCGCGCGGGACATATTCTTCTGGATCAGCGCGGAAAAGCCGCCGATAAAGTTGACGCCCACCGTGTGCGCCGCCCGGTCCATCGCCATGGCAAAGGGCACGTAGTCGTCGGTCTGCGAGGCCGCCGCGATGTGCGCCATGGGGGAGACGGAGATGCGCTTGTTGACGATGGGTATGCCGTATTCGTGCTCAATTTCCTCGCCCACGGCCACCAGGCGCGCCGCCATACGGGTGATCTTGTCGTAAATCTTCTGCGTGGCGCGCGCCGGGTCAGGATCGCAGCAGTCGTGCAGATCAATGCCCATGGTGATGGTGCGCACGTCCAGGTGCTGCTGGTCGATCATTTCAATGGTCTGGAGAACCTCGCCTGCGGTAATCATACGCCCTTCCCCCCTCAGATGCGGTGCATGGCGTTGAAGATATCTTCCCGCTGGATGCGGATCACCATGCCCAGTTCCTGCCCGCACGCGTCGAGCTTCTGCTGCATCACGTCAAAGGAGGGGGAGCCGTCTCCCAGCTCCACCAGCATCACCATGGTAAAGTAGTCCTGCAGGATGGTCTGGCTGATGTCCAGGATATTGATATCGTTTTCCACAAACACGCGGGTAACGCTTGCAATGATACCCTTTTTATCCTTGCCGATTACGGAGACAAACGCGCGCATAAACAAATACCGCCTTTCTATACTGCGGGCACGTGCCCTGTGTCCTTTTTTAAGAAGCAGGCGCGCCCGCGGCGCGCAAAGCCTGTACTATTGTACCATGTTTGGCCCGCGTTGGGAAACCATCTGTAGCCCGGAGAAGGGCGCATTCCCATGCACATGGGCGCATGGGACACGTGGCGGGGGGAAATCATTGGGTAAAGCGCTTGCGTACGGGGAGATTACCCGCTTTGCGGCTTGATTCAGCGGGGGAAAATTGCTATGATAAATATATACACAGGCCGTATATCCAAGCGGCGCAACCGCCGCTTAAAAAAGAGGAGGAAATTTCTGTGAAAGTAGCCATTCTCAACGAAATGAGCACCTGCACCCGCAACGCGGACATCGTCAAGGCCCTGGAGGGCATTGATGTGGAAGTGATCAACGTGGGCATGAAGGAGGGCATCGAGCAGACCCTCAACTACCTGCAGACGGGCTTTTTGACCGGTCTTTTGATCAACCTCAAGCGCGCGGATTTCGTCATCGGCGGCTGCGGCACGGGCACGGGCTATATCAACGCCGCGCTGTGCTTCCCCAACGTCTCGGCCACGATGTGCCTGGAGCCCATCGACGCGTTCCTGTTCCCCCGTATCAACGCGGGCAACTGCATCTCCCTTGCGCTCAACAAGGGCTACGGCTGGGGCGCGCCGGAGAACCTGCGCTTTATGTTTGAGCGCCTGTTCGCGCCCGGCGGCATGGGCGCCGGCTACCCCGCGGAGCGCAAAGAGATCCAAAACAAGCTGGCGCAGCGCCTGACCGACTACTCCCAGGCTACCCACCGCTCGATGGCCGATTGTGTGAAGAACCTGGAGACAGAGATCGTGCGCGACGCGCTGCACTACCCTGGCGTGTGGGAGCTTGTGGACATCGACAACGTGGACGATGCCGAGCTGAAGGCCGCCCTGATCGAGAAATACAACGCGTAATACAATAAAAAGCGGCGCCGCGCTGGCGCCGCTTTTTTTATTGCACGCTACAGCAGCGTGGCCGGATCAATGCCCTTAAACCTGGCCAGGCTCTCCACAATAAAGGCGTGGTCCTGCAGGTGGGGCAGCGCCGATACGCACACCGAGCCCACCACCCCTGTGCCGCGCAGGATAATGGGGAAGCCGCCGCCGCAGGCCGCGTAATCCCACTTGGAGAGCAGCTGGTCCTCCAGCGTCTTGCCCTTGCCCTCCAAAATGGCGGCGTAGCGCAGGGAGCTTGTCTGGGCCAGTTCCACCGTGCGGCGCTTGCGGGCGATCCACTGGCTGTTGGATTCCGTAGAGCCCTCGCAGTAGTAGCTGAACACCGTAAGGCCGCCGATGGCGATTTCAATGCCCAGGCCCGCCTTGCGCGCGTTGGAGAGCGCCACCATCTGCAGCCCCAGCTCCAGCGCGTCGGCGCGGGAAAAGGCGTCAAACTGCAGCGCCTCCTCCTGCGCGGTGAGTTTTTCCAGCATGTCTGCCAACCGTTCCATAAAAACATCCTTTCTGATCTTTCGCTTTGCGCGTTTGTCGCGGCCCCCGCTGCGCGGTCTGTGCAGGGGAGCCTTTTTAGTTCCAGTACCGGGGGCTGTTGGCAAACGCCCTGCCCAAAGTCAAGCGGCCCGCGCAAACGCGCGCGCCACTTGACTGCGTTTTTTGCTTATTTGTCCTGCCCCAGGTATTCGTCCACGTTGTCCTTGTCGATCAGCGAGGTCTCCACCAGGATGTCCTTTTCAGGCAGGGTCTCGCCGGAGACGACCTTGTACATGTTCTCCATGGCGGTCTTGCCCAGGTTGACGGGGAACTGCGCGGCGGTGCAGAGCTGCTTGCCCTCCTTGACTAGTTCCTTGCCCTTCTCCGAGCCGTCGATGCCCGCGATGAGCACCTGGCCGGTCTTGCCCGCCGCCTCCACCGCGGCGATGGCGCCCTGCGCCGAGGGATCGTTGAGCATCCACAGGCCGTCTAAGTCGGGGTCCGCCTGCAAAAAGTCCTCCACAGCGGTCATGGCCAGATCGACCGTGCCGCGGTTGGTCTGCTTGTTGACAACCTTGATATCGGGGTATTTGGCCAGCACCTCGTCGCGGCCCTCCATGCGCAGGCGCACGCCCGCGTTGAGCGCGTTTTCATAGATGGCGATCTTGCCCTTGCCGCCCAGCGCCTTTGCCAGGCCCTCCATCGCCAGCGCGCCCGCCTGCTTGTTGTCCGAGATGACGGTGGCGGTGGCCTCGCTCTGGTTCTCGCAGCCCGAGTCAATGATGATCAGCGGCATGCCCGCGTCCTTGGCGAGCGTCACGCCGTTGATGCTGCCCTGATAGTCGTTGCATACCAAAAACACGCCGTCGTACTTCTGGTTGATGCAGTCCTCGATGGTGTTGATCTCCTTTTGCAGGTCCAGCGCGCTGTCAAACACTGCGAGCGTGTCGCCCTCTTTCAGATTGGCGCGCAGGCCTTCCTCAATGGAGACGTAAAAGGGATTGGCCATGGTGGTGGGCAGGTAGGCGAACTGCCGCGGCTTGTCCTGTGAGGCACTGGGTGACGCGGAGGCAGAGGCGCTGCCCGAGGGCGCTGTGCTGGCCTGTGGCGTCTTCTGCGCACAGCCCCCAAGCGCGCCGAGCGCCAGGGCAAGCACGAGCGCCACGATGGCGCATTTGACAGGGATTGACTTTCGCATAGATGGATTCCTCCTAAAAAGTGTTTTTGGGGATGCCTTTTGTGGTAACGTATATGGGATGGCTGCCGTGCATTTCATCACCTTGAATATAGCATGCGCGCGGGCGCTTTACAAGGGCCGGTACACCGCCGCGGATCATGGGGAGCAAAGGCGCCTGCGCATGGCGCCGGATGTGCAGGTGTGCCGTGCGCCTGAGACACCATCTCTGGCGCACGGCATGAAAATTCCCATAGCGGGTAAATGCGTTGCAATGCGTGTGTGTGCGTGCTATATTGTGGTTGAAAACGTTTTTCAGGTGAGCAGATTTTCATCAAAAAAAGGAACGGGGGAATTTTTTATGCCACTGGTCAGTGTCAGCACGCTGCTTAAGCGTGCACAGGAAAAGAAATACGGCGTCGCATCCTTCAACATCTTCACGCTGGAGACGGCGGTCGCGGGCATTCAGGCGGCAAAGGCGCTTAACGCGGGGGTAATCCTGCAGGTGTACAGCCGGCTGTTTGAAGATAAGGTGATGGGCATGCCGCTGGCGGTTGCGGCGTGTTACATGGCGCAGCAGGAGGACGTGCCCGTTGCGGTGACGGTGGACCACGGCGCCAACCGCGAAGTGACGATGATGGCGGCGCGCGCGGGCTGCAGCGGCGTGATGATCGACGCCTCCACCGAGGTGCTGGAGGAGAACATCCGCAAAACGGCCGACGTGTGCAAGCTGATGCACGCTGTGGGCGTGTCGGTCGAGGGGGAGCTGGGCCACGTGGGCATGGCCAAGGACGGCATTGACGGCACCTACACCGATCCGGACGAGGCCGTGGAATACGCAGAGAAGACCGGCGTGGACGCGCTGGCCGTCATGGTGGGCACGGCGCACGGACGCTACAAACAGCTGCCCGTGCTGGATATCGCGCGCGTGGAGACCATCGCCCAGCGCACCGGCGTGCCGCTTGTGCTGCACGGCGGATCGGGCGTGCCTGATGAGCAGATTCAGGCGGCGGTCAAGGCCGGCGTGTGCAAGCTGAATATCGGCACCAACGTGTGCGCGACCTACCAGAGCGTGGTCAAATCCCGCAGCCTGGACGATCCCATCTGGGAGCGCCCGCTGGATATCTTCGCCCGCGAGCCCATCGCCCGCACGGTGGAGTTCATGAAAGAGTGCATCGTGATGCTGGGCTCGGAAAACAGCGCCCGCTAAAGTACACATTTAAAAGAAAAAGAGGCGGCAGTGCCATGCGCTGCCGCCTCTTTATGATGTAGGATGGCGCTTAATACTTTTTCTTCTCCAGCGCCCGCTCAAACGCCTGCTGGTGGGGCTGGGTAAAGCCGCTGCGCCGCAGCGCCAGCATAGTGTAGAGCGCGTCAATCATCGTATACTGCGCGATGCGCGAGGAGATGTCCACAATGCGGTACTGGGAGGACTGCTTGCACGCGGTGTCCAGCCGCACATCCGCAAGCTCCGCGAGCATGTTCTGCCCGATATTGCACATGCAGACGATCGGACAGCCGTTCTGCCTGGCCAGGCGCACCGCGTCGATGATATCATGCGAGCGGCCCGAAAGGCTGATTGCGAAGATGACGTCCTCCCTGGTAAAGTACGACGCGGCGGTGGACTGGAGGTGCGCATCGGTGTAGGTGGTGGCGGCGATGCCCAGACGGGTCAGCTTGATGTGCATATCGTGCGCCACGGACATGGACGCGCCCAGCCCCAGGATGCCCACGCGCCGCGCCCTGTCGATGAGATCGACGGCGCGTGCCACCTGCTGCCGGTCGACGATATGCATGGTGTACTGCAGCGAGTGCATCGCGCTGCAAAAAACCTTATCAAACACGATCTCGGGCGCGTCGTCGGCGCGCACATCCTGGTGGATATCGTCCAGCGGGGAGGCGATGTCCTGTGCGAGCAGCACCTTGAGCTCCTGATAGCCGCGCATGCCCATACGCTTGCACAGGCGCACCACGGTTGCGTCGCTGACGCCGCTGCGCTCGGCCAGCTCGCTGATAGACAGGCGGATGACTTCGCTTGCGTGCGCAAGGATATAGTCTGCCGCCTTGCGTTCCGTTTTGCTCATGCTGTCGTAGAGCGACTGCATCTTGAGTATGAGGGCGGATTCGCCTTGTTGCATGTACAAAACCCCTTTTTCCGTTCCCTCTGCAGGATAAACTACCCCCATTATAAAACAAGGCACCCTTTTATGAAACATTTTCATCCCAAAATGTGGCGGTTTGCCGTTGAAAAACGGATGGAAATTACAATTTTGCATGGAAATGTTCGTAAATATATACATGCGCGGCCGGTTTTGCTATAATATGTACGCCCAAAGACGTATGTCAGGCGTACAATATGTGCGCCAATGCGCAGGCGCGCCGCTTACGCGCGCAAGGAAGGAAGAGCACCGTGAAAGAAACGTACGAGAGCCCGTTTGCCAGCCGCTACGCAAGCGCGCAGATGCAGCGGTTGTTTTCACCCGACCATAAATTCCAGACGTGGCGCCGGCTGTGGGTGGCGCTGGCGCAGAGCGAGATGGAGCTGGGCCTGCCCATCACGCAACATCAGGTGGACCAGATGCGCGCGCATATGATGGATATCAACTATGACGTGGCCGCCCAGCGGGAGGCCGAGGTGCGGCACGACGTGATGGCGCACGTGTACGCCTACGGCGTGCAGTGCCCCGAAGCGGCGGGCATCATGCACCTGGGCGCCACCAGCTGCTACGTGACCGACAATACGGACGTGCTGATACTGCGCGACGCGCTCGCGCTGGTGGAGGAGAAGCTCTCGGAGGTCATCCGCCGGCTTGCGCGTTTTGCGCTCGCGCACAAGGACATGCCCATGCTGGGGCTGACCCACTTGCAGCCGGCGCAGCTGGTGACGGTTGGCAAGCGCGCCTCGCTGTGGGTGCAGGACTTTTTGATGGATCTGGAGGATGTGCGCTACGTGCAGGGCACCCTCAAGCTGCTGGGCAACAAGGGCACCACCGGAACCCAGGCGAGCTTTATGGCGCTGTTCGACGGCGACGAGCAGAAGGTTGTGGCGCTGGAGCGCAAAATTGCGGAAAAAATGGGCATGGATGCGGTGTACCCCGTATCGGGACAGACCTATCCGCGCAAGCTGGATAGCCGGGTGGTCTCCGCGCTCAGCGGCGTGGCCCAGAGCGCATACAAATTTGCGCAGGACCTGCGCATGCTGCAGCATATGCGCGAGGTGGAGGAGCCCTTTGAAAGCAACCAGATCGGGTCCTCCGCCATGGCCTACAAGCGCAACCCCATGCGCAGCGAGCGCGTCTGCGCGCTGGCGCGCCACGTGATGGTGCTGCAGCAGGATACGGCCATGACCGCCAGCACCCAGTGGTTTGAGCGCACGCTGGATGATTCGGCCAACCGTCGCATCAGCCTGGCGGAGGCGTTCCTGTCCATCGACGCGGTGCTGGAGCTGTGCGCCAATGTCGCATCGGGCATGGTAGTCTATCCCCGTATGATCGCGCGCCACGTCATGGAAAACCTGCCCTTTATGGCCACGGAGAACATCCTGATGGAGGCGGTCAAGCGCGGCGGCGACCGGCAGGTGCTGCACGAGCGCATCCGCGTGCATTCCCAGGCGGCGGCAAGCCGCGTCAAGGCGGATGGCGGGGAAAACGACCTGCTTGCGCGCATCGCGGCGGACCCGGCGTTTGGGCTGAGCCAGGCCGACCTGGCCGCGCTGCTGGACCCGCAGCAGTACACGGGCCGCGCCGCGCGCCAGGTGGAGGCGTTTGTGCAAAACGACGTGGCGCCGCGCGTGGGCGATCTGGAGACGCAGCGAGAGATGGGCGATATCCGCATCTAAATGGAAAACCGTTTTGACACAAGCATGGAGCACACCGCACTGCAAAAGAGCGGGACCCCGCGCCCGCTTTTGTTCCGCACGCTTTGTTGTACCACGGGGGCTCTCCAGCATCCATGGACGAAGTAGGATTGGCGGGCAGGCACGGGGAAATGCTATTACGACTGAAACGCTTTATCGGCTATACAGGCAGGGATATGCTTAACACTACACGGAGCTTTGCTGAATACATGCCGCATCCAGCGCCGCTTGCAACTTCTCAAAAAACAGCGATGCATGGTATCCGTCTGCAATCGCATGCGATACCTGCAGCGTAAATGGGCATATCAACCGTCCGCCGCTTTCTTTATACTTTCCCAGCGTAATCATCTTTACAATTTGATGCTCCTGTATGCTTGCATTTGAAGAAAAGTGTTCAAAATGCAGCCAGGGAATACACGAAACGTTAAATACATTTTGCGGTAGATTTCCTTGCGGAACAATGGCATGGGCGTTTGCATATTTTGCTATTGCTTCTTTATATCGGATATCAAATTCGGCGTAGTTGTCAGCCATATCTGCATAGAGTGTAGAAAAAAGTTTTGTGCTGTTGTTGAAAGAAGAAAATGTGGGGACGACACTTTTCCATTCCACCAGTTTTCCATTAACGATATCATATCTGAAGTTTTTAATTGTATTTACCACTTCATACAGCTTGAACAATATATATGATTGAAAATGAATAGACTCGTTTTTGCACTTGCCAACGGCGGCCGTAACATCTATTTTTACCGTAAGCTCAATCGTAGTACCCGTACGCATAAAGTATTGAAAATATTCGATTCTATCAAAATCTTTTACATCCATGGTCGTATATGCTTCCATTTTACACCCTCCGTACATGCTGTTTTATGCGTGTTTTTGTTTCTAATGATACCATATTGTTCAAATACGCTGCAAAGTATAAGTAAAGAAGCACTATGTCGTCTATCCGTAATAGGGAACGGGTCACATATCATAGGGGAACACTGTCGCATCAGGGCCCTTTCAACCTTGACGGATTTCTGAAGAATAAACCCAACATGATGAGAGAAGTGTTTTTATGGAGGACCACACATCTATTGTGAAGCCTAACACCGTACGCTAAAGCGTTTACCTGCCGCGCGCCCGCGGCGAGAATGAAGACGAAAAGGAGAGTAGGCGGAGAAAGGGGCAACTGCGCCGCCACGCATTTGGCCTAGGTAACTCTCTTAAATTGCGGTGCGATAGCATGGGTTGTTTTCGATCAAAAAAGCGCCTGTCCCGCGGGACAGGCGCTTTTTTGCTTTTTTACGCGGCAAAGTACTGGTCGTACCACACCAGGAAGCTGTACACCGTCCAGATCTTGCGGGAGTTGTCCACATGCCCGCTGCGGTGGTCGTCCAGCAGGCGCAGCAGCTCGTCGGTGTTGAAGTACTGCTCGGCGGCCGTGCCCGTAAAGGCGGCGCGCACGATGTCATAGTACTTCTGCTCCCGCAGCCACACGCGGATAGGCACGGGAAAGCCCAGCTTTTTCTTCTGCGCGGAGGCCTCGGGGATGCAGTGCTGCGCGCTTGCGCGCAGCGCCACCTTGGTGTTCTGCCTGTTTACGCGGTACTTGGTGGGGATTTGCGCGGCCACGCGCGCCACCTCGCGGTCCAGATAGGGCACGCGCAGCTCCAGCGAGTGCGCCATGCTCATGCGGTCCGCCTTGAGCAGGATATCCCCCCACAGCCAGAAGTTCATGTCGATGTACTGCATGCGGGTCACTTCGTCATAGTCCTGTACTTTATCGTAGAAGGGGCGGGTCAGCTGCTGGGGGGAGGGCGCGCCCACCGGATGCTTGAGCAGGCGGTTGCGCTCTTTAACGTCGAACATGTGCGCGTTGCCGATAAAGCGCTCCTCCAGCGGCATGCTGCCGCGGATCAGGTAGTTTTTGCCCTTGATGCGGAAGGGAATGTGCCGCGCGCACGCGCCCAGAAATTTGCGCAGGAACATGGGCAGGCGGGTGATAGGCGCAAGGTCGGCCGGCTCGTGGTAGATGTTGTAGCCGCCGAACAGCTCGTCGGCGCCCTCGCCGGAGAGCACCACCTTCACCTGCTGGGAGGCGATCTGGCTGACAAAGTAGAGCGCCACGGCCGAGGGATCGGCATGGGGCTCGTCCATGTGATACTGGATGGTGGGCAGGACGGCCCAGTATTCCTCAGGCGTGATCACCTTGCTGTAGTTGTTCACACCGATGTATTTGGAAAGGTCCTTGGCGTAGCTGATCTCGTTGTACTGCTCGTTGGAAAAGCCCACGGTAAAGGTCTTGTCGCACTTGCTGGCCGAGGCGATGTAGCTGGAGTCGATGCCGCTGGAGAGAAAGCAGCCCACCTCGGTGTCGCTGATCTTGTGGGCGGCGATGGAGTCAGCCATCACATCGTCGATGCTTTTGACCGCCTCTTCAAAGGTCATGTCCTGCTGCGGGTCAAAGGTGGGCTCCCAGTAGCGCCGCACGGTGGCCACGCCCTTTTGCCAGGTCATCATATGGGCGGGCGGCAGGCGATAGACGCCTTCAAAGAACGTCTCGGGCAGCACGGAGTATTGGAAGGAGAGATAGCTCTCCAGCGCGGCGGGGTTGAGTCTGCGCTCTGCCATGGGATGCTGCAGCATGGCCTTGATCTCGGAGCCGAACACAAAGTCCGTGCCAAAGCACGCGTAGTACAGGGGCTTGATGCCGAAGTAATCCCGCGCAAAAAACGCCTTTTCCTCCGCGCGGTTCCAGATGCAGAAGGCGAACATGCCCCGCAGGCGGCTGACCATATCCTCCCCCCACTGCTCGTAGCCGTGCAGAAGCACTTCCGAATCGGTCTTGGTGGCAAAGACGTGGCCCGCCTCCTCAAGTTCAGCGCGCAGCTGCCTGTAGTTGTAGATCTCGCCGTTGTACACCAGTACAAGGGACTTGTCCTCGTTGTAAAGCGGCTGATCGCCGTCTGCGGAAAGGTCGATGATGCTCAGACGCCGAAAGCCCAGCGCCGCGGCGTCATCCACATGCACACCGGAGGAATCCGGCCCGCGATGGGTGATCTCACCCATCATTTTCGCCACAATATCATGATCTCCGCCGTTCGGGGAGAAATAACCCGTAAAACCGCACATAATGCCTCCTGTTTTTGCGTAATGCGCGTTCTTCCACATGCCATTGGCGTTAAAAGAACGCTATTAGTATAACCCTGGGCGCACGATCCACGCAAGTGGCGGCAAACGAATGTCATATAATAGTCATATTTGCCGCAATACCGCGGCGAGCCTGCTGGAGAAGCGTTGCTTTTGCTGTGCCTTTCCGTATAATAAGGAGGGGCATGCCGTAAAAACGTGCCCAATCGCGCGCAAGCTGGACATGCTATGAGATGACACGTCCTTTTTTGCGCGCAGCCCGAAAAAGGGACGAGAAAAGGGAGAGGAAGACAAAACCATGGAACATCAACACAAACGCCGCGGCCAGTGGGCATCCAGCTTTGGCTTTTTGATGGCGGCGGTGGGCTCGGCGGTGGGACTGGGAAACCTGTGGCGCTTTCCGGTGATGCTGGGCCAAAACGGTGGCTTTGCCTTTTTGCTGGTGTATGTGATTGCCGCGGCGCTCATCGGCGTGTGTATGCTGCTGGGGGAACTGGCCATCGGCCGCAAGACCGGCCTGAACGTGGTGGGCGCGTTTCAAAAGCTCAACAAAAGATACTGGTGGATCGGCGCGGGCGCGGTGGGCGTGGTCAGCATCATCCTGCCGTACTACAACGTCATCGGCGGCTGGGTGTGCAACTACATCGCGCACTATGCGGGGGCGCTCTTTGGCGGAGGCTTCGGTCAGCTGGATTCTGCGCAGTACTTTGCCGCGATGACGGGCGACGTTTGGGGGCCGCTCGCGTGGAACGCGGTGTTTATCGCCATCACCGCTGCGGTGGTGCTGGGCGGCGTGGAAAAGGGCATTGAGCGCAGCGCCAAGGTGATGATGCCCGTGCTTGCGGTGATGCTGCTCATCACCATCGCGCGCTCCCTTTCGTTGCCCGGCGCGTGGGAGGGCGTGGCGTTCCTCTTTAAGCCGGATTTCAGCAAACTCAATATGGGTACGGTGAGCGCGGCGATGAGCCAGATGTTCTACTCCCTCTCGCTGGGCATGGGCATCATGGTGACCTACGGCTCGTACCTGTCCAAAACGGATAACATGCAGCGCAGCGCGGTGCTGATCCCCGTATTTGATACCGCGGTGGCGCTGATGGCGGGCCTTGCCATCATGCCGGCGGTCTTTGCGTTTAACCTCCAGCCGGACATGGGCCCCAGCCTGATCTTTGTGACGTTGCGCGACGTGTTCGCCAGCATCCCGCTGGGCGATCTGTTCGGGTTGGTGTTCTTTGCCTTGGTGTTCATGGCCGCGCTCACCAGCATGATCTCCATGATGGAGGTGGTGGCGGCCTACTTTATCGACACCTTCCATTTCAACCGCAAAAAGGTGGCGCTCACCATCGCGCTGGCCGCCTTTGTGGTGGGCATTCCCAGTTCCCTGTCCTTTGGCGTGCTCAAGAACGTGACGCTCTTTGGCATGAACATCTTTGACTTTATGGACTATTTGGCCAACAACGTGCTGCTGCCGCTGACGGGCCTGTGCACCTGCCTGTTCATCGGGTGGGTGTGGAAGAGCAAAAACGCGGTGCGGGAGATTTCCAACGACGGAGCGCTTGCCTTCCAGGCGAGCCGGGTGTGGTCGTTTATCATCAAATTTATCGCGCCCATCGTGATCTTTATCGTGTTTTTGTCGTCGATTGGGGTCATTCGGTAAAGAATGTGGACTGCTGAAGAAAGCATTTATTGATATAGAAACAGAAGAAATTGGGCCATTGTTTTAGAAAACTTTATGTGTTACAGTGATATGAAAAATTGCTTATAAAGCGGGGCAAGAGATATGGATAAAATCAAGGCACTTTACCAGAAGTATCGCCAAATCATTTTCTATGTGATTTTCGGCGCCGTAACCACGCTGACTAACATCTTGGGTTATTTCCTCCTCTCGCGCCTGCTGCTGGCGGCACATATGACCGAAGAGGCATCAATGAATATTGCCAACATTTCGGCGTTGGCGCTCTCGATTCTGGTCGCATACCTAACCAATCGCAAATGGGTGTTTCGTAGCAGTGCGCGCGGCACTCGCGCCATTGCGCTGGAGGCGGCGCGCTTCTTTGCGGCGCGGGTCCTGACCGTGCTGCTAGACATGGGGCTGATGAACCTGACAGTGGTGGCGTGGAGACTGAACGATATGCTCATGAAGATTCTCATCAACGTGCTGGTGGTAGTGCTCAACTACGTGCTTTCCAAACTGCTGGTCTTTCGAAAAAAGCGCGCGAGTGCGTAATGCCGCCTGAATTGTGGGCAAACGAAATGGGACCGGACATAAACGCACATGGATGTGCCATCTGCTAAGAGAAAAACTTCATCGAAAAAGTTACCTAAGAGTAAAAAAGCGTGCGGACGATTTGTCCGCACGCTTTTAACTTACGTGTTTTACTGCTGGCGCGCCTTGCGGATGTTGGCCAGGAAGGCCTGGGCGGTTTTGACGATCTTATCGTAATCGCCCGTTTTGGCCCCGCCGGTCAGCGCGCTGCCCGCGCCGCAGGCCACCGCGCCCGCGGCGATCCACTCGCCCACGTTGTCCACGTTCACGCCGCCGGTGGGCATGGCGTTGATCTGGGGCAGAGGACCGCGAAAGGCCTTGATGATGGCGGGCCCGAACAGCTCGCCGGGGAAGACCTTGGTGATCTCCGCGCCCGCTTCCATGCCCTCCAGGGCCTCCTTGACCGTCATGGCGCCGGGCATGCAGGGCACCTGGTAGCGGTTGCACAGGCGCATGGTGTCGGCGTTAAAGGAGGGGCTGACCACGTAGCGCGCGCCGTTGAGAATCGCGGTGCGGGCGGTCTCGGGGTCCAGCACGGTGCCTGCGCCGATGATAATTTTATCCGGATCAACCGACTTGGACAGGTCCGCGATGATCTCGTGGGCGCGGTCCACGGTAAAGGTCATCTCGATGGCGGCGATGCCGCCCTCGATGCAGGCCTGCGCGATTTTGGCAGCCTGCTCGCCAGAATCGGCGCGCACCACGGCCACCAGGCCGACCTCGCAGATGCGGTTGATGATAGCGCTCTTGTTCGTCATGGGTTAAGAACTCCTTTCCATTTGTGCCATGCGGCACGGCAGCGTCAATTGGCCTTGTTATAGGTGACGAGATAGCGCGCGAAGCGCTTTTGGTAATGTTCCTTCATCGCGGGGTTGGGATGCACCACGGTGTTTTTGCCCGGGTCAAAGGCCCCCAGGTCGTCCAGCTGCCCCACCACGTGCAGCCCCAGCGCGGCGCTGCCCAGCATGGAGGCCTGCTCCATGTCCGCGCACTCGATGTCGCACTGCAGGATATCGGCCAGCATCTGCGTCCAGAACGCGTTTTTGAGGATGCCGCCCGACACGCGGATGTGCGCGGGGGTCTCCCCCACCTCGGTGAGCATGGTGTAGCAGTGGTAGACGTTCATCAGGATGCCCTCCAGCAGCGCGCGGTACATGTGGCCGGGCCCGTAGGCGCCCGAAAGCGCGTCAAAGGCGCCCAGCGCGTCGTCGCGCCAGCCGGGGCAGCGCTCACCGTAGAGGAACGGGGTGAACACAGGGTAGTCGCCCTGGACATCGCGCGCCATCTGCTCCAGCTCGTCAAAGCTGTACTGCTTGCCCAGCAGCGTCTTGACAAACCAGTCTACGCAGTTGGTGGCGCCGGAGGTCGCCGCCCCGCAGAGCCACTTGCCCGGCCCCACGTAGCACCACGTGCCGCCCGGCTTGGCGGGGAGCACGGGCCGGTCAAACGCCATGCGCAGCGCGGCGCTTGTGCCCACTGAGAGGGTCATCACCCGTGGCGCCATGGCGCCCGCGCCCACCTGGTTGAGCGCGCCGTCCGGATGGGGAGAGACCACCGGAATGCCGGCGGGCACACCCAGGCGCGCGGCCATATCCGCAAGCAGCGGCGCGGTCTGCTCATGGGTGACGAGCTGGGGCAGGCAATCGGGGGTGAGGCCGGTGAGAGCCAGCATTTTCTCATCCCACGCAAGGCTGTGGGTGTTGAGCAGCGCGGTGCCCGATGCCATGGAATGGGAAACCCACCAGTTGCCCGTGAGCCGGTAAAAGTTGTAGTCCGACTGGCCCGCGACGTAGCGGCCGCCGCCCAGCGCGTCGCGCGCCTTTAAGCTGAGGTATTTGTACGCCGGGTAGATGGTGTGCACCATGCATCCGGTACGCCCGTAGAGCTCCGCGGTCAGCGCCTCGTCCTGGCGCAGCTTGGCGGCGGTGGCGGCCGCGCCCGTGTAGGCCCAGGTCAGGCAGCGGGTGGTGGGCTGCATGGCCTCATCGAGCATCACCATGCTGTGCCAGGTGCCGCCCAGCGACACGCAGTCGATCGCATACCCTTGCGCGCACGCCTTGCCCGCCGCCATCATGGCGTCGAACACGCCCAGCGCGTCGTGGGTGGCCACGTCGCTGACACTTGCGGGATAGGCCTCGGTCACCACGCGCTGCACGCCGCGCGCGGCGTCGTACACCATGGCCTTGGCCGACGAGGTGCTTGCCTCCATGATCAGAATTGCCATTGTTTCGCTTCCTCCTTTGCCTGCGCGCTTTGTTTACGCAAACAGCATTTCGATGAGGTTTTCCACGCTCAATTTGGCGGTGCGCAGCACGGCCTCGCGCGTAAACGCGCCGATGTGCGCCGTCAGGATGAAGTTATCCAGCGCCACCAGTTTGTTGTCCTTTTCCGGCGGTTCGCTGGAGAAGACGTCGCTCGCCGCGCCGGCGATCAGGCCGTGCTTCAACGCCTCATAGAGGGCGTCCTCGTCCACCAGGCCGCCGCGGGCGGTGTTGATCAAAATCGCGGTATCTTTCATGTGCGCGAGAAATTCCGCGTTGACCATGCCCTCGGTCTCCTCGGTGAGGGGCAGGTGCAGCGAGATAAAGTCGCACTCCTCGATGATGGTATCGCGGTCCGTGAGCACAATGCCCGCCTGATGGACTTTTTCCGGATCGGCGTACGGGTCGGTGGCCATGACCGCCATGCCGATGCCCATCGCCATCTGGGCCACGTCCCAACCGATGGCGCCCAGGCCGATGAGGCCCAGCATCTTGCCGGCCAGCTCGCCGCCCTGCTTGCGCTGCATCAGGCCCTGGCGGCTGCCGCGCGTGGAATAATCCACAAAGCGGGCGGTGCTGAACATCAGCGCGATGGCCAGCTCCGCCACCGAATGGGAGTTGGCGCCCGCGGCGCGCATCACCTTGATGCCGTGCTGCTCGCAGTAGCCCAAATCCACATTGTCCAGCCCCGCGCCGTACTTGGAGATGGCCTTGAGCTTGGGCGCGCAGGCGAGCACCTCCGCGTCCAGCGGGTCCACGCCCACGATGACGCCGTCGATGTCGGGCAGGATCTCTTTCATCTCATCGGCGCTGTAGCTTTTGCCCGTGCGGTTGATTACCAGCTCCACGCCGTAGGGAGCCAATTTTTCGCGCGCCATGGCCTCCATGGAGACAAAGGAGCGGGGCGTAACCAATATTTTTTTCATGAAAAATACCTCAGCTTTCTCATTATTGGTCGATACGTGCGGCAGCCGATGCGCTACCTATATGAATATACCAGATTTCGCCGGTGAATGGAACAGCGCGTGCGGATGTTTTGTAGGTTTGCGCCAACAATTTGCGCCAAGATACGCCCGCACGGGGGCGCCTGTGGGGCGCGTTTGCGCGCGCACGGTGGCGCATAGCGGAAAATCGCGGCGAAGCGGGGGGAGCGGTTGCGGGCGCGGGCGCGCCAGCAGGTGACAAAATGTGTGCATTGCGCCATGCTACAATGACGCAAAAACCATGATGAAGAAGCCATGCAGTTTTTGCTATGACAAGGCAAAGAAGAGAGGTTCGTACGATGCAGATGACCGCGGACGCCATGCGCAGGCAATGGGAAAAGAGAAAGGCGGCATTACGCAGCCGCACGGTGCTGGTGCAGGCGTGCGGCGCGGCGGCGTGCATGCTGGCGGCGTGCGCGCGCATGCCCTGGAGTGCGATGCCGCTTGCGCTGTGCATGCTCTGCGGCGCGCAGGAGGTGGGGGTGCGCGTCTATGTGGGTGTGCTGGGCGCGGCTGCCGGCAGAATGTTGAGCGCGCTTCCGCTGGGGTGGACGGGCCTTGCGGCGGACATGCTGTGCCTGCTGCTTTTTGGCGGCGCGCTGATGCTGGCAAAGCGACTGCGCGTGCAGGAAAAGGACGCGCCCTGGGTGCAGATGGGCGCGATGGCCCTGAGCCTGCTGCTTGCCAGCGTCCTTACGCGGCGCATGCTCGCCTACGATTGGGTGATGCTGCTGGTGCAGGGGGCTGTGGCGGCACTGCTGCACCGGGTGTTTTTGCAGGCGGCGCGCTTGGTGGGTACCCAGCGGGCGCGCAGGGTTTTCTCCAGCGAGGAGACGCTTGCGCTGTGCGTGGTGGCGGCTGTGCTTCTTGCAGGCCTTGCGCCGCTGCGCATCGGCGGCGTGTCGCCCGCCAGCATCGCTACCTTTTTATTGGTGATGCTCTGCGGCTACATCGGGGGCGCCAGCATCGGCGCCGCCTGCGGCGCGGCGTGCGGCCTTGCGCTCGCCGCCGGCATGGGCGGCCCTTGGTTTTTGATCGGCAACCTTGCAGTGTGCGGCCTTGCGTGCGGTATGTTCCGCCCCATTGGCCGCTGGGCGTCGGCCACGGCGTTTGTGCTGCTCAACACCCTATTGACGCTGATGATCAACCAGTCTACGCAGGTGATCATCCCCCTTGGCGAGAGCCTGCCCGCGCTGGCTGTATTCCTGCTACTGCCCAAAAAGCAGGTGCTTGCGCTGATGGGCATGGTCAATGCCTCCCAGAGCAGGCAGCTGCAGTACCAGGCGTACGTGGGGCGCATCCAGAGCGCTGCCTCGCTGCGGCTCAAGGAGCTGGGCGAGGTGTTTGGGGAGATGTCGCGCTCCTTTAAGAGCGTGGTGCCGGTGGACGCCCCGCCGGCCGCGCAGCAGGTTGTCTCGATGATGCGCAAGGTGGCCGGCGAGGTGTGCGGCGACTGCGCGCTGAAGAACTGCTGCTGGCAGCGGGAGTTTGACCAGACGTTTGCCTGGCTGCGCCAGGTGATGGAGGATGCGCGCGACGCGGGTGGATTTGCGCGCAAGATGATCCCGCAATCCTTTGCCCGCCGCTGCATGAAGCTTGACGCCCTGTGCGAGGCGGTGGACGGCGCCGTCTACATGTACCTGCTCAAGCGCACGTGGGAAAAGCGCATCGACGAGAGCCGCATGCTGGTGGCCGAGCAGCTGCAGGGCGTCTCAGAGGTGGTGCAGGCGCTCGCAAAGGAGATGAAGCTGGACATGCGCTACGATGACGAGATGGAGAAGAACATCCGCGTGGCGCTGGACAAGCGTGGCATCGCGGTGGGACGGGAGGTTTCCGCCAACAGCGGCGCGGAGGGCTGGGAGGTGCGCGTGCAGAACAAGCCCTGCGGCGGGCGGATGCGCTGCGCCCGCCAGGGCGCACAGGCCGTCTCCGAGGCGGTGGGCCGTCCCATGCAGCTGTGCATGCACACCTGCGCGCCCAACGACAGCGTGCCCTGCCAGTGCGTCTACAGGGAGCGTGCGCTCTACGCGCTGCGCACCGGCGCGGCCCAGGCGGCGGGGCATGCGGGCGAGGTCAGCGGGGACAATTACGCCATGACAAAGGTGCGCGGCCAGCGCTACCTAATGGCGATTTCCGACGGCATGGGCAGCGGCGCGCGGGCCGCCTCCGAGAGCGACGCGGCGGTTTCGCTGCTGACCCATTTTTACAAGGCGGGCTTTGAGCGGGACGTGATTCTGCGCTCCATCAACCGGCTGCTCATCCTGCGCTCGGGCGAGGAGATGTTCGCCACGGTGGATATGTGCCTGTTCGATCTTTCAAACGGCGCGTGCGAGATGACCAAGATCGGCGCGGCGCCCGGCTTTCTTTTGCGCGGCGGGCGTGCGCAGAAAGCGCCCTCGGCCACGCTGCCCATCGGCATCGTGGAGGAGGTTAGGCCCGACGCCTCGCGCTGGCAGCTGGAGGAGGGGGACGGCGTGGTGCTGATGAGCGACGGGGTGAGCGACGCCATCGGCGAGGAAACGCTGCTGTCCGTGGTGGAGGCACTGGCAAAGGACGCCCGGGGCGATGCGCAGCTGCTGTGCGACCTGCTGCTGGAGACCGCCCGCGCGCTGCGCGGGGAGAACGCGCCCTGCGATGATATGACCGTGCTTGCCGCGTACCTGACGCGCGCTGAGGGTGCGTTTGAGGCGCAGCAGGCCGACGCGATGTAGGAAAAAAGTGTTTGATTCTTATTGAAAAAATATACAAAGAGGCGGCGGGAGCAGGCTTGCTCCCGCCGCCTCTTCTGCGGCTTTTTATGCGCTGGCACTGCGCTTTCTGCATCTGCAAAGATGGCCGGTGCGCAGCATGTTTCCGCCCATGCGCTGCCCGCAGCAAAACTGCCGCCCGCGCGCGGCGGTTTTGCCCGTGAAAAGGGCCTATTTTTCCATGCGCGCAAGTGCGCGGTGCGCCAGGCTCAGGCCCACGATGGTCTTGCCGTCCTGGATTTCCCCCGCGTCGATGCGCGCCATCAGTTCCTCGATGGGGAAGGACTGGATGTGCAAAAACTCGTCGGCGTCCGGGTGCGCCACCCCGCCGGAAAGGCCGGTGGCCAGGTAAATCCAGATGCGCTCGTCAAAGATGCCCGGGCTTGTGGCAAGGCAGGTGAGCAGCTGGTAGTTTTGCGCCTTGAGCGCCACCTCTTCCTCCAGCTCGCGGCGGGCGCACAAGAGCGGGTCCTCTTCATGCTCCCGCTTGCCCGCGGGAATCTCCAGCGTCACCCGTCCGATGGGCTGGCGGTACTGGTAGACCATGGTGACGTTGCCCGCGTCGTCCACCGGCACCACCGCCGCCGCGCCTGGGTGCACGATGATCTCACGCAGCGCCTGCCGTCCGTCGGGCAGCGCCACGACCCAGTGCTCGATGTCGATGACCTTGCCCGCGTAGACCTGCCTGCGCGATTGGACCTTTTCCGCTAACTGCGCGGCGATGCGCGCCTCTTTTTCCATGGTATCAGCCCCCGTTTCTGTGTGCTTGTATGATGCTATCATACCATATTTGTGCGCCGTTTACCCGCGCAATCGATGGGAAAGCAGCGCGCTTTGCCGTATAATAAAGAAGGATTCAGGCACGCAGAAGGTCATTTTGAACCCAATAGGACGCCAGTTCGGCCCCATGATATTGCACGGCTTGACAAAACAAGCTAAAATAAGGCCATCTGCGTAGGAAAGGCGGCAGAATGCGCATGACGGAGCGATCCATGCAACAGTGCGTCTGGTCGGCGCTTGCGCGCGCCGGCGTGGCGCGCGACGCGCGCCTGCTGGTCGCGGTATCGGGCGGCGCGGATTCCATGGCGCTGCTGGATATGCTGCTTGCGCGCGCCCCCAATGCGGGCGCGGCGCTGACGGTGGGCCACGTGGCGCATGGCATCCGCGCCGAGGCGGAGCGCGACGCCGCCCTTGTGCGGGACGTCTGCCGCGCACGGGGCGTGCCCTTTCTGCTGCGGCGGGTGGACGCGCCGGCACATGCGCGCAAAACGGGCACAGGGCTGGAGGATGCGGCGCGCCAGCTGCGCTACGATGCGCTGGACGCGATGCGCCTGCAGGCGGGTGCTTCGGCCATCGTGTTGGCCCACCACATGGACGACCAGGCAGAGACGGTGCTGCTGCACCTGCTCTCGGGCAGCGTGGACGGCCTTTCGGGCATGCAGAGCGTGCAGCGCGACGCGCGCGGCCTGCTGCTGCGCCCCATGCTGCACCTTCGGCGGGCGGATATCGAGGCCTACTGCGCGGGGCGCGGCCTGGCGTTTGTGACGGACGATACCAACCAGGACGTGCGCTACGCGCGCAACCGCGTGCGGGGCGAGCTGTTGCCGCTGCTTGCGCGGGATTACAACCCCGCCATTGTGCAGACGCTCAGCCGTAACGCTGCGCTGGCCGCGCAGGACCGGGCGTATCTGGCGCAGCAGGCCGAGGCGGCCTGCGCGGCGCACATGCGCGCCTGTGCGGACGGCGTGTTTGTGGCGGAGGCGGCCGGCCAGCTGCACAGCGCCCTGTCGGGGCGGGTATACTATCGGGCGCTGTGCGCCTGCGGCGTGCGGCCCGAGGCGCAGTCGGTTGCGCGCCTGCAGCAGCTGATGCAGGCTCAGGTGGGCAGGCGCGCCGATCTGGGCGGCGGCTGCGTGGCGCTGCGCGAGCGCGGGGGACTGCGCATGGGCAGGTTTGCAGCGCCCAGCGATGCGGTGGTTGCCATTGCGCCGGGCGCCCGTCAGGTGGAAACGCCCTGGGGCACGCTGGACATCGCGTGCGGCGCGGCGCCGGACGACGTGCGCACGCCACCCTGTGTGCAGCTGGTGCCCGAGGGGGCGCTTGCGGGCGCGTGCGTGCGGCGCTGGAAGCCGGGGGAGCGCATCGCGCCCCTGGGCATGACGGGAACCAAATGCGTCAGCGACGTGCTGTGCGACGCGCGCGTACCCAGCGCCCTGCGCGCGCACGTGCCGGTGCTGGCGCAGGGGGAGAAGATCCTTTGGGTGATGGGCTACACCGCGGCGCGCGCAGCGGCGGTGCGGCCGGGCGCGCGCTGCTTCCAGCTCACGTGGCAGCCGCAGGCGCGCTGAAAAAATCCGTGTACAAAAAACATTGCGATTATCAATGATAGGAGGACTTGCTGAAAAATGGCTTGGAAAGAAGATGTGGAACGCGTCCTGCTCACGCAGGAGGAAATTGCGCAGCGTGTGCAGGCGCTGGGCAAACAGATTGCGGCGGATTACGCGGGTAAAAACCTGCTGGTGGTGGGCATCCTAAAGGGCGCTGTGGTGTTTTACACCGATCTTGTGCGCGCCATTGACATGCCGCTGGAGATGGACTTTATCGGCGTCTCCAGCTACGGCGCGGGCACCGAGTCCACCGGCGCGGTGAAGTTCCTCAAGGATTTGGACCGCCCCATCGAAGGGCTGGACGTGCTGGTGGTGGAGGATATCGTCGATACGGGCCTGACGCTGGATTACCTGCTGAAAAACCTCGCATCGCGCAATCCCGCCTCCCTCAAGACGTGCTGCCTGCTCGACAAGCCCGAGCGGCGCCATGCGGACGTGGTCATTGACGTGGATTACATCGGCTTTCGCGTGCCCAACGCGTTTGTCATCGGCTACGGGCTGGATTACAACGGTGTATACCGCAACCTGCCCTACATTGGCGTGCTGAAACGGGAAGTGTACGCGTAAATACGTAACAACCGTTTTATTTACACAGGATGGCAGGCTATGCTATAATATTTTGATAATCGTTTGCTATGCGATTGTCAGCCTGAAAGAAACGAAGGAGGATGCAAGGTTGAAAAGAACCTTTCGCGGACCGCTGTTTTTTGTGGTTTTGTTTTTAGCTGCGATCCTGGTGGCTACACTGACCATGGGCGGCGGCTCCGGCTCAACCACGCAGAAGAAGGACATCGCCTACATGGACTTTTTGCAGGATGTCAAGGAGCAGAAGGTCGCCAAGGTGGTGATTACCGAGCGCACCCTTGTCGGTATCTATAAAGACTCCGCCAACGCCGAAGCGTTTGAAAAATCCAGCAACCGCTACGACTTTAAGACGTACATCCCCACGCTCGACAGCTTCTATGCCGATGTGCGCGGCGTGATGGGCAACGAAAATTTGAGCCCGCTGGAGTTTGGCTTCAATATCGATATCCAGCCTGTGCCGGAGACCCCGTGGTGGCAGGTGCTGTTGCCCTACATCGTGCTGGGGCTGCTGCTCGTAGGCTTCTGGATGTTCATCATGCGCCAGCAAAACAAACAGAACAACAGCATGACATCCTTCGGCAAGAGCCCGGCAAAGCTGGCGCAGCAGCAGGATAATAAAAAGAAGGTCACCTTTGCGGACGTGGCGGGCGCGGACGAGGAAAAGGAAGAGCTGCGCGAGATGGTGGACTTTCTGCGCAACCCGCGCAGGTTCCTGGACATGGGCGCGCGCATTCCCAAGGGCGTGCTGCTGGTAGGCCCCCCGGGCACGGGCAAGACGCTGCTTGCCAAGGCTGTGGCAGGCGAGGCGGGCGTGCCGTTTTTCTCCATCTCCGGCTCCAACTTTGTGGAAATGTTCGTGGGCGTGGGCGCCTCGCGCGTGCGCGACCTGTTTGAGGAGGCCAAGCGCAACCAGCCCTGCATCATCTTCATCGACGAGATCGACGCGGTGGGCCGCCAGCGCGGCACCGGCCTGGGCGGTGGGCACGACGAGCGCGAGCAGACGCTCAACCAGCTGCTTGTGGAGATGGACGGCTTTTCGGTCAACGAGGGCATCATCATCATCGCTGCCACCAACCGCGCGGATATCCTGGACCCGGCGCTGCTGCGCCCGGGCCGCTTCGACCGCCAGATCCTGGTGAGTTATCCTGATGTCAAGGGCCGCGAGGAGATTTTGCAGGTGCACGCCAAGGGCAAGCCGCTTGCCGAGGACATCAACCTCAAAACCCTTGCCAAAATGACTCCGTGGTTTACAGGCGCGGATTTGGAGAACGTGCTCAACGAGGCGGCGATCCTCACCGCGCGCAGCGATAAAAAGCAGATCGGCATGCAGGAGATCGTGGAGGCGATCGCACGCGTGCAGATGGGCCCCGAAAAGCGCAGCCGCGTGGTCACGCCGCTGGACCGCAAGCTGGTAGCCTATCACGAGGCGGGCCACGCGGTGGTGGCCTACACCATGCCCAACTGCGACCCCGTGCAGGAGGTCTCCATCATCCCGCGCGGCATGGCGGGGGGCTACACGCAGACCCTGCCCAGCGAGGATTCCAACTACACCACGCGCGGCCAGCTGCTGGACCGCATCGCCATGTCCATGGGCGGCCACGCCGCCGAGCGCTTGGTGATGCAGGACGTGTCCACCGGCGCGCAGGGAGACCTGCAGCAGGCGACCGACATCGCGCGGCGCATGGTGATGGAGTACGGTATGAGCGAGGCTGTAGGCCCGGTGTATCTGGGCGGCGGCAAGGAGATCTTTATCGGCCGGGACTTCGGCGCGCAGCACGCCTACAGCGATAAGGTGGCTGCGGATATCGACGCGGAGGTGCGCAACATCCTGGAGCAGGGCTACCAGCGCGCCGAGCAGGCGATCAAGGACAATATGTCCAAGCTGGACCGTGTGGTAGAAGTGCTGCTGGACCGCGAAAAGATCGACGGCGACGAGTTCCGCCAGGTGATGCAGGGCGCATAAGCAACCGATATGACCGACGCGCTGGCGCGCGGCCCCTCTTAAAGGGTGGCCGCGCGCCTTTTTGTGTTTTTGCAAGCAGCATTTGCCAAAGCACGCTCGGTTGTCAAGGTTTGGGGAAAACGGTATAATGACTGCAGGCAGATTCTGTCCTGTCATGGGGAAAAAGGAGGCGCACCATCGCTTTGTTGCACATGCAGGCGCTGCGCATGGACCTGCACGCCCACACCACCGCATCCGACGGCAAGCTGTCGCCCCAGGCGCTGGTGGATGCGGCCAGGGACGCGCAGCTGGATATGTTGGCGGTGACGGATCACGATACCTTCGCGGGCGTCCAACAGGCGCAGCAGGCGGGCGCGCGCCTGGGGGTGCAGGTCATACCGGGCATTGAACTGAGCATCGAATACGCGGGGGAGCTGCATCTGTTGGGCTATGGGATGGACATGCAAAACGGCCCGCTGTGCGCGGCGCTGGAGGTGCTCCAGCGCAGGCGGCGCGCCCGCGCGGACGTGATCCTGCAAAAGCTTGTGCGCCTGGGCATGCCCCTTGCGCGCGCCGAGGTGGAGGCCTTTGCCGCGGGCGAGACGCTGGGCAGGCCCCACATTGCCCGCGCCATGGTGCGCGCGGGCTACGCGCGCGAAGTGGGCGACGCCTTTGACCGTTTTCTGGCCATCGGCAAACCCGCCTACGCGGCGCACGCCAGGCTGGGCTTGGCCGAGGCGATGCGCCTGCTGCACGGCGCGGGCGCGGCGGTGGTATGGGCGCACCCCAATTTGACGACGCAAGACGAGATCGCGCAGTACGCGCTGCTTGGGCGCATGGTATCGCTGGGGCTGGACGGCATCGAGTGCTTTCACCCCTCCAGCGTGCCGCCTGCGCAGGGCGCAGAGCGGCTGCGCAGATGGGCGAAGGCGCTTGGCCTGCACGTCACCGGGGGAAGCGATTTTCATGGCGAGGCGGACGGGCCCGCGCTGGGCGGCATGCTTGCCTACTGGCGCCCGCAGGACGATTACCCGCACCTTACCTCGCCCCAGACGCGGTTTTTGACACGTATTTCACATAAGAGAGGTGGATGATCCTATGCATGGCAGCCGCAATAGCCGGCACAGTAAAAACGCGCGCAAGCGCACCGTGGCACGTTATCCGGCGCGCGGCAGCGGCGCGCGCACATCCAGCGCGCGGGCAGGCGGCACGCGGCGCAAACGCAAGTACCGCCTCAACAAGCGCTGGCCGCTGGTGGTGGCGGCCATATGCGCCCTGCTGATCGTAGCGGGCATCATCTGGGGCGTTGTAGCCCTCTTTACCCCGCGCAGCGCGGCCAGCGACAAGATCGCAAGCGGCGTGACCATCGACGGGGTCAAGGTGGCGGGCATGACGCGCCAGGAGGCCACCGACGCGGTGCAGCAGGCCAACCGGGAAAAATGGCAGCGGCAGCGCGTCACCCTGCGCTACGAGGGGGACAGCTGGCAGTACACGGTAGCGCAGCTGGGCGCTAGGGACGATGCAGCCGCGGTTGTGGAGAAGGCGCTGCTCGTGGGCCAGGGGGAGAGCGGCTTTGACGTGTTCAAATCCTGGTTCAACGTGGATAAATCCGGCCGCGCGCTGACCACCACGCTGGATTTTGACGTGGAACAGATGCGCGCGGGCATGCAGGAGATCTGCGAGAAGATCGAGGTAGCGGTGGTGGAGAACAGCGCAAACTTCGACGCGGCCGCTGCGGATGAGAGCAAGCGCTTTACGTTCACAGAGGGCAAGGACGGGCTTGCCATCGATACCGACGCGCTGATCGTCGCCCTGCGTCAAGACCTGAAGGACGGCGATCAGGCGGATGTGACGCTCTCGCTCAAGACAGTGCAGCCTCAGTTCAGCATGGATGCCATCAGGGCGTCCACCGCCAAGGTGTCCGAGGCGTCTACCACGCTGCAGGGATATTCTCAGGCGCGCCGCGGCAACATCGCCAAGGCCTTTGAAAAGCTCTCAGGGCAGGTGGTGGCGCCGGGTGAAACGCTCTCCTTCAACACGCTCACCGGCAAGCGCGACGAGGCGGCGGGCTATCAGGCCGTGCGCGAGGTAACCGCCGATAACGTGGAGGCGGACGTGATGGCGGGTGGCGCCAGCCAGGCTGCCACCACCCTCTACAACGCGGCCCTCAAGGCGGATATGGAAATCACAGCGCGCAGCGCGCACGCGATCCCCCCGGATTTTGTGGGGCGGGGCCTGGACGCCTATGTAGACGATGCGGCGAACGATCTGGTCATCAAAAACAGCACGGCGTATCCCATCTACATCCGCGCCTATTTGGGCGATGCCGCGGCCCACGTGGAGATCTACGGTGCGCCGCTGGCCGATGGACAGAGCGTCCGGCTGGATACCGAGACGCTGCAGACCATCGCCAAGCCCGAGGTGGAGACGATCCAGGATGTGGATAAAAAGTACGTCACCTACACCGACGAGACCAAGGATGTCTCCACCTCGCGCGAGGGCTATGTGGTGAGCACCTTTAAGACGTATCTGGACAAGGATGGCAAACAGATCAAGCGCGATTTGATTGTCAAGCACACCTACGAGGCGATGGCGGGCAAACGCTATGTGGGCGTCACCACGCGCCAGGGCGGGGATGCCACGCAGCCCACGCCCACCCCAACGCCCAGTGATCAGCACTATACCCAGCCAGAGCCAAACACAGGTATGGGTGGAATGCGTCCTTCAGCAGGACAGGACGATGATGATCAGATGTACACAAACACTGCAGATGGTGAGTTTGCCAATTAAACAATTTGGCGCGGGCGGCAGGGACGCCCGCGCTTTTTGTGAACAACGGAGGCTGGCACTATGGCGTGCATCCCGCTTGCGCCCCCGCAGCAGCGGGGCGAAGGCACGCGTATCCTGTGCTTTTGTGCGGGAACCCTGCTGGGGCCGACGCGGTTCTGGCAGCATTTCTGCCATGACCGTTACCACCCCATCGACGTGGGCGATGGCGGCACTGCTGGTGCGCGAGGGCTTTGCAGGGGAATGCCTGCTGTGGCGCACGCGTGGCGCGCGCTACGCCGATCTGGTGGAGGCGCTGATGCCCGATGTGCGCATCGAGGATGACTGTCGCAGCATCGGCGGGGCGTGGCAGATGTGCATCACGCGCGTATGCGCGGCGAAGAAGGTGCGCATACGCGCTAGCATCGTCAGAGCGTTTGGCGGTATCGACGCTTTGCCCGAGAATGTGCACGCTTTATAAACGCTAAAAAGCGGCCCGTACGCCATTTATACGGGCCGCTTCTTTATTTATTATGCTTCGCCTAGCCCTCTACCAGCATGGGGGCAAGCTTTTCGATGGTGCCCGCGCCGATGGTGAGCACCACGTCGCCTGGCCGCGCCTGCGCCTTGATAAAGCGGGCGATATCCGCAAACGCGGCGATGTAGTGGCAGTCCACGCCGCGGTTTTTGAGCGCCTGCACCAGGTCGCGCGCGTGGATGATGCCTGTGTTTGCCTCCCGCGCGGCGTAGATGTCCGTCACGATCACCACGTCCGCGGCGTCAAACGCCTTGGTAAACGCGTCGAACAGCAACTTAGTGCGGGTGTAGGTGTGGGGCTGGAAGATGGCGAAGATGCGCCTGGGATGCTGCAGCGCGGCTGTTTCAATCAGGGTCTGTACCTCGCGGGGATGGTGCGCATAATCATGGATGACGCGCGCGCCGCCTACCGTGCCCTCTTCCTCAAAGCGCCGCTGGGCGCCATGGAAGCGGGCAAAGCCGCGGGCGATATCCGGCGCCTCCAGCCCGCAGCGCACAGCGGCCGCAATGGCGGCCAGTGCGTTGTAGACGTTGTGCCGGCCCGGGATGCTCAGCGCAAAATCGCCCAAGAGCGCTCCCTCGTGCAGCACGCGAAAGCGCGCGTGCCCCTGCGCGTCAAAGGAGATGTCCTTGGCCACGAAAGTACAGCCGGTGTTCTCGATGCCGAAGCTGATCACATCGCATGCGACGCCTGCGGCCACCTGGAGCGCGCGCACGTCGTCGCCGTTGACGATCAGCGCGCCGCCCTGGGGCAGCAGCCCGGCAAAGCGGGTGAAGGCCTGCTGGATGTGGTCGATATCGCGGAAATAGTCCAGATGGTCCGCGTCAATGTTCAGAATGATGGCGATGGTGGGGTGGAATTTTAAAAAGCTTTCCACATACTCGCACGCCTCGGTGACAAAGTAGGGCCCTGAGCCGCTCTTGGTGCTGCCCCCGATCAAATCCAACTGCCCGCCGATGTGAATGGTGGGGTCCAGCCCGGAGAGCTCCAGGATGGTTGCCAGCATGGAGGTTGTGGTGGTTTTGCCGTGCGTGCCCGACACGCCGATGGCCGTGGGGTACTGTGCCATGATCTGGCCCAGCAGCGTGGCGCGGTCCATGATGGGGATGCCCGCCGCCTTGGCGGCGATCATCTCGGGATTGTCGGGATGCACCGCGGCGGTGTGCACGATCAGCGTGGCCCCCTTGATGTGGGCGGCGTCGTGCCCCACGTAGACGGTTGCGCCCTTGCGGCACAGCGCGTCAAGGATGGGGGAATCGCTCATATCCGAGCCGCTGATGGTGTATCCGTTATACAGGAGTATATCGGCCAGGCCGTTCATGCTGGAACCGCCGATGCCGATGAAATGTACGTGGCCGTCTTTATGTGCGTGGATATCCGGAGTCATAAGCATATCAACCTACTTTTTCATATTCTTTCAAAATTATACGCTTAAAAAAAGGTCACAGCAATAAAAAATTGGCCCAAAGGGGTTTTCAACGGAAAAATAGTGAATTATAATAATTAAAGTTTGGTCGAACGTTCGCATATGGAGGGTGCTTCATGGAAAAGATAAAACGCAATGAACGCGTCACCGCGATGACAAAGGTGCTCACGGAAAATCCCAACCAGATTTTTACACTGACGCATTTCGCCGAGCGCTTCGGCGCGGCCAAGTCCACCATCAGCGAGGATTTGGTCATCATGCGCGATGTGTTTGCGTACTTTGATCTGGGCGAGCTGTGCACGGTAACAGGCGCCTCGGGCGGGGTGAAGTACCGCCCCGCCATCACCAGAGCGGGCGCGGCGTTCATTGCGGATGTCTGCGACAAGCTCAACGATCCCGAACGTTTGTTGCCCGGCGGCTTTCTCTACATGAGCGATATCCTCTCCAATCCCGCAGTGGTGCAGCGCATGGGCGAGCTGCTGGCCGCGCAGTTTGTGCGCAGCGCGCCGGATTTTGTGCTTACCATCGAGACGCGTGGCATCCCTGTGGCGCTGATGACCGCGCGCGCACTGGGCGTGCCCATGGTGGTGGCGCGGCGCGACAACCGCATGCTGGAGGGCCCGCTGGTCACCATCAACTACCTGTCGGGCTCAGGACGCATGGAGACGATGTCGCTGGCCAAGCGCGCGGTGTGCGAGGGGCAGAAGGCGCTCATCATCGACGATTTTATGCACGCAGGCGGCAGCGCCAAGGGCCTCAGCGACATGATGCGCGAGTTTTCGCTGACGGTGGTGGGCATCGGCGTGGTGATGGCCATGGCCACCCCGCAGAAAAAGCTGGTGGACCACTACCTGCCGCTGCTGGTTGCAGACGAGAACGCCGAGGGCGCGCTGCACGTAGCGCCGGCGGCGTGGCTGGAAGGGGCGAACGAATAATACGGTAGAACCAGCAGGCCTGTGTGCGGCAGTGCGCGGGCCTGCTTTTTTCTTGTAACCTATGTGTATGCGTCCACGGTTGTGTTTGTGCCTGTCCCTCTGGTATAATGACGCTACAAAGATACAACCCAATCAGGGAGGAGAGACGGCATGCAGGTTGGTATAAAGGGACACTATGCGCTGGTGGTCACGCAGGACATGCTCGCCTCACGCGTGGGCAGCGGTGCGGTGGACGTCTACGCCACACCCATGATGATCGCGGGCATGGAAAAGGTGTGCGCCGAGGCAGTGGCGGCATTGCTGGCGCCGGGGCAGGTGACGGTGGGCACGCATATGGACGCTACCCATGAGGCGGCGACGCCGCCGGGCATGCGCGTATGTTTTGACTGCGAGCTGGTGGCGGTCGATGGACGCAAGCTGACATTTTGCGTGGAGGCGCGCGATGCGTGCGGTGTAATCGGCCGCGCGCGTCATACGCGGGTGATTGTAGACAGGGAAAAGTTCCTTGCGCGGGCGCTGGCCAAGGGAGAAGAACGCAAATCGTAATACTTTTGTAACACATGGCTCCGCCATGTGTTTTTTATGCCGTAAAATGCGAGAAATTTATCATTTTAGGCAGGTGGGCGCAATTCGGGCGTCGAAATACATAACAAACAAATTATGTAGAATGAGCGCAGGATTTAGCGAAACATGTTTTTGACAGCAGGCACTTTTTTACATGGTAGGGGACAGGAGGAATACACGATGACGATCAGCGATGTCCGTGTACGCAAGCTCAATGCGGACGGCAAGATGCGGGCCATTGTTTCGGTCACCTTTGATGACGCGCTTGTGGTGCATGATATCAAGGTCATTGAGGGACAGAAGGGGCTCTTTGTCGCAATGCCCAGCCGCAAGATGAACAACGGCGAGTTTAAGGACGTGGCGCATCCCATCAACAAACAGATGCGCGAAGAGATGGAACAGCGGGTGCTGGAAGCCTACGCGCAGGCGGCGGCAGGCATGCAGCCGGTGGACGCGATCGAGGAATAGGGAGGCGAATACTGCGGGAATAGGCTCGATTTTTCGGGATCGCTTGACACCTGCGAAACGGGTGCCATAAAATGAAACATATGCACAAAACTGAAGGAGCTATGCGCGCGATGAAAAAAGGGGCAAAAGGCATTTTGCGCCCCTTTGGCGTGTTTGGAAATTTCTGATAAGGGAGGCACAAAACGGATGGGTGCTGTAGATGTATTGATTCTGGCGGCGGGCGAGGGCACGCGCATGAAGTCGGGCACCAGCAAGGTGATGCATTGCCTGTGCGGGCGCAGCATGCTGGGATGGGCCATGGAGGCCGCGCGCGGCGTGTCCGAGGAGAAGCCCATCGTGGTGGTGGGCGCAAACAGGGACGCGGTGCAGCAGGCCTTTGGCGATGCGGCGCGCTACGCGCTGCAGGCCGAGCGGCTGGGCACCGGGCACGCGGTGATGATGGCCAAAGAGCTCCTGCAAGATGAGGCGGAGCTGGTGGTCATCCTGGCCGGCGATATGCCGCTGCTGCGCGCCGAGACGCTGCAGCAGCTCTGCGACATGGTGCGCAGCCAGCATTTGAGCGCCGCGCTGCTCAGCGCGGTGCTGGACGACCCCACGGGCTATGGGCGGGTGCTGCGCAACGCGGACGGCAGCGTGCAGGGCATTGTGGAGCACAAGGACGCGAGCCAGGCCCAGCGCGCGGTGCGCGAGATCAACGCCTCGGTATACTGCTTCCGTAAAGACGCGCTGCTTGCGTCGCTTTCCCGCCTGACCAACGATAATGTGCAGCGGGAATACTATTTAACCGACTGCATCGGCCATCTGGCGGCGGACGGGCAGCGTGTGGGCGCGCTGGTGGCGGAGGATGCGCGCGAGTGCATGGGCGTCAACAACCGCGCGCAGCTGGCCGAGGCGGGCGCGGTGCTGCGCGGGCGCATCAACCGGCTGCACATGCTCTCGGGCGTGACGCTGATCGACCCGCAAAACACCTACATCGACGCGCAGGTGCGCATCGGCAGGGACACCGTGATCTATCCGGGCAACGTGCTGGAGGGGGCGTGCGTCATCGGCACGGACTGCGTGCTCTATCCGGGCAGCCGCATGGTGGATAGCACCCTGGGCAACGGCGTCACCGTGCAAAATTCGGTGCTGCTTGGCGCGCGCGTGGGGGCGAACTCCACCGTAGGGCCCTACGCGTACCTGCGCCCCGGCACGGATGTGGGCAGGCATGTGCGCATCGGCGACTTTGTGGAGGTCAAAAACAGCCGCATCGACGACGGCACCAAGGTATCCCATCTTACCTACATTGGGGACGGCCACCTGGGCAGGGACTGCAACGTGGGCTGCGGCACGGTGTTTGTCAACTACAACGGCGAGGCCAAGTACCACACCGAGGTGGGAGACAACGTGTTTATCGGCTGCAACAGCAACTTAATCGCGCCGGTCAAAGTGGGCGACGGGGCGTATATCGCGGCGGGCTCCACCATCACCGACGAGGTGCCGCAGGACGCGCTGGCCATCGCGCGCAGCAGGCAGACCAACAAGGACGGCTGGTCGGCCAAGCGCCGCGCCGCGCGCAAAAAAGAGAAGTAAGGACAAGGGGGGCACGCCAAGGTGCCATTTTGGGAGAAATTCAAACGCCAGGGGCGCGCGCCGCGCGATCAGGTGATGATTGTGGGGCTGGGCAACCCGGGCCTGCAGTACGAGAAAACCCGGCATAACGCCGGGTTTATCGCAGTGGATGCGCTGGCATCGCGCTACGGCATCGCCTTTAAGATGCACAAGGCCCGCGCGCTGGTGGGCCAGGGTCAGATCGAGGGCCGACGGGTGATGCTCGTCAAGCCCCAGACATTTATGAACGCAAGCGGCGAGGCGGTGGGCGCACTTGTGCGCTACTACCGCTTTGGCCCCGCCCAGCTGGTGGTGCTTTACGATGATATCGACCTGCCCGCCGGCGCGCTGCGCGTGCGTCCCTCGGGCGGGGCGGGCACCCACAACGGCATGCGCTCGGTGCTCGCGCACGTGGGTGACGAGCACTTTGCCCGCATCCGCATCGGGGTGGGCGCCCCGCCGCGCGGGTACGACCTGGCCGATTATGTGCTGGGCAAGGCGCCCGAGGAGATGCTCCAGGCCTGCGGGCGCGCGGCGGAGGCGGCCAAGGTGTGGGCGTGCGAGGGCTGCGAGGCTGCGATGCGCGCGTTTAACGGCAAGCCCAAACCGCCCGAGCAGGCACAGTGACAATAGAGGGGAAGGCATGAGGCAGGGATTGAACCAGGCGCTGCGGATGCTCTCTGCAGCCCAGCAAATACAGCGGGAAACCGAGGGGGGCAACACGCCCTGCTCGGTCTTTGGCGTGTGCGAAAACGCCAAAGCGCATTTGAGCGCTACGTTCTGCCAGGATCGTACGGTGCTCATCGTCACCTATCACGACGCGCAGGCGCGGCATCTGGCGGCGGACCTTTCCGCGCTGTGCGAGCTGCCCGTACTGCGCCTGCCGCCGCGCGAGCAGGCGGTGCTGGCCGCAGACGCCTCCAGCCGCGAGATGGCGGCCCAGCGCCTGCAGGCGCTGGGCATGCTCTCCCATGGGGAGGCGTGCGTGGTGGTGGCGAGCGTGGAGGCGGCGCTTGCGTATGTGATGGCGCCCGCGCGCTTTCACGCCCACACCCTGGTGCTCAAACCGGGCAAGGTGGTGGACCCGGGCGCGCTGGCCCAGGCGCTCGCCGACGCGGACTATGAGCGCGTGGACGTGGTGGAGGGCGCGGGCCAGTTCAGCGTGCGCGGCGGCATTGTGGATATTTTCGGCGTGGGCATGCGCGAGCCGGTGCGCGTGGAGTTTTTTGACGATGAAATCGACACCATGCGCGCGTTTGACGTGCTGAGCCAGCGCTCCAGCCAGGCGCTGGAAAAGGTGGTGATCTACCCCGCGGCCGAGGCGCTCATCAGCGGGAGCGAGGCGGCCGAAGCGCTGGAGAAGATTGACGAGGCCTTTGCCCAGCAACGCAAAAAGCTGCGCAGAGACCCCGACGCCTGCGCGGTGCTTGCAGGCGTGCAGGAGCGCCTGCACACCCGCCTTGCGCGTGGGGGCAATGTGGAGGGGTATCTGTCGGTGCTGCAGGCGCAGCCGGCCACGATACTGGATTATACGCCTAAACGCGCGCTTGTGGTGCTCGATGAGCCGGTGCGCCTGCGCCAGCGCATGGAGACCTGCAGCCAGGAGTTTGGCGAGGCCTTTGCCAGCGCGCTTGCGCAAGGGCGTGCAGTGGCGCAGCAGGCGGCGCAGTTTGCGGACTATGACGCTTGGCTGCTGATGGCAAGGGGGCGCCCCATCGTCACGCTGCAGGCGCTTGAGCGCAGCGACCACGCGCTTGCGCCCGCAGCCATCGTGCGCGCCGAAACGCGGGCCATCACCCCGTTTCAGGGGCGGGTGGACTTTCTGTGCAAGGAGCTGGAGACCTGGCGGCAGGCGGGCATGCGCGTCTTTGTCTGCGCGGGCAGCGAGGGCACGGCCGCGCGGCTCTCCGAGGAACTGCGCGCGCGCGGCATCCGCCTGGCGCCTGAAGCGGACGCGCTGCCTGCACCCGGCACAGTCAAAATGCTGGGCGATAAGCTTGCCATGGGCGCCGAGTATCCGGCCGACAAGCTGGCGATCGTCAGCGCCCAGGAGGTGTTCGTCCAGCACCAGAAGAAGCGCCGCAGAGCCGCGCGAAAAAACAGCCGGCGCATCGAGGTCTTCACCGAGCTATCGCCGGGCGATTACATCGTGCACGACCAGCACGGCGTGGGCGTCTACGAGGGCGTGGTGCAGATGGTGGTGGAGGGCGCGCGGCGCGATTACCTGCACCTGCGCTTTGCGGGCACGGACCAGCTCTATGTGCCCACCGACCAGATGGACCGCGTGCAGAAGTATATCGGCGCGCAAGACGCCGCGCCCCGCTTAAGCAAGCTGGGCGGCAGCGAGTGGAGCCGTACCAAGGCGCGTGTCAAACAATCCATTGCGGATATGGCTGCCGAGATCGTATCCCTCTACGCCAAGCGCCAGGCCCTGCCCGGCCACGCCTTTGCGCCGGACACCCCCTGGCAGCGGGAGTTTGAGGAACGCTTCCCCTATGAGGAGACGCCCGACCAGCTGACGTGCAGCCAGGAGATCAAGCGGGATATGGAGCAGCCCATCCCCATGGACCGGCTGCTGTGCGGGGACGTGGGCTACGGCAAGACCGAGGTGGCGCTGCGTGCCGCCTTCAAGGCGGTGTCCGATTCCAAGCAGGTGGCAATCCTGGTGCCCACCACCCTGCTTGCCCAGCAGCACTATCACACCGTGATGCAGCGCTTTGAGGGGTTCCCCGTCACGTGTGAGATGCTCTCGCGCTTTCGCACGCCTGCAGAGCAGAAGGAGATCCTGTCCCGCGTAGCCGACGGCAGTGTGGATATCATCGTGGGCACCCACCGCCTGCTTGCCAAGGACGTGCATTTCCACGATCTGGGCCTGCTGATTGTGGACGAGGAGCAGCGCTTCGGTGTGATCCACAAGGACAGGATCAAAGCCATGAAGTCCAGCGTGGACGTGCTCACCCTCTCGGCCACGCCCATCCCCCGCACGCTGCACATGTCCATGGTGGGCATACGGGATATGTCGGTGCTGGAGACCCCGCCGGAGGAGCGCTTTCCGGTGCAGACCTACGTGATGGAGTATCAGGATGGCGTGATCGCCGACGCCATCCGCCGGGAGCTTGCGCGCGACGGGCAGGTGTACGTGGTCTACAACCGCGTGCGCTCCATCGAGGGCTATACCCGCCGCCTGCGCGAGCTGGTGCCCGAGGCGCGCATCGCCTTTGCACACGGGCAGATGGGCGAGGGCGCGCTCGAGGCGCTGATGATCGACTTTATGGCGGGGGATTACGATGTGCTTGTGTGCACCACCATCATCGAGAACGGGTTGGACATCCCGCGCGTCAACACCATGGTGGTGTGCGATGCGGACCGCTTCGGCCTGGCGCAGCTCTACCAGCTGCGCGGGCGGGTGGGACGCTCCAACCGCCTGGCATACGCTTACTTCACCTACCGGCGCGACGGCGCGCTCTCCGAGACGGCGGAAAAGCGCCTGCGCGCCATCACGGAGTTTACCCAGTTCGGCTCAGGCTTTAAGATCGCCATGCGCGACCTGGAGATCCGCGGCGCGGGCAACCTGCTGGGCGCGGAGCAGCACGGGCACATGTCCGCGGTGGGCTACGAGATGTATTGCCGGCTGATGGACGAGGCGGTGCAGCTGCTGCGCGGCAAGGCGCCCGAGGCAAAGGTGGATACGCGCATCGACGTGGCGCTGGAGGCATACATTCCCGAGGACTATATTCAAAACGAGCAGCTCAAAATCCAGGCCTACCAGCGCATCGCCGCGGTGGACTCGGATGAGGCGGAGCAGGACGTGGTGGAGGAGTTGATCGACCGCTACGGGGAGCCACCTGCGGTTGTGCTCCATTTGCTGAAGATCGCACGCCTGCGCGCGCGCGCCTCCAGCACGGGCGTGCTCGTGCTCACCCAAAAGCAGGGCCAGCTGGAGATGCGCTTAAGCGAGCAGGCGCCCATCGACGGCCAAGCGCTCTTTGACGTGCTTGCGCACACGCGGGGCCTTTCCTACGTGCGCGGGGTGCGCCCCATCCTGCGCCTGGTGCGCAAGGGTGCGGACGCGCGCGCGCTTCTGGACACATGTATGGATATCCTGGCGAAAATTCGGATTTGCCAAACGCCGTGTGTATGACGTATAATAATCTGTATATGACCGCAGGCATTGCAATCGCGCCTGTGGCAACGGCAAAACTGATGATTTGGGAGCGTGTAAGAACCGATGCATAAACGACTGATGGCGGTGCTTGCGGCACTGCTGATGCTTGTCTCCATGCTGCTGATGGTGGGCTGCGATTTTGTGGAGGTAGACCCCAAGCGGGATTTGGATACGGTGCTTGCCAAGGTGGGCGGCGAGGTCATCACCAAGCGCATGATGTTCAATATGTTCGACCGGCAGAAGGGCGATATGGGCATCACCGATGAGGACGAGCTCAGCGACAAGTACGTCGATACCATGCGCAGCATCCAGAAGATCGTGCTGGACAACATGGTGGACGACATCGTGCGCAGGGACCTGGCCAAGGGCCTGGGCATGTATCCGCTGACCGAGGAGCAGCAGGCCAAGGTCACCGAAAAGATGGCGGAATACCGCCAGAAGCGCGTGGACAGCGTGATGAACCTGTATAATCAGATCGATATCCAGGATAAGACCTCCGGCCAGAGCGCGGATGTGGATAAGGAAAAGATCGCCAACGAGGCGGTGGACATGCAGATGGCGCAGAATTACTGCTTCAGCGAGGAGATGGACCGCCGCGTGGCCGAAAACGAGGTCATCAAGGAGATGCTCGAGGAGCACTACACCAAGGACGTCACGTTGACGGACGAGGAGCTCAAGCAGGAGTACGACGAGCTGCTGGAGATGCAGAAGACCGACTTTAAGGAGGATACCACCTGGGTGGTGCGCTTTTTGACGGTGGAGTCCTTCCAGGAGGACGTGCTCGTGTACTACCCCGGCGATGTGGTGCGCGTCAACCAGATCTTCATCCCCATCGACGAGACCAGCCAGGCGGCCATCCGCCAGCTGCGCACCAATGGGGAGAGCGCGCAGGCGGATACCATGCGCGACGAGGCGCTGGAAAAAGTCAAGGACCAGGCTCAAGAGGCGTATGACAAGGCCAAGGCGGGCGAGGATTTCAATAAGCTCATGGATACCTATAACCAGGACCCAGGCATGCAGACCGAGGAGCAGCGCAAAGAGGGGTATGTGGTCGCCAAACACAGCACCAACTATATCACCGAGTTCCGCGATGCGGCGGTCAAGCTGACCAAGGTGGGCGAGATTTCCGATCTGGTGGCAAGCGATTCCGGTTACCATATCATCATGGCCACCGAGGTGTTCCCCGAGCGCGTGCTTCCCTTTGAAGAGGTGGAGGACAAGCTGCGCACCAAAAAGACCAACGATAAAAAGAGCCAGACCTTCCTGGACGTGGTGAGCGCCCGCCGCGATGAGATGGACCCCAAGGTCTATTACAAGCGCCTGGCCAAGGGCAACTACACCACCCTCAACATTGAGGACAAGAACCTTCTCTTTGAGACGGACGGCAAATAAAGGCCTGCGCTTCAAACGCCGCATGCGCGCATGCGGCGTTTTTTGTATCGCCGGACCAGGCGCGGGCAATGGCTGAGATGCGCGCGACCGCTTTGCTGGCAAGCCATAAAACAAAGTGGATGCGAAAACACGAGGACAGAATGTGCGCGAAGGGCGGCTAGGGTCATGTGTAAAAATGGCAGACATCCGTCAAAGTGCGCTACACACAAACATGCACGGGCGTTGACGGCATGACGCGCCTTAAAATGTGCGACAATTGGCAGCGCGATGCATAAAAAGCATGCGGGGGCGGCGCGCCGCGCAAATCCGCACAGACGCATGGCGGGGGATATGTAACAACGCGCGGGCGCCCGCCGCAGCGCGCAGGGGGCTGCCCCTGCCGCGCTATGCGCATGCCCGCTCGTTTCTGCCCTGTTGGGGAAAAGGGCGCGAAAAAAACGCCCTCTTTTGCGCATTTTGACGCGCGTGCTTGTCTTTAAAGTGCTATAATGATACAAGATTTGCATGGTATATTTTAAGAATGTTCAGGAGGATGACCACGTATGCGCCTGCTGTCTCTGAAACCGGAACTCTATACGTTCGATACCTTCGCCGCGTTTGCCAAGGAGTTTCACCTGGGCGCGGGCGATCTGCTCTTTACCAACGCCTTTTTGTATGCGCCGTATATGCAGCCGCTTGATCTGGGGTGCGACGTGCTCTTTCAGGAGCAGTACGGCAAGGGCGAGCCCAACGATCAGATGATCGACGCGGTGCGCGCCGATATGCAGAAGAAGGCGTACAGGCGCATCATCGCCATCGGCGGGGGCACGGTGATCGATATCGCCAAAGTCATCGCCCTGGCGGATGTGACAGACACCCAGGCGCTTTTTGAAGGCAAAATCACGCCCAGGCGCACGGTGGAGCTGGTCATCGTGCCCACCACCTGCGGCACGGGCAGCGAGGTGACCGCGCTGTCTATTGTGGAGATCCGTGCGCTGCACACCAAGCTGGGCCTGCGATCGGACGCGCTGCTGCCCGATCAGGCGGTGCTGATCCCCGAGCTGCTGCGCAGCCTGCCCTATCCCTTCTTTGTCTACAGCTCCATTGACGCGCTGATCCACGCCACCGAGTCCTATGTATCGCCGAACGCCACGCCCTTCACCCGGCTTTTGAGCGTGCAGGCGATGCGCATGATCCTTGGGGGCTACCGCTATATGCTCGATAACGGCGCGGAGGCGCGCGCGGACAAGCTGGACGATTTTTTGCTGGCGTCGCTTTACGCGGGCATTGCCTTTGGCAACGCGGGCGTGGGCGCCGTGCACGCGCTCTCCTACCCGCTGGGCGGCAACTACCACGTGCCCCACGGGGAGTCCAACTACGCCTTTTTTACCGAGGTGTTTCGCACCTACCAGCGTCTGGCCCCGGGCGGCGCGCTGGCAGAGGCCAACCAGATCCTCGCGGATATTTTGGGATGCACGGCGGATGTGGTTTACGAGCAGCTGGAGCAGACGCTTTCCGGCCTGCTTGTGCGCAAGCCGTTGCGCGCCTACGGCATGCGGCGCGAGGAGATCGACGCCTTTACCCAGAGTGTGCTGACGACCCAGCAGCGCCTGCTCAAGACCAGCTACGTGCCGTTGGATGAGGCGCAGATCCGCGCCATCTACGCGGCGCTCTACTGACGCACGGTGGATATGCAGGCCTGCCGGCTGTGCCCGCGCGCATGCGCCGCGCCGCGCAGCGCGGCGCAAGGGTCGGGCTGGTGCGGCATGGGCACGGATCCGGTGGTGGCGCGCGCGGCGCGGCACGATGGGGAGGAGCCCTGCATCAGCGGGGTGCGCGGCTCGGGCGCGGTGTTCTTTGCGGGCTGCACGCTGCAGTGTGTCTTTTGCCAGAACGCGCCCATCAGCCACGGCCGCAGGGGCAAGCGCATCACAAGCGCGCGCCTGGCAGAGATTTTTGACGCGCTGGCCGGGCAGGGGGTGCACAACCTCAACTTGGTGACGGCCACCCACTTTGTGCCCGCGGTGGTCGAGGCGCTTGATATGCGCAGAAACACGCTGCCCGTGGTGTACAACTGCGGGGGCTATGAGATGCGCGAGACCATCGAGGCGCTGCGCGGGCACGTGGACGTCTATCTGCCTGACCTCAAATATCTCGATACGGACCTTGCGGCGCGCTACAGCCACGCGCCCGACTATCCGCAGCGCGCTGCGGAGGCAATCCTGGCGATGTGCGCGCAGGTGGGTCCGCCCCGGCTGGATGTGCGGGGCATGCTGGTGCGCGGGGTGATGGTGCGCCACCTGGTGCTGCCCGGGCATGTGGAAAACAGCCTGCGTGTGCTGGATTGGATGGCTAATCACCTGCGCGGAAGGGCGTATTTGAGCCTGATGGCCCAGTACACGCCCTTGGGCGCGGCGCGCGCCATGCCCCCCATCGATCGGCCGCTTGCGGCGGCGGAATACCAGCGGGTGCTCTCCCATCTGGAGGCGCTGGGCTGGCAGGACGGCTACACCCAGTCGCTGGAGGCAAGCGGCACGGAGATGATTCCCGATTTCTCGCTGCAGGGCGTGTAGACGGCGCGTCCCTGCGCCCCTGGTAAAAAACAGCGCGGCGATGATGCCATCGCCGCGCTGTTTGTGTGTTAGTAAGCCGTCACCACGGTAAAGAGCACCAAGTCTGCATCGCCGTCATGGACGATGCTGTGTTCGGCGCCCTTGGGGCAGTCGTGGTACGCGCCGGGCTGGAGCGTCTCGCGCGCCTGATCGCACATTACCGTTCCAACGCCCTGGACCACGTAGCTGCTTTCGCTGCTAGCACTGTGCGTATGGAGGCCGGTGGACGCGCCCATCGGGGAGGTGCCGCACATGGCTCTATGCGGCGCCGTCCATCAACATCGGGGCGGTTGCGACGCCGCCCTTGCCGCCGTTTCAAAGCGCAACGGCCGCCCCGCGCGCGATCTTGCAGGCAAGCAACCTGCGTCACCCTCCCGTGCTTACGGTGTGGTGTTCTTCGCTGCATCCGCAGGAGGCGCTTCCTCCTTCTGGGAGCCTTGCTGCAACGAGGGCTGCTGCGCGGGCGCGTCCTCCGTCGCGCTGACCGCGGACGTGCCGCTGCCGGCCTGCTTTTGCCGCTTGGTGCGCCTGCCGAAGGGATAGAGATAGAAGAACAGCCCCACGGGGACCAGCAGGATGCTGATCCACTGGGAGGTGGATACCCCCAGCAGGAAGCCGCGGATGGCGTCGTAGCGGAAAAACTCCAGGATAAAGCGCTCCACCGCGTAGCAGATCAGGTACACGCCAAGCACCCGCCCTGCCTTGCGGGCCTTGCGCATATAGAGCATCAGGCCGATGAAGAGCACAAGGTTCATGCCGGCCTCCAACAGCTGGATGGGGAAGAGCGCCACGTTGTGCGGCGCCACCGGCGAGTTGTTGAAGTACAGGCCCCAGGGCGGGTCCATAGGCCGGCCGTAGCAGCAGCCCACCATAAAACAGCCCACCCTGCCGATGGCGTGCATCAGCGGCACGGAGGGGATGAGTAGATCCACCATGTCCCAAACGGGCACCTTGTACTGCCGAAGATAGATGAACATGCCGATCAGCCCGCCGATCAGCCCTCCGTAGAACACAAACCCGTAGGAAAACAGCGCGCCGACGCTCTCCCAGCTGGAAAAAATCTGGCCGGCGTTCTCGATGATCTGGGGCAGGACGGTGATCCAGTACAGCAGCTTGGCACCTATAAAGGCGCCCAGGCCGGTGTAGGTGGCGCAGAAGAGCACATCCTCAGCCTTGACGCGGGTGCGCCTGGCGCGCAGCATGGCGATGCCCACGCCCAGCGCCACGCCTGTGACGATCATCAGGCCGTACATGGGCACGGTGACAGAACCAATTTTCAGGAATGGATACAAAGCGTTCCCCTCTTTTCTCCCAATAACGCATACAAGCAAACGGCAGAACCGTTTGCTTGTATGTTACACGTTTATGCACTTGCTGTCCACTTGTTTTGCGCCGGCGCGGCGCGCGCGCTTAGTAGAGCGCGCCCAGGCCGCCCAGCGAAGCGCTCGCGCAGGCTGCGCAGGCAACACAGGCGATCATGGTGAGAATCAGCAGGCCCAGTGCGATGATGGAAAGGACGATACCAGTGGTGGCCATGCCCGAGGGCTGCTCTTTTTTGGCCATGATACCCAGGATAAGGCCCACGATGGCGCAGGCAATGCCGATCCAGCCCATGACGACCGTCACGGAGAAGAGAACGCACACCAGCCCGACGATGCCAAGCACCATGGACGCGATTGCCTTGCCGTTGGTTTTCTGTTGCTGTTGCATGAGGATACCTCCACAAAAATTAATAAAATCACTTGTATCGTAGCATTTAGACAAAATGGTGTCAATGTCTGGATGGCAAAAAGTGTAGCAATGAGGAAGATTATTGAACGCCATTGGTTTTGCAACGATAAAAAATGAAAGAAAGAGCACATTTTGTTCACAAACATGAAAAAATATACGAGACGATCCAAACCGGATGCCTGTCGGTACACGCCGCGCGGCGCTTGTCTTCATGCCACAGATAACCATATGCTCTGCCCGTGCATATTTAGACGTTGATCTTTTTTGACATTAACTCGGGGGAAAGGCTGTATAGCACCGCGTCGCGCGCGCTGATGCGGCCCGCCTGGTAGAGGGCGAGCAGGCTCGCGTTCATGCTGACCATGCCCTCGCCGCTCGAGGATGCGATGACGGAATCGATCTGGTGCACTTTGGATTCGCGGATCATGTTGCGGATGGCGTTGTTGCACAGCATAATCTCAAAGGCGGGCACCACGCCGTGGTCCACGGTGGGAATCAGCTGCTGGGAGACCACTGCCTGCAGCACCATGGAGAGCTGCACCCGCACCTGCGCCTGCTGGTGCTCAGGAAACACGTCGATGATGCGGTCGATGGTGTTGGCGGCGCCCACGGTGTGCAGCGTGGAGAACACCAGATGCCCCGTCTCCGCGGCGGTGAGCGCCACGTCGATGGTCTCATAATCGCGCATCTCGCCCAGCAGATCACGTCGGGCGACTGGCGCAGCGCCGCGCGCAGGGCCACCACGTAGCTCTCGGTATCGGTGGCGATCTCACGCTGGCTGATGATGCTCTTTTTGTGCCGGTGCAGGTACTCCAGCGGGTCCTCCAGGGTGATGACGTGCAGGTTGCGCGTGGCGTTGATGCGATCCACAATGCAGGCAAGCGTGGTGGATTTGCCGCTGCCGGCCGAGCCGGTGATCAGCACCATGCCCTTGAGGCGCTGGCTCAAGTCCAGCACCGCCTCGGGGATGCCGATGGTGGCGGGGTCGGGCAGGCTGAAGGCCACCACGCGGATGACCGCGGCCAGCGAGCCGCGCTGCTTGTACACACTGACGCGAAAGCGGGAGACGCCCACCAGCGAAAAAGAAAAGTCGTCGTCCCCCCGCGCCAGCATGGACGAGGCGTCGCGGTGGGCCAGCTCATAAATGCCCAGCACCAGCACCTCGGTCTGTTCGGGCGCCAGGCGCGCCTCATCCAAGCGCTCGATGCTGTTGTTGATCTTAAAGGAAAGGGGCAGGCCCGCGATGATGAAGATATCCGACGCGTTCCTGTCCGCTGCCTGTTTAAGTATTTCCGCTAGCGCCATGCTCAGCGACCTCCTCCGTGAAAATCATGCGCCATACCGCGACGGCTTACAGCCCCTGCAGGGGATCGGCAGGCGCTTGCCGCGGCTGCACCTGCACCTGGTAGCTGCGCGCCGCCACCGCGCCGGTGGGCCGGCCCGCGCCGTCCAGCGGCAGGGTATAGGCGGCCTGGAGCGTCTTGCCCGCGCCGATGGGCAGCGCGTAGGATACGCGCAACGCGCCGCCCATCACGGTATATTCCATGTCCGCGCCCTGCAGCACGCCTCGCCAGTCAGGCGCGGCGTCCATTTCCGCCAACAGCGCGGCAAGCCGCGTCTCGGCCTGCGCCTCGGCCGCATAGTAAGCCGCGCCCGCATCGGCGCTCTTGCGGGCCAGTTTGACGTCCGCACGAGCCGAGACCAGGCTCAGCGCGGCAAACGCCGTCAGGCACAGCACCACAAAAATCGCCAGGATGGAGACGCTGCCCACGCCAATGCCCATGGAGGGGGCGGCTTTCTGCGTACCGCGCTTCATTGGACAGCCCCCCCCACATACTGCGCCAGCTGCAGTTGATAGATTTGCGCGCCGTCTGCGCGGCATATCTCGATGCGCGTCTGCTGCAGTCCCTGCACCGTCTCACAGCGCACCTGCAGCGTGTACGCGCCGGCGTGCGCGTCGCGCGTGGGTTGCCAGTTGGCGTCAAAGAGCACGCAGAGCGTGCCGTCCTGCGCGCGCGCCGCGCCCAGCAGGCGCGCCGCCTGGGTTTGATCGCCGCATGCGGCCTGCACGCACTCGGCGGCAGACTGGGCCTGCAGCGTGGCCTGCGTCAGCTCCGTGCCCTGGCGCGCGGCGATGTGCGCCTGGGCAAAGAGGTTGACGCACACGCCTGCGGCCAGCGCAAAGAACAAAATGACGATCAGCAGCTCCAGCAGAAACAAGCTGGCGCGGGATTTGGCGCGGGTCTGCATGCCTTACGCACCCCCTTGCGCAGCGCGCAACAGCGCGCTGGAGATATGCTGGCTGCTGTCAATTACCTCGACGCGCACAAGGTTTGGCGTCTCCTGTTTCAGCGAAAAGCCGGCAAGCGCCATGATGCGCTGCCCGTCGCCCGCCTTGACCGGGGTGCCGGCGCGCACGCTCACCTCGCAGAGCGCGCCGTCCGCGGCGTAGATCCACGTCTCATAGGTATCCCCGTTTACGCGCTGGCGCAGCACCAGGGCGTCCCCGCCGTCCACCTGCCCCACCGACACGCCCTGCGCGCCCATCTGGCGCACCTTCTGCGTGATGTAGAGAAGCGAGGTGCGCAGCTCGTAGTTGCGCGTCATGTCCGCGTTGACGTTTTTATACACGTTTGCGCCCAGCAACACCACAAGCAGCACTGTCACCACCAACACGCAGAACAGCGCCAGCGCAAAGAAGATATCCATCATGTGCGTACGGGATTGCTGCAAGAGCACGCGCGCCCCTTTCCCTGTTTATTTAAAGAATACCGATATCTGGGGCATGATGTTACTGCCCAGCGCCTGGTAGTGGTAGACGAATTTGTCGCGCTCCAGGATCAGGCCATACTGTCCGGCCAGCACCTCCAGATTCGCGGGGTAGTAGCCCTCGATGGCGTAATGCTGCACGCAGGCGCGCTCTACCGCCTGTTGGGCGGCGCGCAGCTGCGCCTCGCGCGCGCCCTGGGAGACGCTGCCCACGCCAAAGAGCACAAAGGCCAGCAGCAGCGCGAATACGAGCATTGGCGCAAGCACGCCTGCACGATTTGTGCGGGTCCGTGCCCGGGATTGAAATGCCTTGCTCATATCGAGGACATCACCCCCATCAGCGGCAGGATGACCGAAAGCAGGATCATTCCCACCAGCACCGAGAGCACCGCAACGATGGTGGGCTCAATGGCGGAGATGATGCGCGCAAGGCGCGATTCGATCTCCTCCTCGTAGAGGGCGGCAATGTGCCCCATCACGTCCTCCACGCTGCCCGTGCGAAAGCCCACAGCGATCATGCCGGCATACAGGCCGGAAAAGAGGTTTGTGCGCGTGAGCGCGTCGGCAAAGCCCGCGCCCTGCGCCATCAGCTCCTTGGCGTGGGCGATGCGCGCCTGCGTGGCGGCGTCGTTGACAAGCTGGGCGGTCATGTCAAGCGCGGTATCGATGTCCATGCCGCTGCCGACCATCAGCGCCATGCCCGAGGCAAAGCGCCCGTGCACCATGGCTTCGTGCAGGCGGCGGAACAAGCGCGCCCCCATGCGCGCAAGCAGCGCGCGGCCGCCGCGGCTGAAGCGCAGCGCGGCCAGCAGCAGCGCGAGCGCGGCCAGCAGGCCCAGCAGCCAGGCGGCATTGGCGGAAAGCGCGCTTCCAAAGTGCATCAGCCCCAGCGCAAAGGGGGAAAGGTCGCTGCCCAACTGCTGGAACACCTGCTGGAACACGGGCAGCACGCGGATGACGAGCACCAGCACCACCACCAGCATCACGCCCACCATGATGGCGGGGTAGGTGACGGCGCTTTTGATGCTCTGCTCCATCTGGCGGTTGCGCGCATAATAGGCGCTCAAGGAGCGCAGCACCTCGTCCAGCCGGCCGGATGCTTCGCCGACGCGCACCATGTCCACCATGTACTTGGGAAAGCGGCCGCTTGTCTCCAGCGCGACGGCCAACGCCGCGCCCTCCTCCACCGAGGCGAGCAGCGCGTCCAGCACCGCGCGCGTGGCGCGGTCCTGCGCGTCCTGCCGCATGATGGATAACCCCTCGCCAAAGGGGATGCCTGCCTTGCTGATGAGCGATAATTGATCGCAGAAGCCCGCGATCTCACTGTTTGTCAGATAGGATTTCTTCGCCATGGGCGTCTTTTCGCCTCCCGATGCACGCGCATCATCTCAATAGAAGTACATTGCGTTGTACTGGGTACCGTCGCCCACATAGGCGTTGGACCCGCTGGCGGCAAATGTGGGGTCCATGCGCACCCACGCGGTGCCGTCAAATTCAATGACCTTGTTGACCCAGCCCACGCCCTGGATGTGCACGTTGATCCACGCGTGGTACGCCTTGCCCGCGTAGCCCACCACCAGCTGGGTGGGGATGCGCTGGGAACGCAGCATGGTGGCTGAGAGTGCCGCGTAGTCAAAACAGATGCCTTTGCCCCGGGCAAGCACCTCGTCCACGTGGGGCAGGTAGCCGGTGGGGATGTCCTCGGCCAGGTCGTAATCATAGGCGATGTGCTCGATGATGTAGTTGTACACCCGCTGCACCACGTCCAGGTCGCTGGACGCGCCCGCGGCCAGCGCCGCGCCCTCGGCGACGGCCTGGCTCTCCGGCGTAAAGTTTACATACTGGTTGGGATAGAGGTAGGGCAGGAATTCGTTCTCCAGCGCCACGGTCAACGTGGCGCCGAACGCCTGGCTGTAGGAAGTGCCCTGGATATTTTCGTAAACATTTACAATATATTCCCCGTCGCCGTCGCTGAAGGGGAATACCTCAAAGTCTCCCGAAGTGCTGAGCGCGTAGGTATAGGTGGCGCTGCCCTGGCGGGTGATCTGCACCATTACCTTGGGATTGTCCCCGCTGTAGCGCACCATCACGTACCCCTGCGAGACGTTGGAGGCGTCGATGCGCACCCGATCGTTGCCCAGCACCTGCGCACCCGAGGCCTCGGGCACCAGCACCTGGGGCGTAGCGTCCCGCGTGCCTGTGCCGGGTGAGGCCGCATCGGCGCTGCCCTGCGGCGCACTGGACGACGGGTGCTGCGCCGCCGCGCCGCACGCATACAGGGGTGTGGCAATCAGCAGCAATAAAAAAAGGGAGAACGCGATGCGTCTATGCAGTTTTTTCAAACCCACGCGGCCCCCTTTTCACTTATGTGTGCCTGCACTGCACCCGGCAACGCATATATGCCGTCTTTCCTGTAGTCGAGTTATTATTATAGTAGATCTCGGTCGCGCAGACGCGCCGTCCCCCGTGCAGCACAATTCACTATCAAAAATTAGTGTAGCAGAATAGAATTATCGTGTAAAGCATGTTATAATCTGTCTGATAGCGCAATACTCTATCATAATTGTTGTAACGAAGTCACTATTTGCCCTATTTACTGGGCAAAAGGGGAGAATATTGCGACCGATCATTGTAAAAGCGATGGACGGGGTGCAATAACTTGTACCTTTTTATCCAGCCTAGGTACATCCTAAAACTGCATCATATGTGCCTTAAAACGCCTATTCGGGGCGTTTTTTTTGTGTCCAAAACTCGGATAAAAAGGTACACGATAATTTCCTGCAGATGGGATGGTTTTGTGGAAAACGCAATGTTGCAAGTAAAAATGCTGGGTGGTTTCTCCATCAAATGGGGCGATACGTCCGTCATTTCCGAGCACGGGCGGGAAAACAAGGTGACGCATTTAATCGAGTATCTGCTGGTCAACCGCAAACGGTCCGTGCCGCAGGAGGAACTGATCGACGTGCTGCTGGCGGGGGACGACAGCGACAATCCCGTCAACGTGCTAAAAAACATCGTGTACCGCGCGCGCAAGTTGTTTTCCGCCGCGGGTATGCCGGATAAAGCGTATATTTACAGAAAAAACGGAGCGTACGGCTTTAGTAGCGACCTGCCGTGCGAGGTCGATGTGGAGCGCTTTGAGGCGCAGCTGGCGCGCGCGCGCAGGGAAGGCGCGCAGGGCCTTGCCGCCTGCCTGGAGGCCATTGCAATCTACCGGGGCGATTTTTTGCCCAGGGGCTACGGCGTGGACTGGGTTGTGCCGCGCATGGTGCGCTACCAGAACATGTACCAGGACTGCGTGCTGGAGGCGTGCAAAACGCTGCGGGCGCGGGGCAGGGGACAGGAGGCGCTGCATATCATCGATCAGGCCATCGCGCTGTATCCGACGTTTGAAGCGTTTCGCATCCAGCGCATGGAATGCCTCTATGAGATGAAGCGCATCAAGGATGCGATTGTGGAGTATGAGGCTGCGGCGGCGATGCTCTTTGACGAGCTGGGCGTCAACCCCTCCCAGCAGCTGCGAGATCTTTACCTTAAGGTGACCACCGGCCTGGAGGAGCTCGCGCTCTCGCTGGACGATATCCTGGAGGAGCTGGCTGACGACGATTTGCAGCAGCCCGGCGCGTTTTACTGCAACTTCCCCATGTTCAGCAATACATACCGGTTTGTGACGCGCCATATGGCGCGCAGCGGTCAGTCTGCCTTTGTCATGCTGTGCACGCTTAGCGACGGCGAGGGGACCACATTGGCGCGCGGGCGCAGCTGCGAGGCGGCGCAGGTCTTCCACCGCACGGTGCGCGCGGCGCTGCGCCGCAGCGATGTGTACACCCGCTACAGCCCGTCGCAGTTCCTGGTGCTGCTGATGAACATTAACCAGGAAAACTGCAAAATGGTTGCGGGACGCATGGAGGTCCTCTTCAGGAAGTTTGTGCGGGGCAAGGGGTTGCGGCTGGAGATGAAGGCCAAATCTGCGGTGGCGCTGCAGTGCCGCGAGGACGCGCTGCCGCAGAGCGATTTGCAGTGGTAACATAGGCGCGGGTGGCGCATTGGGTGCGCGGGGGCATTGCCCCCGCGCTTTTTTATTGCCTCGGCGGACAAGGTAGCCTCAACTGTTTCAAAATTTGTTCCACATAATCCCAAACTATGACCAAACCTGAGACCTTCAATTTCTATACTGAGGGTAACATCGGGCAGGAAAGGGAGAGACCACGTGATAGAAACCTTGTGGATTGCGGGTCGCGCACCCAACACAGTGGTCATCTGTATCGACGCCTACACGCCGCATCATCTCAGCGGCCGGGCGTATCCCATGGCGGGGGAGGCCCCGATTGCATTCAACGAGGCCTACCGCATGGTACTGGATATCGATGACGCGCTCGACCACTACGGCGGACCACAGGCGTCCACGGCAAGACGGCGCTTCGGTAAGGCAGCGCAGCCTGATGGCGTGGAAAAGGAGGAGATGCCTTTGGATCAAGAAATGCACGAACAGCCCGTCAAGGGCGAGCGAGCGACCTTTGTGGTACAGATCCAGTACCGGCAGAATGCGACCTGGCAAGGGCAGGTCCTCTGGGCGGAAAAGGATGAACGCAAGGCGTTCCGCAGCGCGCTGGAGCTGCTGAAGCTCATCGATAGCGCGCTGGATGAACCCAATACCACCTAAAGCGGAAGGAACAGCAATACACGCGATATTGTATGGAAGTGGAGGATGAAGAAGTATGCAGAAGCGGCGCACGAGTAAGAGCATCCTGGCATTGATGCTCACCGTCATGTTCCTGTTGAATTGCCTGGGCATACCCACGGCGGTCATGGCGGGGGACAAATCAGAGGTGAGTCCGAATGTAAACCAGGAGCAACGGGTTAACAATGATGCCGGCGATCCTGTGGAACAGCACAGCGTAACGTTCCTGGACTGGGACGGTTCGCAGATCATTGTACAGCAGGTGGCGCACGGGCAGGCCGCAACGGCGCCCGCGCATCCGGGGCGCGAGGGCTTCGAGCCGGACGGCTGGGACGTTCCCTTCCATAAAGTGGAAAGTGACCTGACCGTCACGGCCAAGTACAAAGCGCTGGCCACCTTCACCATCACGATCAACTACTTCTACACAGACAGCCAGCGTGTGGCGGCCCAGCCTTATGTGGCGACGGTCAAGGCGAACGCCCCGTTCAAGGCGGACGTTGTCTCTCCCGCTGTACTGGGCTTTGTGCCGGACCAGGCGAATGTAAACTTTAATCTCGCCAGCGTAACCGGCGATATCACCCGCACGGTGTATTACAGCGCCAGCGGCACTACCGTCTACACCGTGAAGCATTTTAAACAGAAGCTGGACGGCGAATACGAGCTGGCCGCCACCGAGAACCTCTCGGGCACCACCGGTTCGGTAGCCACCGCGGTGGCCAAGGAGTACGCGGGCTTCCAGCCCAAGGCTCTTCCCTCGGCGGAGATCGCCGCCGACGGACAGACGGTGCTGGAGGTGTACTACGAGCGGGGCACCTACGTGATCTATTACGAGACGGGCGGCGGCACGTATATCGAACCCACCGCGCAGCTGTTTGAGGGCTCCCTCACAAAACCTGCCGACCCCACCAGGGCAGGATACAATTTCGCAGGCTGGTACCTGGATAAGGGACTGACGCAGCGGCTGGATACGTTCCCCGCCACCATGCCGGTGGACGGCGCCACCTACTACGCCAAGTGGCAGGCGAAGCGCTCCGTGGGCTACACCGTCCTCTACTGGAAGCAGAACGTGGAGGGTACGGGCTACGATTACGCGGACGCGCAGACCAAATACGCCGCGGCGGACACCCGCGTCTCGGGCGCCAACGATAAAAACTACAGCGGCTTTGCGTTCAACAGTTCCCTTTCAGATAAGAATGTCTCCGTCAAAGGGGACGGCAGCACCATCATCAACGTGTACTACGACCGCAAGGTCAACACCGTCACCTTCAAGACCTGGAAGCGCAGCGGCTGGAGCGGCAGCTGGGTCACCTTAAAGACGGTCAGCGCCAGGTACGGCGAGGACATCAAGAAGCATTGGCCGGACGAATACCGCTGGTATGACAATTCGAGTACGTCAGGCGGGTGGTACGCCTCGCTGGATTACATGCCGGCCGAAAGCATCACCCTCTACGGCGAGGAGCTCGGCGGCAGGTACAGGCACGTCATGAACTACTGCTTTGAGGTGCTCGACGAGAATTCTCCCTATGACGTGACGCGAAACGGCAAGCGTTACAAGATCGAGAACGTCATCACCTTCAACGACAGCACCACTTGGGGTGTGTCGGACGAGGACTGCTACGAGTACCCCGGCTTTACCTACGAATCCCGCAGAAGCTTCGACTGGGACTGGGAACAGGATCACTGGGAAGGTACGGCGTACTTCTACTACGACCGCAACACCTACAATATCAGCTTCTATAATAATGGCAGCGTCACGGAAAAGGGTCCGTTCCGCTTCCAGCAGGATATCAGCAAAGAGAACTATACCCCCGCCAACCCGTATCCGGAAATCCCGGGCTACACGTTTGACGGATGGTATACCACCGCGGAAGGCTACGAGGGTACCAAGTTCAACTGGACCAACGCCAAAATGCCCGCTGGCCTGCAGCTCTACGCCAAGTGGATCGCCCCGACCTATACGGTATCGTTTGACCTGGCCGGCGGCGAGGGAAGCATCCCCGCCCAGACGGTGAGCATCGACGGCACGATTGCCGAGCCCAAAGAGCCCACCCGTGCGGGCTACGATTTCGCCGGCTGGTACAAAGAGGGCAGCAATGTCCATTACGTCTTTGACCAGCGCGTCCGCGCCAGCTTTACCCTCTACGCCAAGTGGACGCCCAGCAGCGAGATCAGCTACACGGTCAAATACGTCGACGCTTCCGGCAAGGACCTTGCCCCCGCCAAAGTGGTGGAGGGACAGACGATGGCCTCCACTGTGACGGAGACCGCGCAGGTGGTGGAGAAGGACGGCGTGGCCTACCTGCCCGATACGCTCACCAAGAGCCTGACGCTGGGCGCGCAGGACAACGTCATTACCTTCGTCTACAAACCGTTCAACAACGTCGATTACACCATCAACTATATCATCTTGGATGCGAACGGCAGCGAGGCGAGCCGCACCAGCGAGACCCGCAACACCGCCCGCGCGGTGGAGACGGTTTCCTACAAGCACATCGCCGGCTATGTGCCCGACGCCTACCAGAAGACCATCCAGCTTTCCGCCAAAGCGTCGGAAAACGTGGTGAACTTCTACTATAAACAGAACGAGGCGCGCAGCTACCGCGTCTACCACTACACCCAGAAGTTGGGCGGCGGCTATGCGCTGGCGCAGCAGCAGAGCGGCCTGAGCGCCCCCATCGGCGCCACCGTGAGCGCAACCCCCCTGAACCTGTCAGGCTTTACCTACGCGCCGCAGATCAGCATCGCCTCGGGCATCATTGCAAGCAGCGGCGTGCTGGAGCTGAAGCTGTACTACACGCGCAACAGCTACGATTACACCGTGCGCTACCTGGAGCAGGGCACCAACAAAGAGCTGCACAAGCCGTTTAAAGCGGACGCGCCGTTTGAGACGCAGGTAACCGCCACGGCCGTCGGCATCAACGGCTACAATGTGGTGGGCAGCGAAACGCAGGACATCAGCATCGGCCTGGGCGAGAATGTCGCCACCTTCTACTACACCAAGCGCGCCGATCTGAGCTACACCGTCAACTACCTGGAGCAGGGCACGGATAAGCCGCTGAAACAGGCCAAAACGGTGGGCAACCAGGTGTTTGGCGCGTCGGTCACCGAGGACGGTCCGGCGACCATCACCGATGCCAATGGCAAGGTCTACAACCGCGTGGGCGATGCAAGCCAGAGCATCACCATCGCCACGTCCGGCAACGAGATCAACTTCTACTACACCGAGCAGCAGTATGGCGTCACCTATCTGCCCAACGGCGGCACGGGCGAGGCGCCCGCCGATGCGGACACGTATAAACAGGGCGCGCAGGTCAGCCTGCTGGGCAAAGGCAGTCTGGTGCGCGACAAGGCGGTGTTCCTCGGCTGGAGCACGCAGGCCTACAAGCTGTTTACAACGAAACCCGCGCCTTCGGTTGTCATCTACGCGGCGGGGCAGCAGCTGCCCATGCCCAAGGACGGCTTGACCCTCTACGCCGTGTGGGCCATCGATGAAAACGGCCCCGGAGGCGGCCCCGACGAGGTCCCCGATTATGAGGAGTACAGCGTCACCTACAAGGCGGGCTTCAACGGCGCAAACGGCCAGGAGCAGACCTTCAGCGACGGCAAACTCTACCCGGCGAACTACAACTACACGGTCGCGGCCAGCATGTTCACCCGCGATCATTACACCTTCAACGGCTGGAAGGACGATCTTGGCGCGACGGTGCGCGAGAGCGCTTCTTACACGATCAACGGCGATGTGGTGCTTACCGCGCAGTGGAACGCTGTTGCCTACAACATTACCTACGCCGGCCTGGAGGATTCCAGCTTCGCGGATCAGAACCCCAACCCCGCAAGCTACACCATTGCATCGGACGCCATCACCCTGCAGAATCCCACCCGGTATGGTTACACCTTCCTGGGCTGGACCGGCACAGGCCTGACGGGCGCGAGCAAAAACGTCACCATCCCCACCGGCTCTACGGGTGACCGCGCCTACACGGCGACGTGGGAGGAAGATCATTCCGTCACCAAGACCCTGACCTACCGCGTGGAGCACTGGCTGGAGGGCGAGACCACGGCCCGCGCCGCGCAGGACATTCCGGTGGATATCTGGGTGGGCGCGAGCACGTACAGCGTGCAGAGCGTGGCACAGAACACCTACGCCGGGTATGACTTTAAGGACTATACGATCAACGGCACAGCGGTTACCTTGCCGGTTGACGTGGCGGAAGGCACAGTCATTAAAGTCAATTACAGCACCGACGATACGGACACCAAACAGCTGACCTACCGCGTGGAGCACTGGCTGGAGGGCGAGACGACCGCCAGAGCAGCGCAGGACATTCCGGTAAGCATCTGGGCCGGCACGGACGTGTACAACGTGCAGAGCGTGGCGCAGAACACCTACGCAGGATATGACTTCGCGAACTACACGATCAACGACGCACCTGTGACCTTCCCGCGCAATGTGGCGGACGGCACGGTGATCAAGGTCAACTACACCATCGACGATACGGACACCAAGGAGATCACCTACCGCGTAGAGCACTGGCTGGAGGGCGAGACGACCGCCAGAGCAGCGCAGGACATTCCGGTAAGCATCTGGGCCGGCACGGACGTGTACAGCGTGACGAGCGTGGCGCAGAACACCTACGCCGGATATGACTTCGCGAACTACACGATCAACGACGCACCTGTGACCTTCCCGCGCAATGTGACGGACGGCACGGTGATCAAGGTCAACTACACCATCGACGATACGGACACCAAGGAGATCACCTACCGCGTAGAGCACTGGCTGGAGGGCGAGACGACCGCCAGAGCAGCGCAGGACATTCCGGTAAGCATCTGGGCCGGCACGGACGTGTACAGCGTGACGAGCGTGGCGCAGAACACCTACGCCGGATATGACTTCGCGAACTACACGATCAACGACACCCCCGTGACCTTCCCGCGCAATGTGACGGACGGCACGGTGATCAAGGTCAACTACACGATCGACGATACGGATACCAAACAGCTGACCTACCGCGTGGAGCACTGGCTGGAGGGCGAGACGACCGCCAGAGCAGCGCAGGACATTCCGGTAAGCATCTGGGCCGGCACGGACGTGTACAGCGTGACGAGCGTGGCGCAGAACACCTACGCAGGATATGACTTCGCGAACTACACGATCAACGACGCGCCCGTGACCTTCCCGCGCAATGTGGCGGACGGCACGGTGATCAAGGTCAACTACACGATCGACGATACGGATACCAAACAGCTGACCTACCGCGTAGAGCACTGGCTGGAGGGTGAGACCACAGCCCGGGCAGCGCAGGACATTCCGGTAAGCATCTGGGCAGGCACGGACGTGTACAGCGTGCAGAGCGTGGCGCAGAACACCTACGCAGGATATGACTTTGCGAACTACACGATCAACGACGCGCCCGTGACCTTCCCGCGCGATGTGGCGGACGGCACGGTGATCAAGGTGAACTACACCATCGACGAAACCGACACCAAGGAGATCACCTACCGCGTGGAGCACTGGTTGGAGGGCGAGACCACGGCCCGTGCCGCGCAGGACATTCCGGTAGACATCTGGGCCGGCACGGACGTGTACAACGTACAGAGCGTGGCACAGAACACCTACGCAGGATATGACTTCGCGAACTACACGATCAACGACACCCCCGTGACCTTCCCGCGCGATGTGGCGGACGGCACGGTGATCAAGGTCAACTACACGATCGACGATACCGACACCAAGGAGATCACCTACCGCGTGGAGCACTGGCTGGAGGGCGAGACGACCGCCCGGGCAGCGCAGGACATTCCGGTGAACATCTGGGCCGGCACGGACGTGTACAGCGTGCAGAGTGTGGCGCAGAACACCTACGCAGGATATGACTTCGCGAACTACACGATCAACGACGCATCTGTGACCTTCCCGCGCGATGTGGCGGACGGCACGGTGATCAGGGTGAACTACACCATCGACGATACGGATGTTACAGCATTGACCTACAGCGTGGAGCATTGGGTGGAAGGCGAGACGGCCGCCCGCGACATCGTTCCCGTGACAGTAGACATCTGGGCCGGTGCAGACAGCTACGTGGTAGACAGTGTAACGCTCAACAGCTATGAAGGCTTCACCTTCAGCAGCTACAGCGTCTCCCTGCCGGCAACGGTGCGCGGCGGCGACGTGATCCGCGTGGATTACGCGGCCAGCACCCAGGAGCTCCCGCCGGTGGTACCTCCCGCACCGATCGCGCCGCCGGTCACCCCGGTTGGACCGATCACACCCGCGGCACCCGTAGTGCCGGAGCCTGAAGCACCCGCACCCGAGACGCCGGTTGAGATTCCGGAACCCTCGGTACCCGCAGCTTCCCCGTCGCCCTCGCAGCCCGTGGTGGAAATCCCTGATGTGCAGACGCCGCTGGCCAACAAGGCTGTATGGGCCCTGCTGAACCTGCTGCTGGCAATCGCATGCGGCATCGTGATGCTTGTGCTGCTGGTCGGCTACTTCGTCGGCAAGAAGAAGAAACAGGACGCGCAGGATGAGGCGAACGCCCAGGCCGCTTCGGAAGCGGAGACGGAAGAAGAGCTCAAGCGCAAGGGCGTCTGGCGCCTGCTGAGCATCATCCCCGGCATTGGCGCACTGATCGTCTTCTTCCTGACGGAGAACATGCGCAACCCCATGGCCTTTACGGATAAGTGGACGCTGCTGATGGTCATCATCGCTGTGGTACAGCTTGTGATCACCATCCTGGCCTTCAAACGCCGCAAAAAGAACGACGGCGCGCAGGACGCCAACGCATAACAGCATACCTGCATCAAAAAACCGCTCCCCATCACGGGGAACGGTTTTTTTCTGTGTAAGAGGGAGCGCGCGCTGCATTTTCATTTTACTTGTGCTTGTGCATAAAAAGGAAAGCCCGTCAAATAATAGAAGAACACAAACGAAACTGCAAGGAGGAACATGACAAGTGAAAGCTACGGGCATTGTGCGCAGAATCGATGATCTTGGCAGGGTAGTGATTCCCAAGGAAATCAGAAGGACAATGCGGATCCGCGAGGGAGACCCGCTGGAGATATACACCGACCGCGAGGGGGAAATCATCCTCAAAAAGTACTCGCCCATCGGCGAGCTCAATGACTTTGCGCGGGAATATGTCGAGGCGCTCAGCCGCGTCTCGGGGCATGTGGCCCTGATCGCGGATCGAGATAACATCGTGGCGGTAAGCGGGGCCTCGCGCCGCGAGTACCAGGACAAGCCCCTGCATAAGGACATGGAGCGCTTTATGCACGGTCGCCGCAGCGTGCAGCTGCAGGGCGAGCAGACCATGCTGCTGGTGGTGGAGGACGCGGACGTAGCGCCCTTTACCGCGCTGAGCGGCGCGCCCATCCTGGCCGATGGCGAGGTGATCGGCGCGGTACTGCTTGCAAGCGGTGCCGCCGGCGCGCACATGGACGATCAGGAGCGCAAGCTGGTGGAGACCGCGGCGATCTTTCTGGGTCGCCAGATGGAGGGCTGAAGGCGAAAAAATGGAAGCAACGCGGCGCGTGCCGGAGCAGTACCGGAAACGCGCCGCGTTTTTATTGCGCATATTTGGCAGACGTCACGGCGTACAATGATAGAGGCGTTTTATGGTATAATTTATCATTATTAGATGTAAGCATCCTTTCCTGCGCCGCCAGTAGCAATCTATCGCCGGCGCGCCAGCGCGCGAAACGTGCGCCGGGCGCGCTGTGGGATCAATAGAGAGGTTGGAGACAAATGGGTACGGGCAAACGATCGTTCATCAAGGGGGCGGCGATTCTGGGCGTGGCGGGCCTGTTGGTCAAGGTGATCGGGGCGCTCTACCGCATTCCGCTCACCGCCATCATCTCGCCCCACGGCATGGGGCTTTACATGATCGCCTACCCAATCTACGCGTACCTGCTGGTGCTCTCCACCGCCGGGCTGCCCACCGCCATCTCTAAAATGGTGGCGGAGCGCCAGAGCCGGGGGGACGAGGCGGGCGCCTACGACGTATTTCGCGCCTCGCGGCGGGTGCTTCTGTGGATTGGCCTTGTCTCCAGCGTGGCGCTGTTTGCGCTCGCCGGGCCGGTTGCGGGCTGGATTCAGAACCCCGAGGCGGCGCTGGGCATGCGCGCCATCGCGCCTGCACTGCTTTTTGTGGCATGGATGAGCGCCTACCGCGGTTATTTCCAGGGCCGGCAGGATATGATGCCCACCGCGCTTTCCCAGATTGTGGAGCAGCTGGGCAAGCTTGCGCTGGGCCTGATGTTGGCGGGCGCGTGGATCGGCCTGGGCTACGCCCAGGGCGCAGCGGGGGCGCTATTGGGCGTGGCGCTCTCGGAGATCATGGCCCTGGCGCTTCTGATGGGCATGGCGCGTTCGCGCGTCCGGCGCATCGCGCGGCCTGCGGGCGCCCGCGACCGCATGGACCCTGCACGGCGCAAACGCATCCTGCGGCAGCTTGCCGCCGTGGCCGTGCCCGTGACGCTGGGCGCCTCCATCATGCCCATGGTGGGCCTGGTGGACAGCGCCCTGGTGGTGAGCCGCCTGCATGCGCTGGGCCTGAGCACGGACGTTGCCACCACCCAGTTCGGCCTGCTGACAGGCGTGGTCAACACGCTTACCAACATGCCCGCGGTGCTCACGCTGGCGCTGCAGATGAGCCTTGTGCCCGCCATTACCCAGGCCATGGCCCTGCGGCAGATGCATGCTGTGCGCACGCGCAGCCGCGCGGGTGTCAAGCTCTCCTACCTCATCGGCCTGCCTGCGGCGGCGGGCCTGCTGCTGCTGGCCCAGCCCATCATCGCGCTGCTTTACAGGACGCTAGCGCCCGATGAGTTGGCCCTCTCTGCCCGCCTGCTGGCCATGATGGCCCCGGGCGTGCTGTTTTTATCCGTGGTGCAGGGCACCACCGGCATCCTGCAGGGCATCGGCCGCGTGATGGTGCCGGTGCGCAACATGGCCGTCGGCGCGGTGCTCAAGGTGGCGCTCAACGCCCTTTTGATCGGCATGCCGGGCGTGGGCATCCTTGGCGCAGCCATCGCCACTGTGGTATGCTATGGCGTAGCGGCGCTGCTCAACCTGGTGAGTGTGTACCGCGCGCTGGGCATGCGCGTGCAGTGGAAGAAGGGCGTGCTCATGCCGCTGTTTGCCACAGCGGCGATGGGCGTGGCAGTGTACGTGGTGTGCACGTTTGCAAAAGTGTGGATCGCCTCCGATACCGCGGTCACCCTGCTTGCGGTGGCTGTCGGCGCGGGCATCTACGGCCTGTTTTTGCTGCTCACCGGCGCGGTGGACGCGCACGACCTGTCCATGCTGCCGCATGGCGACAAGATTGCACGCGCGCTTTTCAAGTGCAAGATATTCCGATAAGGGGGCAGACAACCAAATGCATACATTGTGGATCGTGGGGCTGGGCACGGACGCCTCTACCCTCACGCTGGGCGCGGCAGAGGCGCTGAAAAGCGCAGCGCGGCGCATCCTGCGCACAGGCAGGCACGACGCGGCGCAATACCTTGCGCAGAACAACCTTCCCTTTGAGACGCTGGATGATCTCTACGAGACGTGCGAAGACTTTGACGCCCTGCAGCAGCAGGCATCTGAAAGGGTGCTCGCCGCTGCGCGCGCTGATAACGTGTGCTACGCCGTGCCAGGCGCGGGGGACGTCACCGACGCCACGGTGCGCGCCATCGCCGCGCGGGCGCGCGATGCGGGCGTGGCGCTGCGCTTTGTAGCGGGCGTCTCGCAGGCCTCCTGCGCGCAAGGGGCGGCGGCGCAGGTGGGCTGGCGGATGGACATGCCCCGCGCGGGCGTGCGCGTGCTTGCGGTGGACGACCTTGATACGGCGGCGCTGGACGTGCGCGATTTGTTGGTAGTGCCGGAGGTGGACGGCGCCCTGCGCGCCTCGCAGGTCAAGCTGAAGCTGGGGGAATATTATCCGGACGCGCATACGCTCTACTGCACGGCGGGGGAGGCGTGCCAGGCGGTGCCGCTCTATGCGCTGGACAGGCAGCGCGCGATGGACCACCGCACGTGCGTGGTGGTGCCTCCCCTTGCGGGGCTCGCCATGACGCGCTATGGTTTTGAGCAGCTGCTGGAGGTGATGCGCATCCTGCGCGGCCCGGGCGGCTGCCCTTGGGACCGGGAGCAGACCCACGCCTCGCTCAAGCCCTATTTGATCGAGGAGGCTTATGAGACGCTGGAGGCCATTGACCTGGGCGACGCAGGTAAGATGACCGAGGAGCTGGGCGACGTGCTGCTGCAGGTGGTGTTCCACGCCCAGGTGGGGGCGGACAGGGGCGCCTTTGATATCCGCGACGTGACCACCGGCGTATGTAAAAAGATGATTGAGCGCCACCCCCACATCTTTGGTGACGCGCATGCGGATACTCCAGAGGAGGTACTGGTCAACTGGGAGAAGATCAAAAAGCGCGCCAAGCGCCTGGATCGCCAGGCGGACGTGCTTGCGGACGTGCCCCACAACCTGCCCGCGCTGATGCGCGCCTACAAGGTGCAGCAGAAGGCGGCAGACGTGGGCTTTGACTGGGATGACGCGCAAGGGGCGCTGGACAAGCTTCAGGAGGAGCTGCGGGAGCTCAGCGAGGCGTGCGATGCGGGTGACCAGGCCGCCGCGGCAGAGGAGATGGGCGATGCGCTCTTTGCCATTGCGAACGTGGCGCGCCTGCTTAACATCCGTCCGGAGCTGGCGCTGGGCGCGGCGTGTGAAAAATTCATTGCGCGCTTTGGCCGCATGGAGGATTTGGCGCGCAGCCGCGGCTTTGCGCTGGAGGCGCTGGATCTGCCCGCGATGGACGCGCTGTGGGAGGAAATCAAGCGCGCGGAGCCGCTTGCGAAAAAAGAAGATTGAAAAAAGCCTGTAGAGCGTGTAGAATAAGGGGTAATTGGACATGTTGTGCATGCCGGCGCGCCGTTTTGCGCATGATGAATCATGTGCATAAGCGGTGGCAAACAGCAATCCTATGTGACCACTGCTGGTTATGCGTTATTGTCGCTCATTACTATGCAAGAAACAAGGAGGCATTTTACCATGAACAAAACCGAATTGATTGCTGCAGTCGCCGAGACGGCAGGCCTGAGCAAAAAGGACGCCGAGAAGAGCGTCAACGCTTTTGTGGAGGTCGTTATCGACGCGCTGAAAAAGGGTGAAAAGGTCCAGATGGTGGGCTTTGGCAACTTTGAGGTGCGCGAGCGTGCGGAGCGCAAGGGCCGCAACCCCGCCACCAAGCAGGAGATCATCATCCCCGCTTCCAAATCGCCCGTCTTCAAGGCCGGCAAAAACTTCAAGGAAGCCATTGATTAATCGGGGAACCGAGATGCAAGATGGGGCTGGGCGCGTTTGTTGCCCGGCCCCTCTTTTCTTACAGAAGCAGGAGGGACAGCTATATGCGGCTGGATAAATATCTGAAGGTGTCGCGCATCATCAAGCGGCGCACCATCGCTGCCCAGGCGTGCGACGCGGGCAAGGTGCTGCAAAACGGCAAAGCTGCCAAGGCATCGGCCGCCGTCAAAGTGGGGGATGTGCTGGAGGTGACGCTGGGGCAGCGCCCCATGCGCTGTGAAGTGCTCATGATTGCGGACAACGTGGGCAAGGACCAGGCGGGCGAGATGTACCGCATACTTACGGACGATTGAGGGGAGGATCAGGGCGGTGCTGGATTTGCGCGTGGGCACGGGCTTTGACGTGCACGCCTTTGCGCCGGGGCGCAGGTGCGTGCTCGGCGGGGTGTGCGTGCCGTACGAGCGGGGCCTTGCGGGCCATTCGGACGCGGACGTGCTGGTGCACGCGGTGATGGACGCGCTGTTGGGCGCGGCGGCACTGCCGGATATTGGCCGGCTCTTTCCGGATGACGACGCGGCATATCTGGACGCGGACAGCCTGGGTTTGCTCGCGCAGGTGGGCGCGCGCCTGGCAGAGACGGGGTACGCGCTTGCCAATGTGGACGCGACCATCATCGCCCAGGCGCCGCGCATGGCGCCCTACATCGAGCAGATGCGCGCAAATATCGCAGGCGCGCTGGGCGTGGAGACCGCACGCGTGGGCGTCAAGGCGACCACCACCGAGCATTTGGGCTTTACCGGGCGCAAGGAGGGCATCGCCGCCCAGGCGGTTGCGCTCATCTATGCGCTGTAAGTGAGGAGAGAGAGCTTTGGCCAAGGCAAAACAGGTTTTTGTGTGTTCCCAGTGCGGCTATGAGAGCCCCCGCTGGATGGGCAAGTGCCCGGGGTGCGGCGCGTGGAACACCATGGTGGAGGAAGTGGTGCAGCAGGCGCCCGCGCGCAGCGCCGTCCCCGCCACACACGCCCGCGCGGTGCGCCTGCGCGATGTGCAGATGCAGGAGATGGCCCGCGATTCCAGCGGCATCGGGGAGCTGGATCGGGTGCTGGGCGGGGGCATCGTGCCTGGCTCCATGGTGCTGCTGGGCGGCGATCCGGGTATCGGCAAATCCACGCTGATGCTGCAGATGTCCCACCACATGGCCGAGGCGGGCAAGCGCATCCTCTACGTATCGGGCGAGGAATCGCCCCGGCAGATCCGCATGCGCGCCCAGCGCCTGGAGGCGCGCGCCGAACAGATCTATCTGCTGGCGCAGACGAGCGTGGAGGCTATTTTGGCGCAGATCGAGGAGACGGGCCCCGACGTAGTGCTGATCGACTCCATCCAAACCATGATGTGCGGGGACATCACAAGCGCGCCGGGCAGCGTATCGCAGGTGCGCGAATCCACGGCCCGCCTGCTGCGCGGCGCCAAGGAAAACGGTTACACGGTCTTTTTGGTGGGCCACGTCACCAAGGAGGGCGCCATCGCCGGCCCCCGCGTGCTGGAGCACATGGTGGACACCGTGCTCTACTTTGAGGGGGACAGGCACCACCAGTACCGCATCCTGCGCGCGGTGAAGAACCGCTTTGGCTCCACCAACGAGATTGGCCTTTTTGAGATGCAGTCCTCAGGCATGGTGGAGATTGAAAATCCCTCCAGCGTGCTGCTGCGCACCCACGCTGCCCAGGCGGCGGGCGCGGCGGTGGTCTGCTCCATGGAGGGCACCCGCCCCGTGCTGGTGGAGGTGCAGGCGCTGGTGAGCACCACCTCCTTCGGCACGCCGCGGCGCATGGCCAGCGGCTTTGATCACAACCGCATGGCGCTGCTGCTGGCGGTGCTGGAGAAAAAGGCGCGCCTGCCCTTGGGCAACCAGGACGCCTACATCAACGTGGCGGGCGGCCTGCGCTTGGACGAGCCCGCGGTGGATATCGGCATCTGCGCGGCGCTTGCCTCCAGCCTCTACAGCCTGAGCGTGCCCCAGGGTACCGTACTGGTGGGGGAGGTGGGCCTCACCGGCGAGGTGCGCGCCGTAAGCCAGCTGGAGCGCCGCCTGGCCGAATGCGCCAAATTGGGCTTTACCCGCTGCATCGTGCCGCGCGAGGGCCTTGGCCGCATCAAGGTGCCGGAGGGCATCGAGGCTTGCGGCGTGGGCGATGTGCGGGGCGCGCTGGAGGCCCTCTTCGGCAAGCATCCGGCGCTGTAAGCGCACGCGTAAAACACGTAGAAGGGCGCGCCTGCACACGGGATGCGTCCTTTTTTACAAAAAAATGGGGGAATACGGCGCGAAATGAGCACACATGGAAGGATTTGTGTGGTAAAATGGGAGCGGCTTTTTATTACAATAAGAAAGGTTTGGTTACGCCATGTCATCGCTTCTGAAAAAGATCGCCGCATCCTGCCAGCTTTCCTACGATCCTGTGCGCGAGAGCGCCTACGGCGCCTACCGCACCGAGAACGTGGTGGTGCGCCATGACGGCGGCACCAACAAGCTGCTTTTTTCCTGGACGCTCTGCCCCACGGGCGCGGCCACGGCCCAGCAGATGAGCGACCACGTGCTGGCGCTGGACCAGGCGCACAAGAAGGTGCAGCGCGCAAGCTACAGCGACAATCATCTGGTCATTGAGATGCAGGGCAATACCACGGCGGGCAAGACAATGGAAAACGCGCGCATGGTGCTGGACGATATCAGCGATTTCGCCCAACAGCACGGCTTTGTCAACTGCTGCGCGCAGTGCGGCGCTACCGCTAACCTGGGCACGTACGGCATCGGCGGCGCGTGCGTGCAGTGCTGCGAAAGCTGCTTTGCAAACGTGGTACAGCACCAAAACGCGACCAAGCTTGCCCAGCAGCCCAAGAAAACCAACGCCTTTACCGGCAGCGTGGGCGCGCTGCTGGGTTCGCTCATCGGTGTGGCGCTGTGGGTGGTCATCTACCGCATGGGCTATATTGCGGGCCTGGCGGCGCTAGTGATGGTGGTGTGCGCTTTTAAGGGCTACGAGCTATTGGGCGGCACGCTGGATGTCAAGGGCGCGATCATCTCCACCATGCTTTGCCTGGTGATGGTCTACATCGCGCACAATGTGGCGGTCAGTTTGGAGGTACTCAGCGCGCTGAAGGAGGAGTACACAAACGTATCGTTCTTCGACGCATACCGCTTTGTGATGGCGCTGCTGGGCGAGCCGACGGCCGGCGAGTTCCATGCGCTTTACTACAAGGACTTGATTATCGGCTACATCCTGGCGGCGGTGGCGATCATTCCCTCCTGCTGGCAGAAGATCAAGAGCCACAAGGTGGCTGCTGCGGCGCCGCAAAAGCTGCAGTAGGGCCCGGAAAAGAAAACCCTTTACAGACGGGGCGCGTACGCGCCCCGTCTGCTATTACCAGAACGCTGCAATGCTTTCCTGCAGTCTTTAAGGGCCGGAACCAGCGGCGCGGCTCCGATGCGCCGATACTGCGAAGCCTGCCAGGGCACGCTGCGGCGCCTCCGCGTTGCAGCATGCAAACTGCGCAAACGCCCCCGACGCGCCTACATAATAAGTACGGCCGCACAAAGCGGGGCCTTGCACATGCGCGCAAGCGGCGAAAAAGTGCGCACAAAAAAGGGACGCTCCCCGAAAGGGAGCGTCCCTGTCCGTATCGTGCTACCGCAGCGCGCGCATGCGTCAACGCAGAGTGAACATGCCCAGCGTGCTTAAGCGGCTCTGCTCGCCGATGATGGTATCGTACATGCTGATATTCAGCGTGTTGCACAGCGCAGCGATGTAGAAAAGCACCGCGCCCAGCTCCTTTTCGATGATGTTGCGGCAGGTGGGGCACAGCGCGCCCTCCACGCAGGTCTTCATCAGCTGGGGTAGGTCCGCAAGCGATGCGTCCGCGGGGATGTCCTGCCGCTTGCCCGCAATGGTGATGCAGCCGCAGGTGGTGGCGGCCTTGACAACCGCGCGGTTGAGACGCGCCAGCGCCTCCTGCAGCTTGCTCAAGGTATCCAGCAGCCCCTTGTGGCGCACGAGCATTTCCTCAACGTTTGTCTGGAACTCGCCGATGACCAAATCCTTCAAGACATGACCCTCCCCAAAGATGTGCTTGCATACCCCTATTATGGCTGTGCGCGCCACGCGTGTCAATGGAGCTCTTTGGCGGATTTGGGCGGCTGGAATCGAGTTGACACTGCGCTGTGTATTGCCGTATGATTAAATCGATATCGAAGCGACAGGAGGGATTGGATGCTCAAAAAACTGGCGCGCGGCTTTATTACATTGCTGGGCGCGGGGCTGGGCGTGGGCGTGGTGGCGCTGACGTACCAGGTGCTGATTGTGCTGAAGGTCGCCGATCCCCTCAACGACCTGCTGCCGCTGGCAAATCTGGCGATTTTCCTGGCGGCGGGTCTGGTAGGCGGCGTGATTTTCTGCATACTGGCGCCACGGCTGATGAAGTGGCTGATGCGCGTGGGCGACGAGATGGAGCAGATGCTGCGCAGGATGTCCGCGCGGGACATCGCCTCCGGCAGCGTAGGACTGGTTCTGGGACTTATCATTGCATTTTTTGTGTCCTACCTGTATCAGGCGATCCCCATCGAGTGGCTGCAGACGCTGCTGACGCTGGTGAACTACTTTCTGTTCGGCTACTGCGGCATCAAGCTCTTTACCCGCAGGCAGGATGAGTTTTTTCACCTGTTCGCGCCCCGGCGGGGCAAGGGCGGCAAGCTGGACATGATCACCGACATCGCGCCCAAGCTGCTGGACACCAGCGTGATCATCGACGGGCGCATTTTCGACATCTGCAAGGCGGGCTTTCTGGAGGGCACGATCGTGATCCCCAACTTCGTGCTGCAGGAGCTGCAGAACATCGCCGATTCCACCGACGCGCTGCGCCGCAACCGGGGCCGCAGGGGGCTGGACGTGCTCAAACGCATCCGCAAGGAGCTGGACATGCCCGTGCGCATCGACAGCACCGATTACGATGACATTGACCTGGTGGACGCAAAGCTGGTGCGCCTGGCACAGGATATCAGCGCCAAAATCGTCACGAACGACTACAATCTCAACCAGGTGGCCCAGGTGCAGGGCGTGTCGGTGCTCAACATCAACGAGCTGAGCAACGCCGTCAAGCCCGTGCTTGCGGCGGGGGAGCACATCCGCGTTAGCATCCTGCGCGAGGGCAAGGAGCCTCACCAGGGCGTGGCGTATTTGGACGACGGCACCATGGTGGTGGTGGAAGAAGGGGCGGCGCTGATCGGGCAGGATACCGAGGCCGTGGTCACCAGCGTGCTGCAGACGGCTGCGGGCCGCATGATCTTTGCCAAGCCCTATGCGCCTGAAGAATAAAGGCGCGCTATATCGTATAAGAGGACAGCGCAGGGCCGCAGGCATGCGGGCGCGCTGCCTTTTTTTGTCTGTACGGCCCGCCCAAATGGAAATGTGCTATAATAAACCATCGCGCGCCGCGCAAAATGCGCGCGCGCTTCAATCTGGCGCCAGGAGCGCTGTCATAGGCTGTTATAGGCTGTCATAAAAGGAGGGGATGCGTTATGTCACCGGCACAATATCAGCTGGTTGCGGGCACGCTAAAGTACTGGTTCGTGCTTGTCATCATCATCATCTTTGTGCGTACATTGCGCAACGCCTGGTCTGAATACCGCGTGGAAAAACAGCACAACCCGCCCCAGGCGCTGGTGCGGGGGTATGTGGCCCATATGGAGGCGTGGAAGGACGGGGCCCAGTGGCTGCCCATCGGCGAGGAGACGCTCGTGGGCAGCAAGCGCTCCTGCGATGTGCGCATCGCGGACGCGGGGCTTCGGCCCAGCCATGCGCGCCTGTTTTTTGACGGCGGCAGGCTGTTTGTGGAGCGCCTCTGCGGCGGGGACAACGTACTGCGCGTGGGCGGCAAAAACGTGGAAAAAATCCTGCCCGTACCCGACGGCGCCAAGCTGCGCCTGGGCGAGGCGACGCTGGTGGTCAGCGTGGATGTGGAAAGGTAGGGGCGCGCATGGCAAAACGGGATAAAGACGACCTTCGCACGCCCAGCACCAGCCCGCTGTTCTTCTTCATCGCGCTGTTTGTGCTCTCAGGCTTTGCGCTGCTCGCCCTAAACGGCGAGGAGCTCGACCTGATGGCGCTGGGGCTGGGCATGATCGCGGTGGCGATGCTGCTGTTTCAATACTTTATACTGCGGCGCTTTTTTCCGGACGTGGATGTGCCGGTGCTGGTGATCGCAAACGTGCTTGCATCGCTGGGGCTGCTGCTGCAGTACCGCCTCAACCCGGAGATCGCCATCAAGCAGATGGAGTGGTACGCCATCGGCATGGCCTGCATGTGCGTGGCCATCGTGCTGGTGCGCCGCATCCGCCACTGGGATAAGCTGGTCTACGGCTACATGGCCGCAGGCGTGGGCCTGCTGGGGCTTGCGGCGTTTTTCGGCAAGGTATCGGGCGGCTCGCGCAACTGGTTCGCCTTTGCGGGCATGAGCTTCCAGCCCTCAGAGTTTGTCAAGGTGCTGCTGGTGTTTATCCTGGCGAGCGTGCTCTCAAAAAAACGCGGCTTTTTGCGCCTGGCGCCGCTGGGTATATTCCTGGTGGCGTGCATGGGCCTGCTGCTGATCCAAAAGGACCTGGGCGCGGCGGTGCTGTATTTCCTCACCGCCATACTGCTGCTTGCGGTATCCACCAGCAACTGGCTGCTTGTGGGCACGGGCCTGGGCGTGGGCGCGCTGGGCGCGGTGGCCAGCTATAAGCTGTTCGACCACGTGCGCACGCGTGTGGAGATCTGGCAGAACCCCTGGGCCACGCCGGAGACGAGCGGCTACCAGATCGTGCAATCCCTCATCGCCATCGCCTCGGGCGGCCTGTTCGGCCTGGGTCTGGGCTGCGGCTCGCCCAAGCTCATCCCCGCCTACCACACCGACATGATCTTCGCGGTAATCTGCGAGGAGTTCGGGCAGGTGGTGGGCATCGTGGTGATCCTGTTTTACGCGCTGCTGGTATGGCGCGGGGTGATCATCGCGCTGCGCGCCCACACCCGCTTTGACGCGCTGCTGGCCTTCGGCTGCGTGACCATGATCGCGCTGCAGACGGTGCTGATCATCGGCGGCGTCATCAAGCTCATCCCGCTGACCGGCGTGACGCTGCCCTTTGTCAGCTACGGCGGCAGCTCGCTTGTCACCAACCTGGTGCTCGCCGGCGTGCTGGAGGGCGTATCCATCAAAAACGCGGAGCTGGCCAGAGAGGAGCTGGGCCTATGAACCGGATGCTGAAAAATATCAAGCGCGGCTCGGTGCTGCTGCTTGCGCTGTTCCTGGTGGTGATCGGCTATTTTTCCTACGCGGTGTACTTCTACGGCACCAAGTGGTTTTCCAGCCCCAACAACCCGCGCCTCAAGGCCGAGGAGAACAACATCATCATGGGTACGGTGTTCGACCGCAACGGGGAGAAAATGGCCTGGTCCACCGCCGTGGGCCAGCGCACCTACAGCGAGAACGCCGCGGTGCGCCTGGGCTCAGCGCATCTGCTGGGGGATAAGGAGGGCCTGACCACCGGCGGGGCGGAGAACACGTTCACCCGCTACCTGCTGGGCTTTGATATCAACACCGTGGAGCGCATCATCGAGACGTTCAAAAACCAGGAGCGCCGCGGCGAGGACGTGACGCTCACCGTGGACGCGGCGCTGCAGGCCGCCGGCTACAACGCCTTCGGTGGCAAGGCGGGCGCGGCGGTGGTGCTCAATTACAAGACCGGCGAGGTGCTTGCAAGCATCTCCTCGCCCACGTTCGACCCCAACACCCTCACCAAGGATCAGGCGGGAAGCCTGGCCGAGGGCACGCTGGTCAACCGGGCCACACAGGGCAAGTACCCGCCCGGCTCCACCTTTAAGCTGATCACGGCCACCGCCATGCTGGAGCATCCCGAGCTGGTGCCAAACGCCACCTACGACTGCAGCGGCCAGACCACCATCAACGGCCAGGTCATCCGCTGCTACAACAGCGAGCGGCACGGGCATCTGGATCTGGCCAGCGCCATCTCCAAATCCTGCAACGGCGCCTTTGCCACCTGGGCGCAGGGCCTGGGCATGGACGTGATGATGCAGACGGCGGAAAAATACGGCTTCAATGATGAGTTCCTCTTTAAGGACTGCACGGTATACGATAGCCAGTTCGCCGCCATGCAGACGCCCAACGACCTTGCCTGGGCGGCAGTGGGCCAGTACAAAACGCTGATGAGCCCCATGCACGCCTGCATGATCGCCGCCTCCATCGCAAACGACGGCGTGATGATGGAGCCCCGTCTGCTGGACCATGTGACCAGCACATCGGGCCGCACGCACGCCAAAGGCAGCGAGCGGGTGTACAAGACCGTCACCGACGCGGGCACTGCCAACCAGATCACCGAGATGATGCGCCTGGGTGTGGAATCGGGCACGGCGCGCGGCGCGGGCATCGCGGGCGTCAAGGTGTGCGGCAAGACGGGCACCGCCGAGGTGGGCGAGGGCATCACCCCGCACGGGTGGTTTGTGGGCTTTATCGACGATGCGTCCGCCCCCTACGCCGTGGCGGTGGTGGTGGACAACGGCGGCACGGGCAATTCCGCCGCCGCGCCCATCGCCAAGGCCCTGCTGCAGAAATGCCTGGAAGTGAAGCCCTGATGCTGGATAAAGCATGCAAAATACAGTATGATAAAAGATGGGCAGAGGCGCGCGCGCCTGGCCCATCTTTTTACGCACACAGGCGAAGGAGGCTTACAGATCGCCTATGACCAATCTGGAACAAAAACTCAGCGCCCTGCCCGATACCAGCGGGGTGTATATCATGCGCGATGCATCCGGCGAGGTCATCTACGTGGGCAAGGCCATCTCGCTCAAGCGCCGGGTGCGCCAGTATTTCCAATCGGCGCGCAACCACGCGCCCAAGGTGCGGGCCATGGTGGCGCACGTGGCGGATTTTGATATTTTGCTGACCCAAAACGAGCTTGAGGCGCTGGTGCTGGAGTGCAACCTCATCAAGCAGTACAAGCCCCACTACAACATCCTGCTCAAGGACGACAAACACTACCCCTACGTGCGCGTCAACCTCAAGGAGGCGTTTCCGCGCGTGGAGGTGGTGCGCCGCGTGGCGCACGACGGCGCGCAGTACTTCGGTCCCTTTAGGGCTGCGCACAGCGTGCGTGAGGTGGTGGAGACGCTGCGGCGCATCTTCCCTTTGCGCACCTGCAAGCGGGACCTGCCCGCCGCCATCGGCAGGGAGCGCCCCTGCCTCAACTACCAGATCGGCCGGTGTATGGCTCCCTGCCAGGGAGGCGTGAGCCAGAGCGAGTACCACGCCATGATGCAGCGGGTGTGCGCCTTCCTCTCGGGCAAGCACGAGGAGCTGCTGCGCGATTTACAGCAGCAGATGCAGGCTGCCTCGGCCGCCCTAGCCTTTGAAAAGGCGGCCCGCTTTCGCGACCAGATGCAGGCGGTGGAGCGCATCATCCAGCACCAGCAGGCCATCGACGTGGAGGGCTCCCAGCGCGATATCATCGGCCTTGCGCCGGGTGGGGGACGCTGCGTGGTGCAGGTGCTCTTCATGCGCCGCGGCAAGATCGTGCAGGCGGAGACGTCCACCATGGAGCAGGCCGAGGACGAGCAGGCGGCGGATATCCTCGCCTCCTTTTTGCTGCAGTATTATGGCGGGCACGATGTGCGGGCGCGCGAAATCCTGCTGCCCATGGATGTGCCGGATATGGACATCCTCGCAGAACTGCTCAGCGAGCGGGCGGGCCGAAAGGTGCATATCCTGGTGCCCAGGCGCGGGGAGAAGCGCAAATTGGTGGAGATGGCCGAGCGCAACGCGCTGCAGACCCGTATGCGCCAGGAGAAAAAGCGCGAGCAGGCCAGCGCGCGCACCCAGGGCGCCATCGCGGAGCTCGCCGCGGTGGTGGGCCTGGCCGAGCCGCCCCAGCGCATGGAGTGCTACGATATCTCCAACACCCAGGGCGTCTACTCGGTGGCGTCCATGGTGGTGTTTGAAGGGGGAAAGCCCGCGAAAAAAGAATACCGCCGCTTTCGCATCAAGACAGTGGAGGGCGCAAACGACTTTGCCTCCCTGGCCGAGACGCTTACCCGCCGCTACAAGCGGCTGCTGGCGGGGGATGAGGGCTTCGGCGCGCGGCCCGATCTGATCGTGATCGACGGCGGGCGCGAGCAGCTGCGCGCGGTCAAGGAGGCGCTCGACGCGCTGGGGTGCGACATCCCCCTGTGCAGCCTGGCCAAGCGCTACGAGGAGATCTACCTGCCCGATCGGGAGCAGCCGGTGCGTCTGCCCCACACCACCATGGCGCTGCAGCTGATGCAGCGCATCCGCGATGAGGCGCACCGCTTTGCCATCACCTACCACCGCTCCCTGCGCTCCAAGGGCTCGCTTGCAAGCGTGCTGGAGGAGATTCCGGGCATCGGCCCCAAGCGCAGGAGCGCCCTGTTGCGCACGCTGGGCAGCGCCTCCCAGATCGCCCAGGCCAGCTTGGAGGAGATCGAAGCCGTGCCCGGCATGACGCGCGCCGCCGCGGAGGCCGTCTACAGCGCCATGCACCAGGAAAAAGCGTAAACGCCTTGTCAGGGCGGCCGTGAGGCCACTATAATAAAGATGATCTGGTCATCAAAAACGAGGGGGAACCAATCAGCATGGCTTACCGTTTCATTGCATTTGATTTGGACGACACAGCGCTGCACGACGACCGCACGCTCAGCCAGCGCCTTAAAGAGGCTGTGGCGCGCGCCACGGCAAAGGGCGCGATGGTCACCATCTCTTCCGGGCGCATCTTCCGCTCCACCAAGCGCTACTCGGATTTTCTCGATCTGGATACACCGGTGATGAACTGCCAGGGCGCCACCATCACCAGCGCGCGCACGGGCGAGGTGCTGCACAACTGCCCCGTGCCCATGGATCTGGCGCAGGAGGTTATCGCCTTTTTGCGGGCGCGTGACCATTACGTGCAGGTCAATATGCCTGATCGCTTTATCTACGATACGCCCTGCAAGTGGAGCGAGAGCTACGCCCAGCTCAACGGCTTTGAGGGGGTGCGCGTGCAGGATCTGGCCCGGGATATCCGGGAGGCGCCCACCAAACTGCTGGGCATGGCCGAGCCGGAGGTGACGCTGGCGCGCCTGGAGGAGGCGCGGGCGCACTTTGTGGGCCGGCTGGAGGTCAGCATCTCCAAGCCCACCCTGCTTGAGTTTACCCATCCCTCCGCCACCAAGGGCAACGCCCTGGCCTGGATCGGGGAACGCTACGGCATCGGGCGCGAGGAGATGATCGCGGTGGGCGACAGCTACAACGACCTGCCCATGATCGAGTACGCGGGCCTGGGCGTGGCGGTGGACAACGCGCGCGACGTTGTCAAGGAGCGCGCCGACTACATCGCGCCCTCCAACAACAACGACGGCGTGGCCTACGTGATTGAAAAATTCATCCTGGGCGAAGAATAAACAGGAAGCGCAAAAAGAAGCGGCACAAGGGGATCACTGCGCCTTCCCCAGCAGGGGATGCGGGCCATGCGCGTAAAGACCGTGCCTGCGCAAAACGTGCCGCGGCGCGGTGCGCTTCACGGCAAAAGCATGGATGCGGCATGCCGCCTGCCCCAGGCAGCGCATGTGCGCCGCATCCGACCGCGGGCGCGCCGGTGGAGAAAGGAGCTTCTTTTGACGGAAATCATCAAGGTTGCGGATTTTGCCAAGCGGTTCCGCCTGCGCGTGCTGTGCGAGGCGGATGGGGAGATGGCCTTCTCGGTCAGCGACATCAACCGCCCGGGGCTGCAATTTGCGGGGTTCTTCGCCTACTTCCCCTCCGAGCGCCTGCAGGTGCTGGGCAGAAGCGAACTGACCTACCTCGCCACCCTGCCCGACGAGCTACAGCAGCAGCGCATCGCCAAGCTCATGTCCTATCCCATGACGGGCGTGGTGGTGTGCCGCAACATGCAGGTGCCCGATGTGCTGCTCACCGAGGCGCAAAAGCAGGGCTGCCCGGTGTTTGTCAGCCAGGATAAGACATCCCAGTTCATCCAGCGCGCAGGGCAGTACCTCAACCTGTTGCTCGCCCCGCGCCAGACCATCCACGCGGGCCTTGTGGATATCAACGGCCTGGGCGTGCTGCTGCTGGGGGATTCGGGCATCGGCAAGAGCGAGACGGTACTGGAGCTGGTGCGCAACGGCCACCGCATGGTGTCCGACGACGCGGTGGAGCTGGTGCGCATGGCCAACAACACCCTGATGGGGCGCGCGCCCCACATCATCCGCGATATGATGGAGATCCGCGGCCTGGGCATTGTGGACGTGCGCCGCATGTACGGCATCGGCGCGGTGATGGATGCCAAAACGGTGGATTTTGTCGCACGGCTGGAGCGCAGCGACAGCGCCGATACCGGCTACGACCGCCTGGGCGAGGAACGGGAATACTTTAAGATACTGGATATCAGGCTGCCGCAGCTCACCATTCCGGTGGCGCCGGGGCGCAACATCGCCTCCATCGTAGAGGTGGCGGCGCGGCATATGCGCCTGCAGTTTATGGGTTTTTCCGCGGTGCGCGAGGTGGACGAGCGGCTGATGGCCGAGCGTGCGCGGGAGGATGCGCAGCGCTAATCATGCCGTAAGGAGGCACAGCTTTATGTTGACCATTGGTATGGACGTGGGGGGCACCAATCTGCCGGTAGGCATTGTGGAGCGCGAGACGCGCAAGCTGCTTGTCAAGGACAGCTTCCCGCGCACGCCGGGCATCGCGCCGGTAGAGGCGCTGGGCAAAATGTGCGCGCTTGCCCGCGCGCTGGTGGCGCGCATCGGCCGCACCATGGACGAGGTTGCCTACGTGGGCATCGGGCTGCCCGGGGTGATGGACCCGCGTTCGGGCGTGCTCAAATACGCCAACAACCTGGGGGAGGCCTGGCAGGACTTTCCCGTCAAGGCGTTTCTGGAGGAACGCCTAGGCTGCCCGGCGCACATGGACAACGACGCCAACGCCGCGGCGTGGGCGGAGTACTTGATGGGCGCCTGCAAAGACGCGCGCGACGCGGTGATGCTCACGCTGGGCACGGGCCTGGGCGGGGCGATCATCCTGGACGGTAGGCGGCTGATGGGCAGGCACTTTGTCGGCGGCGAGGTGGGCCACATGATCCTGGTGGCAGACGGCGAGCGCTGCGCATGCGGCAACCGCGGCTGCGCCGAGCAGTATACGAGCGCCACGGCGTTAATCCGCTGGGGGCGCGAGATGATGGCCCAGCACAGCGAGAGCATGCTGCACCAAAAGACGCACGGGGATATGCGCCGGCTGAGCGCCAAGGATGTGGTGGATTGCGCCAAGGCGGGGGATACGGCCGCCCTGGTGGTCTTTGAGCGCTACGTGCACTACCTGGCGCTGTTTTGCGTCTCCATCGTCAACAGCATCGATCCGGAGGTGATCGTGCTGGGGGGCGGCGTGTCGCTGGCGGGGGATTTCCTGCTGGAGGCGGTTCGGCGCGAGACGGCGCGCTATATTATCTATAAATCCATGCCCTACGCCCAAATCGAGCTGGCGGTGCTGGGCAGCGACGCAGGTGTTTTGGGCGCGGCGCTGCTGGGCGAGGAGGGCTGACGCACAGACGCTGCTGGAAGCGGCAAGGCTGCATGCGCAAACAGATGCGCGTGCGGCCCTTTTTTGCATATTGCGCGCACCTCTGCCCATAGACTGGTGTTATAAGGAGGTGGGCGCTTGAAGAGACGAAGGACGATACGCGTCATCGCGGGCGTGCTGGTCTGCCTGCTGGCGATCGGGCTGCCGTTCTTTGGCCGTGCGCCCAAACCGGAGCGTCCACACGCCCCCACGCAGTCGCCGCCTGATTGGGTGGGGGTACTCACGCTGCACGTGTTGCCCGGTGCGGATGTGGGCGCGGGCAGCCGTGCGCGCTGGCTGCAGCGGCGTGCCCAGGAATTTGAGCAGGCAAACCCCGGCGTGTTTATCGAGGTGCGCACGCTGACAAGCACGCAGTGCGGCCTGTATTACGGCGCGCAGGCCATGGACCCGCCCGCCGCGGAGCTGGTGGCCTTCAGCACAGGTACGCTGGAGCAGGCGCCCTTTCTGCAGCCGCTGGGCGTGCTGCCCGATACCCTGCCGACGGCACTGGCGCAGTCGGGCGTCACGGGGGGCGTGACGGTGGGTGTGCCCTACATGCGCGCGGGTTACGCGCTGCTCATCAACAAGGCGGCGTGGAACGCCGCGCAGGTGCCCGACGCGCAAAGCTGGAGTGCGGCCCAGATGGACGAGGCGCTGCAGAAGCTGGGGCAGGTCAACCTCTCGGGCCGCAAGAAGGATGGCAACCTGATCCCGCTGGTGGCCAGCGCCGATACCTGGGATAACGGCGCCTCGGCGCTCGCGCTGCGCCTGGGGTCAGCCTCCCTACAGACGCCCGTGGTGGTCAAGACGGCGCGCGAGGCGTGGGAGCTTTTCTACACCCAAAAGGCCGCGGCCATCGTGGCCACGCCCTACGTGCTCTACCGTATGCGCGCGCTGTACAATGCGGAAAAAGGGTTTGAGACGCTCGCCATGCCCCTTGCCGGCGACGGCCCCGTGCTGGCAGACCAGGTGCACTACATCGGCCTGACCAGCCGCGCCCAGGGCCAGGCGCAGCAGGCCGCCAGGCGGTTTATCTCCTTTTTGCTGGAGGAAGAGCAGCAGCAAAAGAGCGTGCAGGTGGGCATGCTGCCCGCCGTGGACGCCTTTGCGGACCTCTATCCCGACAATCCCGCCATGGCCTGCCTGCAGGCCTCCCAACAGGGTGCGCTGTGCGTGCCGGGCGCCTTTGTATGGGCCAAGAAGCGCACCCAGAGCGGTGCGCTGGCCGCCGCTGCCGCCGGGGGGGACGCGGAGGCAAAGCGCGCGCTGCGCGCCCTTTTTGGCGGCCCGTAGCGTTTGCGCATGCGGGCAGAATGTTGTATCATAAAACCACGCTTTCCCATGCGGAAAGCAGCGTCACACGCTCGTGCGCTGCGGACGGGGCATTGCGCTTTGCGCATGCTTTTCTGCGGGGCGCACCGAGGATGAGGATGAAAGGGTTAAAGCATAGATGAACATCGAAAAAGTCACGCGGGACCTTGCCGCCATCGCGCCGGGCGGTGTACACCCCTGCGCGCCGATGCGCGCGTATACGTCGTTTCAGATCGGCGGGCCGGCGGATATCCTGCTGCTGCCGGGCGATGCAGAGCAGGCGCGCCAGGCGGTGCGCTATCTGCGCGCGCAGCAGCTTCCCTATATTGTGATGGGCAACGGCACCAACCTGCTGGTGGCGGACGCGGGCTACCACGGCGTGGTGATACACATGCACCGCGCGTTTTCCCGCATCACGTGCAGCGGCACGCTCTGCCGCGCGCAGGCGGGCGTGATGATGTCCAAACTCGCGCGCCAAACGCAGGGGCAGGGCCTCTCGGGCCTGGAGTTTGCCGCAGGCATCCCGGGCACGCTGGGCGGCGCGGTTGCGATGAACGCGGGCGCCTACGGCGGCCAGATATCCGATGTGGTGTGCGCCATACACGCGCTGGACGCCGCGGGCATGCCCGTGGTATGGCAGGGGGACGCGCTCACGTTCGGCTACCGCAAAAGCCCGGTCAAGGAGGGATGCGTGGTGCTGGAGGTGGAGATGCGCCTGCGCAGGGACGATCCGCAGGAGATCGCCGCGCGCATCGCGGATTTTCAGATGCGGCGCGCCGCCAAACAGCCGCTGCAGTACCCCAGCGCGGGCAGCGTGTTCAAGCGGCCAAAGGGGCACTTTGCCGGCGCGCTCATCGAGCAGGCGGGCCTCAAGGGCACGCGCATCGGCGGGGCGGAGGTATCAGAAAAACACGCAGGCTTTATCATCAACCGCGGCGGGGCCACCGCGCGTGATGTGCGCGACCTCATTGCGCACATCCAGCGGGTTGTGCTGGAACAAAGCGGCGTGTCCCTGCAGTGCGAGGTGCGCATGCTGGGCGACTTTGACGAGGAGTAGACACATGAAAACAATGCCGCGCCTGCTTGCGGATTACCACACCCACACCAGTTTTTCCGACGGCAAGGGAAGCATCAGGGACAACGTGCGCGCGGCCCTTGCGCGCGGGCTTACCTGCATCGGGATCACAGATCACAGCATTGGACATGTCTCCTACGGCATCAAGCGCGCGGATGTGCAGCGGATGCGCGATACGGTGGACGAGCTCAACGACCAGTACGCCGGCCGCATCCGCGTGCTGCTGGGCGTGGAGACCAACCTGCTGGGGTTAAACGGCGCGATCGATCTGCCCGAGGACATGCGCCGCCAGCTGGATCTGGTGATTATGGGCTACCACCGCTTTGTCTGGCCGGCGCGCCCGCGCGATTACTTCCTCATGCAGGGCCGCGCAGCGCTGCCCGGCTCCTACAAAAGCGAGGCGTTTCGCCAGCACATGAGCGACGGCTACATCGCGGCGCTGGGCCGGCACAAAATCGATATTCTCGCCCACCCGGGGGAGTACGTGCCGCTGGACATGCGCCGCGTCGCCCCCCAGGCCGTGGCGCGCGATACGATCATCGAGATCAACGGCCGCCATCCCGGCACGGTGGAGATGGTGCGCCAGGCGCTTGCGGCGGGGGCGCGGTTTGTGCTCTCCAGCGACGCCCACCTGCCCGCGCGCGTCGGTCAGGTGGAAAAAGCGTGGGAATGCGCGTGCGCGGCAGGGGTTCCCCCCTCGCGCATCGAAAATATAGAACATGAGGCCTAAAAAGGAGGGATGTACCCCATGCGGATCATCATCGTAACAGGGCTATCGGGCGCGGGCAAGAGCGAGGCGCTGCGCAGCTTTGAGGATATGGGTTATTTCTGTGTGGATAACCTGCCGCCGGGGCTGATCCCGACGTTCCTGGATTTGTGTACCCAGCAGATGGATGCCGACCAAAACGTGGCGCTGGTGGTGGACTGCCGCGGCGGCGACTTTTTCCACGACATCTACCAGGTGCTTTACCATCTCAAGGATGCGGGGCATACCTACGAACTGCTGTATCTGGACGCGGACATCGCGACGCTCGTGCGGCGCTTTGACTTTACCCGCCGCATCCACCCCCTGCAGAAGGACGGGCTGCTGGAGGACGCCATCCGCAGGGAGGCGGAGATGCTGGGGCCGCTCAAGGAGAGCGCCAACCGCATCGTGGATACCAGCAACATGACCGCCCGCCAGCTGCGCGCGACATTGCGGGAGATGTACATGTCCCATGAGAAGGCGGGCGCGCTGGACGTAAGCGTGGTGTCCTTCGGCTACAAGTACGGGGTGCCGCTGGACGCGGATATGCTCTTTGACGTGCGCTTTCTGCCCAACCCGTTTTACATCGACAACCTCAAGACGCACACCGGCCAGGACGAGGACGTGCGCGCCTACATCCAGTCCTTTGATGAGACGGAGGCCTTCCTTGTCAAGGCGGTGGACCTGCTTGCGTTTACCATGCCCCTCTACATGCGCGAGGGCAAGCTTAATCTGGTCATCGGGGTGGGCTGCACCGGCGGCATGCACCGCTCGGTGATGATCGCCGAGGAGATCACCGCCCGCCTGCTCAAAGACGGGCACAAGGCGCACGTCACCCACCGCGACATCATGCGCGATCGGGGGCCGGCGCGATGAAGGGCAAGTGGGGCTGGCTGCGGCCGGGGCTGTACTTTAAACGATGGATTTTTCTGGGGCTGGTGGGCCTGTTCGGCGTTATCGGCAGCTTTGTGCTCTTTATCGAGGCGCGCAACCTGCCGCTGCGCCTGCGCATGTGGGTGTACGTGGGGGGCAGCGCGCTGATCGTGCTGGGCTGCATCGCGGTGTATTTCGCCATCCTGCGGCTGTACCAGACCATCAATTCCGTCAACCGGCCCGCAGTGATGGGCGGGCAGGACGCCCGCCCCATGAACGACCGCCTCTACCAGCAGCGCGCCCTGATGAAGGGGCCGCGCGTGGTGGCCATCGGCGGGGGCACGGGCCTGCCCACCCTGCTGCGCGGCATGAAGCGCTTCACCTCCAATATCACCGCGGTGGTCACCGTGGCGGACGACGGGGGCGGCTCGGGCAACCTGCGCAGCGACATGGGCATCATCCCCCCGGGGGATATCCGCAACTGCATATTGGCCCTTGCCGACGCTGAGCCGGTGATGGAGCGCCTCTTTCAGTACCGCTTCAAAGATGGCGCGCTCAAGGGGCAGAGCTTCGGCAATCTGTTCATCGCGGCTATGAGCGAGGTGTCCGGCGGCTTTATGGACGCCATACAGCAGACCAGCGACGTGCTGGCGGTCACCGGGCGCGTGCTGCCCGTGACGCTGGAGGATGTCAGGCTCTGCGCGCGCATGGACGATGGATCGAGCGTACAGGGGGAGTCCGCCATCCCGGCCTACGCGCTTGCAAACGGCGCGCGGGTGCGCCAGGTGTACCTTGACAAGCCCTGCCGCGCGCTGGGCGAGGTGCTCGAGGAGCTGCTCAAGGCGGATATCATCGTGATGGGGCCGGGCAGCCTCTACACAAGCGTGCTGCCCAACTTCTGCGTGCAGGATCTGTGCGACGCCATCCGCGCCTCGCGCGCGGTCAAGATCTACGCCTGCAATATCATGACCCAGCCGGGCGAAACCCTGGGCTACAAGGCGTCCGACCACGTGCGCGCGGTGCTGGAGCACTGCGGGCGGGGCATCGTCAACAACGTGCTGGTCAACGACAATATGGAGGTGCCCGCCTACCTGCTGGAGCGCTACCAGAAGGAGGGGGCGGCGCTGGTCAAGCCCGACCGCGGCGCGCTGGAAAAGCTGGGGGTGCGCGTCTTCGGCGCGGATTTGGTGGACGCGCGCAGCGACACCATCCGCCACAGCGCCATGCAGCTGGGCCAGAGCGTAATGGATATCTACCGCCAGGTGCGCTTCATCGATTCGGTGATCCACCACAAGACCTATGGCCCGTAAAAAGGGGACGGATTGAATAACCATGGCATTTTCTGCGGATACCAAACGGGAGCTTGCACACGTGCCCCTGAAAAGGGCGTGCTGCAGGCGCGCCGAGCTGGCCGCGCTGGCCCGCTTTGCGGGCAGCATCGGCTACAGCCGCCAGGGGATGACGCTGTCCTTTGCCACGGATTACGCCGATGTGGCCCAGCGCGTCATCTCCACATTGCGCGCCGCATACCGCGCCGAGGCACAGCTGCACAGCGTGCGGCGCGATAAGCTCAAAAAAAACGAGCGTTACATCGTCACAGTCTCGGGCGAAAAGGTGCGCCCCCTGCTGGAGGACATCGGCGTGGTGGGGCGCGACGCGGCGGGCGAGGCGTTTTTGGAAGGGGGCATCCGGCCCGATCTGATAGAAAAGCCCTGCTGCCGCTTTGCCTACGCGCGCGGCGCGTTTATGGCGTCGGGCTCGGTGACGGACCCGCAGAAGGCCTACCACCTGGAGATCGTATCGGGCAACGACGCGCTTGCGCAGGATCTGCGCGCGCACCTTGCGGCGGCGGGATTAAATGTGCACGCCGTCGTGCGCAAGGGCAATACTGTGATATACTTAAAAGAAGCGGAGCACATCTGCGAGCTGTTGGGCCAGATGGGCGCGCACAGCGCCATGCTGCACATGGAGAGCACCCGCGTGCTCAAGGGGGTGCGCAACCGCATCAACCGCAGCGTCAACTGCGATACCGCCAACATTGAAAAGACCTCCAACGCCGCGGCCAAACAGATCCGCAGCATTGAACTGATTGAAAAATACGGGGACTTCCGCGCCCTGCCGCTGCCGGTAAGGCAGGTGGCGGAGCTGCGGCTGGAGCACCCCGAGGCATCCTTGCAGGACCTAAGCGACATGCTCCCGGGCGTCAGCCGCTCCGGTGTGAACCACCGCCTGCGCAGTCTGGTGGATATCGCTGCAAAGCTACAACTGGAAAGGGAGGATTTACCATGATCCAAAAAGAGGTCACCATTGCAAACAAGGACGGTCTGCTCGCCCGCCCCGCGGCGCTGCTGGTCAATGTGGCGGGGCGCTACGCCTCGCAGGTTGTCATCAAGCAGGGCAGCAAGAACATCAACGCCAAATCCATCATGGGCGTGATCTCGCTGGGCATCGCGCGCGACGAGATGGTCACCATCGTGGTGGACGGTCCCGACGAGCAGGAGGCGATGGACGCCATCGTGCGCCTGATCGCGTCCAATTTTGAGGATATTCCCGAGTAACGACGCACGCACTGGGCGCTTATCTTTGATCGTGGGATCAGGGTGCCTGGTTCCGCATGGTTTGAAAGGAGAAAAGACGCCCCTATGCAACAAGCGTTTGCCCATCTGCATGTGCATACCGAATACAGCCTGCTCGACGGCGCCGCGCGCATCGGCCGGCTGCTGGACGCGTGCAGGGAAGCGGGCATGCAGCACATCGCCATCACCGACCACGGCGTGATGTACGGGGTGGTGGATTTCTACGAGCAGGCCATCGCAAGGGGCCTGCACCCCATCATCGGCTGCGAGGTGTACGTCTGCCGGGACATGGATCGCAAGGTGGCTGAGAGCCGCGAGTACGCCCATCTGGTGCTGCTGTGCGAGAACCAGGCAGGCTACAAAAACCTGGTCAAGCTGTGCTCGGCGGGCTTCACCCGCGGCTACTATTACCGCCCGCGTATCGATTACAAATTGCTCAGCCAACATACCGAAGGGCTCATCGCGCTTTCCGCCTGCCTGGCGGGCGACGTGCAGCGCCTGCTTAGCGCGGGCGATTACGAGGGCGCCAAGGCCATGGCGCTGGAGCTCAACGGTATGTTCGGCGCGGGCAATTTTTATTTGGAGCTGCAGGATATGGGCATCCTGGAGCAGAAAAAGGTCAACGCCCAGCTGCTGCGCATGCATGGCGAGACGGGCATCCCCATGGTGGCCACCAACGACGTGCACTATGTCCACAGGCAGGACGCGGCCGCCCACGAGGTGCTGCTGTGCATCCAGACGGGCAAAACCATGGAAGACGAAAACCGCATGCGCTTTGAGACCGAGGAGTTCTATCTCAAGACGCCCGAGGAGATGCAGGCCCGCTTTGCGGCCTACGAGGGGGCGCTGGAGAACACCGTGCGCATCGCGGAGCGCTGCAGCGTGACGTTTGAATTCGGCCACCTGCACCTGCCCAGATTTGACCTGCCCGAGGGGCAGGACCCCTTTGCCATGCTCCAAAAGCTGTGCTGGGACGGCCTTGCTGCGCGCTATAGCGAAATGACGGACGAGCTGAAGCAGCGCCTGAGCTACGAACTGGACATGATCCGGCAGATGGGGTATGTGGACTACTTTCTCATCGTGTGGGACTTTATCAAGTACGCAAAGGACCACGGCATCATGGTGGGGCCGGGCCGCGGCAGCGCCGCAGGCTCGCTTGTGGCTTACACCCTTGGCATCACCACCATCGATCCCTTGCGCTACGGGCTGCTGTTTGAACGCTTCCTCAACCCCGAGCGCATCAGCATGCCGGATATCGACATCGACTTTTGCTACGAGCGCAGGGGCGAGGTCATCGATTACGTGGTGCGCAAATACGGGGTGGACAGGGTCTCGCAGATCATTACTTTCGGCACCATGGCGGCGCGGGCCGTCATTCGGGATGTGGGACGCGCGCTGGGCATCTCCTACGCGGAGGTGGACCGCATCGCCAAAATGGTGCCCTTTGAGCTGGGCATGACCATCAAGCGCGCGCTGCAGGTCAACCCCGATCTGCAGCTGGCCATGGAGGCGGACGCGCGCATCGCCCACTTAATCGAGGTGGCGCGCGTGCTGGAGGGGCTACCCCGGCACGCCTCCACCCACGCGGCGGGCGTGGTCATCTCCCGCGCGCCGCTGACCGACTACGTGCCCCTGCAGATGAACGATGAGGTGGTCACCACCCAGTTCCCCATGGGCACGCTGGAGCACCTGGGGCTATTAAAGATGGACTTTCTGGGCCTGCGCACGCTGACGGTGATCCGCGACGCGGTGGCGCTGGTGGCGAAAAACGGCGGCCCCGTGCTGGATATGGAACGCGTGCCGCTGGATGACGCGGGCGTCTACGAGATGCTGGGCCGCGGGGATACGGACGGCGTGTTCCAGCTGGAGAGCGCGGGCATGCGCCTGTTCATGCGGGATTTGAAGCCCTCCAACTTCGAGGATATCATCGCAGGCATCTCCCTCTACCGCCCCGGCCCCATGGACTCCATCCCCCGCTACGTGGCGGGCAAGGTGCATCCCGAGACGGTGACGTACCTGCACCCCATCCTGAAAAAGACGCTGGACGTCACCTACGGCTGCATGGTCTACCAGGAGCAAGTGATGCAGATCGTGCGGGACATGGCGGGCTACTCGCTGGGCCGAAGCGACCTGGTGCGCCGCGCCATGGCCAAGAAAAAGCGCGAGGTGATGGAAAAGGAGCGGGATATCTTTGTGCACGGCCTGGTGGAGGACGGCAAGGTCACCGTGCCCGGCGCCGAGCGCATGGGCGTGCCCGCGCACGTGGCAGAGCAGGTGTTCGACCAGATGACCTCCTTTGCCCAGTACGCCTTTAATAAGTCCCACGCGGCGGCCTACGCCATGGTCGCATACCAGACCGCATGGCTCAAGGCCCACTATCCGGTACCCTTTATGGCTGCGCTGCTCAACAGTGTGATGGGGGATAAGGGCAAGATATCCCTCTACGTGCAGTTCTGCCGCAAAAACGGCATCGCGGTGCTGCCCCCCGACGTCAACCGATCGGTGGCCAAGTTTGACGTGGAGGACGGGGGCATCCGCTTCGGCCTGGCGGCCGTCAAACGGGTCAGCGCGGGCGCGGTGGATGCCATCAGCGCCGAGCGGGAGCAGGCAGGGCCCTTTACCTCCTTTATGGACTTCTGCAAGCGCGTGCCGCCCGAGGCCATCAACAAGGGTATGGTGGAGGCGCTGATCATGGCGGGCGCGTTCGACGCGCTGGGCGTGTCGCGCTCCAAGCTGATCGCCAGCTTTGAGGGGATTTTGTCCGCCATCCAGAGCGACCGCAAGCGCAACGTGCAGGGCCAGGTGTCCCTCTTTGAGCTGGCCATGGGCGCGCCGGATGCGCCCGCGCTTGAGATGGACGATTTCCGCTATCCCGAGGTGCCTGACTACGATGAGCGCGCCACCCTTTCGATGGAAAAGGAGATGACGGGCGTCTACATCAGCGGCCATCCGCTCGACGCGTTTCGCACCCAGATGGCGCGCTTCTCCGTCAACGCCGAGATGCTCGCCGCCGCACAGGAGGAAGGCTTTGCAAGCTCCGTGCGCGACGGCCAGCAGGTCACGATGGGGGGTATCATCACCGAACTGAAGACAAAGATCACCAAATCGGGCGGCATGATGGCCTTTGTGCAGCTGGAGGATTTTACCGGAACCACCGAGATCATCGTCTTTCCCAAGGTATACCAGCAGTACAGCCGTCTGCTTGGCGAGGACAACACCGTCATCGTCAAGGGGCGCGTCAGCCAGCGCGAGGAGGAGGCCACCAAGGTGCTGGCCGACAGCTTCGCTCCCTTAGGCGAGACGCCCGGTGCGGACGCCGTGCCGGGTGCGGACGCCGTAGCGCAGGCACAGGCGCAGACCGCCAACGACGCGCGCGGCAAGCTGTATATCAAGCTGGCGTCGGGCATGCCCGCGGACATTTTAGAGGACGTCAAAAGGGATCTTGCGCAATACCCGGGGGATATTCCAGTGCACGTGTTTGTGGAGGCGACCGGCGGGGTGTACCGTATGGACGCGCGCCACAACGTCTCCCGCGAGCCGGCGCTGGCACGCAAGCTGGCGGCGCGGCTGGGGGAGGCAAACGTCAAATGGCGCGCAAAATAGCGCATGCGGGAGCAGGGCCGGCAAATTTCTCCGATTTGCCGGCCTTTTGATATTCTATGGCGAATTGTGCGTAAAGCTGTAGCATTGCAATACAGCGCTGTGCTATAATATTCCTATCTGCGCAAGTGGCGCAAAAAGTACCTGTTGGAGGCGTACAATGCAGGATGTGCAGCGGCCCGCGCCGCCGGAGGAACCCGGCGTGCAAAACGGCGAATACATTGTGGTGAAAGCGCTGGAGGATGGCGTGAGCATCATCGGCATGACGCGCGGCGCATCCACCCGCCTGCACCACACGGAAAAGCTGGATGCCGGCGAGGTGCTCATCGCGCAGTTTACGCAGGTGACCAGCGCCATGAAGGTGCGCGGGCAGGCGGAGATTCTCACCAAGCACGGCAGGGTGACGTCCGGCCAGGCGCAGGACTGACGGAGGCGGGGACGATGTGGGTCGTAGTGCAGATGGCCCAGGGTAAAGAGGCGCAGCAGCGCAGCGTGTCCCACCTGGAGCGGGAGGGGATCTTGGTTCGCGTGCGTCCGCTTTACAAAAACGTCGCGGAGGCGCAGAATTATTACGAAATCAGCGTGCTCGCATCGGAGGCCGAGGAAGCGCAGCATGTACTGCTGGAGCATGGGATATCCTAATGGCGTGGATGTATGTGGGGATTGTGGGGAAGAAGAGGAGAGATGAGTGGCATGAAACGTATCGGTGTCTTGACCAGCGGCGGTGACGCGCCGGGCATGAACGCGGCCATCCGCGCGATTGTGCGCGTGGCGTACGCCAACAATATCCAGGTTTATGGAATCCACAGCGGCTACAATGGGCTGATCAACGGCGACGTCAGCGTGCTGGATCGCCGCATGGTCTCGGGTATCTCGCTGCACGGCGGCACCATACTGCGCACGGCGCGCTGCGACGAGTTCCGCACGAGCGAGGGCCAGCACAAGGCGCTGGCCAATATCCGGGAGTTTGGCATCGAGGGCATCATCACCATCGGCGGCGACGGCACTTTCCAGGGCGCGCGCGCCCTGGCGGAGCACGGCGTGCCCACGGTGGGCGTGCCCGGTACCATCGACAACGACCTTGCCTACACCGATTTTACCATCGGCTTTGATACTGCCATCAACACGGTGGTCACCTCCATCAGCAAAATCCGCAACACCATGGAATCGCACGGCCGCATCGGGGTGATCGAGGTCATGGGACGCCACTGCGGCGATATCGCGCTGTTTTCAGGCGTGGCCTGCGGCGCTGAGGCGGTGCTCATCCCCGAGCTTCCCTACGATATGGAGGAGATCGCCCAAAGCCTGATGCGCCGGCGCGAGCTGGGTATCTACACCGCCATTGTGGTGGTGGCCGAGGGCGCGGCAAGCGGAGAGGACGTGGCCAAGGAGCTGGTGGAGCGCACCGGTCTGGACATCCGCGCCACCATTTTGGGCCATGTGCAGCGCGGCGGGGAGCCGACCGCTACGGACGCGGCGCTGGCCGCGCGCCTGGGCGGCCGCGCGGTGGAGCTATTGGCGGACGGAAAGGGCAAGCGCGTGGTGGGCATTGTCAACAACCACATCCGCGATTTCGATATCACCGAGGCCCTCAACATGAAACGCCCCGCGCACAAAAAGCTGTACCGGCTGGCTTACACCCTGTCGTTCTAAGCGCGATGTTTTTTCCGCGGCGAGATATGACGTCTCGCCGTTTTTCGTATCAGCAAAGGAGTGTGGCAGCGTTGCAGCCGCTTGTAAAAAACCAGAGCATATCCCTGCAGGTCATGTCTATGGACAGCCAGGGGCAGGGCGTGGCGCGGCATGCCGACGGCATGACGGTGTTTGTGCAGGGCGCGCTGGCGGGAGAGACGGTGGAGGCGCGTGTCATCAAGGTGGCCAAACGCTACGCGGTGGCACGCCTGGAGCAGGTGCTAGCGCCCGCACCCGCGCGCGTGGCGCCCCCCTGTCCGTATGCGGGCAAATGCGGCGGGTGTACCCTGCAGCATATGGACTATGCCGAGCAGCTGGCGCGCAAGCGCCAGAACGTGTCTGACGCGCTGGCGCGCCTGGGCGGCTTTTCCCAGGCGCAGGTGCTGCCTGTGCTGGGTATGCAGGCGCCGTGGCATTACCGCAACAAGGCGCAGTTTCCCGTGGCGCCCGGCCCGGCCATCGGGTTTTATCGCCGCCGCACGCACGATGTGATCGATATGCAGGCCTGCCTGCTGCAGGACGCGCGGAGCGACGTGGTGCTGCAGGTGGTGCGCGCGTTTCTTGCACGCTTTTGTGTGCAGCCCTATGACGAGCGCAGCGGCAGGGGCCAGCTGCGTCACGTGATGGTGCGCACCAACCGCCGCAGGGAATGCGTGGTGACGCTGGTGGTCAACGCGCCCGCGCTCGCGCACGCCGCGGATCTGGTGGCGATGCTGCGCGCGGCGCTGCCCGGCCTGCGTGGGGTGGCATTGAACGTCAACACCCGCCGGGATAACGTGATTATGGGCGAGGCGCTCACCACGCTGTGGGGCGATACCCGCCTGGAGGAGACGCTGCTGGGCCTTGCGTTTACCATCTCGCCGCTGTCCTTCTTTCAGGTCAACCCCGCCCAGACAGAGGTGCTCTACGCGCGCGCCCGCGCATTTGCCGCGCTCACGGGCAGCGAGACGCTGTGGGATATCTACTGCGGGGCGGGCACCATCGGCCTGTGCATGGCGCGCGACGCGCGCGCGGTGGTCGGCATCGAGAGCGTGGCAAGCGCGGTGCGCGACGCGGAAAACAACGCCCGCCGAAACGGCATCGCCAACGCCTCGTTCATCCAGGGGACGGCCGAAGATGTGCTGCCCCGCCTGGTAGCGCAGGGGCAGCGCGCCGACGTGGCGGTGCTGGACCCGCCCCGCAAGGGGTGCGACGCCCGCCTGCTCGATGCGGTGGCAAAGGCCGCGCCCGCGCGCATCGTCTACGTGTCCTGCAACCCCGCCACGCTCGCGCGGGACGCCGCCTACCTGTGCGCGCGGGGCTATGCGCTGGGCCAGGTGCAGCCGGTGGATATGTTCCCGCATACGGAGCATGTGGAGTGCGTGGCGCAGATGGTGCGTGCATAGCGGGCAAAAGGAATGGGGTACAGGGATGCGGCTGGTCAGCTGGAACTGCAACGGAAAACTGCGGGATAAATGCGCCGCGCTCAGCGCGCTGGACGCGGATATCTATGTGATCCAGAAATGTGAGGATCCCGCGGCGTACGACGCGTATGCGAAAGCGTTTTCCGCCGCGTATCTTTGGATAGGCGAAACAAAGCACCGTGGTTTGGGCGTTTTTGCAAAAGATGCAAACAGCATCCGTGAAAATTCCTGGCCCAGTTATACACTGCGGCATTTTTTATCCGTTCGCGTCAATGACGCATTTGATCTGTTGGCGGTGTGGACGTGTAAACCATATATTGAAGCATACTGCATTTATCAAAGCATCCATTTTGATCGCATCACAGAAGATACAGTGATTATCGGAGATTTGAACAGCAACCCTATCTGGGACCGCGCTCATGGGATGCGAAGCCACACAAGGGTGGTGGGCGAATTGGCGCGCAAAGGTCTGTATTCCGCTTATCACAGCGTGACGGGTGAGCGGCCGGGCGCGGAGACGACGGCGACGTTTTATCTGTACAGACACCTAGATAAGGGTTATCATACTGATTATTGCTTTGTGGCGCCGCGTCGGTTGCGCGCGTTCAAAATTCTGGAGAACACATGGACCCAATACGCCGACCACCTGCCGCGCTGGTAGTGGAGCTGAAAACCAGGCGCGCGTGTAACGATCAATGGATTTCCACGCAAAAGCGTAATATGATATAGATCAATACATACGCAACAGAGCCTCGCATAAACTTGCAATCATGGACTGCACGTGCGGCGCGGCCGGGCAGGGGTGTTGCGCGCACCAAGGTATCGATAAGGGGGACATTCATGTCAAAGCTCGTTCCAATTCTCACGGACATCTGCGTGGTGTTTTTTGATCTGTTGATTTTCACCCGCATGATCACGCTCAAACGGGATACCCACGCCAGCCGCGCGCTGATGTACGGCGGCTGCGGCGTGATCATCGCGCTGTATTTTATGGCCACGTATGTGTGGAGCGTTCCGGCTGCCGTCGCCTCCTTTGCGTGCATGACGCTGCCGAGCATGGCGCTGTTTTTTCTGCTATGCAAATACAAGGACGCGCGTTTTTTTCTGACGTTCTGTTTTGTGGATACGGTAACGCTGATCATGGCGTTTTTTGCGCGCTACCTCGGCATACTCTTTGGCGAGACGGGGGCTTTGGTGGCGCTGGTAGTTGTCTTTGCGCTCTTTCTTGCAGTGTATCTTGCCGGCAAACCGTACTTTGGCCGGTACCGCAAACTGTTGGCGTTTGTGGACAGCGGCTGGAACGCGATGATGGTGTCGGCGGCGCTGATCTACTTTGCGCTGATCTTTTTTGCCGCGTACCCCAAGCCGCTGGTGGAGCGTATCGAATACGGGCTGGTGTACCTGGTGTTCTCGCTGGTGGTGCTTTCCTGCTATGTGGTGTTCATCCTGTCGGTCGTAAAGACGAAACAGCTCCACGAGCAGCGCCAGCAGCTGCTGCGCGAGCACGAGTGGCACCGCATCGCCTACGTGGACGGGTTGACGGGCTGCTACAACCGCATGGCGTATATGGAAAAAATCAACGAGCTGGAGCGCGTCCGGACGCCGGAGATGTCCATAGCCATCCTTGTGTTTGATCTGGATGATTTCAAGCGCGTCAACGATACGCTGGGGCATCACATGGGAGATACTGTGCTGAAAGCGGCGGCAGATATGCTCAAAGAGACGTTCGAGCAGCAGCATTACACGATCTTTCGCATCGGCGGGGATGAATTTGCCATCATCGCGCAGCAGGTGTGCGAGGCGCAGGTACGGGAGAAGCTCGCCGCGATGCGGGAAGCCATGTGCAGGCAATCCTCCAGCACCCTTTCGGCAGGTTACGCATTTGTGCACGCACAGGAGAACAACGCGGTGGAGCAGGCGTTTGTGCGCGCGGACCAGATGATGTACGCGGATAAGCGCGGAAAAAAGCGAACGGCTGGCGCGCCGGACGCCGCGCGGTGAGCTGGGAGATGTTCCATTGAAAAACTCCGGCGTGAAGATACGCAATTGTCCCTCTGCGCGCTGCACTGTGCGCTTCTGCCCCATGCACCTGGGCAATGACTGCCCGGAGTGCGGCGGCGCGCAGAGGGACACCAGATCTGCGCGTTTATCCGGTGCAGCCGCGCGCGGGGGGACCACCCCTACTTTTACCTGTGCGAGGCTTTTCCTGCGCGCGCTTTGCAGAGGCGATGGCGTTTGATTCCTTTGTGCCGCACCGGCACACGGTGCAAAACTTGGAGGAGGTGCGCGCCATGGGCAGCGCCGCGTACGCGCGGCAGCTCCAGCAAAAGGCCGAGGTTCTGCAAAAACGGCTGGATAGCTACAATGACGGTCGCAGAAAGACCTTTTTCTGTACCGCGGTGAGCCTGCTTGCGCCGCAGGATGTCCTCTGTGTCATGGCACAGAGTGCGCATCAGACGCAGGTAGATATGCCCATCAGGGCGCGCGCGGTGCATGCGGTGCGCTGCTTTGAGGATAGAGCGGCGCGGCGAGGCATAACGCTGCGCCCGCATCGTAAGAAACGGCACAACGCGGGCGGCAATCGAACACAGGGATAAACAGGCTGGCGCGGTATGCCGCACGCGGCAAGGAGGAAATCGCATGATCTTTATCACGGGCTATCGCAGGTTCAAAAAGATCTTGGGCCTATCGCGGCAGGCGCGCGTGTGCACCGGCTGCCAGGCGCAGATACACTATCAGGTGGTGCGGGTGATCTCGTGGTTCACGTTCTTTTATATCCCCCTGTTTCCGTATAGCGTGCGCTATTACCTGGTGTGCCCTGTTTGCGATTGTACCTTTCAAATCAAAAAAGCGGAAGCAAACGCCTGGCTGCAGTACTAGATGCAGCCGCGCCGGATCAGAGGACGGCTGGCCGTGGGAAAGGGAATGCGATGCGGTTATTGTTCAAACAGCATTTTTTCTCGTGGCTGGACAGCTACGATATTTACGATGTGTCGGGACGCGGCGTCTACAGTGTGCAGGGCAAGCTTGCCTGGGACACAAGCTGGTGATATCGGACGCCTCCGGCGCGCAGGTCGGCATGGTGCGCGAGGAGGCGCTGACCTTTTTGCCCCGTTTTGCCATCTTTGTAGGCGGCGCGCAGGTGGGCCAGATCAGCAAGGCGTTCACGTTTTTCAAGCCGCTGTTCCATCTGGATTGCATGGGCTGGCGGATGGAGGGGAACTTTCTGGCGTGGGACTATGCGATCATCGATGCGGCGGGCACAGAGGTCGCCACCATCTCCAAGGAGCTGCTGCATTGGACGGATACATATGCGCTGGACGTCGTAGATCCCAAGGATGCCCTGTACGTGCTGATGATTGCCCTGGCGATCGACGCAGCCAAATGCTCCGGTGGCGCGTGAAAGACGCGCGGCCCCGCATGCGCCGCGCGCCTCAGGCATGCGATGGCAGCCATCAAATTGCCTGTGCACTTGTTGCGGTCAATCCGCAAAACAGGTTGACTTTCGCCAAATGGTGTCATAAAGTAGGCAAAACGGTAGATTTATAGCACGTAAAGGGATAAAAACCCTGTAAGCGCCTCTTGGTAGGCACTTTTTTTGTGTGCATAAACCCGTGATAGAAAGGTACGCGCTACAGCGCGATGAAGGTCAACAAGGCGGGCATCATCCACGTGCCAGAGGGGCGCCTGCTCTTTCCGGGCTTGACCGTGTACAAAAACCTGCAGGGCTGGCATGGGTTTATGGGGCGCAAGCCCTATGAGCAGGATATCCGCATGGTCTACGACCTGTTCCCCCGCCTGCAGGAGCGCAAGGATCAATTTGCCTGGAGCCTTTCGGGCGGCGAGCAGCAGATGCTTGCCATTGGGCGGGGCATGGCCCGCCCCAAGCTGCTCATGCTCGACGAGCCATCGATGGGCCTTGCGCCGCTGATCGTCAAAGACGTGTTTGAAAAAATCGTGGAGGTCAACCAGAAGATGGGAATCTCCATCCTGCTGGTGGAGCAGAACGCGCGCATCGCCCTGCGCGTGTCCGACTACGCGTACGTCATCGAGCAGGGCCGCATCGTCATGCAGGGCGAGGCCAAGGCCCTGCAGAACGACCCGCGCATCATCAACGCGTACCTCTTTTCGTGGGCTTTATGCGCGGCGTGCGCCGCCAGGGGATTTGTGGTCCGTGCCTAGGATGGGGTATAATACTGGGTAAACAGGTCCGCGCGCGGCGCAAGAGGCGCGCAGACGCACAATGAAGGAGGATGCCCTTTATGATGCGCGACGCAGAGAAGACCATCGGCAACCTGATTGACAAGCAGCGGCTCGCCTACATCGGCGCGGTGGATGAAGAGGGATACCCCGTCATCAAGGCGATGCTTGCCCCCCGCAGGCGCGCGGGCATCGGGGAGATCTATTTTTCCACCAACACATCCTCACGGCACGTGGCCCAGTTCCGCGCCCAGCCCAAGGCGTGCGCCTACTTTTGTGACGCGCGCTTTTACCGCGGGGCGCTGCTGCAGGGCACCATGCAGGTGCTGGAGGATGCCCAGAGCAAGCGGATGATTTGGCAGGAGGGGGACACCCTGTACTATCCGCAGGGCGTGGACGATTCGGACTACTGCGTGCTGCACTTTACGGCAAAGAGGGGGCGCTTTTACAGCAACTTCCATTCGGATGATTTTGCCATCCCTGCGCCTGAGACGCTGTGACGCGGCTGCCGGAGGCGTTTGCCGCGCGCATGCAGGCGCTGCTGGGGGAGGAATACCCCGCATTTCTGCAGAGCTATGCGCATCAAGCCTGCCGAGGCCTGCGCGTCAACCCCCTCAAGGTGGCGCGGGAGGCCTTTTTGGCGCGCAGTCCGTGGCCCCTTGCGCCCGTTTTCTGGGCAAAGAACGGATTTTATTACCCCCAGCAGGCGCGCCCGGGCAGGCATCCCTACCACGAGGCGGGCCTGTACTATCTGCAGGAGCCCAGCGCCATGGCGGTGGGGGCGTACGTCGGCGCCCGCCCGGGGGAGCGGGTACTGGACCTGTGCGCGGCGCCAGGGGGCAAAACCACGCAGATCGCGGCGGATATGGGAGGCGAGGGTCTGCTGGTGGCCAACGAGATACACCCCGCGCGCGCAAAGATTCTCTCCCAGAATGTGGAGCGGCTGGGCGTGCGCAACGCGCTGGTGACCAATGAGACGCCCCAGCGCCTGCAGGCGTGGTTTCCCGCGTATTTTGACCGCATTTTGGTGGACGCCCCCTGCTCGGGGGAGGGGATGTTCCGCAGGGACGAGGCGGCGCGCGATCAGTGGTGCGTTCAGCACGTGGCGATGTGCGCCGCGCGCCAGCAGGAGATTCTCACCTGCGCGGCGCACATGCTGCGCCCGGGTGGGCGGCTGGTGTACGCCACTTGCACCTTTGCGCCCGAGGAAAACGAGGGCACGATCAGCGCCTTTGTGCGGCGCACGCCCGGCTTTACCATCGAGCAGGTGGCGCGTCCCGCGTGTTTTGACGGGGGCCATGCGGCGTGGGTTTCCGCGCCCACGCCCGGCATTGCGCACGCCATGCGCCTGTGGCCGCACCGGCTCGAGGGGGAGGGGCACTTTATCGCGGTGCTGCGCAAAGAGGCGGGGTGCGCGCCCCCACGGCAGGCGTCCTTACGCCCGCGCGCGCCCGCATGCGACAGGCAGAGCGCCGCGCTGGCAGAGGCGTTTGCGCGGGAAAACCTGCGCATCCCTCTCGCGGGGCTGTATCTGGCGTTTGGCGCGCAGCTCTATCAGCCGCCCGAAGGGCTGCCTTCACTTGCGCAGCACAAGGTGCTGCGCGCGGGGCTGGCGCTGGGCGTGTGCAGAAAGGACCGCTTTGCGCCCGCGCACGCGCTGGCGCTTGCGCTGACCCCCGGCCAGGTGCAGCGCAGCGTGTCCTTTGCTGCGGACGATGCGCGCCTGGCGGCGTACCTGCACGGCGAGACCATCTCCGTGCCTCAGGCGCAGCAGGGCTGGACGCTGGTATGCGTGGACGGCTTTTCCATCGGTTGGGGCAAGGTGTCGGGCGGCGTGCTGAAGAACCACTACCCCAAGGGGCTGCGCGCGCAGTGGTAGGCGTATCAAAAAGCGCCGCATGGCATGTCGTCCATGCGGCGCTTTTTAAGCGCTGCCTTGTGGGTGCGCTACTTTTCCTCCTTGGGCGGGGCAAGCTTATCGGCGGGAATGTCCATCTTCTCCAGCCGGTGCTTGGTGTGCTCGCGCAGCAGCGCGTAGAGCACGGAGCACAGCGGAATGCTCACAAGCATGCCCAGCACGCCCAGCACGCTGCCGCCCACGGTGATGGCAAAGAGCACCCACAGCGAGGGCAGGCTGACCGAATGGCCCACCACGTGCGGATAGATCAGGTTGCCCTCCAGCTGCTGCAGCACGGTAAAGAGGATCACAAACCACAGCGCCTGCACAGGGTTTACCATTAGGATCAAAAACGCGCCCACGGCGCAGCCGATAAACGCGCCCACCATGGGGATCAGGGCGGTGACCGCGATGAGCACGCTGATGAGCAGCGTGTAGGGGAAGCGCAGCAGCGACAGCACGAGAAAGAACATGCTGCCCAGGATCACTGCCTCGAGCAGCTGGCCGGAGAGGAAGCTGGAGAATGTCCGGTTGGACAGCCTGCCGATGCGCAGTGCCTTATCCGCTTTGACCTCGGGCAGGTAGGCGTAGAGCAGGCGGCGCGCCTGGCTTGCGAGGATCTCCTTGCGCGCCAGGATGTAGATGGCGAAGATCAGCCCGATGAAGAAGCGCGTAAAGCCGTTGACCACGGAGAACGCCGCCGACACCGTGGAGTTGAGCACGCTGCCCGCGCCGTCCTGCAAAAAGCCTGTGACCGATGCCTGGATGCTCTGCCAGTCAATGTTGAGGGACTGCACCCAGGCCACAAAGTCGGGCATGCTGTCGGAGAACTGCTGCGCCCAGGCTTTGACGCTCTGGATATACGTGGGGAACTGCTGGCCCACCAGGTTGACGGTGCGGCCCAGCTCGGGGATGATGGTGAAGACCACCGCGGCGGTGATGCCCAAAAAGAGCGCAAACACCAGCACGATGCACACCGGCCGCTTGATCTTGCGCGCAACCTTGCCCAGCGGGCGTTTGTCGGCGCGAAATAATTTGCGCTCCAGAAAGCGCAGTGGTACATTTAGGATAAACGCCACGCACAGCCCCGTGATAAACGGGGAGAGGATGGCCAGCAGCGCGCCGATAAAGGTCAGCACCACGTCCAGATGCTGCAGGCCCACAAAGAGCACCACGCCAAAGGCGACGAGGAGAAAGAGCATGCGTCTTGTAGGGCGGTTGTTTTCCACGGCGTATTCACGTCCCTTTCGTTTGCATTGGCGCCTGTCTGCTCCTATTATACTGCACCAAGCCATGGGTATGCAAAGGTTGCGCGCCTGATTGGGCGCGCATGTGGCTCGGTGTGCGGCAGAAGCGCCCGTTGCCTGCGCGGGGTGTGTCTGTAACGAAAGAGGCGCGGCCTATAATCAAGCGCCCATGCGCGTGCAAAGAGGCGCTCAAAGCGCTGGCAAAGGCGGGGACGATGCGTGTGCAGGAAGGTTTTGCGCGGCAAAACCAGGCCCTGGTTGAAAGGGGATGCGCGAAAAAAAAGGGGGAGCGATCCGTGCAGATTACACTGGAAACGCTGGATATGCCGCTGAGCATATGCAAGCTTGATGATGCGGCCGACGCACCAAAGCGCGCCTGGCCGGTATTTTTGGCCCGCACGGACGCGGAGCTTTCCTGCGTGTGCCCCACGGCGCACGCGCCCGCGCGCTGCCGCGCGCGCGAGGATGGCTGGCGCGCCCTGCGCATTGCGGGGCAGCTGGATTTTTCGCTGGTGGGCATCCTTGCACGCATCGCGCAGGTGTTGGCCCGCCAGGGCGTGAGCATCTTTGCAGTATCCACGTTTGATACGGATTATATCCTGATTCGGGAGGCGTCCTTTGCCGCCGCGTGCGGGGCGCTTGTCCAGGCAAGGTATCACGTGGTGGAAGGGGCGACCCGCGACGGTGGCGCGCCGTGATCGTCAACCCGTCGTGCGGGGTTTACGATGAAAACGCGCGCAGAGAGCATCCGGATGGCGCGTGCGCGCTGCGTGTGATCTGCGTTTATGGAACAAGGGGGTATTCTCTGTGAAAAAAAGACTCGGCATCTTTCTGCTCTTTACGTTTGCGCTCTCCTGGCTGCTCGCGCTGGCGCTGGCGTTGTGCGGCGGGCTCGCGGCGCCCTGGGCGCGGTTGGCGCTCGCGGCGATCATGCTGGTGCCCGCGCTGGGCATGCTCTTTACCCGCATCGTCACCAAAGAGGGCTTTGCGGACGCGGGCCTGCGCCCGCGTTTTCGGGGCCATATCCGCTACTACGTGCTTGCATGGCTGCTGCCGCCCGTGCTGATCGCGCTGGGGGCCGTGCTGTACTTTATCTGTTTCCCCGCGCAATTTGATGCAAATATGACCGGTATCCTGCAGACGTACGCCGCCCAGGGCGTGGACATCCCTGCCCAGACGCTGCGGCAGGCCGTCCTGCTGCAGTTGGTGCTCGCGGTGTTCATCGCGCCGGTGCTCAACATCATCCCCACCCTGGGCGAGGAGCTCGGCTGGCGCGCCTATCTATTGCCCAAGCTGTGCCAGCGCTACACGCCCCTGCAAGCGTCGCTGCTTACAGGCGTGATATGGGGCGTGTGGCACGCGCCTATCATCGCCATGGGCTACAATTACGGCCTGGGTTACCCTGGGGCTCCCTGGGGCGGCATCGCGGCAATGGTGGTATTCTGCGTGTTTGTGGGCGCGCTCTTCTCCTACTGGACGCTCAAGGCAGGGAGCGTCTACCCCGCTGCCATCGCGCATGGCGCGCTCAACGGTTTTGCAAGCGCGGCCGCCGCGTTTGTGGTGGGCAAGCCCAACATCTTTCTCGGGCCGCTGCCCGTGGGCCTGATCGGCGGGGCGGGCCTGCTCGTCGCGGGCGTGGTATCCATGGTGCTGCTGCAGCGGATGCGGCGTCAGACGGCCGGCCAGGATGCGGAGGCGGTGTGACGATGGCTGTTTTCACCATGACAAAGGCGTACAGCACCCATCCGCACATGCGCATGACCGATGTGACGGGGGACTTTCAGCAGGCGCTTGCCCAGGCAGGCCTTGGCAGCGGCATCATCACGGGCTTTACCCCGGGCGGCACGGCGGCGCTGACCATCCTGGAGTTCGAGCCGGGGCTGGTGGGCACGGACCTGCGCGAGGCGCTGGATAAGATCGCGCCCTACCGCGACGCCTCCGGACGGGTGATCGACTACCGCCACCACGATACCTGGCACGACGACAACGGCTCCAGCCATATCAAGGCGGCGCTGCTCTCGCCCTCGGTCACCATCCCCTTTGTGGCGGGTGCTATGACGCTGGGGCCGTGGCAGAGCGTGGCGCTGGTGGAGTGCGACACGCGTGCGCGCACGCGCAAGATCGTCTTTCAGGTGATGGGGGAATGAGAGGGGGGCATGTGCATGGATAAGGTCGTCTGGAAACCGGGCACGCTGGAGGCGCCGGTGCCGCCGGCGCTGGTGACGTGCGGCACGATGGAGCGGCCCAACGTGTTGACCGTCGCCTGGACGGGCATCGTCAATTCCAAGCCGGCGATGACGTATATCTCGCTGCGGCCGGAGCGCTATTCCTACGGCATTGTGGCGCAAGAGGGCGCGTTTGTCATCAACCTGCCTACGCGCCCTCTTGCGCGCGCGGTGGATTACTGCGGATGCCGCTCCGGACGCGACGAGGACAAGCTTGCCGCCTGCAGGCTGGAGATCGCGCCGGCAAGCGCGGTGGACTGCCCGCTGCTTTGCGCAAGTCCCCTGGCGCTGGAGTGCCGGGTGAGGCAGCGCCTGCCGCTGGGCAGCCACACGATGTTTCTGGCCGAAATCGTGGCGGTGGACGTAGCACAGGAGCTGCTGGACGCATCGGGCAAGCTGCACATGGAAAAGGCGCAGCTGATCGCGTACGCCCACGGCGCCTATTACGCGCTGGGGCAGCAGCTGGGCACCTTCGGCTTTTCCGTGCGCAAGCGCCCGCGCGCCCCCCGAGGCGGCGCGCGCGGCGGCTAGAGGGCGCGTTTTGCCCCCAACTTACGCTATTGTGAATTAAACTGATATAGCATATAATAAAGCGGTAGATGCAAATCTGGGCAGGAGGTACGCCGCCCCATGGCCATCAACAAGGTAATGCGCGCAGCGCTCAAAGCGCTCTCCTATCCGGATATGGATATCAAACGGACCTATCGCCTGCAGCGCAAGGTGATCAACCTGACGCACTATCATTTTATGAAGCCGTTTTACAGAACCTGGGACCACGCGGTGACAAACGGCGATCATGATGTGCCGGTGCGCATCTTTCTGCCCAATCAAAAGGGGCACTATCCCATTCTGCTCTTTTTCCACGGAGGGGGATGGGTGACGGGCAACATCGACAGCTACAACAAGGTGTGCGTGCATATGGCGCAGATCACGGGGCATATGGTGGTCTCGGTGGATTATGCCCTTGCGCCGGAGCATCCGTTTCCCGCGGCGCTGGAGGACTGCTACGCGGTGGCGCGGGAGATCTTTCTGGATACCCGCCTGCTGGATACGCCCACGGACGATATCACCCTCATCGGCGACAGCGCGGGGGCCAATCTTGCCGCGGCGCTGAGCCTGATGGCGCGCGATCGGGGGGAGTTCCTGCCCGCACGGCAGATCCTGATCTATCCGGCCACCTACAACGACCACAGCGAGGCATCCCCCTTTGCCTCCGTGCGGGAAAACGGCACGGACTATCTGCTGACGAGCAAACGCATCCAGGATTATATGCAGCTCTACATGCGCACGCGAAAGGATCTGCAAAACCCGTACTTTGCGCCGCTGCTGGCGCAGGATAAGACCCGCCAGCCCGATACGCTGGTCATTACGGCCGAGTACGACCCTTTGCGCGACGAGGGGGAGGCCTACGCGCGCGCGCTTGCCGAGGCGGGCAATACGGTGCGCCTGGAGCGCATTGCGGACGCGCTGCACGGCTTTTTCTCCCTGCCGCCCACCTTTTCCCAGGTGAGGGACGCCTATGCGATCATCAATGCGTTTTTGAGCGAGGTGCCGATGCGATGAAGGCAAGAGGGCCCAAATCTTGGAGCCGTCTGGACAACGCGGCAAAAATCTTTCCGCCCACAAGCAACGCGCGGGACACTAAGGTTTTCCGCTTTGCGTGCGAGCTGCGCGAGCAGGTGCAGGAGGCGCCGCTGCAGCGGGCTTTGGAGGAGACGCTTGCACTGTTTCCGATCTTTCGCAGCGTCATCCGCCACGGCCTTTTCTGGTACTACCTGGAGGCGAGCGACCTGGAGGCGCGCGTGCATCCGGAGACGGCCCTGCCCTGCAGGAGCCTGTTTGACAAGAACCTGCCCCAGCTGCTCTTTGACGTATCCTATTTTGAAAACCGCATCAATTTTGAGGTGTACCACGCCATCACCGATGGCACAGGCGCACTGCAATTTATGCGCACGCTGGTGGCGCGCTACCTGGCGGGCGTGCACGGCGCGCAGCTCGGGCAGCTGCCCGCGCTGGACTACGGCGCCTCGCAGGATGAAAAGATGGCGGACAGCTTTCTGCAGTACTACGACCGCAGCCGCCGCCAGGGCAAAAAAAAGCGGGTGGTAGCCTACCGCATCCGCAGCCTGCGCATCCCTGAGGACCGCTTTGCGCTCATCAAGGGCAACATGCCCGTGCGGCAGATCCTGGATTTGGCGCACGCCTACCACACCACGGTGACGGGCCTGTTGTGCGCGCTGCTTATCTTAAGCATCGGCCAGGAGATGTCCCTGCGCGATCAAAAGCGCCGGCCGGTGGTCATTACGGTGCCGGTCAATCTGCGCAACTACTTTGCCTCGGAATCCGCGCGCAATTTCTTCGGCGTCATCAACGTGGGCTACGACTTTGGCAGGCGCGAGGGCAGCCTGGAGGACATCATCGGCGAGGTGCGCCGCTTCTTTGGCAAGGAGCTCAACGCCTCGTCGCTCGCCAGGCGGATGAACAGCCTGGGCGCGCTGGAGCACAACGTGTTTGCGCGCGTCACGCCCCTTGTACTCAAGGACCTGTTCATGCGCTGGGCGTACGAGATCAGCGCCATGGAGAACACCGCGGCGCTCTCCAATTTGGGCGCCATCGAAATGCCGGAGCAGTTTGTGCCGTATATCCGCCTCTTTGACGTGTTCGTCAGCACCGACCTTTTGCAGATATGCATGTGTTCCTATCGGGACAACATGTCCATCTGCTTTACGTCGGCCTATGTGAGCACAGGCGTGCAGCGCCGCTTCTTCCGTTTCCTGGCCGAAAAGGGCGTGGATATCGAGCTTGTCACCAACCGTTACCAGGACCAGTAGGGGGCGCGCCATGAAATACTGCGAAAAGTGCAACGTCCACGTATCGGGCGGCCGCGTGCTCTGCCCGCTGTGCCAGACTCCCCTCAAAGACGACGGCGGCCCGGTGTGCGAGGCGTTCCCCGCTGTCAGGACCATTTACCGGCAGTACCATCTGTTTTTCCGCATCCTAATCTTTGCTTCCATTTTGGCCTCCGTGGCCGCGGTGCTGGTCAACCTGCTGCTGCCCCAAAGCGGCGCGTGGTCCCTGTTTGTGGTGGGGGGCCTGCTGTGCGTGTGGCTCAGCTTGGCGGTGGGGGTGCGCAAGCGGCGCAATATTCCCAAAAACATGCTCTATCAGGTGGTGGTGATCGGCCTTCTGGCGGTGGCGTGGGATGGGATGACCGGCTGGCGGGGCTGGTCGCTGGATTATGTGGTGCCCGGCCTGTGCGTCTGCGCCATGGCGACGCTGGCGATTCTGGCGCCCATCATGCACTGGCACGTACAGGATTTGATTCTCTACCTGCTACTGCTGGCGCTGTTCTGCGTCGCGCCGCTGGTCTTCTGGCTGGCGGGGCTGCTGCGCGTGCTCTACCCGACGCTGATCTGCATGGCGTGCAGCGTGGTTTCACTGGCGGCGCTGGTCACCTTTGCGGGGGGCAGCGTCTTTCAGGAATTAAAGCGAAGGCTCCACCTGTAAAATGGCGGCGGCTGGCGCCTTTGCGGGCGCCGGTATGCGCCCGGCCGGGTTACCGGAGATGAAAGAAAGGGAAGTAAAACCATGAAAAAGACAACGCGTATCCTTGTATTGGCGCTTGCGCTGTGCATGCTGCTTTTGACGGGCTGCAAAAAGGAGGCGTCCAGCGCGGGCGCATCGGTGCAGCTGGATCCCAAGGACCCCGTGTCCATCGAGGTGTGGCACTACTACAACGGGCCGCAGAAAAACGCGTTCGATAAGCTTGTGGCCCAGTTCAACGAGACGGTGGGCATGGAGCAGGGCATCATCGTGGAGGGATATTCGCAGGGCAATGTCTCGGAGCTGATTGAAAAGGTGCTCAATGCCGCCAACAAGCGCGTGGGCGCGGGGGACATCCCCGATATCTTTGCCGCGTACGCGGATACCGCCTACCAGGTAGACAAGCTGGGCCTGGTGGCGGAACTGGACCCTTACCTGAGCCAGGAAGAGCTGGATAGCTACGTTGCGGGCTACCTGGAGGAGGGGCGCTTTGACCAAGGCGGCACGCTGAAGATCTTCCCGGTGGCAAAGTCCAGCGAGCTGTTGATGCTCAACCGCACGGACTGGGACAAATTTGCCCAGGCCACGGGCGCCAAGCTGGAGGATCTGGCCACCTTTGAGGGCGTGACCAAAACGGCCGAGGCGTACTATACATGGACGGATGGCCTGACGGAGGCGCCCGAGGACGGCAAGGCATTCTTCGGCCGCGACGCGATGGCCAACTACTTCATTTTAGGCTGCAAGCAGCTGGGCGTGGATATCTTCAACGTCAAGCAGGACGGGGTCTCCTTTGAACTGGATGAACAGATCCTGCGCCGACTGTGGGATAACTTCTACGTACCCTATATCAACGGCTACTTTACCGCCAAGGGGCATTTCCGTTCTGACGACGCGAAGACGGGAGACTTGATCGCGCTGGTGGGCTCCACATCGGGCGCCGCCTACTTCCCCGACAAGGTGTCCATCAGCGATACAGAGAGCTACCCCATCGAAACCACCGTGCTGCCTGCGCCTATCTTTGCGGATGGCGAAAAGGTGGCGGTGCAGCAGGGCGCGGGCATGGTGGTCAGCAAGTCCGACACCAAAACGGAGTACGCGGCCACGGTCTTTCTCAAATGGTTCACCCAGCCCGAGCGCAACATCGAGTTTACCGTGGGATCGGGCTATCTGCCCGTGACGCGCGCTGCCAACGATATGGACGTCATCTCCCAGGCGCTGGCGGGGCAGGGCGAAACCAATATCTCGGGCAACCTGAGGGAAGCGCTGCCCGTGGCCATCGAGATGGTGGACTCCCACCAGATGTACACCAGCCGCGCCTTTGACGGCGGCACCGCAGCGCGCGACGTGCTGGAGAACAGCATGCTCGATCTGGCCAAGGCGGACCGCGAGAAGGTGGAGCAGGATATCGCCGCGGGCATGACGCGCGCGCAGGCTGTATCCGCGTTTGATACGGACGAACACTTCCAGCAGTGGCTTGCCGGTCTCAAAACGGACCTGGAGGCAACAGCGCAGTGACGCCGGCTCTTTGACAGCCAGAGAGGGAACCAAGCTTGAAAAAGCGACGCATCAACCAGAAATCCATCATGCGGACACTACTTGTGCCCCTGCTTGTGGTTACCATTTTGCAGGCCAGCCTCTTTGTGGTGTCCATTATGTATGGCGGCGTGCTTGATCAGCTGAACCATAGCGCCTTTGATATCCTCAACGAGCGCGTGATCAACCGGCGCAACGATCTGCAAAACGAGATGGTGCAGCGCTGGTCCAACGTGGGCGAGGCGGTGGAGAGCGTCAACGGCCGCGTGGCGGACCTGCTGGCCGAGCGCGGGGCAACGCATGCGGATATCACGCCCAATTCGCCCCTTGCCACCGATATCCTGGGCGATATTGCAAACGACGTGGTGTACCTGCTGCGCAGAAACTCCGTCACCGGCGCCTTTGTCATCCTCAACGGGCGCCAGGCCCTGCCTGAGGACGGCTCCGCGCTGGAGCGCAGCGGCATCTACCTGCGCGACCTGGATCCCGCCTCCAACCCGCGCGATACGTCCGATCTACTCATTGAGCGGGCGCCGTCTGTGGTGACGCAGCAGCTGGGCATCTCCACCGATACCTGGTGGGAGCCGCAGTTCCATCTGACGGCCGATACCGCTTTGCCTGAGTACCGCATGCTGCACAGCCCCCTGCAGGCGGCGGCGGACCACCCAGGCGTCTCCTACGCCGATCTGGGGTACTGGTCCATGCCCTTTGTGCTCAGCGGCGAGGCGGGGGAAAGCAACGAGGTGCTCACCTATTCGGTGCCGCTGCTTGCCCAAGACGGTACGGCCTACGGCGTGCTGGGGGTGGAGGTATCCACCAGCTACCTGCAAAAGCTGCTTCCCGCCGCCGAGCTGGAGCCGGAAAAGCATGCCAGCTACCTGTTGGCGGTGACGGACGATGCGGGCGCCATCCTGCATAACGTGGTGTCCAGCGGTCCGCTCTACATCCAGGCCTTTGGGGAAAAAGCGTGCGTCTCGCGCCAGCCCCAAGAGGTCTACAACCACAGTTTTGTGCTGGAGAAGGCCCAGCAGATGGAGGGCCAGCTCTACGGCAACGTGCAGGCGCTGCAGCTCTACAACAGCAATACCCCCTTTGAGGGCGAGCGCTGGGTATTGGTGGGCATAATGAGCGAGCGCAGCCTGCTGGGTTTCTCCAGCAACCTGCGCACCACGCTGTGGATCGCCGTGTCGGCGGCGCTGCTGCTGGGCATCATGGGCGTGCTTGTGGTCAGCCGCTGGATGACGCGGCCCATCGTGGCGCTTGCGCGCAAGGTGCGCGCAAGCGATCCTAGCGCGCCCGTGATGCTGGAGGCCACCCACATTTCGGAGATTGACGCGCTTTCGCGCGCCATTGAGAGCCTGTCAAGCAACGTGGCCAGCGCCGCGTCGCGCCTCTCGACCATCATCGAGATGTCGGGCACTGCCATCGGCGCCTTTGAATACGACAAAACCACGGATAAGGTGTTCTGTACGGCGCGTCTCTACGAGCTGCTGCGCTTTCCGGAGGCGGCGGCCAAGGAGGATTCCATAGAGATGTTCCGCGCGCGCATGCAGACGCTGCGGCAGTACTGCCAAGACGACCACCCTGGCGCGACGCAGCATATCTACCGCCTGCCGCTGGGCGGCGGCCAAGAGCGCTGGGTGCGGCTGAAGCTGGTGGAGGAGGAGACGCGCACGCTGGGTGTGTGCTCGGATATCACCCAGGAGATGCTGGAGAAGCGTAAGATCGAGTACGAGCGCGACTACGATCTGCTGACCAACCTCTACAACCGGCGCGCCTTCCAGCGCAAGCTGTCAGAACTGCTGGCCGCGCCCCAGAAGGTGGGCGTGGGCGCGCTGATCATGTTGGATTTGGATAATCTCAAATACATCAACGATACCTACGGCCACGATTACGGCGACGCCTACATCCGCTGCGCGGCGGACGTGCTCAAGGCGTTTGACGGGGAGAGCGCCATCGTTTCGCGCATGTCGGGCGATGAGTTCCTGCTCTTCTTCCACGGCTTTGAAAGCCAGGCGCGGGTGCGCGTGCACATCACCCAGGTGCGCGACGCGATGCGCGCCGCGGCCCTGCCGCTGCCGGGGGGCCAGCAGTTTAAGGTGCGCGCCTCGGCGGGCGTGGCGTGGTACCCGCAGGACGCCGCCACCTTTGAGCAGCTGCTGCGCTATGCGGATTTTGCCATGTACAAGGTAAAGAACACCACCAAGGGCGAGTTTACCGAGTTTGACATCGGCACCTACAACCAGGAATCGTATCTGCTGCACAGCAAGGAGGAGCTCAACCGCCTGCTGGACGAACTGTTGGTCAACTACCACTTCCAGCCCATCGTATCGGCCAGCACGGGCGAGGTGTTTGCCTACGAGGCGCTGATGCGCTCCAAGCTGCACGGCCTCAAATCGCCCAACGAAATCCTCACGCTGGCGCGCTCGCAGTCCAAGCTCTACCAGATCGAGTACCTCACCTGGTTCAAGGCCATGGAGGCCTTCTCGCTGCAGGATACGGGCGGGCGTGATGTGCGCTTGTTCATCAATTCGGTCGCCAATCAGATACTTACGCCCGAGGATATCGCCAAGCTGGAGGGGCTCTACCTGGAGGACCTGCGGCGCGTGGTGGTGGAGCTGACCGAGGGGGATAAGCTCTCGGGCAGCATGACGGACAAAAAACGGGCGTGCATCAGGCGCTGGCACGCCAAGCTGGCGCTGGACGACTTTGGCACAGGATACAACGGCGATCTGGCGCTGCTGGACACCTCGCCGGATTTTGTCAAGATCGATATGTCCATCGTGCGGCACGTGGACGTGGATGAGAACCGCAGAAAGCTCATGGCCAATCTCATCTCCTACGCACAGGAGCGGGGCATCAAGGTGATCGCCGAGGGCGTGGAGACCTACGCCGAGATGGAGACGCTGGTTCTTTCGGGCGTGGACTATCTGCAGGGCTACTATGTGGGCATGCCGGTGGAGTGGCTGCAGGATGTCAGCCCCGCGCGCAAAAAGGAGATCATCGCGCTGCACACGCGCCGTATGACGCCGTGACGTAAAACCATGTGCAAAAGGGCACGGCTGGGAAAGCCGTGCCCTTTTTTGATAATGCTTTGCGTGTCCGTTGCACGGTGCGCTGCCGGCGGGCGGCGTTCCGGCGTGCGAGGCGGATGTCTCGTCGCAGCGCGTCACGCGCGCGGTATGCTGGGATGTGAACAAGTCTTTTGTGCGCAGTATTAAGCTTGCAGCTGCGTCTCACGCGCGGGCGGCGTGCTGGCGGGCGAAGGCGCGCACATGCGCCTCTAGATCGCGCATGGCCTGCTCCAGCGCGCGCGCGTCCGGCGCGTCATAACGCTGCAGCAGCAGGTAAATGGGGGCGTAAAACTGCAGCGCCATGGTGGGCGCGTCGCCCGGGGCAAACGCGCCGCAGGCGATCAAATGCGCAAAGAGCGCGCCCTGGTAGGCGAGCGGGTCGTCCAAATACATGCGCCGCAGCGCCTGGGCCGAGGGTGCGTGCTGGTACTGCTCCATGGTGAGCATCCGGCGGCACTTGACGGCGAAGGGATCGCAGAGAAAATAGTTCAGCAGCGCCTGGGCAAGGGCTACCAGCGCGTCCTCGCTGATGTGGGCGTAGACGCGCGATGCCTCCTCTGGCGTGCCCATGGGCGCCTTGAGGGCGGCGGAGGCCGCCTCATAGCGGCGGTTCGATTCCGCAACCAGCGCATCGAAGATGGCCCGTTTGCCCGCGTAGTGCTTGTAGAGCGAGCTTTCCTTGATGCCGACGCTGCGCGCAATGTCGCGTACAGAAACGCCCGCATAGCCGCGCACGCAGAACAAATCCAGCGCGGCCTGGAGGATGGCTGTTTTTGTGTCGCGTTTCTCCATGCGCGACGCCTCCCTTGGTCAATAAAGTATTCAGCGCAGCAGCAGCCGGGCAATCTCTACCACCGCAATTTTGCCCGCAAAAACGCAGGCGATGATGAAAAAGACGACCCTGCGGTACGCCTGGTTGGGGATAAAGATGCTCGAGAGCGCGGCAAGCGCGATAAGGGCGCCGCCCGCGCTGCACAGGAGCGAGGGCATGCTCGCCACGGGAAAGAGCCCGGGCGTGCCACCGCCCTGGATGAGCACCTCTACCGAGTGGTGGTAGTTGTCGCGCATGGCGGCAAAGCAGCACACAACGAGGCCTGCCAGCGCCAACAGCGCGATGTGGCGCCCCCAGTGGGTGACTGTATGACGATTATAGAACATGAATCCGGCGTAGGCAAGCAGGCCTGCGCTTAACAGGGTGGTCAGTGTGGCGTAGCAGCTGCCGAAGAATCGGGTAAACATGGATCGCGCACGTCCTTTCAATAGCTGGTGTGGATTAGCTAACGGTTGATAGCCTAATAATAGCTAACAATCGTTAGCTTGTCAACCCCATTTTTCTGGCGCGAAAAAAGCAATGCCACGCCTGGAGACGCGCAGCCACCGCCCCGTTTTGCCCCAGATGGCCTGCTTTTTGGATATAATCCCACCTGTAACGGTACATTTTTTTCTGTTTTAACGTGCCTTTCAGCGCGCTTCACAAGCTGCAAAGGGCTATAAAATAAGCCCCCGGCCGCGCACGGCCAGGGGACTTTGTTTATATGCCTATTCCACGCCCGTCCAGTAGCGCTCCAGCAGCGGGATCAGCCGCTCCAGGTTGCGCAGCGTGCGCTCGGTGACGAAGTGCTCCAGCTGCTCGGTCTGCTCGGTCTCGTTCTGCGTCTGGTTGAGCAGGCACAAAAAGGCGTGCAGGATATCGTGCCGGTGCAGCAGGTAGCCGCCGATTTCCCAGCCCCTTTGCGTGGGACAGATCACCCCGTAGCGCTCCGAATCCACCAGCTCCAGCGCGCGCAGGTGACTCACCATCTTGGAGCAGGAGGAGGGCTTTACGTGCAGGGCCGCGGCCAGGTGGTTGATGCGCGCATAGCCGTACTTGCGCGCGTCGCGGCAGATCATCTCCAGATAATCCTCCATCGCATCGGTCAGCGTGGGGTTGTTCTTGCGGTTGTAACCCTTGATGGTGCGAAATTCACCCTCGTCCAAGCGGCATCGTTCCTTTGCGCGTCCATATGCGGAGGGACGCTTTTTTTGTTGTAGCACGCGCAGGGCGCGCGGAATATGTTAGTATCGGGAAACAAAATTTCCCTAGCCTAGCTTATGAGACAGAGGTGTCCATTTATGAATAAACAGACCTTTACATTGGATCATACGCCCGAAGGCGCGCTCGTCTGTGTCAAGGGCCTGCTCGCCACCGGCAGCATGCGCCGGCGGCTGCAGGATATCGGCCTGGTGGAGGGAACGCGGGTGGAATGCCTGCAGAAGAGTCCCTCCGGCGATCCGGTGGCCTACCTGATCCGCGGCGCCGTCATCGCGCTGCGCTCGGAGGATTCCGCCGGCGTGCTGGTCGAGGCGCACTGATCCATTCATATAGAGAAAAAGCCAAACTTGCAGGATAAACAACGTCGATAGGCAAAACGATGCAGCATTTCGGCCAAAGGCCGCCATCTTTTGCCTATCTTTTTTGAAAAAAAGGTGAAGGAGTGAAACAAAACCATGGGCCTGACGGCAGAATCAACGGGCATGGGCGCGGTGGATCATGGCCTGCATATACAAAAGGAGCGCGATACAGACCGCGTGGTGGCCCTTGCGGGCAACCCCAACGTGGGCAAAAGCACCGTTTTCAATGAGCTGACGGGTTTAAAGCAGCATACTGGCAACTGGCCGGGCAAAACCGTTACCAACGCCCAGGGGTTCTATACCCACAAGGGCGCGCAGTACATCATGGTGGACATACCGGGCACGTACTCGCTGCTTGCGCATTCCCAAGAGGAGGAAGTGGCGCGGGATTTCATCTGCTTCGGCGAGCCGGATGCGGTGGTGGTGGTGTGCGACGCCACGTGCCTGGAGCGCAACCTCAACCTGGTGCTGCAGACGCTGGAGATCACCGGCAAGGTGGTGGTGTGCGTCAACCTCATGGACGAGGCGAAGAAAAAGAAAATCCGCATTGACTTTGCGCGCCTGGAAAAGAACCTGGGGGTGCCGGTGGTGGGCGCGGCCGCGCGCAGCGGCGAGGGCCTGGAGGCGCTGATGGACCGGGTATCCGAGGTGATCGAAGGCGCGCATGCGGCGCCGCACGTGATCACCTACACCGAGCCCATCGAGCACGCCATCGCCATGGTGCAGCGGGCGGTGGCCCCCCACCTGCACAAGCGCCTCAACGCGCGCTGGATCGCGCTGAAGCTGCTCGACAGCGACGAGACGCTCAGCGCCTCGCTGTGCGACTATTTGGGGGAGGATGTCACGGCGCTGGAGGATGTGCACCAGGCCACCGCGCAGGCGCGCGCGTTTCTCAGGCAGAGCGGCGTCTCCAGCGACTGCCTGCGCGATACCATCGTATCGCACATCGTCTTTGAGGCGGAATCCATCTGTTCGGATGCGGTGTTCTTTGATAAAGGGGACTACAACGCGCGTGACCGGCGGCTGGATCGGCTCTTTACCAGCAAATGGACCGGCATCCCCGTGATGCTGTTGCTGCTTGCGGCGGTTTTCTGGATCACCATCTCCGGGGCCAACGTCCCCTCGCAGATGCTCTCCGACGGCCTGTTTTGGGTGGGGGACCAGCTGGCGGCCTTCCTAGCCTGGATGGGTGCGCCCGCCTGGCTCAACAGCCTGCTGGTGGAGGGTGTCTACCAGGTGCTGGCCTGGGTGGTATCGGTGATGCTGCCCCCCATGGCGATCTTCTTCCCGCTCTTCACCCTGCTGGAGGACTCCGGCTATCTGCCGCGCGTGGCCTTCAACCTGGATAAACACTTTAAAAAGTGCTGCGCCTGCGGCAAACAGGCCCTGACCATGTGCATGGGCTTTGGCTGCAATGCGGCGGGCATCGTGGGCTGCCGTATCATCGATTCCCCGCGCGAGCGGCTCATCGCCATTCTCACAAACAATTTTGTGCCCTGCAACGGGCGGTTCCCTACCCTGATCGCCATCATCACCATGTTTTTTGTGGGCGCGGCGGCCACGCCGTTTGCATCGCTCTCCTCCACGCTGATCCTCACAGGGGTGATCGTGCTGGGCGTGGTGATGACCTTTCTGGTATCGCGCCTGCTCTCCGGCACCATCCTCAAGGGGGTGCCCTCCTCCTTTACGCTGGAGCTGCCCCCGTACCGCCGCCCGCAGATTGGCAAGGTGATCGTGCGTTCCATCTTTGATCGCACCCTCTTCGTGCTGGGCCGCGCGGTGGCGGTCGCCGCGCCAGCGGGCCTGTTGATCTGGATCATGGCCAACGTGCACATCGGGGACGCCACGCTGCTTGCGCACTGCGCGGGGTTTTTTGACCCCTTTGCGCGGCTGATCGGCCTGGACGGCGTGATCCTCATGGCGTTTATCCTGGGCTTCCCCGCAAATGAGATCGTCATCCCCATCGTGATCATGGCCTACATGGCGCAGGGGCACCTGCTGGAGATGGGCAATCTGATGGAGCTGAAGACCCTGCTGGTGGATAACGGCTGGACGTGGCTGACCGCCGTGTGCACGATGCTCTTCTCGCTGATGCACTGGCCCTGCTCCACCACGTGCCTGACCATCAAAAAGGAGACGCAGAGCTGGAAATGGACGGCGGTATCCTTCCTTCTGCCCACGGCTATCGGCATCATCGTGTGCTTTGTCATCGCAAGCGCCGCGCGGCTACTGGGGCTGGCGTAACCACGGGCGCACCGCGCCATGCCTCAAAGAGCGCCTTGCTGCAGCCAGCTTCCCTGCGGCATAACCGGCAGCGCATTGCGGGCGGGCTTATGCGCAGGGAAGTGCCCCTGCACGCATGGCAGGCGCAAGGGGAGTGCGCGAAGAGCCCTGCGCGCCTCCTGCTGGACGCGCGCGGGAAAAGCGGCGCAGGTACGCCAAAGTAAGGCGTAAGCGCCGCGCACTTTTCGCAAAAGGCGTGCATAACCGTGCACAAAAGCCTGCCGGCATGAGCCAGCAGGCTTTTTGCGGCGTGCCTATTTGCTGTCAGGGGGCGATCTGCCGCTTGCCGAAGTAGGCGGTGAGCATCAGCACCAGCGTGCTTGCGGCAAGCAAACCATCCATCATGCCTGCGGGCAGCATGAAGATCGCCAGCGCCAGCGTCACCACACAGTTGATGAGCGATAGCGCCAGTCCCCACATGCGTCCCTTGTACCGGCCAATTGTGCCGGTCAGCCGCAGGGCGCCGTAGATTCCGCCCATCGCCAGCATCATGTAAAGGTTTTCCTGCAGGTAGGGCACGATGAAGAAAAAGAATCTGCCTGCGTCGAACGCCTCCGCCCCCATGGCCAGCGCGGGCAGTACTGCGAGGCATCCGCCCAGCTCCATCAGGCCGCCGTGCAGCATCATGATGACCGCGGCGATGCGGCAACGTCGCATACAAAGGCCTCCTTATTTGTGTATATTCTGGGGCGTGCTGTGCAGGGTGAAGCGCCAGCAGCAGTTGCAGGCGGGGTCGGTCACATCCGGATGGCAGCTGACCGCCTCGCAGGTGAAGCGCGCGTCGATCCCTTGGGCGAAATAGGTGTACTCCAAAAGCCCCACGGGTTTACAGGGATGGTACGCCATGCCCTTGCGCGCGCGGGCCGCCTGCACCCGGCAGGTGCGCACGCGGTAGGTGAGGGTATCGCCCGAGACGGTGATCTCGTCCTCGTTGAGCGAGGCGTACAGGCGCAGGGCGAGCGCCTGGCGCAGGCCCTCCACGCCCGCCTGTTCGGGCAGATGCAAAAGCGCCTTGATGCGGCGCGCCTCAATGCGCGTAAAGCGGCGCCACGCGCTCGCGTCGTGCGCCAGCGCCTCCTCGAGGGCATACTTTGGCTCAATCGACTGGAACCACAGCCCGTAGAGCGCCAGAGAAGTCTTTGGCGTAGATCGTCAAAAGCGCGATCAGCTGCTCGCGCGAGAGCGCGGCAATCGCGTCTATCATGATAAAAACCCTCTTTTTCCCGTTGTCACCGTCTATTGGACACGCCGCGGCGGCACCGCGTCCAGCCGCTTTGAAAAATCTGCGCAAGTTGGGTATAATCGAGGGGTGCCCACTTGCAGGGCACGCGGATTGCAAACGTGAGGAGAGCGATTTTTCTATGCAGGTAGTCATACGCAGGATGGAGGCACGCGACCTGGAGGATGTGCGCGCGCTTTGGAACGATATTGTGGCGCAGGGGGCGAGCTTCCCGGGCAGGGAACCCCTGTCGCCTGCGGAGGCGCGCGCCTTTTTTGCGGCGCAGACGTACGTGGGCGTGGCAGTGGCGGACGGCGCGTTTGCAGGATTCTATATCCTGCATCCCAACAACATCGGACGCTGCGCGCACGTGGCCAACGCCTCCTACGGCGTCGATGCGCATCTGCGCGGCCAGGGCATTGGCCGCGCGCTGGTGAACCACTCCATCGACATGCTTGCGCCCTGCGGCTTCCGCGGCCTGCAGTTTAACGCGGTGGTGTCCACCAACGCGGGCGCCATCAAGCTTTACGAGGAGCTGGGCTTTACCCGCGTGGGCGTCATCCCGGGCGGCTACGATCAAAAGGACGTGGGGTATGTGGATACCTATATCTACTACCACCCCGCGCGCGAGGCGTAGATGGAGAGCTTCATCCCGTTTACCAGCGTGGTGCGCAAGGGGCTGATCGATTTTTCCGTGCCTGACGCCATGCTCATCGCGCTGGGCATCTACCTGCTGCTGCTGCCCATCGCCTACCGCAAAAGGCGCCTCTCCCACAAAATTTATCTTGGGCTGCTGTATGTGTACTGCGGGGCGGTGGCGGCGCTGACCATCTTCCCGATGATCTTTCCGCCCCAGGCGTTTGCGCACCTGGAGGTGGAGCTGGCGGTGCAGGCCATCAACTGGAAGCCGCTGGAGCTCTCGCTGCGCATGCTGCGCAACAGCGTGCGCGCGTTTCTCTACAACGCGGGCGGCAACTTTATCATGCTGATGCCCCTGGCGGTGCTGGTGACGCTGCTGCATGAGCGGATGGGCTTTTTTCCCATGCTGCTGCTCGCAAGCGGGGTGTCGGCGGGCATTGAGGGCTTTCAGCTGCTGGAGAACATGGTGTACTTCTCCTACAACAGCGTGGATATCGACGACTTTATCTTTAACGTCGCCGGCTGCATGGTGGCATACGTGCTGTTTGTGGCGGGACGGGGCATTGTGCGGGCAATCCGCAGAAAATGCGCCGCTTAGCGGTTGAAGCGCCGGCACTGCGCGCGTTATAATAGGCGTTGTGTATGAAGTATGTAGCATGGCAGTGGGAAAGGAAGAGAGCTTTGACAGAGTTGATCGCCGCGCCCCCGTGCAAGATCGTGGACGCGCACACCCATATCTATCCGCAGAAGATCGCGGAAAAGGCCACGCAGAACGTGGGCCTGTTTTACGATATCCCCATGTGCAAGATGGGCTTTGCGCACACGCTGGTGGCGGAAGGAAGCAAGATCGGCGTGTGCAAGTACCTGGTCTGCTCGGTGGCCACCAAGCCCGAGCAGGTGCAGAGCATCAACGAATTTATCGCACGCAAGTGCGCGCAGTACGCAAGCTTTTTCGGCCTGGCGACGCTGCACCCCGCGCTGGAGGATTGGGCGTGCCAGATCGATTATCTGCAGGAGCTGGGGCTGCACGGCGTAAAGCTGCACCCGGATTTTCAGGCGTTTGACATCGACGATCCCGTGATGATGCCCATCTACCGCCGCCTGGCCGAGCGGGGGCTGCCGGTGCTGTTCCACACGGGGGACGCGCGCTACGATTATTCCGCGCCCGCGCGGCTGCGCCGCGTGGCCCAGGCCGTGCCCACGCTTACGTGCGTGGCCGCTCACTTTGGCGGCTACCAGCAGTGGGAGCAAAGCAGGCGGGACTTGACCGACTGCCCCAATGTATTTTTTGATACCTCCAGTGCGCTGTTCAAGCTTTCCTGCGCGCAGGCGGAGGACATGATCGGCGCCATGGGGGAGGACCGCTTCATGTTCGGCACGGATTTTCCCATGTGGGACCACGTGCAGGAGTACAACCGCTTTATGCGGTTGAAGCTTTCGGCGCGCACGCGCGAGAAGATCTTTTACCGGAACTTTGAACGGATCTACCATGCCAAGGTGTGACATATAGTGCGGCAAACGCGGCGCCCGCCCTTGCGGCGGGCGCCGCGTTTGCGTTATATCCTGCCCGCAGGGGCAAAGTTTTGCCGCAGCGCTTGACTTTGGCCGGCGGATTCCATAGCATGATAGTAACAGTTGGGACGTATAGCGGTGGCCTTTCATGCACATGCAACAAAAAGTTTGAGGAGGCGCAATACCGTGAACGGTCAAATCAATCATGAACAGGAAGTCCTCAAAGAACTCGAACGCTTTGACACCCCCTCCATCACCAACGTGGTTGCCAGCTACCCTGCAGACGGGGAGCTGTGCCTGGGGCTCTACCATCCGTGGGAAGGCAACTGGTACGCGGACGCGCGGCTGCGCTGCATCTATCCGGAGCTTGGCGCAAGGGCGGGCCATGTGGTTACCGTCGTGTACGGCATGCCTGACGAAACCTACCAGCGGCTGTCCTTTGCGGATCTGCTTGAAGCGATTGCCGCGGCGCCCAAGCCGGTGATCCTTGCGGTAAAACAGAACCTGCCCGCGCGCGTCAAGTGCAGATGCGGCCTGGTGGGCGGCAACATGATGACCGCGTTCAAATCCCTGGGCGTGACGGGCGTGCTGTCGGACGGCCCCTCGCGGGATGTGGACGAAATCCGGCCGATGGGGATGCAGTACCTGCTCACGGGCGTGACCTGCGGCCACGGCAATTTTGCCATCGAGGCCATCGACGTGCCGGTGGATATCTGTGGCATGCACGTGGCGCCGGGCGAGATCGTCCACATGGACGAAAACGGCGCGTGCAAATTCCCGCGCGCGCGTCTGGATGACGTGCTTGCGCGCGTCAGCAAGCTGCGGCGCGTGGAGGCCGCCCGCCAGGAAAAAATGCGCGCAACAAGCGATCCAGCGGAAATTGCAAAGATCATGAAGGGTTTTTATGACTGACATGCATATGACGTGAAAACGGCGTGCATGGAAAAAAGGCGCCTGCCGTAGGCAGGCGCCTTTTTTACGCTTATTTTCCTGTCTCCAGGTAGCGGATCTGTTCGGGTGAAAGATGCAGCTTGAGCGCGTCGAAGGTGCCGTCCAGCTGCGCAAGCTTGGATACGGTGATCACTGCCAGCGCGTTGAGCCCGTTTTGCAGCACGTAGGCCAGGCCCACCGCCGCAATGGAGGTCCCCAGGTCGTCCGCCAGTTTTTTCACGCGCTGGGCGCGACGGTGGTTCTCGGGGAAGTGGTCAAAGCTGCGGCGGGCAAAGGGCCGCACCGCCTCGCCGGTAAAGTACTTGATAAAGTACCCCTTGGCCTGGGCCGAGTAGGAGACGACGGGAAAACGTGTCTCTTCATACCAGCCGCGCTCCACATCGTTCATGGCGATATGGGTCAAATCGCCCGTGGCCGCGGGCGTTGTGACGGCAAGGCAGTTGAGGATCTGGCTGGCAACAAAGGGGGTGAGGTTGTTCTTTCGGGCAAAGTCGTTGGCCTCGGCGATGCGCGCGGCCGTCCAGTTGGAGACGCCCATGGCGCGCGTCTTGCCGCTTTTGACCAGCGCATCCACCGTGGGCATGATTTCGGAGACCGGCACCTGGATGTTGTCGCGGTGCAGGTAAAAGATGTCCACATGGTCGGTGCTCAAGTCGCGCAGCGCGTCGTCCAAGTCTTGGCGCATGATTTCGGGCGTCAGCCGGGGCACGCCGCCGGGTGCGTTGTGGCAGCCCTTGGCGGAGATCAGGATATCCTCCCTGCGGCCGGTCTGCTTGATCCAGGCGCCCAGCACCTTGTCTGTCTCGCCGTCTGCGTACAGGCGCGCGGTGTCGATGCAGTTGCCCCCCGCCTCCAGGTAGCGTTCGATGAGGGTGAAACAGTCCTGTTTGGTGGCAAAAAGCCCCAGCCGTTCGATGCCCATGACGATTTCCGTCATATGCAGCTGGTCTGTGATGGGTATGGTGCGCATAAATGCCGTCTCCTCCGATCAAAAAGTGTGCGCCCGCCGGATGCGCCGCTATGGCAGCGGGAAGGCGCTTGAAAGATGGTTTTAACCATTATACCATATTTTAGCAGGGCGCACGCCCTGGGCGGCAATGACGCGCACAGGGGAGGCGGAAGCTTCGGATTTTTGCGCAGGCGGCAGGCAAGGCGCGCAGCGGCAAACAAAAAAGGGCTACCCTGTAAGGGCCGCCCCCGATGCATTCTTTTTCAGCGCACTTCCTCGATGGATTTGACGATGGAATGCGGGATGGGCTTCCACTCCACCTTCTGGAACAGTGCCGCGATGGAGATAGGCACATATGTGAAGATGAACAGCGGGAAGGTGAAGGTGTAGAGTACCTTTTTGCGCGCGCTGCAGTTGATCTGCTTCCACTCTGTGATGGTAGTGAGCACCCCCAGCGCAAAGAGCAACAGATAGAAGTTTCCAAAAGACGCCACAAGCGCCGAAAGCGTCGTGGGGATCAGCTGGGGCATGACATCGATGTTTATGGCGCCATAGAGCAGAAACAGCGCGTTGATAAGGCAGCTGGCCAGCGAGACGAGCATCGCCGGGGCGATGGTCATAAACATATCGTAGCTGGGCAGAAAACGGCGGTCGCGCCTGAACATCGCGTGCACCAGCGAGCCGCCGTACTTGCCCAGCACCTGGTAGAAGCCCTTGCTCCAGCGCAGGCGCTGGTTCCAGGATTCCTCAAACGTTTTGGGCTGCTCGTCGTATATCTTGGCGGTGCCGCAGTAGCCGATGCACTCGCCGTGGATCACGCTATCGATGGAAAACTCGATGTCCTCGGTTAGCAAGTGGTACTTCCAGCCGTTGTTTTTGCGGATCACATCGCTTGCAACCAGGAAACCCGTGCCCGATACGGCGCAGCTGGTGCCCAGTAGCATGCGGGCGTTGTTGAGGTACTTAGCCTCGCGCAGAAACCACAGCGAATACCCTGCGGAAATCCAGTTGGTGTCGTAGTTTTTGGAATTGCGGTAGCAGGTGACGATGCGGTAGCCGTCGTCAAAGACCTTGTTCATCTCCGCAACGTAGTTTTCGTCCAGCAGGTTATCCGCGTCAAAGATAAAATAGCCCTCGTAATGCGCGTCGCTGTGCGCTGACGCAATGATTTTAAAGATAAAGTCCAGCGCGTAGCCCTTGCCCACAAAGCGCTTGTTGAAGCGCTCGTAGACGATGGCGCCCGCCTGGCGCGCGGTCTCGGCGGTGTTGTCGGTGCAGTTGTCCGCAACCACAAACACGTCCAGCATATCGGCCGGGTAGTTCTGCTGTTTGACGCTCTGGATAAACGCCCCGATGACCGCTTCCTCGTTGCGCGCGGAGGTGATCACCGCGTACTTGTGCAGCGCGTGGGGTTTGTCGTCCCGTTTCTTTTTCTTAAAGAGGGCGACGCCAACGTAGACGATCTGGTATAGGTACATCACTGTAAACAGGATGAAGATCACCGCGTTGAAGTTATTGATGAATGCTAACAAAGTTTTGCCTCCTAACGGTGGCCCATGCCAGGCGCTGCCGCCTGAAAAGGACGCACTTTCGTAGCTTTGTTCGGCTTATTGCCGTGCCGGCTTTCCACCTGTGCCATTATAGCACGTCGCAGGTAAAATGCAATTCCAACGTGCAATCTTTAATAATTTGGACATATCATTTCATAAAAACGTCAAAAATACGTACATTCCACGCATCAAAGTTGTAAATATTCGACACAGGAGCCGAGCAATAAACCGAAGGACTTTGCGGGTTATTGTGCGCGCAAAGCGCCCTGAATATAAGCAAAGCGGCAAAAAACAATTATTTTGGGTAAAAAACCTTGTTTTGTACGTGTATTGCGGGGATATACACACAGCCGGTTTGGTAAAAATCTGGTATAATAACACTATTATCAAAAACGGGCGCGGGGCAATCGCAGTGGAACATGCGCCGCCACAGGTGCTGTGACGTTTGCGCATCTACGCGCACGCCCGTTTTGTAAAGCTTCCGTCAGGAGGAGAATGATGGACGACCAGATCAAGTGTGCCATTATACAGGACCTGCTGCCCCATTATGTGGAAGGCATGACAAGCGGGGTGACCAACGAGGCCATTGAGGCGCATATCAGCGCATGCCCCGCGTGCAAGGTGGCGCTGGAAAGCGCGCGCGCCGCCAGGGAAAGGCAGCAGCAGACGCCCGAGATGCTTGCCCAGCGCAGGCGCGCCCAATTGCGCCGCCGCATGGCAACCACGGGCATCTGCCTGGGACTGGTTGTGCTGGTGGTGGGGCTGAGTTTTTTGTTTACGTTTGTCTTTGGCAAGCGCGCGGGCACCAGCATGCTCTCGGTGGACAAGGTGTATGCCTACGAGGACGGCAGTATGGCGTTCTCGGTGGTGAACGCCAACAGCGCGCTTGCGCACTGCTACAGCACGCTGGAATATGAGCAGAGCGGCACAGTCATCTGCCGGGCGTACTTTGGCCTGCCCTCCTTTGTACATGCTGAGGGCAACTTCATCCAGCGCGTGCCGGCGCAGGGTGACAGAAAGATTGAGCGCATTTATTTGGAGGGGCGCAGTCGCGCCGACCGCAAGCTGGTATGGGAGCGTGGCATGACGGTGAAGCCCTTCGGCGACGTATGACGCATGCGCACCCGCGCATCCGCCCTGCGATGGATAGCAACATAAAATGGCGGTGCGCTTGGCGCGCCGTTTTTTGTCTGTGGCGGTTTTTGCGCGCAGATGCGAGGGAACAGCGCGCGCATGGGATGTGCGCGCGGGACGCATGCTAACATCAGTGCATGTATCTGATGAGAAGGAAAGGATGATGACTGCGATGGCAATGCAGCTATATTACAATGGCGATATCCTCACCATGGAGCGGGCGCGCTACGCACAGGCGCTGCTGGTGGAGGACGGGGTGATCCGTTTTGTGGGCGCGCGCAGCGAGGCGGAGGCGCGCATGGGCACGGATGCTGCGCGCATCGACCTTGCGGGGCGCACACTCATGCCCGCCTTTATCGACGCGCACAGCCACATCAGCGCGCTTGCAAGCACGCTGCGCCTGGTGCCGCTGGGGGAGGTCAAAAGCTTTGACGAATTGATTGCAACCCTGCGCGCGGCGATCGATGCGCGCAAGCTCGCCCCGGGCCAGTGGCTGATGGGCTTTGGCTACGACCACAACTTTTTTGCGGAGCAGCGCCATCCGGATAAGACGGTGCTTGACCGCGTTTCCACGCAGCATCCCATCCTGATTGCACACGCGTCGGGGCATATGGGCGTGATGAACAGCGCGGCGCTTGCGGCGCGGGGCATCACCGCCGATACGCCCGACCCGCAAGGGGGAAAAATCGGCCGCATGCCGGGCGGCAGGGAGCCTTCAGGGTATCTGGAGGAGACGGCGTTTACTACCGGCGCGGGCACGCTGGAGGCATCCAGCCGCCAGGAGATGGCCGAGGCAATCGCACAGGCCCAGCAGGTATACCTGCGCTATGGCGTCACTACCGTGCAGGACGGCCTGGTCAAGGCGGATGTCTACGCGCAGCTGGCTGCCGCGGCAGATTTGGGCAAGCTGACGGTGGACGTAGTGGGGTATGTGGATATGCGCGATAACAAGGCCCTGCTCAGCCAGCATGCCGAGCGCCGCCACGTCTACAAGGATCACTTCAAGCTGGGCGGCTACAAAATCTTTCTGGATGGATCGCCCCAGGGGCGCACCGCCTACATGAGCCAGCCCTACAACGGCGCGCAGGACGGCTACCGCGGCTATCCGGTCTATACGGACGCGCAGGTGTACGCCTTTATGCGCACAGCGCTGCAGGAGGGCGAGCAGGTGTTGGCCCACTGCAACGGGGACGCAGCGGCCCAGCAGTGGATCGACGCGGCCCGCCAGGCGACGCGCGACCTGGGCTGCACCGATCTGCGCCGGCCCGTGATGATCCACGCGCAGACCCTGCGGCCCGATCAGATCCCGCAGATGGTGCCGCTGGGCATGATCGCCTCCTTTTTTGTGGCGCACACCTACTATTGGGGAGACGTCCACCTGCAGAACTTCGGGCAGGAGCGGGCCATGCGCATCAGCCCGGCGCGCAGCGCGCTTACAGACGGCCTGTGCTTCACCTTCCACCAGGATGCGCCGGTGGTGCCTCCGGATATGCTGCATACGGTGTGGTGCGCGGTCAACCGCCGCACCAAGGCGGGCGTGACGCTGGGGGCGGCGCAGTGCATCGATCCCTACGACGCGCTGCGCGCGGTGACCATCAACGCCGCCTACCAGTATTTTGAAGAGGATACCAAGGGCTCCCTGCGCGCGGGCAAGCTGGCGGATATGGTGGTGCTGGAGCGCAACCCGCTGAAGGTGGCGCCTGAAGCGATCAAGGATATTGCGGTGCTTGCCACCATCAAGCAGGGCGTGGCGCGCTACCGGCGCGCGTAAGCGCGTCCGGGCGCGTACAGGTTTTGCGCGCATGCTGCATAGCGCAAAACAAAAGCAGGCCGATTGGCCTGCTTTTGTTCGCACGTCCGCATTGCTTTCTACAGGTACAGTCTGCGCGCGCCGTGCTGTACGGCGGGCAGACGCGTGAGCGCGTACCCCAGCAGCGCGCCGATAAAATTGAGTATAAAATCGTCTATATCGCAGCTGCCGCAGCCAAGCGCCAGCTGCAGCACCTCCACGCCCACGATCGTTGCGGCGCACACACCCGCAAGGGACAGAAAACGGCGCAGCGCGGGGAGAAGCAGCGGCAGGAACACGCCCATGGGCAGAAAGGCCAGCAGGTTGCCCGCAAGATTGGTCAGCGCAATATCTATGTTGATGCTGCCGCGGCACAAAGCGCTGACGTAGCCTGCAATGGTGCGCAGCGGCACCAGATTAAGGCGGAACTGCCAGCCTGCCGTGGGGCCGATCTGGCGGCCGTAATAGGCGTCTAAAAAGAGCATCTGCACCAGCGCGAAGCAATAGAAGGCAAAGAGCGCCCACAGCGCAAAGCGCGCGGGCCGCCGCCGCATGCGCAGGTTGCGCACCATGGAAAGCTGCAGCGCCGTGGCCACGCCCAGCAAAACGGTGACGAGCGCCCCCCACAGTAGGCGGTAGAGCATGCCCATACCGCAGCCTGCAAGTACGAGGGCAATGTAGAGGATCATCAGCGCGCATGCGCCGGCATAGCATGCGTATGCAAGCGCGCGCCGCATGCGGCGGGGAGCGCGGGTATTCTGCAGCATAGAACGCCTCCGTTTCTCACAGCCACTTGCGCTTTTTAAACCAGTGTACAAGCAGCCCCAGGCAAGATAGGCTCAGTACGATCACGTAGAGATAACCGTGTGGCGCCTCGTACTCGGGCATACGAAAATTCATGCCATACCAGCCCGCGATCAGCGTCAAGGGCAGGCACACCGTAGTGATTACGGTAAAAATCTGCATCAGGTTGTTCTGGTTGATATCCACCTGCGCCTGGTAGGCCTCACGCACCTGGGTGACGTAATCACGCAGGTGCAGCACGCTGTGGTAAAGCCTGTCCACCCGGCTGGAGAATAGCCCAAGGCCCCGCTCCAGCGAGGCGTCCACCAGATCGCTGTTGCAGTTGAGCAGCGTCTCACAGACGAACTGCAACTGGTCGTAAAACCGCCCCAGCACCATCAGCCGCTTGCGGTGCACCACCACCTGGTGCACGTAATCCTTGCGGCCTCGGCCGGTGGTGATGAGGTTATCCTCCAGGGCGCTGATCTGCTGCTCCAGATCGTCAAGCACCAGGCCGTCATCGCGCGTGAGCCGGTCCAGATAGGCAAGCAGGATGCGCGCGAGGCTTGAAAAGGCCTGTGGTTCCTCTGAAATATCGCGCAGCATCTCCTCCAGCACCGGGTCATGGTCGCAGATAAAAAGCAGCAACTGCGCGCTGTGGTAGATGCATAGCTTGTGCTGGCCGCGCAGCGCGTCACGCGCATCGGGGATATTGAGCACCAGCAGGTTGTAGGTATCGTGCACGTTGAGCTTGCTGAGCCGGTCCATCAGACAGGCGTCCACTGTGCGCGGGCGGATGCCTAACTTGCCCGCACAGGCGCGCAGCTCTTGCATGGAGAATACGCCGAAGTATGTGTGCCCATCCTTGGGCGTGGCCTGGGACCATGCTATTTTATGTAGTTGCTCCTGTGATAGACGGTAAAACCACATAGCGTTACTGTATGTAACCTTTCTGCTTGATGTAAGCTTGCAGCTGCGCAAACGAGAGCGCGGGGCTGTATAGGAAGCCCTGGTAGATATCGCAGCCCAGCGCGTGCAGCGCGTCGCGCTGCGAGGCAGTCTCGACATACTCTGCCACAATGTCAAATTTGAGGGAACGCGACAGGTACACGATGGAGGAAATGATATCGCGCGAGCGGTCGTTCTCCAGCAGATCCCGCACCAGTGCCCCGTCCAGCTTGACGATGGTAAAGCTGTTTTTCTGCAGGTGCATGAGCGTGCTGTGCCCCATGCCGAAATCGTCCAGTATCAGGTGCACCCCCAGTTCGCGCAGGCTCAGCAGGCGCTCGAGCATCAGCTGGGAGGAGGAAAGGGCGGTCTGCTCGGTGATCTCCAGCCCCAGCGTGCCCTCAGGCAGGTCATAGCGCTCCAGCAACGCGCGTATTTTATCGGAAAAATCCGCCGCTTCCAGCTGCTGGGGCGCCACGTTGACGGAAACGTGCAGGGGCAGCGCGTATTGTTGATAGAGCGTGGCCATCTGGCGGCACGCCCGGTCGTTTACAAAGTCGCTGAGCGCCTCAAGCTGCCCGCTTTCGCGGGCAAGCGCGACGACCAGCGGCGGGTAGATGAAGCCGGCCAAAGGATGCTTCCAGCGCAGGAGCGCCTCCACACCGTAGAGCGAGCCGTCCTGCCGGATCTGCGGCTGGTAGTAGACCGCCAGCTGATTGGTGCGCAGCGCGTGCTGCAGGTCCGCGCCCAGCGTTTTTGCCACCTCGCCCAGCGTATCGGGGCGGCCTAGCAGCGCGGGCTGGCGGCCGCGCGTCTCGCCCTCCTGCACCAGCTCGGTCAAGCGCTGGGTGTTTTCGCATAAGGTGCTGCGCTCGTGCCGCTGCGCCATGCGCACAAACGGCAGGTAGATCAGCACGCCCAGCGCCAGGTTAAATAGCTGCAGCAGGCTGCCGGCAATGGAGCCGGTCGCCGCATAGCCGCTGAGCAGGATGGGCGTGGTCCACTCCACACTGTTGCAGGCGGCGGGCACCAGATGCAGCGCCACGGCACCGTAGCTGGTCAGCGTCAGCGCCAGGGGCGTGACAATGAAGGGGATGAGCATAAAGGGGTTGAGCACCACCGGCAGGCCAAACATGGCAAGCTCGTTGATGTTAAAGAGCACCGGCGCCAAGCTCATGCGCGCGACGCCGCGCGCGTCGCGCCGGCTGTGGGTGACAAGCAGCGCGATGATCAGGCATAGCAGCGTGCCGCAGCCCCCGAAAAAGACCATGGTATCGAAGAATGTTTTGGAGAAGATCTCGCCCTGCGCGCCCAGCGTGATGCTGTCTGCAAAAAGCCCCCGGGCGATGGGGTCGAGCACGTTGCTGCCGTGGATGCCGAAGAACCACAGCAGGTGCATCAGCAGCACAAACAAAAGCGCGCTGCCCAGCGAGCGGCCCAGGTGCTCAAACCACCGTGCGAACAGGCTGGTCAGCAACAGCTGAAAATTGGCCTCGCCCAGCAGCGCGTAGAGCAGCGCGTGCAGCAGCACAAAAAAACATACCACCACCGCGGTGGGCAGGATGCTCGATACCGCCTGGGAAAAGGGAGAATCGGACTGCGCGCGCCGAAGCACGCGCTTGTCGATGGCGATATAGAGCGCGCTTGCGCCGATGGTCACCACCAGGATTGTAAAGAGCCACGCGGCCTTGAATACCTCCAGCGAGAGGCTGCCGCCCACAAAGACCAGATACGCGCAGAGGGTGCTCGCCGGCAGCAGGATGTAATGCTTAGAGCCGGAGAGGCGCCCATAGCTGTAGCTGATGGCAAGCAGAAAGTACAGCCCGATCATATCGAACGTGGCTGCGCAGATATACGTCAAAAGCGCCAGCAGCGTGCCGCCCATGGCCTGCGCAAGGAATGCCTGGTAGGCCTCGATGGGCAGGCTTTTGAGGATGAGCGCAAAGGAGCCGACCGTTAAAATGGGTATGCAAAGCGTCATGCCCTGCCCGATGGCGCGCAGAGCCCGGTTGTTCTCGATGCGCGAGAAAATATGTTTCATCCGCCTGTGGAAAGCGCTCGTCTGCATGTCGGTAGCCTCAGCTTACATATAAAATATGATGTGTATGTGAAAATACCAGATCCAGTATAGCATAGCGTCCGCCCTTCTTCAATCAAACGCGACAGAATCGGCCGCGCGCGCGGGGCACGGCAAATATTGTCAAAGCGCGGCGGCTATGCTATGCTAATCAATACGATCGGGCGGGAACATCCGCCGCAGTGGGCATGAACCTGAGGAAATGGGTGCAAACTATACCAAACATGAGATATGAATGCATAAAAAGAGGCATGGACTTCGTCATAGCGCTGCTTGCGGTGATTGTGCTCTCACCGTTTATCGCGCTGCTTGCGCTGCTGATAAAGATCGACTCAAAGGGGCCGGTGCTGTTCCGGCAAAAGCGGGTGGGCAAGGGCAAGCGGTTGTTCAATATTTTGAAGTTCCGCACCATGCGCATCGATACGCCGCACGATTGTCCCACGCACCTACTGGATAACGCCCAGCAGTACATCACCCGCATGGGCGCCTTCATGCGAAAAACCAGCCTGGACGAGCTGCCCCAGCTGCTCAACATCCTGGCGGGGCAGATGAGTCTGGTGGGCCCCCGGCCCGCGCTGTGGAACCAGTACGACCTGATCGCCAAGCGCGATTGCTATGGCGCCAACGATATCCGTCCGGGCCTGACCGGCTGGGCGCAGATCAACGGGCGCGACGAGCTGCCCATCGACATCAAGGCGCGCTTAGATGGCGATTACGTCAAAAGCATGGGCCTGGTGCTGGACTGCAAAATCCTTTTGATGACGGTGTTCAAGGTGTGCAGGCGCGAGGGCGTGCGCGAGGGGGCCGAGCCGCAGATTACAAACGACGGCCAGCATCTGGACGCAAAGCCGGCGGGCAAGACGCAGAAGGAGCGTAACTAGATGCGCATCGTGATCTTCGGCCAAGGCAGCTACATCGGCACGCACTTTGCCCAGTACATACTGGCGAAGGACGCGCAGACGCGCATTGACGTGCTCGACGCCCAGAGCGACGCCTACAAGACGTACGATTTTGCCGGCGCGGACGCGGTGCTGCACGTAGCGGGCATCGTGCACCGCAGGGAGACTGCGGAGAATCGGGGCCTGTATATGCAGGTCAACTGCGATCTTGCAGCAGCCGTGGCAGCGCGCGCCAAGGCGCAGGGCGTAGGCCAGTACGTGTACCTGTCCAGCATGAGCGTCTACGGTACAAACGGGGGCAGGGATGTGCGCATCACCCACGATACGCCGCCCGCGCCCGAGAACGCCTACGGCAAAAGCAAGCTGGCTGCCGAGCAGGCGCTCTTTGCGCTTGCGGACGAGCGTTTTTGCGTGGCCTGTCTGCGGCCCCCCATGGTGTACGGAAAAGGTTGCCCGGGCAACTATATGCAGCTGCAAAAGGTGGCGATGTCCAGCCCCTTCTTTCCCAAAGCGGATAACCGGCGCAGCATGGTCCATATCGACATCCTCTGCGCGTTCCTCGCGCTGGTAGTGCGTGAGCGCGCAGGCGGGCTGCTCTTTCCCCAGAATGCCGAATACGTCAACCCTGCCGACATGGTGCGGCGCATCGCCGCGTGCCATGGCCGCAAGGTGCGCCTGGTGGGCGGGCTGCGCCCGCTGCTGCGCGCGCTGGTGGGGAAAGTGGGCGTGGTGACCAAGGTGTTTGGCGATCTGGTCTACGACCAGGCGCTGAGCGATGCGTTTGGTGGCAGGGAACAAGTGCGCACATACGAGGAGACCATCCGCCGCACCGAGCAGGGCGATGCTGCCGGGGCGTGACAGACTGCATAAAGATAAAGGCGCGGCGCAATCCTGATAGGACTGCGCCGCGCCTTTTGCAAACGTTTTGCGTGGCAGTGTGCGTCTTGCGTGTGGTCACTGATAGGCCTGCAGCGTGGCGCCGGTGTAGTAGTGGGTCAGGATCGCGGCGTAGCTGCTGCCCCCCTGCGCCATGGCGTTGGCGCCGTTTTGGCTCATGCCCACGCCGTGACCGTATCCCTTGACGTTGAAGGTGAGATTCTGATCGTCAAACGCCATCTCAAAATTGGTGGAGCGCAGCGAGAACCAGTCGCGCAGCGCGGTGCCGCGCACGGACACCCCGCCCACGCTGGCGGTATCCACGCGCCCGCTGGCCGTGCGGGCGGTGATGGTGAACGTCTCCTGGATGTTCTCCGCCGTGACATTTGCCTCGGGCTTGTTTTGTTTGATGATGGCCGCGGCTTCGGCGCGCGCGAGCACCTTCTGGCTCTGGTAGCTGGGGTAGGCATCCTCGCCCGGGCTGGATACTGAGCGCAGGTAGGGCAGCGCCTGGGAAAAAGCCTTCTCCGAGTCCTCGGTGGCGCCGCCGCTGTTGGCGTGGTAAAGCGCGGTGATGGGCTTGCCCTCGTAGGTGAGGATCAGCCCGCGGGTGTCTTTGACCGCCTGGACAATGCGCGCGTGATTGGCGTCGTAGGATGCGCCCCAGCGGCTGCGCAGCTCATCGTCCGTCAGATACGCCTGGCAGTGCGCGGGATTGGAGCAGATCTCTGCGCCCAAGACCGCGCCGCACGGCCCGCCACCCAGCGCGGCGATTTTGCGCACCGTGTAGGTGCGTGCCGCCACGGCCTGCGCCTTCAGCGCCTCAGGCTCATAGGAGGCGGGCATCTCGGCGGATACCACGCCGCAGAGGTAGTCCTCCAGGTCCATCTGGATCAGCTTGTTCTGGGATTTTACATAGACGGCGACGCTGGTGGCGATATCCACGGGCGCGGGCGCGTTTGCCTGCTGGCCGCTGGGCGCAGGCGCCTGGCTTTGCGCGGGCGGCTCTGCCTGCGCGCCCTGCTGGGGCGCCCACACGCTTGCGATGTCCGCTGTAGTGTCAGCCGCGGGCGCAATGGGAATGCTGGGCGCCTCTGCTCTGGCCTGGCTGGAGATATTGACCAAGCGCAGCACGCAGCTGAGACAAAAGACCAGCGCCAGCGCGAACGCGAGCTTGAGGATGCCGGGCACGTGCGCGCGGCGGACGTGGCGCGGCGGGGCAAAACGCCCGCGTGCGCGCCGCGGCGACGCGTAAGCAAAGCCTGCCGGCGCGTACGCTGCGCGCGCCGCGGCAAATTCCGGCGCTGCGCGGGGCGCGAAGGATGCATCGCGCGCCTCGGACGCGCCGCCATCGTCCAGCGCCAGGGTATCGTCTTGCAGCACAAACGTCACCTGGTGCATGGAGGTCTCGTCTGTGTGGGTGTCACCGCCGCGCGTGTAGGCTGAGCCCTGCGCGCTTTCGCGCGCTGGAGCCGCCTCATCCTGCGCCCGCAGGCGCGCATATGCTTCTGTATGCATAGGCGCGTGCGCGCCTTTTTGCCTGTCATGCATGTCCTTCACCTCAATCGTATGTACTTGGTTGCTGTTTTAGGGTATGCAGCATGCGCTTTGAATATGATGGAGGGAGCATTTGCCTTCATGCATGTATGTTTTGCGGCGCGGACGGCCACAATACCAATCGGAGGTGTTGTTGAACATGTATAATCCCGAAGATAAGCAGAATACCGAGCAAAACGGCAACGAAAACAAATCCAAACGGGCCAAACACACCAAACGCACGTTTATGCGGATGGTCGACCGCCAGGGCTTCATTTTTGTACTGGTGCTGTGCGCCGGCATCGTGGGCGTGACCGCGATGTGGGGGGCCAGCCAGATCGACAAGGGGCCGCTGGCAAAAACGGAGCCCTCCGCCGCGCAGGTGGAGGCCCCTGCATCCCCTGCAAAGCCCACGACGGCGCAGGCTGAACCCACCTTCGGCGTGGCGAGCGCGCAGGCGGAAGAGACGCCGCAGAACACGGACGTCAACGCCTCGCAGGATGAGACGCGCATCAAAAGCTTCGCTATGCCCGTTGCAGGCGAGGTGAGCAAGGGCTTTGCCATGGAAACGCTGGTCTACTCCAGCACGCTCAACGAGTGGAACACCCATGCGGGCGTGGACATCAAGGCTGAAGAGGGCACGCAGGTAAGCGCGGTGCTGGACGGCACAGTCAAATCCGTGCAGCAGGATCCGCTGATGGGCAACGTGATCACCATCGAGCACGCCCAGAACCTGACAAGCGTCTACGCGGGCGTCATCAACGTAAGAGACAATGTCAAAGCGGGCGCCCAGCTCAAGGCGGGCGATGCCATTGCGCAGGTGGGCAACGCCGCCGCGTCCGAGGCAAAGGACGGCGCACATCTGCACTTTGAGCTGCATGAAAATGGCGCGCCGGTGGACGCGCAGCCCTACTTCCAGAAGGAATCGTAGGATGTGACAAACGTAAAAAAAACAGCGCGCCGTACACATCCTTGTGTGCGGCGCGTTTTTTGCTGCAATAGGGGCGCGTGCGTATGCTATGATAGAAGGGACGTTGATGCGGATGCGACTGGCGAAGCGCAGCAGCCCGCATGGACATCAATGATGTATTGCAGGAGAACATCCAGCCATGACAGCAACGATGATCGTACTTTTTCTGGCCGCGTGCGCGGGCGGCGCGGTGGTGCAGAGCGTGGGAGGCTTTGGCTTTGGCATCCTTGTGATGAGCGTCTTTCCCTACATCCTGCCCTCCTATGGCCAGGCCATTGCCGTCACGACGTTGCTTTCGGTGGTGCTCACCGTATCGATGGCGATCCGGTACCGCAAACAGGCCGTATGGCAGCGGATTGTGGCGCCCTTTATCAGCTTTGTGATTGTAAGCACGCTGATCGCGCGCTTTACCGCCGGCGCGCAGGACGTGCTGCTGCGGCGGATGCTGGGCGTGCTGCTCATCGCGCTGAGCGTGTATTTCATCTTTTTCAATGGCAAAATCACGCTGCGCCCCACCATCGTAAACGGGCTGATCGTAGGCGCGCTCTGCGGCGTGACAAACGTGCTCTTTGGCATTGGCGGCCCGCCGGTGGTGATCTACCTGCTGGCCGTCAGCCAGTCCAAGGAGGCCTATCAGGGCACGGTGCAGGCCTATTTTGCCCTGAGCGACTTGTACACGCTGGCGCTGCGCATCTCGGGCGGACTAGTGACGGGGCAGGTGCTGGGCCTGTGGGGTTTGGGCCTGTTGGCGCTGGGCGCGGGCCTTGTGGTGGGGCGCATGGTGTTTCAGCGCCTCAAGCCCGCCACTGTGCGCAAGCTGGTATATGCGGTGATGGCGTTGAGCGGCGTCACACTGCTGTTTGCACGCTGATGATCAAAGATAGAACGTGACATAGACCTGTAAACAGAGTAAAATATAGATAACTGGATAATTATGGGAGGTTTCTGACGACCGTGCTGGTGGTTCCATCGCAAAAAAAGATCGTTGACGCGGCGATGCTGACGCAATGCGGGGAGGCCCTGCAGAACATCTACGATGAGATGTTTCTGCTGGATTTCTCGTGCGGCGCGCTGCGCACGATCTTTTATACCCCCGGCAGGCTGCTGTTTGCCCAGCAGCAAGACGCCGCGGCGTTTGCACCGCAGCAGATGCTAGCATCGTACGTGCACCCAGACGACCAGGCGCAGTTTTATAGGTTCTTCCAGCGGGATCAGCTGCAGCAGCTGCAAAGCAGGGCCGCATCCAAATGCGTGCTGCAGTTTCGCCACAAGGAAAAGGAGGGCGCCTATATCTGGATGGAGGTCACGGCCATGGCCGTGCCGTCGCTGGGGGATATGCGCGTGCTCTGCTGCGTGCGGGATGTGGACGAGCAAAAACAGGCGGAGCATGCTAATGCCGTGCTTCAGCGGGAAAACGAGGCGCTTGCGCGTGCATTTAGCAACATCTATCTGACCATCGTGGAGCTGGATCTGCGCAGCGAACAGGCCAGCGTGATCAAGTCCTCCTCCCATATGGGCATGCAGGGCGCGCAGCAGCCCTGGATGCAGCTTTTGCGCTATTACTGCAACCGGCACATTCAGTTGGAGGACTTTCAGCAGGTGCTTGAGACGTTCTCCACCAAGGCCCTGCGCCAGATGCTCAAGAGCGGCCGCAGGAGCCGGACGCTGGAGGCGCGCTGCCGCTTTGACAGCGATTTGTACGCCTGGGTGGAGCTCAGCGTGGTGGCCATCGGCCCGCCCGAGGAGCAGAAGCTGCTGCTCACCAGCCGGGATATCCACGAGCAGCGGCTGCTGCGCAGCATCGTGGACCGCTTTGTGTACCAGAACTGCGATTATTTCGTGTACCTGGACGCCCGGCGCAACAGCTACGTCATGATCAGTGAAAATGACAAGCTGACGCCTGTGCTGCCTCCCTCCAGCGGCGATTACTGGGCGGAAGTGGAGGCGTTTGCACACCGTTATGTGGCGCCCGAGGACCGCGAGACGTATCTGCGGGAGATGTCCCTTACACATGTGATGGAGGTGCTGGAGCACCAGAGCGACCACACCTTCTTCTTTGGTATGATCGACCCGGAGCGCGGTTACAGCCGCAAGCGCCAGCAGTTTATGTATTACGATAAGGCCAACGCGATGCTGCTGCTGACGCGCATTGACGTGACGCGCATCTACCTGGACGAGCAGAAGCGCAGCAACCAGCTGCGCGAGGCGCTGCAGCAGGCGCGCACCGATGCGCTGACCACGCTCTTTAATTACAGGACCATCGGCGATCTGATCACCAGCGCGCTACAGGCCAACCGGCATGCGCAGTCAGCGCTGCTGTTTATCGATTTGGACAACTTCAAGCAGGTCAACGACACCCTGGGCCATCTGGAGGGGGATAAGCTGCTGCAGCGCTTTGCCGAAGCGCTGCGCCGCACGGTGCGCCCCAGGGACCTGGTGGGCCGCGCGGGCGGAGACGAATTTATTGTATATTTGCTGGATATCCCCGCGCACGAGCACGTTGCGCAGTGCGCCGCGCGGCTGCTGGATGTGGTCGCACAGCTGCGCGACGCGCGCCTGGATGCGCTGGAGGTCTCCTGCAGCATCGGCATTGCGCTCTACCCGCAGGACGGCACCGAGTACCGCGAGCTGGTAGACAAGGCGGATAAGGCGCTCTACTATGCCAAGGCGATGGGCAAAAAGCGCTTCGCCTTCTACAGCAAAGAGATGCGCTGCCACAGCCAGGGCTCCATGGTGACGGCCATCGATTCCCAGCGTTGATTCCTTAAAACAAATACGATCAGGCCCGCTTGCGCATGCGCAAGCGGGCCTGGTTTCCTTTACGGGGAAAAGCAAGCGGGCCTTCCTTTTAAATGGCGCGGCGGCGCCTCTGCGCGCATAGCAAGCAAATAGGCGGCGGCACGCGTGGGATGGCGATGCCGCCGCACGGAAAATACAGACGGCATCCGCACGACAGAACCCCACCTGCGATATGGCGCGTCTGCACGCGCGCAACGTAAAGAGGCTGCGCGCCAAAATGGCCCGCAGCCTCCGTTACCGTTGATGTTACAGCGCGCGCCACAGCTTGGCGCCGTGGGCGTTGAGCAGGGCCCACGCGGCGATGCCCAGCGCCACCAGCACGCCCGCTGCCAGCAGGTAGTAGGTATCCGCCGCAAGCGGCAGCAGTGTGTAGCCCGCCACCAGCAGCGCGATGAGCGCAAAGCCCAGCAGCATGGCGACCACTACGCTGGCGCTCTGCTTGACTACCACCGTGGGGTTGGTCCAGTTGAAGCGGGGGAAAAGCAGGTTGATGTAGAGCCCCGCCACGCTGATGAACCAGCACAGCGCAAGGGGTATGACGAAGATACACACGCGCGCAACCGCGCTCATGGGAAAGGCAATGTTGAACAGCACACCCCCCACGACAAGCGTGGGCACCATCACCAGCAGGTTCAGCATGACTTTGGAGAGAAAGAGCGTGCGCGTGCGCACCGGCAGGGATTTGGCAATCCACAGGCTCTTGCCCTCCAGCGAGATGGCGCAGGTGCAGGTGCTCGATACCGCGATGCAGAAACAGACCACCAGCAGCACCACCGCAGGCATCATGCCCGCAGCGCCGGGGATTTCAAACATCGTGGCGATGGCCTGCGCATCAAAGAACAGGCAGGCGATGGCGGCCGCCAGCACCAGCACGCCGCCGAAGGCGGTGTTGAACACGTAGATGGGGGTGCTTAAAAAACTGCGCAGCTCGCGGCGGGTGAGCGCCGCCAGGGGGGAGCCCGCCCTTTGGGCCGAGAGCTTGAAATTGTGGCGGGTGCGCACCGCGCTCAGACGGCTTTGGATATGCTGGAACGTTTTGGCAAGCAGCAGCACAAACAGTGCAAAGGGGAGCAGCGCGGCCAGGGCCAGGTAGAGAAAGGGCAGCCCGCCGCCCAATGCAGCCTGGGCGAACCACTGTGCGGGCGGATAGACGCCGCCCACCGCCGCGGCGAGGGACGCGCCGTTGCGCAGCAGCCCCTCCAGCACATTGGGCATGTTGAAGGAGAGCGCCATCAGGCCGATGAAAAAGGCGAAGAAACCCACGATCATCACCGCGTTTTTGTAGCGCATATGGGCGGCAACGGCCGAGACGATATACGCAAACAGGCAGCCCAGCGCAATCGATGGCAGCGGCAGCAGGAAAAACAGGGGGATGAGCAGCAGGTAGAAACCCAGATCCGCGCCCGCGTAAATACCGTAGATGATACACCCGGGCAGCAAAAACAGCAGGTTGACGGCGTAGATGTAGAGGGTCATCATGGCGATCTTGCTCAGCACGATGGAAAACCGGGGCACCGGCATGGAAAGCAGCAGATCATAGTCCTTAAAGGAGAACAGCATGCCCTGCGCCCGCAGCAGCGTCAGCACCAGCGAAAGGGCGCTCGCGGTAAAGGCGCACATCACAAGCAGCATGGGCAGCTGGCCGATGGGCGCCAGGCTCTGGGCGAGCAGCGCGTAGTACAGGGTGATGTACGCGCCCAGGATCAGTATCGCAAGGGCCGTAAAGAACAGCATGGCGCTGCCGCGCTTGTTGCCGCTCTTGCGTGTTGCTTGGCCCGCGCCCAGGGCGTTTTTGACGCCGGCGCGTATTAAAAGGAAAAATTCACGCATTGTCAATCAACTCCAAGAAGACGTCTTCCAGCGACTCGTTTCCGCGCACTTCGTCCATGGTGCCCATGGCCACCATGCGCCCCTTTTGAATGATGCCCACCTTATCGCACAGCTTTTCGGCCACCTCCAGCACGTGGGTGGAAAAGAAAATGGCACTGCCCGCATCGCACAGCTCCCGCATAAAGCCCTTGAGCAGGTGTGAAGCCTTGGGATCCAGTCCCACAAACGGCTCGTCGAGGATCAGCAGCTTGGGCGCGTGGATCAGCGCCGAGATGATGGCCAGCTTCTGCTTCATGCCGTGGGAGTAGGAGGCGATGGTGTCGCCCAGGTTGCGCGTCAGCTCCAGCGCGTCGGCATACCTGGCGATGCGCGCGGTGCGCACGTCGCCGGGCACCTGGTACACGTCCGCGATAAAGTTCAGGTAGGCGATGCCCTTGAGCCCCTCGTAGAGGTCGGGGTTATCGGGGATGTAGGCCATTTTCATTTTACAGCCCATCGCGTCGGTGCGGATGGAAGCCCCGTCAATGCGGATGTCCCCGTCGGTGAAATCCAAAATGCCGGCCACCGCCTTGAGCGTGGTGGTCTTACCCGCGCCGTTGTGCCCGATAAAGCCGAAGATATCGCCAGCCTGCACCTCCAGCGACAGGTCGTCGACCGCCTTGCGTCCCTTCTCGTAGGACTTGGAGAAATGTTGGATTGACAGCATGGCACATGTGCCTCCCTCTTTCTTGTGTTATATGGATTATAGAACAAATGCCTGTTGATTGCAACAAAAAAAGCGCCGCTTTCGCACAGCGCGGCGCGTTAAATTTGTATAAAAGCCTCAAAGCTTGAGGCGGGCGAGAAATGCGTCGATGCGCGCGGCGTAGCGCGCGGGGTCCGCATTGTAGGCAAGCGCGTGCCCCGCGCCCGCGGCGAGGTAGATGTCCTTGACGCCCGGCTTGGCGCGGTACATCTCCAGCGAATGGGCAGGGGGCACAAAGTCGTCCGCGTCCCCGTGGATGAACAGCACCGGCGTCTCGACGCGCGCGATATCGTGCAAGGGGGATACCTGGCCAAAGCGGAAGCGGGCCAGCACCCAGGCAAAGCAGCTGGACAGCACAAGCGTGGGGAAGGCGGGAAAGTACAGCTCGCCCAGATGCATCTCGGCCAACAGAATGCGCAGATCGCGGTAGGGGCAGTCCGCAATGGCAAAATCCACGCGGTCGTCGATGGCCAGATGCTGCAGCACCGTGGCCGCGCCCAGCGACTGGCCCATGGTGCCGATCACATGGCCGGCGCCGTTTTTTTGCACCACCCAGTCCACCAGGGACTTGAGGTCCTTTTTTTCATAATAGCCATAGGTGGTGTTGCGCCCGCCGCTCTCACCGTGAAAGCGCATGTCGTAGAGCAGCACGTTAAAGCCGCGCGCGTAAAAGAGCAGCGCGTATTTGGCCATGATGTAGCGCGTCTGGCGGATGCCGTGGGAAAAGATCACCGTCCCGCGCGCATGCGGATGGACCGCGTAGCTGCAGGCAATGCCGTAGCCGTTGGGGGACGCGACGCGCAGGGATTGCCACGGGAGTGCGTCCAGCGCAGCCGGGCGCAGCACTCCTTGTGCCGCATCCTTTAAAATGCTCTGCGTGGCGTTTAAACGGGGCCGCGGGTAGATGATGTACACCGCGATAAAGAGGGCTGCCAGCAGAAAAAACACCGCCAGCACGCCAAGGAAGATCAGCAACATGACCGCAACGGGATGCATTTTAGGTTTAGTCCCTCCTTATCATGTGCGCCATTAGGCGTAAGTCTGTATCAGGGCGTTGAGCGCGTTTGTAACGCGCATCAGGCGCTTGACGGCGGGCAGGGGCAGCGCGCGGGCCAGGCGCTCAAAGTTGCCCTCCAGCAGCAGCTCCACGATGACCACGTTGCGCTGCGCCTCGGAAAGCGCGCCCTGGCCGCGGCGGCGCAACAGCGCGATGACTGCCTCCACGCTCAGCTTGCCGCGGGTTTGCAGGTAGAGCACGTGCACCGCCTCGCGGCGCGCAAGCAGCGCGTGCAGAAAATCGTCCGCGCCGTAGACGCGCGTGCGCGTAAGGCCGTAGATCACGCCCGCCTGCTCCAAGAGCGCGGCCTCCGTTTCTTGGCAGAGCAGGCGGTACTGTACGGGCGGGAAGTAATAGTAGACGCCCTGCAGCAGGCTGAACGCCTTGCGGGTATCCAGATACCCCAGCGCGCGGTTGCGCGCGATGGTCTCAGGCGTCAGGTCAAAGGCACTGCCCAGCTTGAGGCGGTTGCTGATGTGGGTCAGGGTGATGCCGTCGGTCACCACCTTTTTGTGGCTGCGCGGGCTGCGGATGTCAATGGCGATGATGTTGCGGATGCCCCGCGCGCGCAGCATCGATATGGGCAGGTTGTCGGCAAGGCCGCCATCTAAGTAGGTGTTGCCGTCAATGCGGATGCGCTGCAGACCCGGGTAAGCCGCGCTTGCCAGCAGGTAATCGGTCAGCTTCTCCGGCGGGATGTCCTCCTTAAAGAGCATCAGCGCCTGACGCTGGCGCAGCGCGTAGGTGACCAGGCCGTAGTCGATGGGCGAGGCCATGAGCCGCGCGGGGTCCACGCTGTGCTCGATCAGCGCGCGCAAGGGGGAGGTGTCCACCCCCTTGTGCAGCAGAATCTCTTTGGCCAGCACGTTGGCATTTTTTGCAGTGAGCATGTTGGCGGAGCGCAGGTGCGCGTCCTTGGGTAGGCGGAAGAACCGATCCACCGTCAGGTTATCGTAAATCCTCTTTGCGCCCTCCAAATCCTGCAGCGCCATCAGCGCGCCGTTGAGCGCGCCGATGGAGGTGCCCACCACCGCGTCGTAGCGCACGCCCAGCTCGTCTAAGGCGCACCAGGCGCCGATCTCATAGGCGCCCTTGGTGCCGCCCCCGGCAAGCGCGATGCCCAATGGCTCCGCCATAACAATGCCGCCCCCCGTCTTGCTGCAATACGCACCCATTATACCACAGGCGCCGCGGGCCGCGCGTGATATGCGCGTGTTTGCGCGCATGCGCGCTGCCACATCCCGCTTAAAATACGATGCTGCGGCGCCACCGGCGTCAAAAATGCGCGCGGGGCGCGCCTTGCGTTTCGGCACGTTTTGTTTTACTATAAATCAGATAGGAACGCATTTATGCGTTTGATCTCGTGTGATGCGCAGAAGCGGAAAGACAGAGACGGTTTTTAACGGAACTGGCCGGGGGAGTTTATGCGATAACAAGAGAGATGCTAAGGCAAACGACCCAATGGCATTTTGTATCGCACCCCCAAAGGGCTGCGTGGATTGAATGAAATCGATGCGGGGGCCCTGCGTTTAATGGAAGAGCCCGAAGGTCGCACCGCGAAGGGGTGCGTGGATTGCGGACGCCATCCTTGCAGGCCCTTCAAAACACGATGAGGTGGATCGCACCCAAGCGGAGGGTGCGCAAGGAGGATAGAGACGTGAAGGCTTCTTTTTCACGTGTGCGAAGACATATATGCTACGTGCTGTTTGACGTGTTCTCCACCATGGTGGCGGTGCTGCTCTCCATGCTGATGGACCACGGGCGCTGGTTTACGTGGCCGCAGCTGGTGGATTTTCTGCCCATGGCGCTGATGGGCGGCGGTGTATGCGTGGCGGTGTACTGGCTCTTTGGCATCTACCGCTATTTGTGGACGCACGCGGGCATCAACGAGTCAGTGCGCCTGGCGTGGGCTACGCTGGTGGCGCTGGTGATCTTTTACTTTTTGGTCTGGCAGGTATTCCACTTTACGCTGCGCACGTCCATCCTGTTTATGATCGCGTGTTTGATGCTGCTCTTTGCGGCGGGCTCGCGGCTGTGCCTGCGGCTGATGCTCACGGCAAAGATGAAGCTGCGCGCCTGGCGCGCGGGCGCCTCGCGCAACGTGCAGGACCGCCGCCGCACGCTGATCATCGGCGCGGGTGCGGCGGGGGGCAAGCTGCTGACCGACCTGCAGGAGTGCGCCTCGGACCGCTGCGAGGTGGTGGGCCTGGTGGATGACGACCCCATGAAATGGAAGCAGGTGCTCCACGGGGTGCGCGTGCTGGGGGATACCAGGCAGATCAACCGCCTGGTCAAGGAGTATGAGATCAACGAGATCATCATCGCCATCCCGTCGCTGCGCCCGCAGGACATGACCAGCATCATCGGCCGCTGCCCAAAGAACGGCGTGCGGCTGCGCATCATGCCCTACTACCACGAATCGGACGTGGACAGAAACACCCCCCTGCAGAACGTGCGCGAGGTGCGCATCGACGATCTGCTGGGCCGCAAGGAGCGGGAGATGGACGTGCGGGGCATCTCCAGCTACATCGATGACAAGGTGGTGCTGGTCACCGGCGGGGGCGGCTCCATCGGCTCGGAGCTGTGCCGGCAGATCATGCGCTTTCATCCCAAGGAAGTCGTCGTCTTTGACATGTACGAGAATACTGCCTACGAGCTGCGCAACGAGCTGATGCTGCGTTACGGCTCGCAGATCGACGCCAAGTTCACCATCGTGATCGGCACCATCCAGGATAAGGAGCGCCTGCGCGACACCTTCGCGCGCTTCAAGCCGGATGTGGTGTTCCACGCGGCGGCGTACAAGCACGTGCCGCTGATGGAGGACGCCCCGCGCGAGGCGGTCAAAAACAATATCTTCGGCACCTACAACGTGATTTGCTGCGCGGACGAATACCACGTGCAGCGCTTTGTGATGATCTCCACCGATAAGGCGGTTAACCCCACCAACATTATGGGCGCGACCAAGCGCGTGGCCGAGATGCTGATCCAGGCCATGGACAAGGTGAGCGATACCGAGTTTGTGGCGGTGCGCTTTGGCAACGTGCTGGGCTCCAACGGCAGCGTGGTGCCGCTGTTTCAAAAGCAGATCGACAACGGCGGCCCCGTCACGGTCACCCATCCGGACATCACCCGCTACTTCATGTCCATCCCCGAGGCTGCCAAGCTGGTGCTGGAGGCGGGCGGCCTGGCCAAGGGCGGGGAGATCTTCATCCTGGATATGGGCGAGCCAGTGAAGATACTGGATTTGGCCCGCAACCTGATCCGCCTCTCCGGCTACGAGCCGGATGTGGATATCCCCATCATTTACACGGGCCTGCGCCCCGGCGAAAAGCTCTATGAGGAGCTGCTGCTGGCAGAGGAGGGCATCAGCTACTCCAGCAACCACAGCATCTTTATCGGCAAGCCCATGCAGATCACCAAGCCCCAGATGGACGGGGTGCTGGCGCGCTTTGAGGCGGCGCTTGCCGGCCACGAGGATATCGTGCAGGTGATGCAGGAGGTGCTGCCCAACTACACCCCCAGCCCCAATGAACACCACGAGATATAACGGGTAAAGGGGCGTAAAGACAAAGGGGGGAGCGGCATGGACGAAGGCAAGGGCGCGGCAAGGACGTTCCCACTCTGTGGGCAGGTGCTCCAAATCCCCGCGCAGATGGACGCGTTCAATACCTACCGGCTGCGTTTTCGGGATATAGCGGCGACGTATACGGAGCATGCGCAGGTGGCCTATCGCGCAAACATCCACGATCTGGATTCGTTTTTCATGTTTTTCATGCGCATCTACGAGGAGAAACGCGGCTATGTCATCAGGCAGGCATTTGATATCCTGATCGCGCAGGGCGTCTGGACGGTGACCTGCGAGCAGTTTGCGCAGCAGCACCAGCAGGAATTTCATCTGGCCATCGATGATTATAACGAAGTGATCGATGCGTTCAACCAGGCGATTGCGGACAACCAGCGCAGAATCGCGGGTGTGATGGGGTATGTGCCCAGCCTGGTGGGCGGCGGGTTCGGCCTTGCGGGGGCGCTCAAGGGCATTGCCACGGCAACGGCGTTCAACCTGGTGCGCGACGGCATCGAGGCAAGCGCGCTTAAGAACGCAAACGTCAAGCCCGCGCAGCGGGAGGCGATCTACCGGCGCATCGATCCGGAGCGGCTGCTCGACCATATTTTTATGGACTGCTGGCAGGCGTACCTGCTGCTGGTGTGGACGCTGCGGGAGAACGGGCGCGATATCTGGTGGCCGGCGCGCGCGCTGGAGCAGCAGGCCGACAGCGTCTTTGAGAACCTGTCCCACCCCAGCTTCCCGCAGGACCAGCTGCTGCCCGCGCTGCTGCATGTGCTGCGCACCGACCCGTTTAACGAGGCGTACTTCGCCTTTATGCTGGCGCGCCTGGGCAGGACGCCGGAGGTGTGCGCGATCAAAGACTACTTTGGCTACGCGCACCTGTAGTGTGGGGCGCCTGGATGGCGGAGCGAACCAGCGCATCAGGCCTGCGCGTGGTGCAGGCAAGCAAAGCGCTTCCGATAAAAAGACAGAGACGGCGCATAGAACAAAAGAAAAACAGCGCGGCGGCCCTGGGCTCACCGCGCTGTTTTCGTATCCGTCTGCGCTGAGTGCGGAACAATTTCCCCATGCTGCTGCTCAAAGGCCGCGACGTAGCGGCGGATGAGGTGGACCAGTTGGCTGTTGGCGGAGCGCCCCTCATAGGCGGCGGCGTAGGAGAACCAGGAGAGCAGCGCGCGCTCGATGCGCAGCGAAAAATGTGCGATGGTCATTTGTGGAATGAATACCGCGACGTGTTAAAAACAAAGAATATAGAAACAATGGATGCGAGTTATTTAACAGGGATATCAAACAATAAAGCAAAACAAAAAGCGTAGCAAGCATAAAATAAAAATAGGCGGTTATGCAACCGCCTATTTTATTTCGTGTCTTTGTCTGGTACGTATAGTAAAATATCCTCCACTTTGCAATCCAGCAGGGCACACAACTCATTGATAAGGCCGGTAGAGATACCGTTGTTGTGTCGCATCCTGTGTATGGTATTACTGCTGATGCCATAAATGTGAATGAGTTTATAGGTATTAAGCCCGCGCGCCTTAAGTGTACGCCAGAATGGATCATACACAATCATAGTCCTCACCTCATACTCATCTTAGGAGCAAGCCAGCATATTGAATATTGTTCAAATTTTGACTATACTATGCATGAGGTGGTTTTATGTTGTGTGAAAATACCTATTGTATTTATTGGAGCGCGGCATCGTGCACGCTAGAGCAAGTCACACTTGATAATACTGGGAGGTGCCAGGCATGTATTCAGATAACCATACCGGAGACGACACTAAAAAAGGAAAGAGCACGCGCCTTGGCGCGGTATGCACGCATATACGCGTCGTGGGAGCAGGGGAAAAAGGGATAATTGCGCAACAAAAAGGCGCCCGCACGGGCGCCTGGGGGTTTTGTTATGACGCGCCGTTATCCAGCAGCGCAAGCAGGTCCATGGGCGTCTCCAGCAGCGCGTCGCACCCCGCGCGCCACAGCTCCGCGCTGCCGCGAAAGCCCCAGCCCGCGCCAGCGCAGCGCAGGCGCGCGTTTTGCGCGGTGTACACATCCACATCGGAATCGCCGACCAGCAGCGTCTCGCGCTGGGTTTTGCCCAGGCGCGCAAGCAGCGCGAGGGCGCCATCGGGCGCGGGCTTTCGCCGCAGACCTGCGCGCTGGCCGAACACCGCGGCAAACCTGTCGGGGCCAAAGAACGCCTCGACCATCCGCTGCGCAAAGGGTTCAGGCTTGTTGGAGAGCACCGCAAGGCATACGCCCCGCTTTTGCAGCGCGTCCAGCATCGCTGCTACGCCTGGGTAGGGCGCTGTGCTGTCCATGCAGTGCGCGCCGTAGCGCGCGCCAAAGTCCGCGCGGCAAGCCGCAAGCACGTCATCGGTGCGCATGTGCGGGGGCAGCGCGCTTTTGATCAGGTTGCCCACGCCGTTTCCCACAAACTGCCGGTAGGCGTCCGTGGGGTGCGACGGCAAGCCGCGCGCCTGTAGCATGGCGTTGCAGCAAGCGGCAAGGTCGTCCAGCGTATCGAGCAGGGTGCCGTCCAGATCAAAGATGCAAAATCTTACCAAAGCGCGCGCACCACCTGCAGCGCGCGCTGGGCGCGCTGTAGGAACGCGCCGTCGCAGAAGGCCTCCATGCTGATGCCCGCATCGTAGCCTCCCTCTTTAAGCGCTTGCAAAAAGGCGCTGTATTGCGCGTCCTCGCGCGCGTCCATGGGCAGCTGCCGGCCCATCAGGCGGGCAAAGTGCACGTGCACGATATCGCCCGCACAGGCGCGAACGCGCTCCACCGGTTCGTTGCCCAGCGCAAAGTGGTAGTAGTCCACCAGCAGCTTGACGTGCGGATGGTTGACCATGCGCACCACGTCGGCTGCCTCCTTGAGGGTGTTGATCACGTTGGTCTCGCCCCGGTTGAGCGGCTCCACCGCCATGGTAACGCCGTGCGCGGCGGCCTCTTTGCCCATCATGGCAAACATCTCAAGCAGCTGCGCGAGCCCCGCCTCGCGCGGGTAATCGGGCGCGATGGCGCGCGAGGCGCCGCTGCCCACCACGATCACGCGCGCGCCCAGTAGCGCCGCGCGCTCCAGCGCGCGGCAGGTGTAATCCCGCACCGCGCCCAGCGGCGCGCCCGGGCCGGTCATGCGCAGGTCGGGCGCGGAGAAACTGTTCATCACCTTGCAGGCAAAGCCGCTATCCTTCAGCGGACGGCGCACCTGCTCGGTAAAATCCGCGTCGCCGAGCGCCATCACGCGCATCACGGGCAGCTCCACAAAATCGTATCCCGCCTCCGCAACTGCGCGCAGCTTGTCCATGCCCACGCCCGAGGCGTCCTGTGCCACCATATTGACGCAAAGTCCCATCTGCATAGCTGGTCACTTCCCTTCCATTCTTTATGAAAGACCTTAATTTCATGATAGCGCAGCGCCCGGGCGCTGTCCATGCATGATTTGTGTAGAAAAAACACAAACTTTTTGGTACACTTACACAGAACAAAATGACGCCTGTGTGCGTCTAAAGAGATATCAACACTTGGAGGATGAACCCAAAATGATGAAAAAAACGATCGCGATACTGTCCCTGGTCCTTGTGCTTGCGCTGCTGGCCACAGGCTGCGCGCCCAAAGCCGGGGGCACGGCCGTTAAACAGGTGAACGCCGGCGAGCTGACCGAGGCGCTCATGCAGCAGCAGGAATCGCCCGCCACCATGGCCGCGGAGGGCGAGACGCTGCAGACGCTCTACGGCCTGCAGGAGGACCTCTTTACCAGCTACAGCGCCAACGCGGCTATGATGAACGTGCACGCCTTTGAGCTATCCGTCTTTCAGCTGAAGGACGAAAAGGACGTCCAGCGCGTCAAGGAGGCATGCGCGCAGCGCGCAGGGCAGATCGCCCAGACCTTTGAACAGTATTTGCCCGATCAGTATGAGGCAGCGAAGAACCCCGTGATCGAGAGCGTGGGCAACTACGTGTTCTTCTGCATCAGCGCCGAGCCCGAAGCGGGCGCGTACTTTGACGCCTTTAAAAAACAAATTGCCTAAAGGGGAACCAAACGCATGCCGCATTCGATGATCCGGCAGAAGTAAAGGGAGGAAAACGAACATGGTTTTTTCAAGTTTGTTATTCCTCTTTTTCTTTTTGCCTTTGACGCTGGGAGCCTATTACCTTGTGCCCTGGCGCTGGAAAAACGCCGTGCTGCTGGCGGCGAGCCTGCTCTTTTACGCGTGGGGCGAGCCGGTGTACATGCTGCTGATGCTCTTCTCCATCGGATGGAACTACGCCTGCGCACGCGGCATCGCCCGCGGGAAGCACCCCAAGGCGTATGTGGCGCTCTCGGTGGCGGTGAGCTTGGCGCTGCTGGGTTTTTTTAAATACGCGGACTGGGCCATCGGCTCGCTGAATGCGGCGCTCGGCCTCGAGCTGCCGCTGCTTGCGCTGCCACTGCCTATCGGCATCTCGTTTTACACCTTCCAGATTTTGAGCTATACCATCGACGTCTACCGGGGGCACGTGCCCGTGCAGAAGAACATCGTCTCCTTCGGCGCGTACGTCACCATGTTCCCGCAGCTGATCGCGGGGCCCATCGTGCGCTACGCGGATGTGGCCGCCGCGCTTTCGGCGCGCACGCTGTCGGTGGCGCAGTTTTGCCGGGGCTGCGAACGCTTCCTTTACGGCTTGGTGAAAAAGGTGCTGCTGGCCAACAATATCGGCCTGCTGTGGGCGCAGGTGCAGATCGCCCCCGCGCGCTCGGCGCTCTATGCGTGGGTGGGGTTGCTGGCCTTCACCCTGCAGATTTACTTTGATTTTTCCGGCTACAGCGATATGGCCATTGGCATGGGGGATATGCTGGGCTTCCGCTTCCCTGAAAACTTTGATCATCCCTACATGTCGCGCAGCGTCTCGGAGTTCTGGCGGCGCTGGCACATGACGCTGGGCACGTGGTTCCGCCAGTACCTCTACATCCCGCTGGGCGGCAACCGCAGGGGGCGGGGGCGCACCATCTTTAACCTGGCGGTGGTGTGGCTGCTGACCGGTCTTTGGCACGGCGCCAGCTGGAACTTTGTGCTGTGGGGCGCGTGGTTCGGCATGCTGATCATCGGCGAGCGTTTTGTGTGGGGTAGGGCGCTGGAAAAACTGCCGCGCGCGCTTGCCACGCTTGTGACATTTTTGCTGGTTATGCTGGGCTGGGTGCTGTTCTCCTTTACGTCCATGGCGGATATCGGCGCGTACATGGCCGCGCTGTTGGGCGCGGGCGGCGCGTGGGACGCCGCCGGCCTGTACGCGCTGGCCCGCTTTGGGCCGCTGCTGATGGCGGCGCTTGTATGCGCCACCCCGCTTGCGCGCAAGGTGCTGGACGCGCTGCGCAGCCGCGGACGCACCACGCGCGCGCTGCTGTGCACGCTCTACGCCGCGGCGTTTGTATGCTGCGTGGCGTACCTGGTGGACGCAAGCTTCAACCCGTTTTTGTACTTCCGCTTTTAATCAAAGGAGCGCCTTATGAAGAAAACACCGGAGAAAACACCCCTGTACGCGCGCGTGTTCGCCCTGCTGCTGATGGCGGCGCTGGCGGCGGGCTTTGTGCTGTTCGTCCTTTCGCCGGACGCGCGCTTTTCCCCGGAGGAAAACCGCGTGCTGCAGCAGGCGCCCGCGTTCTCCTGGCAGCGGCTGGCCAGCGGCAAGTACACGCGGGATGTTGAGACGTATATCGCTGACCAGTTCCCGGGCCGCACCGCGTTTGTGGCCCTTAAAAGCCTGCTTGCGCGCGCCACGCTGCAGCGGGAGAACAACGGCGTGTACTTTGGCGATGACGGCAACCTCTACGAGCAGCTGGCGCCCATGGACGCATCGGCGCTTGACCGCAACGCGCAGGTGCTGGCCAAGCTCAAGGCGGATACGGGCCTGCCCGTGTGCGTGCTGCCCGTGCCCTCTGCCAGCTTTATCAGGCAGGAGCATCTGCCCGCAAACGCGCCCCTAGGCGACCAGCGCGCGATGATGGCGGCATTGTGCGCCCAGCTTGCGGGCAGCGGGGTGGAGGTGGTGGACGTATTTGACGACTTTGCGGCGGCGAATGCCGATGCGGTGCTCTACTTTGGCACCGACCACCACTGGAACGCGCGCGGGGCGTACATGGGCTACGCGGCGCTCGCACGGGCGCTGGATATCGCGCCCAATGCGGCGGAAAGCTACCAATATCACGTGGTGAGCGAGACGTTCCGCGGCACGCTCTCCTCCAAATCAGGGGATTTTTACCATGCGCCCGATGCACTGGTGCGCATTACGCGCCCGGGCGCGCCCGATGCGCGCCTCTACGTAGTGGACGACGATACCCGCTATCCCTCCCTTTACCTGGAGGAGAAACTGCAAGAGAAGGACCAGTACACCTACTATCTGGGGGGCAACCACGCGGTCACTGTCACGGAGGCGCCCAGCGGATCGGGCCGCAGGCTGATGCTGCTGAAGGACTCCTACGCGCACATCCTGACGCCCTATCTTGCGGAGCATTTCGACGAGATACACCTGATCGACACCCGTTACTACAATGGCGATCTCAAGGCCTACGCGGCCGAGCACGGCATCACGGACATCGCGGCGCTTTACACCATGAAAAACCTCAATGAGACCCGCGCCTTTGGGGCGCAGGGATAAGCAAATGGGGCGGAGGGAAAGGATAGCGCGCGGATTTGCCGGCTGTTGGCCTGCCGCCTTTGCGCGGTGCTTTTGCCCAGTGCCACGTGGCGCGGCGCCGCTGTTTTCGCCCCGTGCCGCTTCGCTGCCGCGGCCTGGATGTGATGCAGCCCCGCGCCGCTGTTTGCCTGCCCTTGCGCGGTGCCTGCGCTGCACACCGCGCCGCTTCGCTGTTGCGGCCTGGGTGTGATGCAGCCCTGCGCCGCCTACATGCGGCGTGACTGCTCCCGCCCCCGCGTCAACGCGCGCGCAGCGCCTCTGTGTGCGTCGACCTGTGCGGATTGTGCGCGGCGGTTAAAAGAATAAAATGCGGCCCCGGCGCACGCTCTGCGCCGGGGCCGCGCTTTTCCTGCGCGCTGCACGGGCATGGTATCTATTCATACGTCTTCTCGCCCACATACACCCCGTGCACCGCGATGCGCATGGCGTCGTTGTTGTTGGGGCAGGTGGAGAAGGTGACGATGCGGCTTTGCGCGTCCAGCGCCACGTCTGATTGGAAGGCGGAGCGCCTGCGCATGCGTTCAAAAAACGCCGCCTTCTCCGCGTCGTTTGCAAAGCCGGGCGTGCGGTAATCGTCCGTGGCCGCCACCTGGTGTACGGAGAAGATGCGGTATGCATGCGTCACCGCGTCAGGCGTGGTGATGGTAAAGATGTCGTGCGCGGCCGCGTAGTTCATATCCAGCATTTTCGTCAAGTCGTGCAGCATGGACCCATCGCGCATGTTGTGCCCGTAGACCACCGTGTTGGCGTCGGAAAAATCCGGCGCGTTGACGTAGTCCATGAAAATGGCCCCGCAGGCGTAATTGCTCTTTTGGAAGGTGTGCTTCAGATAATAATCGTTATCCGCACCCTGCACGATGGGGTAGTTGATGTTTGTGCCCGGCACCTGCAGCCAGCCCACAAAGTCGCCATTGAGCTGCTGCAGCTGCGCGATGCCCACCGCGTCGATGGGGGGCGTCTCTTTTGCGGGCGCATCCGGAGCGGCGCCCGCCTGCGCGGCGGATGCGGAGGGGCGGACTGCCTCAGCCAGCTTGGCGTATTCGTCGCGCGCCGCGGCGCGCGTGCCGAGGATGGCGATGAGCGCCGTTGCCGAGCCGATAAAGATCAGTATCGACAGGGTCAGCAGCGCCAGACGGCCGCGGCCCATTTTGCGGCGGGGGCCCTTTGCGCCGCAGGTGGGCGGCCCCGCCACGCCCGGGACGAACAGCTCGTCGACCAAATCATCGTGCACCTGGGTGTCTCGCTCCGGTTCATCCGCCTGCCAAACGTCCGCGCGCGTCTCGTAGCGCTCGTGCGGCGGCACGTCGTAGCTGTATGGATTGTCCTCCTGCGCGCGGCGCGGCCGCCGCGTCTGCCTTGCGTGGCGCGGCGCTGGTTTTTTCTCTTTGGGCATGGCCTTTCGTTCCCTCCTGGCATATGCAAAGCTGCATGTCTCTGTACGAACCAATACCATTATATAGCGCGCGGAGGTTTTCTGCACCCTTCTTATGGTATACTGAAGCGGAAGATTATGTCAGATGGGAGCGCGGACGCATGCAAGGATTTTTGCCTATGTCGCCAGAGGAAATGCACGACCTGGGATGGGATAGGCCGGATTTCTGCCTGGTGACAGGGGACGCCTATATCGATCACCCCAGCTTCGGCGCGGCGATCATCGGCCGCGCGCTGGAGGCGCAGGGCTTTCAGGTGGTGGTGATCGCCCAGCCGGACTGGCGGACATTGGTGGATTTTCAGCGCTTTGGCCGGCCGCGGCTGGGCTTTCTTGTGACCAGCGGCAATATCGATTCCATGGTGTGCCACTACAGCGTGGGGGGCAGGCGGCGCAAAAGCGACGCCTACACCCCGGGCGGACGCATGGGCAAACGGCCGGATCGGGCCACCATTGTCTACTGCAACCAAATCCGCAAGGCGTACCGGCGCATGCCTATCATCATCGGGGGCATCGAGGCCAGCCTGCGTCGCTTTGCCCACTACGACTACTGGGATAATACGGTGCGCCGCTCCATCCTGGTCGATAGCGGCGCGGACCTGCTCGTCTACGGCATGGCGGAGCGCAGCGTTGTGGAGGTGGCCCGCCGCATGCACGCGGGCGAGCGGCTGCGGGATATCCGCGACGTGCCGGGCACGGCGTACCTGGCCGAGACGCTGGAGGGGGTAGAGGCGCAGCAGATCGACAGTTTTGAAACGGTCAAGCAGGACAAGCGCGCCTACGCGCGCGCGTTCCTTGACCAGCAGCGCGAGACGGACGGATTGCGGGGCAGGCGCCTGGCGCAGCCGCACGGGGCGGCGTTTGTGGTGGTCAACCCGCCCGCGCCCCCCTTGAGCACGGCGCAGCTGGACGCAAGCTACGATCTGCCCTACATGCGCGCGCCCCACCCCAGCTATAAGGAGCACATTCCGGCGATGGACGAGGTGTCGTTCTCCATTACCTCCTGCCGGGGCTGCTACGGCGGCTGCTCCTTCTGCGCGCTGACGTACCACCAGGGCCGCACGGTGCAGGCGCGCTCCCACGCCTCCATCCTGCGCGAGGCGCGCCAGATGACGCAGATGCCCGGCTTTAAGGGGTATATCCACGATGTAGGCGGCCCCACTGCCAACTTTCGCCAGCCCGCGTGCAAAGCGCAGTTGAAGCGCGGCGTGTGCGCGGACAGGGCCTGCCTGTGGCCGCGCTGCCCCAAGCTGGAGGTGACCCACAGCGATTACCGCGCGCTGCTGGCGGAACTGCGCAAGGTGCCGGGGGTCAAAAAGGTGTTTGTGCGCTCGGGCCTGCGGTTTGACTATATCATGTACGATAAGGATGCGGGGTTTCTGCGGGATTTGGTGCAGCACCACATCTCTGGCCAGCTGAAGGTGGCGCCCGAGCACGTGGACGATACCGTGCTGCACTATATGGGTAAACCGCCGCGGGAGGTTTACGATCGTTTCCTGCAGCGCTACCGCGCGCTCAACGCGCAGATGGGCAGGGAACAGTACATCGTGCCCTATTTCATGTCCTCCCACCCGGGCAGCGACCTGAACGCCGCCATTGCGCTGGCCTGTTACATGAAGGAAACAGGCCAGCGCCCCGAGCAGGTGCAGGACTTTTATCCCACGCCGGGCACGCTTTCCACCACCATGTTTTACACCGGACTGGATCCGCGCGACGGTAAGCCGGTCTACGTGCCGCGCGATCCGCACGAAAAGCGGCTGCAGCGGGCGCTGCTGCAGTTTTATATGCCTGAGAACGCCCCGCTGGTGCGCGAGGCGCTGCGCAGGGCGGCGCGCGACGATCTGATCGGCAGCGGCAAACGCTGTCTGGTGCCCGCGCAAGGGGCGGCCGGCCCGCGGCGCGCCTGTGGCGATAAGCGCCGCGCCGGCGCGCATGCGCAAAAGCAGCCGCGCCAGACGCAGGGCGCGCAGGCTGCTTGGGCAGCGGGGAAGCGCGCGCCAAAGGCGCAGGATGCGCGCGCAGGCAAGCAGACCGGCAAGCGGCAGGACGGGCGCACAGGCAGGGCGCGCCCTGCCAGGCACAAGTGACGCACCATCATAGGAAAAAGTACATAGAAACGCGCACAAAAAGCACGTATAAGCTTTGAAGGAGGTACCAATAGCATGCGTATGGATCTGACAGGAAAGCGCGCGCTCATCACGGGCGCGGGCAGCGGCATTGGCAAGGGCATTGCGCTTTCGCTGGCGCGCGAGGGGGTGGATATGGTGATCTGCGGCCGCAACGAGGCCAAGCTGCAGACCACCGCAGGGGAGGCGCAGGGCACAGGCCGCGTCATCGTTTGCGCGGGTGACCTGCTGCAGGAGCGCTACATCCAGCGCGCAGTGGCCATGGCCGAGCAGGAACTTGGTGGGTTGGACTTTCTCATCAACAACGCGGGGCTGGTGCAGAACATGCCCTTTGAAGGAATTCCCACCGACCTGTTTGACACGGTGATGGCCACCAATGTGCGCGCGCCGTTTCTCATGTGCAAACACGCGCTGGAGGCGCTCAAGGCGTCCGGACTGGGCACCATCGTCAACATCTGTTCGGTGGTGGCGCACAAGGGCTATCCCAACCAGGCTGCCTACGCGGCCTCCAAGCACGCGCTCTACGGCCTGTCCAAAACGATGGCCAACGAGCTCTATCAAGAGAACGTGCGCGTGCATGTCATCTGCCCGGGCGGCGTGTGCACCGAGATGGTGCGCCTTGCCCGCCCTGACCTGGATACCTCGGAGCTGATGGTACCGGAGGATATCGCGGACATTGTACTGTACTTTTTGCAGCACAGGAACACCAACGGCGTGGTGGACGAGGTGAGCATCCACCGCCCCGGCAAGGCGCCCTTTGCGTAAAGAAAGCAATAAAAACGCGCGCATATCCAAATACAGGATGTGCGCGCCATTTTTATGCTTTTATTAGTTTACCCGGGCTGCTTTGCGGATCCAGTGCCCCTGCGCAGGCGGGCCCAGGGCACAAACAGCAGCGGAGCCAGGCACGACAGCGCCACGTACCAGATGCTGGGCGTCCAGGTGAGAAACAGCAGCGCCTGGTGCACGCTCAGATACATGCGCAGGGGTATAAACATCCACAGCAGCACGGCGGGGTAGCTGCCGCCGGCGAGAAAGAGCTGCTCCACCAGCACCATCGCTACCGCGTAGGCGACCACCAGTCCGGCGGATTTGGCGGTGTCCCCCCAGGTCATATCTCGAAAGAAGAGGATGCCACACAGCACGTAGAGCGCCGCTGAGCAGAGGAGCATCACCCAGATCAGCGGGGTTGTGCTGCCGCCCTGGCGGCCCAAGGTGTAGGCGGCGACGGTCTCGATGACGGTCAGCAGGATGCCCGTGCCCAGCGAGACGAGGGGCACGCGCAGCAGTTTGTTTTTCATAAAGCGCCTCCTTTAGGCAGACGGCGCCCCGCCAGGCGCAAGCTGCGCCTGGGTAAAGCGCCAGGCATCGCGCACCATGTCCTGTAGCGTGCGCGTGGCCTGCCAGTGCAGCACCGCGCGCGACTTGGCGGGGTCTGCGCAGTACACGGGCACGTCGCCCGGCCGCCGCGGCGCGATGCGGTAGGGGATGCTGATGCCGTTGGCCTGCTCAAAGGCGCGCACGATGTCCAACACGCTGTAGCCCGTGCCCGTGCCCAGGTTGAAGGCGTCCACACACGCGTGGTGCATCACCCACTCCAGCGCCCTGAGGTGCCCCTCTGCCAAGTCCATCACGTGGATGTAATCGCGCACGCCCGTGCCGTCGGGCGTGTCGTAATCGTCCCCGAAGACGTTGAGATGAGGCAGCTTGCCGCAGGCCACCTGGTTGATGTAGGGCATCAGGTTGTTGGGGATGCCGCTGGGGTCTTCCCCCAGCAGACCGCTTTCATGCGCGCCGATGGGGTTGAAGTAGCGCAGCAGCGCCCCGGAAAACGCGGGGTTTGCCACGTGCACATCGCGCAGGATGCGCTCGATCATCACCTTGGTCTCGCCGTAGGGGTTGTAGGTGCGAAGCGGCGCGGTTTCGGGCGTGGGGGTGACGTCCGGTATGCCGTAGACCGTGGCCGAGGAGCTGAACACGATGCGCGCGCAGCCGCAGCGCGCCATGGCCTCCAGCAGCACCAGCGTGCCGGTGACATTGTTGTGGTAGTAGCGCACGGGCTGGGCCACCGATTCGCCCACCGCCTTGAGGCCGGCAAAGTGAATCACCGCCTGGATATCGTGCGCGGCAAATACGCCCGCGACCCCACGCGCGTCCAGCAGGTCTACCTGATGGAAGGCGGGGCGTTTGCCCGTGATGCGGGCAATGGCGTCGATCGCCTCTGGCTTGCTGTTGAATAGGTTATCGAGCACCACCACGTCGTAGCCCGCCTCCAGCAGCGCCACGCAGGTGTGCGCGCCGATAAAGCCCGCGCCCCCCGTTACAAGAACAGTCATACATACCTCACAATCGTTTCGTACCATTTTTTGAAGAAAGCGCCGCCCGCAACCCTTTGAGGAACCCCCAATCGAGAAGCGGGCGGCGCCCAGTGAAGCTACTGCTATTTTACCGCTCCAGATAGCCGCCGTCTACCGGGATGATTGCGCCGCTGATATAGTCCGACGCGCGCGAGGAGAGGAACACCGCGATGTACTTCATATCGTCCGGCGTGCCCCAGCGGCCCGCGGGGATGCGCTTGGTGATCTCCTCATAGCGCACGGGGTTGTTCTCCGGGCGCAGGCCGATGTTCATATCGGTATCCATGTAGCCGGGCGCCACCGCGTTGACATGCACGCCGCGGCCTACCCACTCGTTGCTCAGCGCCTTGGTCAGCTGCGCCACGCCGCCCTTGCTGGCCGCGTAGGCAGGCACGGTAAACCCGCCGAAGTAGCTGAGCATGGAGGCCACGTTGACGATCTTGCCGTAGCCCTGTCTGAGCATCAGGCGGCCCGCCAGCTGGCACATCTGGAAGACGGCGTTTAGGTTGACCTCCAGCACGTCGTCCCATTCCTCCACGGGGAACGCCTCGCTGGGATGGCGCGCCTGGGTGCCCGCGCCGTTGATGAGGATATCCACGCCGCCGCCAAGGTACTCCACCGCCTGGCTGAAGGCGTCGTTTAAATCCTCGCGGATGCGCAGGTCCGCCACGATCGCGTAAGCGGGCGCATCGGGCGTAGAGAGCGCGCTTGCGGCCTCCTGCACCTTATCCTGCTTATCGATGAGCACCAGCGTGGCGCCTGCCTCGTGCAGGCCTGTGGCCATGCCCAGGCTCAAGCCGCCGGCGGCGCCGGTGACGATCGCGCGTTTGCCGCTGAGATCAAAGGGATTGGGATTCATAAGCAATGGACCTCCTTTTTGTTTGGGTGAAACACAGCTGCCTCCGGCCAACATTTGAGGAAATGCCCCGCCATTGGAAAAACGAACGCCGGCGGCGATGATGTGAAAGGGAACGGCGATGCGCCGCATCAAAAAATTCTTAGCTTTATTATAGCGCAATTACCGGCGGGGGGCCATGTTTTTGCGTAAAAAAATACCCGCGTCCCCGCGGGTGGAGCGCGCCGCCTCAGATGTCCTGCACGGGGCGCTTGTGCTCGATCAGCGAAAGCCCCTCTTTGGGCACCAGCATATAAAAATACCCCTCTTCGCCGCGCTGCATGCCCAGCGCGCGCGCAACGCGCCCATCCTGCGTGCGCACCAGCACCTGGCGGGCAGTCTCGCGCAGTGCCTCCAGCTCAAAGCCGCGGTACAGGGCCGTGGTCTGGATGAAAAACAGGCGGGTGATTTGCGCGGCCTCCACCACGCAGACAAAGACCCCCTTGACGCTTTGGGAGGGCACGAACTCCGGCGTCAGGCGCCGGACGTAGCGCGTCACCAGCTTGTAGCGCCCATCCTGCTGGCGCGTGGCTTTATATTCGTGGCGTTTGTAGAGCGCGTAAAGCCCCCGGCGAATCATGGCAAACACCTCACTTTGGTCTGTAGCGACAAGGAAACGGGGTCGCGGATGATCGATATTTTCAGTATAGCGGGTTCTGCCTGCGGTGAAAAGGGGCAGTTTCCCAATACGCGCATGCAATCGTTTGCGCGAAATAGCGGTATCGTACACGAAAAGGGAGAAAAAACCATGTAAACGGCGGGAAAACGCGCGGTTTTTCCTATCGCGGGCATTGCGCGCACGGGGGCAAACTGATAAACTAACATGGGAAGATTTGAGGATCATGCGTCCATGACGCGGGGCAGCTCGCGCGCGGGGAGGCATCGATTCGGTTTGAAGGATTGGAGATACCTGTATGACCTATATTGTGATGGACCTGGAGTGGAATCAGAAAAACAGGTCACGTCGCAAGCGCAAGGCGGTTAACGAGATCATTGAATTTGGCGCGGTTAAGTATGACGGCTGCCAGCGCAAGATCGATACCTTCCACGCGGTGGTGCGCCCGGCGATCTACCAGGGCATGCACCCCACTGTGGAGCGGATCGTGCAGCTGGACGGCGAGCAGCTGCGCCATGGCGAGACGTTTCAAGAGGTGATGACGCGCTTTGCCGCCTGGTGCGGGGAGGACTTTGCGCTGCTGTCTTGGGGCAACGAGGACGCCGTGATTTTGATGGAAAACCTGGCGTATTACGCGCTTGAAGTGGGCTTTGTGGACAGATATTTCAACCTGCAGCAGCTGTTCTCGCAGCAGCTGGAGGTGGACGGCCGCGCACAACGCGGCCTGCGCGCCGCCTGCGAAATGCTGCAGATCGAGGTATCGGAGTCCTTCCACAGCGCGCTCTATGACGCGCTCTGCGCCGGTGAGATCTTCACCCACATCGATCTTGCGCGGGCGCAGGCGGAAAACAGCGGCGCGTTCATCCTGCCCAAGCGCCAGCAGGAGGCCATGTTTCTGCGCTATCTAACGGCGATGAAGCAGTGGTACGGCGTGCGCGCAGGCGCGCTGAGCTGCCCCGCGTGCGGGGCGCGCACCAAGCAGGTGGTAGACTGGTTTGCCCTCTCGGGCGGACGGGCGATGGTGATCGCGCGCTGCGGCGCGCACGGCTATTTCAGCTGCGTGATGCCTTGGAGCACGCGCCCGCGCGTCACGGGGCGCGGCGCGCAGGCGGGCAAGGGAACCTTTGCATGACAAAACGGGCCGCACGAAGCACTTTTGCGGCGCGTTTGGGGCATATATTTCACAATAATACAAGGATAAGGGGAGTAAAAAACGTATGGCAGGCAAGGTATTGGCAGTAGGCAACGGCACGGTCGACCTTCTCATCAAACCGCTCAACGAGCTGGATTTCGAGGTCGATTCCCATCAGGTGGACGAGTTTATGATGAGTAACGGCGGCGACACCATGAACGTCGCCATCAACATGACCCGCCAGGGCGTGGACGTGGACTACGTCTGCCGCGTGGCGGACGACAGCTTCGGCCAGTTCCTCTACGATAAGCTGGTGGCCGAGGGCGTGGGCATGAAGTATGTCAAGCAGATCCCCAACTCCGTGGGTTCCGTCACGCTGGTGGCCATCAACAGCGAGGGCGACCGTACCTTCATCGGCCGGCGCGGCGTCAACATCACCGTGTGCCTGGACGATGTGCCCATGGATAAGCTGGGCGAGTACAAGGTGCTCATTGAGAACAACTACAACTGCAACCCCCCGCTGGTGGGCGAGCCTACCGAGCGGATGTTCGCCGAGGCGCAGAAGCAGGGCTGCATGACCGCCATGGACATGGCGTGGGACCGCTCCGGCCGCTGGCTGGAGACCCTGCGCGGGCCCTTTAAGTACATGGACTATTTTATGCCCAGCTACAAGGAGGCGCGCATGATCGCCGGTTGCGACGAGCCGGATAAGATGGCGGAGATGATGCTGGATGCGGGCGTGAAAAACGTGGTGATCAAGCTGGGACCTTCGGGCTGCTATTTCCGCAACGCGCATGAGGAATTTACCGTGCCCGCCTTTGAAGTGCCCACCGTGGATACCACCGGCGCGGGCGACTCGTTCGTATCGGGCTTTTTGACCGGCGTGGTCAACGGCTGGGATCATCGGGAGTGCTGCCGCTTCGGCGCGGGCCTGGCCGCGATGTGCGTGCAGTTTATCGGCACCACCACCGGCACCCCGGGCATGGCGGAGGTGCAGGCCTTCATGAAAACGGCAAAGATCAAAAAGAGCGACAAGATGGCGTAACCGCCGCCTAAGGGGCCAGGGCGCGCCCAATCAAGCGCCTGTGCGTTTCGCAAAAGGGGAAAACCCCCTTTTGCGAAACGCTTTTTTGTGCGCAGAAAATGCCGCCACAGAGCCGTTTGCGGTGCATACCCCCGCCGGGCGCTGCATACCCATGTACAAAGCATCAAGTAGCGGGGGGCGAGGTCTTGAACGACTATATCGAAGAGCGTGTGCTCAAAACAGCGGCTTATATCATCGAGCAGGGAGCCACGGTGCGCGACGCCGCCAAGGTATTCTGCGTGAGCAAATCCACCGTACATAAGGATGTCGCAGAGCGCCTGGCGCGCATCAATCCCACCATGGCCGCGCAGGCCAAAAAGGTGCTCGCCTACAACAAGGCGGAGCGCCATATCCGCGGCGGCATGGCGACCCAGCGCAAATATAAGCATCCCCAGATGTGAGCCTGGGCTTTGGAGGCGGAGGCAGAGCGCGCTTTGCCCGGGGAAAAGAGGTTCGGCCGCTGGCGCGCAGTGTTTTGCACCGGCGCGCGCGGAGGGCGGCCGCGCAAGGCGCACCGGCCAGGCGCGCCTTAGCCCACGGCTTTTATGCCGCGCGGCCTCTTTTTTTGCGCCTGCGATCGCCCTATCCTGACAAAAAAATGCGAAAAGGGCTTTTGGCATTGCCTGTCCTCGCACATATGCGCTATAATAAACATGTTCACCTATTTGACGGTGGGCCATGATCAATCAAACGACGCTTTGTGCTAAAGGAGCTTATACATACGATGTTTCGCAGTCAGGATATCGGCATTGACTTGGGTACCGCAAGCGTGCTGGTTTATGTAAAAGATCAGGGTATTGTGCTGTGCGAGCCCTCCGTGCTCGCCATGGATAAGGAGACGGGCAGAATCCTGGCCGTGGGCGACGACGCGCGCAAAATGCTGGGCCGCACGCCCGACCGCATTGCGGCGATCCGCCCCTTGCGCGACGGCGTCATCTCGGATTACGATGTCACCGAGCGCATGCTGCGCTACTTTGTGCGCAAGGTGGTGGGCAAGCACATCTTTTTCAAGCCCCGCGTGGTGGTATGCGTGCCGGCTGGTGTCACCGAGGTGGAGCGCCGCTCCGTCATCGACGCCACCATGGAGGCGGGCGCGCGCGACACGTATTTAATCGAGGAGCCGCTTGCCGCGGCCATCGGCGCGGGCATCGATATCGCCAAGCCCTACGGCAGCATGGTGGTGGATATCGGCGGCGGCACCACGGACGTGGCGGTGATCTCGCTCGGCTCGCTGGTGGTGGCCGAGACCATCAAGGTGGCGGGCGATAAATTTGACGACGCCATCATGCGCTACATGCGCAAGAAACACAACCTGTTTATTGGCGAGCGCACCGCCGAGGAGATGAAGATCAACATCGGCTCTGCCTATCCCCGCCGCGAGACGGTGTATATGGATGTGACCGGGCGCAGCCTGATCAACGGCCTGCCCCAGACCATCAGCATCGGCTCCGACGAGATGTGCGAGGCGCTGGAGGAGACGGTGCAGACCGTGGTGGAGGCGGTGTACTCGGTGCTGGAGTGCACCCCGCCCGAGCTTGCGGCGGACGTAAGCGAGCGCGGCATTGTGATGACGGGCGGCGGTTCGCTGCTCTACGGGCTGGACAGGCTCATTTCCGACAGCACCAAGGTGCCCTGCTACGTGGCCGAGGACGCGGTCTCCTGCGTGGCAATTGGCACGGGCCGCGCGCTGGAGAGCATCGAGGTGTTCAGCGAAAACCTGGTATCCAACCGCAACAGCCGCTCCCGCAGATAAAAAGACAGCATCAAACGCCCCGACAGGCACGCGCCGGCTCGAGGCGTTTTGTTATTTAAATAACGGATGCTGCTGACGGTCGGCAATAGGGTGTGTAATGGCCCAACACAAGAGGAGGTGGGCAAATTGCCCGCGTATCTGCAGTTCGCCTCGCCGGAGGCGTTTCGCGCCTGGTTACAGGCAAACGGCGCGTCCAGTGAGGGCGTATGGCTGCTCTTTGGCAAGGCGGGCGGGCCCCGGACGCTCAAAGCGTCCGAGGCGCTGGAGGAGGCCCTCTGCTATGGATGGATCGACGGACAGATGCGGCGCGTGGACGACTGCGCGTATATCAAGTATTTTTCCATGCGCAGGGCGCGCAGCAAGTGGTCGGAGAAAAACAAGTCCATCGCCGCCAGACTGGAGAAAGAGGGGCGCATGACCGACGCCGGGCGTGCAAAGATCAGGGAGGCCAAAGAGGGCGGGCAATGGGACGCCGTCCGGCCGCCGGGCGTGACGCAGGAACAGGTCGACGCACTCTCAGCGCTGCTGCGGCAGTATGCGCTGGCGTTCACACATTTTACGGCGATGTCCCCGTCCGTCCAACGGACGTACGCGCGGGCGTACTTTGACGCCAAAACAGAGCGGGGACGCGCGCAGCGCCTGTCTTGGATGGTGGCGCGGCTGGAGCAGAATCTCAAGCCGATGTAGGACGCGCGCTGAAACTGCTGCAGGCGTGGCAGAAGGGATCGGCGGCGCACTGCGCGCGCCCAGGAGGAGGATCGCCGCGCGCGGGGGGGATGCGCGGCGCTGCAGGCCTGAGGCGCGCACGCTTGCGCGCCCGCAGCCTCAAAGTATCACCAGTTGCGAAGCGGCAGGTGGTGCCATGCGCAAGAAGCGCGTGCAATGCGCTTGTGCACTGCACGCGGGGGCGCGTAACCGCTTTAACTGCGCTCCCAGCTGAGCTATACCCCCAGATGTAGGAAAGAGCATTTATTAACTTTTTTTCGGGGACTGTTACACACCTGTGCTGGACTTTGCCGCTGGAGGTTGTGCCGCGCGCGGTTCTACGCCCCGTACGCGCGGCGTACCACCAAGCGTGGGTGGGATGCGCCATCTTTGCAACAAGCGTGTGCAGCGCGGGATAGTGTGCGCCTGCATCAAGAAGCCAAAAGAAAAAAGCACGCCCCGGGTTTCCGTTTTGCACCCGGGGCGCCTGTGCGTCTTACAAAAAATGGGCTATTTGATAATGCGGATGTAGTCGGGCTTGCGGGGGGCAGGCTCGGGCAAGTCGCAGGCGGGATAG